>NZ_JAAORD010000002.1 GCF_017696205.1 Prochlorococcus marinus XMU1402 | reverse complement strand
ATTGTGGAATATAAAAATTTAGTTCCTAAATCACTCTTTTTATAAAGATTTAAATAGGTGGAAAAAATTTGTTATTTGTTGAAAAAATTTTCATTCACGCTAAAACCTTTAATCTATTCAACAAAAAAAATTATTTCTTATAAACTTTTCAACAAAAAAAATTTGTTTTCAATTGATTTCCACAGACACTATTTTTTTTGGATTTTAATATCCTAAGATTTTAGTAATATTTTTTAATGAAGGTTCAACATTTTTCCTAAAAATCGCATCGTTATTTTCAATAGCACAATCAGGGTCCTTTAATCCATTGCCTGTAAGAACACAAACGATGGTTGATTCTTTTTGTATTCTATTCTTATTTTTAATGAGTCCAGCAATTGATGCTGCACTAGCAGGTTCACAAAAAACTCCTTCTTTGGCCAGAACTTTATAAGCATTAATTATTTCTTCATCAGAGACTGACTGAAAGTCTCCTTTACTTTCTTTTCTCACTATTTTTGCTTTTTCTCTATTAACTGGATTTCCAATTCGAATCGCAGTTGCAATTGTTTCTGGATTTTTGACTACTATATTTTTTACTAACGGGGCAGAACCTTCAGATTGAAAACCCATCATAAGTGGTAATTTTAAATTTCTTTTTACTGTTGAATATTCTTTAAAACCCATCCAATAAGCTGTTATATTTCCCGCATTTCCCATTGGAATACAAAGCCAATCAGGTGCAAAACCTAAGTCATCAACAATTTCAAAAGCTGCTGTTTTTTGACCTTGTATTCGATATGGATTAACAGAATTAACAAGTTCTATTGGATGTATCGCAGATAAATCTCTTACAATTTCTAAAGCTTTATCAAAGTTTCCATTAATAGATATTATTTCAGCACCATACATCAAAGCTTGTGCAAGCTTTCCTTGTGCAACAAATCCCTCAGGGATTAAAACGTAAGGTTTTAATCCTCCTCTAGAAGCATATGCTGCTGCTGCTGCAGAAGTGTTACCAGTGCTTGCACAAATTACAGCTTCACGTCCCTCTTCTTTTGCTTTACTTATGGCCATCGTCATTCCCCGGTCTTTAAAAGATCCTGTTGGGTTTAGACCATCATATTTAAGAAAAACTTTTGTATCATTTCCGATTAGTTTGCTAATCGAGTCACTAAAAATTAGTGGTGTATTTCCTTCGTTTAGTGAGATGATAGGAGTTTTTTTTGTAACTGGAAGATATTGTTTATAAGCATCAATTAGACCTGGCCATCTTTTTTTTCTGTAATTGATACCTAATTTATTCTTGATTTTATTTAAAAACACCATGGCTATTTAATTTGTTTTGATTTTTTCTATAGGAGAATCTGTAAAAAAGTTTAATAGTTCTGAAATGGATTCTACTTTATTCATAACTTTGCTTAAAGCGTTGACATCTAAAATAATTGTTTTAGTTGGATATCCTTCAAAAAAATTTATCATATTTATTTTTCCATTTCCTATTTTAATACCTTGAATTACACTTGCCCTAAGGGCTAGCATACCTGTCTTTTCATCATCTGCTCTTGGAGTGTGAATTACCGATGAAAGTCTTGTTAAAAAAACATTACCTATTTCTGAATTTACCAATTTACTTGCAATCGTAATAGGGATCTCAAAATTTTTATTTAATACCGATCTAATTTCTTTATCTTTAGATCCAGTTGCTCTTAAAATTCTTTTTAATTTTTTTGTTGAATTACCTCCTTGAGCAAAAGTTTTTAATGAATTTACTTTAATTGTTCTAGAAAAAATGCTGTATGTAATTTTGATTTCTTCTGCAGCATTAGCTTTTGAAACGTTAAAAAGAAATTGAGAACTTATAAAAATAAAAAATAATTTTATTATTAGATATTTACTAAATTTCATTATATATTTGCACCGGCAGCAATCTTTACGAGTCTAACAACTCCTTTTTCAGTTACTTTCTTAGCAATTTTTATACCCATTTCTTTCGTATAAGGCTCATTTATTAGTCGAGGAACTCTTTTTAAAAAGATATCAATAGAATATCCAGGTACATTTTGTAAAATTTCTAAAAAGTTTCTTAATGGTTCCACATACATTACAAGATCACTTAAGTTGTTATTTTCATTAGAAATATTTAATTTAATTGAGTTAGGAAGAAAGTTATTTAAATTTTTCAGCATTTTAAGACTTAGTAAATCAATTTGATTTGTTAATCCTTCAATTATTTCATTTCTTAGGAATCCTCCATTTGGAGAAAAGAGAAGATTTATGACTTCATCTAAAAGTTTTTCCAAATCTAGATTTGTCTGCTTTGCGGCATTAGCGAGAAGATCTTCCAAGCGATCCCATTTGAATTGTTTCTCATCAAATAGCATCTCTTTCAAACTTTCTCTTAATTGTGGATCAGGGTCTTCCATTAATCTCCGCGCAAAATATGGATAAGCTGCTCCTAAAATTTTAAAATTTGGGTCTACACTTAAAGCAATACCTTCTAATGTTAGTAATGACCTAATTATAAGTGCATAATATGGAGGTAATTTGAATGGAAATTTATACATCACTCCTGACATGTCATCTGTAACAGTCTTGAAATCCATTTTTGAAACTCCTTTTTCAACAGCGTTAATGAAAACATCTTGAAATGCGGGAACAATTGGCTCAAGATTAACTTCTTCAGATAAAAATCCCAATTTTACAAAATCTTGAGATAATTTATCGAAGTTTTTGTTTACTAAATGTACTACTGCTTGAATTAAACCAGATCTTGAGTCTCTGGAAACTTCGCTCATCATTCCAAAATCTAAATAACATAATCTGCCATCTTTCAAGGCTAATAAATTACCAGGATGCGGGTCTGCGTGAAAAAAACCATGCTCTAAAAGCTGTTCTAAACTGCACTGAACTCCTACATCGATCATCCTATTAGGATCAATTCCTAATTTTTTGACATCTTCTAAATTAGTCAATTTTGTGCCGTTAATCCATTCCATTGTTAAAACTCTTCTTGAAGTTATTTCTTTGTAAATTTTTGGTACTGCAATCATTTGGTTATGTTTATGCATATTTCTAAACTTTTCTGCATTCTCAGCTTCGTTTAAGTAATCCATCTCTTCAAAAACTCTTTTACCTAATTCGTCAATCAATGCCACAAGATCGCTTCTTATCAATCCAATATTATTTTTTAGCCAATTTGCAATATTTCTTACTATGTAAAGATCCAAGGTAATTTGTTCTCTCAATCCTGGTCGCTGGACTTTAACTGCAACAACTTCTTCATTATTTAATTTAGCTTTATGTACTTGTCCAAGAGAGGCAGCAGAAATTGGCTCTTTATCAATTTCTAAAAAAATTTCATTTATTTTGGATCCTAAATCTTCTTCTATTAATTCCATCGCTTTATCTCCGTCAAATCCTGGTAGTTGATCTTGCAATTCGGATAATTCTTCAAGAAGAATCCCTGGAATGATATCTGGTCTTGTTGATAAAGCTTGTCCGGCTTTGACAAATGCTGGACCAAGTTCTACTAATAAATTTGTTAATTCTTTTGCTCTAAATCTTGCTTTTTCTTCGTTTTTTAATCTACCAGTAAATTTATCCCAACCAATAGAAAATAAATAGGCAAAAATAGGTATGAGTGTTTGCCAAAGTCTTTTTAAAAGTCTTTTTGGGTTCTTTCTGTAAATTTTAGATATTGTTTCTGGATCGTAATTCAACAATCCAGATACCTCAATAAAATCAGTAAAATCTTCTTTCATAACTTTATATATTTAAAACCTTTATTTTTTTAAAAAAGAAGTTAATTTTTTTATATGGAAGATTTATTATGCTCATACAATTAAAGATAGAGAATATTGCCTTAATAGAGATTATAGAAATTAATTTCGAAAAAGGTTTGAACATCATTACTGGGGATTCTGGTTCAGGAAAATCACTAATTCTTGATTCCTTAAATGCTTTATTTGGTGGAACTAATATACCTTTAAAGCACTTAATACGTCCAGGAAAAGATGATTGTGTTATTGAGGCCAAATTTTCTTCTTCCTCTCAAGTAAATAACTGGTTAATTAGTAATGGTTTTAAAAGCAGTTCAGTTCTAAATATCAAAAGAATATCCTATAGAAAAAATAATAAAATTTTATCTAAATTTAGTCTTAATAATTTTTTAATAAATAAAAAATTATTAGAAGAACTTGGACAATTATTAATTGATTTTGCAGGTCAATCAGATACTTTTATATTTGATTCTCAAGATAAAAGAAGATTAATTATTGATGATTTATGTTCGCAAGAATTGAGAGATACAAGTGCGAAGATTAAAAATATATGGGCTGAAAGTCAGGCTTTAAAAGGATTGATGAATGAAAAAATGGAATCCTCTAAGAAGCAAGAGGAAAATAACTTAATAACTAAGCAAATATTGAAAACTCTAGAGGAAGCTAATTTAGAGTCTAGTCAGGAAATCATAGAATTAGAGTTAATAGAAAATAAACTTGTAAATAATCTTGAAATAAATAATTCAGTTCAATCATCTTTAAAAAACTTAAATAATTTCAGTTATGATGAACCATCAATAGCTTCTTTGATAAATCAATCAATAAAAAATTTAAATAAAACAGCAGAGTTTGATTTAAAAATTCAAAAGTTTAGAGAAAATTTATTAGATATTCAAACTTATGTTGAAGATTTAATTTTCGCTTTAAACTCATATATGCAAGAAATAGATAGTGATAATTCTAATCTTTCAGAAATACAAAAAAGATTATTTTTTTTAAAAAACTTGCAGAGAACTTTTTCATTAGATCTACCTCAATTAATTAAAAAGCGAGATCAATTAAGGGCATATTTTCAAAAAAACGATAAAGGTAACGAGATTCTTAATATCGAAAATCAAATTAAAAAATTGCAAACTAATTTAAATTCTTTGTTTCTTATTCAATCTATAGAAAGAAAAAAAATTGCTAAACAGTTACAAGATTCAGTAATCTCAATTTTAAGGGATTTAGGATTAGAAAATGCAAATTTTTCAATTCAATTTTTAGAATGTAACCCTTCTGGGGAGGGAATTGACAATATAAGTTTCTTGTTTTCTGCTAATCCTGATCAGAAGCTTGCTCCATTATCAAATGTTATTTCAGGTGGAGAAATGTCAAGATTCTTATTAGCTATAAAATCTAGTATTTCAAAAAAACCAAATACTTTCTTTTTAGATGAAATTGATAACGGTTTAAGTGGTAAATCTTTACTTTCATTGGTTGAGCTAATTAAAAAAATTTCTAATGATCAACAGGTTTTATGTATTACACACCAGCCTTTCTTGGCTGCTGGAGGATTAGCTCATTTTAAAGTTAATAAAAACGTTATTGATGGAATAACTTATACTTCAATATTAAAACTAAATACAAAAAAACAAAGAAAACATGAATTAATGGAACTGATTGGAGGAGGTTCTGCCGAAGTAAATGAATATGCTTCTAGACTTCTTGATCAAGCTGCTGCATAAAATAAAAAAAATTCTACTATAATAACTTTTTTAAACCATAATTAGATTTAAACATGGTTATAAAAACTGATAATAATTTTGATCAAGATAATTCAATTGTTATTAGGGGAGCTCGTCAGCATAATTTAAAAAATATTGATCTTTCTTTACCAAGGAATAAATTTATTGTTTTTACAGGAGTCAGTGGAAGCGGTAAAAGCTCTTTAGCCTTTGATACGATTTTTGCTGAAGGTCAAAGAAGATATGTTGAAAGTCTTTCAGCGTACGCAAGGCAATTTTTAGGTCAAGTAGATAAACCAGATGTAGACAATATAGAAGGATTATCCCCCGCTATTTCAATTGATCAAAAATCAACAAGTCATAATCCTCGATCAACAGTTGGAACAGTAACAGAGATACAAGATTACTTAAGATTATTGTTTGGTCGTGCTGGTGAACCGCATTGTCATCATTGTGGAATTCCAATTGCGCCACAAACAATTGATGAAATGGTTGATCAAATTCTTTTATTGCCAGAAGGAACAAGATACCAATTGTTGGCTCCTGTAGTAAGAGGGAAGAAAGGAACTCATACAAAATTAATAAGTGGACTTGCGGCTGAGGGCTTTGCAAGGGTAAGAATAAATGGCGAAGTAAGAGAACTTGCTGATAGTATTGAATTAGATAAAAATCAAATTCATAATATCGAGGTAGTAGTTGATAGACTAATTGCAAGGGAAGGAATACAAGAAAGATTAAATGATTCTCTACAAACTTGTCTTAAAAGAGGGGATGGCCTAGCAATAGTTGAGGTTGTTCCAAAAAAAGGAGAAAATTTACCTTCTAACTTAGAGAGAGAAAAGCTCTATTCAGAAAATTATGCATGTCCTGTACATGGTTCTATTATAGAAGAACTTTCTCCTAGACTATTTTCCTTTAATAGCCCATATGGAGCGTGTCCAGACTGTCATGGGATTGGTTATTTAAAAAAATTTACTGCCGATAGAGTTATACCTGATCAAACATTGCCTGTTTATGCTGCAATAGCGCCTTGGAGTGAAAAAGATAATACTTATTACTTCTCTTTACTTTATTCTGTAGGTCAGGCGTATGGTTTTGAATTAAAAACTCCTTGGAAAGATTTAAGTGATTTTCAAAAGAAAGTACTACTTTTGGGATCAGATAAACCAATATTAATTCAAGCTGACAGTCGTTTTAAAACTTCTAGTGGTTTTGAAAGACCTTTTGAAGGAATTCTACCGATATTAGAAAGGCAATTGAATGAAGCTAATGGAGAATCAGTAAAACAAAAATTAGAAAAGTACTTAGAATTAGTCCCCTGTAAGACATGTTCTGGTAAAAGATTGAGACCTGAGGCTTTGGCAGTTAAACTTGGCCCATATAATATTACTGATTTAACTTCAATAAGCGTTTCTGAAACTTTAACTCAAATAGAACGCATCATGGGATTAGGTAAGACGAAGAAGGAAAATATATCTTTATCAGAAAAACAAAAGCAGATAGGTGAATTGGTGTTAAAAGAGATTCGTTTACGTTTGAAGTTTTTAATTAATGTTGGTTTAGATTATTTAACTTTAGATAGACCTGCCATGACTTTGTCTGGCGGAGAAGCTCAGCGTATTAGATTAGCTACGCAAATAGGTGCTGGCCTCACTGGTGTTCTTTATGTCTTAGATGAACCAAGTATAGGTTTACATCAGAGAGATAATGATAGATTATTAGAAACATTAAAAAGCTTAAGAGACCTTGGCAATACTTTAGTTGTTGTTGAACATGACGAAGATACTATGAAATCTGCAGATTATTTAGTAGATATTGGTCCAGGTGCAGGTATTTACGGTGGGGAAATTATTGCTAAAGGATCATATGAAGATGTTTTGAAATCAGAGAGATCACTAACTGGGGCTTATCTTAGTGGTAGGAAGTCGATTCCTACTCCAAAAGAACGAAGATCCTCTGTTAAAAAAAGTTTAATTTTAAATAGTTGTTCAAAAAATAATTTAAAGAATATATCTGTAGAATTTCCATTAGGCAGACTAATTTCTGTAACTGGTGTCAGTGGTAGTGGGAAAAGTACTTTGATAAATGAACTACTACATCCTGCCTTGTGTCATTCTCTTGGATTAAAAGTCCCTTTTCCTCAGGGGGTAGGCGAGTTAAAGGGTATAAAGGCAATTGACAAAGTTATCGTTATTGATCAATCTCCAATAGGGCGAACACCAAGATCAAACCCTGCTACCTATACAGGTGCCTTTGATCCCATAAGACAAATATTTACTGCCACTGTGGAAGCCAAAGCGAGGGGTTACCAGGCTGGGCAGTTTAGTTTTAATGTGAAAGGTGGAAGATGCGAAGCGTGCAAAGGTCAAGGAGTTAATGTCATTGAAATGAATTTTTTGCCTGATGTGTATGTTCAATGTGAAGTATGTAAAGGAGCTCGATTTAACCGAGAAACTCTTCAAGTTAAATACAAAGGGTTTAATATATCTGATGTCCTAGAGATGACTGTTGAACAAGCTGCAGAAACTTTTTCTGCAATACCTCAAGCTGCTGATAGGTTATCTACATTAGTAGATGTAGGATTAGGATATGTCAAATTAGGCCAACCTGCTCCTACATTATCTGGAGGAGAGGCTCAAAGAGTTAAGTTAGCTACAGAATTATCTAAAAGGGCTACTGGAAAAACTCTATATCTGATTGATGAACCAACTACAGGTTTAAGTTTTTATGACGTTCATAAGTTAATGGATGTGATACAACGTTTGGTAGATAAAGGGAATTCTGTGATTGTTATCGAACATAACTTAGACGTAATTAGATGTTCTGATTGGATTATTGATTTAGGACCTGATGGAGGAGATAAAGGTGGCGAAATCATTGTAGAAGGTATTCCTGAAGATGTAGCGAAACATCCTACAAGTCATACAGCAAAATATCTTAAAAAAGTTCTTAAATAAAATTTGTTGTATTTCTTTGTATTTTTAATTATCTGAGTAAAATGAAAGTTTTGTTTTTAGAGGTATTATTCCAGTCACCATCTAATTTTTTTAAAATTTTATGTATAAAAAAAATAAAAATCATAATTCTTTCTTAATATTTCCTTTGGAAATTCAGCTTATTTGTATTAAAGGCCGTTGATCGGAGGATTTGCTGAATGAGGTTTAAATTTTTACATTTACATTTACACGGTCTTATTCGCTCTAAAAATCTTGAATTAGGCAGAGATGCAGATACAGGAGGACAAACACAATATGTTTTAGAGTTAGTTAAAAGTTTGGCTAACACTTCAGAAGTTGATCAAGTAGATTTAGTGACTCGTTTAGTTAATGATCCTAAAGTAGATGATGAATATTCTCAAGAAGAAGAATTTGTAGAACCTGGAGTTAGAATATTAAGATTCAAATTTGGACCAAATAAATATTTAAGAAAGGAATTACTTTGGCCTTATTTAGATCATTTAACTGAAAGACTTATCTCTTATTATCAAAAAAATAAAAAGCCTAATTTTATTCATGCACATTATGCAGATGCTGGGTATGTAGGAGTTAAACTAAGTAAATCCTTAAATATTCCACTAATTTTTACTGGCCATTCTTTAGGACGAGAGAAAAAAAGGAAATTGCTTGATACTGGTTTAAAAACTAATCAAATAGAAAAGCTTTATGCAATAAGTAAAAGAATTGAGGCAGAAGAAAAAGCGTTAAAGTCCGCAGATATTATTGTTACGAGTACCAAACAAGAGTCAGTTTATCAATATTCCCAATATTCTTCTTTTGCACCTCATAAAGCTAGAGTAATTCCTCCTGGTGTTGATCATAATAAGTTTCACCATATTCACTCGACAACAGAGACAGCTGAAATTGATAATATGATGCAACCTTTTCTCAAGGATTCTACTAAACCTCCATTATTAAATATTTCTAGAGCTGTACGAAGAAAAAATATTCCTTCTTTGATTGAGGCATATGGCAGATCAGAAAAATTAAAAAGAAAAGCTAATTTAATTTTGATTTTGGGTTGTCGAGATAGTACCTCAAAACTTGATCCTCAACAAAAAGATGTTTTTAATAAAATTTTTGAAACGATTGATAAATATAACTTGTATGGAAAGGTAGCTTATCCAAAAAAGCATCTTCCAAGTCAGATTCCTGCTTTATATAGATGGGCTGCTAGCAGAGGGGGTGTATTTGTAAATCCAGCTTTGACGGAGCCCTTTGGTTTAACACTTCTAGAAGCTTCTTCATGTGGTTTACCAATAATATCAACAAATGATGGAGGACCAAAAGAAATTCGCTCAAAATGTGAAAATGGACTTTTAGTAGATGTTACTGATATTAATGAGTTGAAAGTTATTCTTGAAAAAGGGATATCTAATAATAATCAGTGGAAATTATGGAGCAGAAATGGTATCGAAGGCGTTAATAGGCACTTTAGTTGGAACACTCATGTACGCAATTATTTATCAATACTTTCAGAAGAGTTTTCAAGGTCAAAAAGTTATTCCTCATCTGATATTAAACAGAGTTGTTTAAAAGGAAGTTCTTCACTAATAAAACCCCATTGATCAAATACTTTAGGATCAGGGTGAAGAATTAGCTGATTATTTTGAGTTTTCTTTAGTTTGAAACCTTTTTTAGATAGTTTTTTCATTAAGTTAGCAGTTTCTTCGAATCGTGATGCCATTGCATCAAGACTTGAGCAGTCACTTGTTAATCCATTATCTTTCCATGTAAAAAAATTCATAACAAATTTCTTAAAGATTGATTTTTAAAACTATACCTAAAATTACTAGTAAAATGTTGATTTTCCAAAAATTTTCAACTATTTTTTGTTCCTTAACTCCTTGAAGTTCAAAATGGTGGTGCAGTGGAGCCATTAAAAATATGCGTTTACCTCTGCGAAATAATTTTTTTGTAATTTTAAAAAAACCTACTTGAACCATTACTGATAATGATTCAATAATAAATATTCCTGAGAAAATAGATAATGTAAAAACGCTATCGGTTAATAATGCTATAGAACTCAGTATTGCACCAATACTTAGAGATCCAGTGTCACCCATAAATATTTTTGCAGGATAACTATTGTAATTGAGAAATCCTAAGCATATTCCAGACATTGAATAACAAAGAATACTAAAAACAAAAAGTTCCTGCTGTTCTTTCATTAAAATTTCTGTCCCTAATCCATAAAAGACAATCCCACTGCATCCAGCTGCTAATCCATCAAGTCCATCAGTCAAATTTACTGAATTACTCATACCAACTAGTACTAAAAAAGAAATTGGCAATATAAATATATTCATATTTATTCCCCAAGAGTCAGATACTGTTATTAATGGATTTATTAAATTTTTTTCATAGGCTAACAATAAAAAAATCATTGAGATGATACTTTGTAGAATAAATTTTTCTTTTGTTCTTAACCCTGTATTTTCTTTGTTTTTAATACTTAAATAATCATCTAAAAACCCTATAATGAAAAATCCAGAAATAGACAGTAATAAAAGAAATAATTTTAGAGAACCTAAATTTATAGTTATTATCAAAAGAAAAATTAAAAAAGGGACTATCATTAAGATTCCACCCATCGTTGGGGTATCATTTTTTTTATAGTGATTAGCGGGACCTTCTGTTCTAATATTTTGAAGTAAATTTAATTTTCTAATTATTTCTAGACCATTCTTTGTTGTTAATAAAGAAATAAAAAAAAATAATGTAAAAACTCCTATAAGAAGAAAATTATTAAAAAAATACGATGTAACTATTAGGGCAAAAGTATTTAAAATTACTAACGATTTAAAGTTAAATTTTTTAATCTTCCCAATCATCTTCTGAAGGCTCTTCTTCAGTCTTATAATCTTCTTTTTCTCCCATTAGCGCTGAAAGTTCTTCTTCTTCTATTGTACTAATTTCTTGTGAATCTCCTTCTTTTTCTGCGATAAGCCTTCCTGTATTTTCAAGCCAAGATAGCAGATCAGGTTCATCTCTTAAGGGCAAAACAGGAGCTGGATCATCTCTGTGGTAGCAAGTTAAAGCAGGGTTGACTTCAGAAATATCATCTAATCTAAGTTTTAGTTTATTTGAGTCCATTAAAGTTTATGTTCTATATATAAGATAGTACACAATGATGCATACTAAAAACTTTGTTTGATAAATCAAATTTAAAATACTTTTTTATCTGGCTAATTTCATTGTTTCTGTCTGGATTATTTAAACTCATTGGATATTTGAATCCCGATGTTTTAATAATTAATAACTTTCTCCTCTTGTTATTGGTTTTTGGTCCAGCTCTTTTAGTTACAATAATATTAGTTTTTAATAAGTTTTCAAATTCTTAATTACGACAAAAAATTTAAATTTATGGAGCAAATTTAGATGCAGCAGGTAAAAAAAGTTGTACTAGCCTATTCTGGTGGGGTAGATACGAGCGTTTGTATTCCATACCTAAAGAATGAATATGGAATTTCAGATGTGATTACTTTTGTAGCAGATCTTGGACAAGGAGAGGATTTAGAACTTATTAGGCAAAAAGCTTTAAATTCTGGCGCATCTCAATCAATCGTGGGTAATTTAGTTAATAGTTTTGTTGAGAGATATGCTTTTCCAGCTATTAGAGCAAACGGACTATATTTAGATAAATATCCATTATCTACAGCTCTTGCAAGGCCTTTAATCGCTGAAAATCTTGTAAAGATTGCTCGAGAGATTAATGCTGATGCAGTAGCTCATGGATGCACGGGTAAAGGCAATGATCAAGTTCGATTTGATTTAGCAATTAATGCTTTAGGCCCTGATTTAAAAATAATTACTCCTGCAAGGGAGTGGAATATGAGTAGGGAAGAGGCAATAGTGTATGGAGAAAAATTTGGTATTCCTGCACCAGTATCAAAAAAATCACCATATTCAATAGATCTTAACTTACTTGGTAGGAGTGTTGAAGCGGGGATTTTAGAAGATCCAATGCAAGAAGCACCTGAAGATATATTTGCGATGACATCGTCAATTGATAATACACCTGATTCCCCGCAAGATATAGAAATTGTCTTCAAAAATGGGTTTCCAGTTGCAATTAATGATGAATTTTTAACTCCAGTAGAGATTATTCAAAAAGCAAACGATCTTTCAGGTGCGCACGGTTTTGGAAGAATAGATATGATTGAGGATCGAGTAGTAGGTATTAAAAGTAGAGAGATTTATGAAACACCTGGTCTCTCACTTTTAATCAAAGCTCACAAAGAATTAGAGAGTATTACATTAAATCCTGATGTCATCGACTTTAAAGGAATAGTGGAAAAAAAATGGGGTCAATTAGTATATCAAGGTTTTTGGTTTGGACCTCTTAAAGATAGTTTAGATGCATTTATTTCATCGACTCAAACTTCAGTGAATGGAAGAGTAAAGATTAGACTTCATAAGGGTAACGCTATAGTAATTGGGAGAATGTCTGCAAATAATTCACTTTACAGGGAAGATTTGGCAACCTACAGTAATGATGATGTTTTTAATCATTCTTTAGCAGAAGGCTTTATTTATATGTGGGGTATGTCTAATAAAATATGGGCTGAGTTAAATTCAAAAACAAGAGATTAATATTTTAAGATTCTGCATTTCCTTTGGTTTCAGCATCATCTTTTCCCGAAGTTGAAGTATCTGTGCTTACAACTGGTTGTTTTTCCTTAGATTCGACTTTAGATTCTGAATTCTCTTTATCATTTGATTGAGTTGAACTCTTAGCAGAAGCTCTTGGAGTTGGCAAAGGTCCTACTTGTTTAACGGTCATATATCTTATAACGTCTTCACTAAGTCTCATTGCTTTTTCAATTTTGAAAATATGTTGTCCATCGCCTTGATGACTTAATTGGACGTAAATACCTTCTCTATGTTTTGCTATTTGATAAGCTAATCTTCTTTTACCTCTCATTTGACTATCAAGGATGGTACCGCCAAATTCTTCTAAAAGCTTATTGTATTTATCAATGTGATTAGTTACTTCATCTTCCGCAATATCTGGGCGGAGGATATACATTGTTTCGTAATAAAATTGTTGATCTTTCATAGTTTCAGACAAGGTCTTTGGCTCATAAATTTATGTGATGAGCGTCTGTTCATATTCAACGATACATCATGATGTGCATTTCCTTGAAAATTAGCATTATTTATTTAAAGATCATTTTTGATTGCTTCATTCATAATATTAAAAGGTACTTCTAATCCATTTGTCCAAAATGATAATGATTTCATTCCTTGAGCAACAAGCATTTGCAAACCATCGATAGTCATGCATCCTTTGCTGGAGCTAAGTTTCAATAAGTGAGTTGGTGAAGGATTATAAATTAAATCATAAACAATTGTTTGTGAGTTCAGAGATCTCCAAAAAGAATCCCCATATGGTAATACATCCATTTCATATTTTGCTGTTTTCATTCCTACGGGTGTTGTATTTACAATTAAATCTGCTTCTTCAATTAAATTTTGAGCTTGATTGTTATTACTTAACAAACCTTGAAGTTTAATTTTATTTTCAAAATTTTTTATTAATTCATTTAGTGATGATTTGTTTCGTGATATAACTGAAATCTTTGAAAGATTTAAATTTATTAATCCTTGAATTACAGATCGTGCTGCACCACCGGAGCCAAGAACAATAGATTGCTTTTTTTTTAAGTTTAATTTCTTTAACGGATAAATAAATCCTTCTACATCTGTATTAGTAGCACTCCATTCTTTTTCAGAATTTAACTTTAGAGTATTTATTGCTTTCAGTTTTCTTGCAATAGGTGAAATTTCACTACAAAGGTTGAATACTCTTTCTTTATGAGGAATTGTAATATTTAGACCTTTACAATTAATTTTTTTCAAAGTATTCAAAACTAATTCTAGATCTTTATCTTTACAAGGTATTGCTATATAAATTAAATCTAGGCCTAAATATTTAAAGGCAGCATTTTGCATAATCGGCGATAAAGAATGGCTTACTGGATTCCCAATTAATGCAATAAAAGATGTTTTACTTGAAATCATGTTTAGAATTTTTTTCTTAAAAAATAACGATCTGTTCGGGAACCACTCCCCGTCTTTGAGTAACAATAATGACGCTGATGACCGATTATGGAGAATATTAAATATAAGAATTTACCCATGGGGAAGGTTGTAGGAATTGATTTAGGAACAACTAATAGTTGTGTCGCTGTAATGGAAGGTGGTAAACCTACTGTAATAGCAAATGCTGAAGGTTTCAGAACTACTCCATCAGTTGTTGCATATACAAAAAATCAAGATCAGCTTGTTGGACAAATCGCAAAAAGACAAGCTGTTATGAATCCTGAAAATACTTTTTATTCTGCAAAGCGTTTTGTTGGTAGAAGAGTTGATGAAGTAAATGAAGAATCTAAAGAAGTTAGTTATGCTGTTGAAAAATCTGGTTCTAGTGTCAAATTAAAATGTCCTATATTGGATAAGCAGTTTTCCCCTGAAGAGGTAAGTTCTCAAGTTTTAAGAAAGTTAGCAGATGATGCGGGTAAATACCTTGGTGAAAAGGTTACACAGGCTGTAATTACTGTTCCAGCTTATTTTAATGACTCTCAGAGACAAGCTACAAAAGATGCAGGAAAGATTGCAGGTTTAGAAGTTCTAAGAATTGTAAATGAGCCAACCGCTGCAGCTTTAGCATATGGTTTGGATAAGGAAAATGAAAAAATTCTTGTATTTGACTTAGGGGGAGGAACATTTGATGTCTCAGTTATTGAAGCTGGTGATGGAGTAACTGAAGTCTTATCTACATCTGGAGATACACATTTAGGTGGTGATGATTTTGATAGATGTATCGTAGATCACTTAGCAAGTACTTTTAAATCAAATGAGGGAATTGATCTCAGACAAGATAAGCAAGCTTTGCAAAGATTGACTGAAGCTGCAGAAAAAGCAAAAATAGAGCTCTCAAATGCTACGCAAAGTGAGATAAATTTACCTTTTATTACAGCCACGCCTGAAGGACCAAAACATTTAGATTTGAACCTTACTAGAGCAAAGTTCGAGGAATTAGCAGCTTCTTTAATTGATAGGTGTAAGACCCCAGTTGAGAGAGCTATAAGCGATGCAAAAATTTCTACTAATGAAATTGATGAAGTTGTTATGGTCGGAGGCTCATCTAGAATACCTGCTGTTCTAGATTTAGTGAAAAAAATAATTGGTAAAGATCCAAATCAAACCGTTAATCCTGATGAGGTAGTAGCTGTTGGAGCTGCAATTCAGGGAGGAGTTTTAGCAGGAGAGGTTAAAGATATATTGTTGCTTGACGTTACTCCACTTTCTCTAGGTGTAGAGACTCTTGGCGGAGTAATGACAAAAATGATAAATCGTAATACTACTGTACCTACAAAGAAATCTGAAACATATTCAACTGCTGTAGACGGTCAAACAAATGTTGAAATACACGTTTTACAAGGTGAAAGAGAAATGGCTTCTGATAACAAAAGCTTAGGAACCTTTAAATTGGATGGAATACCGTCAGCACCAAGAGGAGTTCCGCAAATTGAAGTTACATTTGATATCGATGCAAATGGAATCCTTAGTGTTACTGCTAAAGATAAAGGAAGTGGTAAAGAGCAAAGTATTTCTATCACTGGTGCTTCTACTTTATCTGATAATGAAGTTGAAAAAATGGTAAAAGATGCTGAATCAAATGCATCTGCAGATAAAGAAAAAAGAGAAAAAATTGATTTAAAAAATCAAGCTGAAACACTTGTCTATCAAACGGAAAAGCAACTTGGTGAGTTAGGAGACAAAATAGATGCTGCAGCAAAGTCCAAAGTTGAAGAAAAAAGTAATGCTTTAAAAGAAGCAACTTCAAAAGAAGATTATGAATCAATGAAAAAACTTCTTGAAGAACTCCAGCAAGAACTTTACGCAGTTGGTTCATCTGTTTATCAGCAACCAGGCAATCAGCCTCCATCATCTGGCGCAGCAGGCGGTCCTGATCAGAGTGATTCAAATCAAAAAGGTGGAGATGATGTAATTGATGCAGACTTCACTGAAACAAAAGATTAGTAAAGGTAAGTTTTAATTTCATTAGCAACCCATTTAGAACAAGCGGGAGCCAGTAAAATCCCATTTTTATAAAAACCTGTACATATAATTAGTCCATCTTCAAGATTTTTCATTATTGGTGAAGGCTCACCATCTGGTTTTGCCCTAATACCGTACCACTTTTTAGAAATTTTTCCTTTCTCTAGCCAATTTGGTTTTTTATCGAGAAAATTTGTGAGTTTTTCGAATGTATTTTTTCCTGGCTTAGTACTATATTCGTCAGTTGATCCAATAATTAGCTTATTTTTTAATTTTGGAATTAAATTTATACCATTTATATTGAATTGTTTTGGCAGCGATAACAAATCAACTTCTGCATCATTAATCTCAATTTCCATAGCTTGACCTAAAACAGGCTTTAATTTGATGTTGTGAGATCGGCTATCTATTAAATCAATCGCTTTTAGTGAATTGCACAAAATAACCATGTCAGATTTGATATTTTCATTATTCCTTGTTGTAGAAATCCATTGATTGTTTGATTTTTTTATTTTTATTATTTCTCCTTGTAAATAATTTACTTTTTTATGTTTTAGATATTTATCTAATGTTTGAAGTAACGATAAAGCATTTATTCTTCCATCTTTGAAGGAGATCATTCCTTTTATATTTTTTGTTTGGAAGGCTTTATTTATTTTCTTGATTAATATTGAGTCTCTTTCTAAAATTAGTAACGTTGGATCATTATTTTCATAAACAAATTTCTCTAATTTTTTAAACTTTTCTTCATTAGTAGTTAGTTGTATTAATGGTTTTTCGATATTTAATTCATAATTAAATTTTTGTAGGAACGTAATCCATTGTGGCCATAATTCAATGCTTTGTTTCCTGAGATCCCAGCTTCTGCCCTTTCTTTTTTGATACATATTGCCCATTATCAAGCCTAAAGCTGCATTACTACTATTTTGGAGTTGAGTTGGATCTATTATCGTTACCTGGAAACCTAATTCTGATAATTCTAAAGCGTTAAATTTTCCAATAATCCCTGATCCAATAATAACTATGTTTGCTTTTTGAAAATTTTCTTTTAAGCTTTTCATTGATATATTAGATATACTTGTTTATTTGATTTAATAGTTAAAGATTTTTTGGAACATCCTTCAATTATATTCAAAATTGTTTGTCCCGATCGTCCTGGCCTTGTAAGTTTACTTACAAGTTGGATTTCAAATTACGGTGGCAACATAAAACATTCTGATCATCATACAGATCAAGATGCAGGTTTGTTTCTTAGTCGAATTGAATGGAATAGTAACAATGAATCTTTTAATAGAGATGAAATTTATAAAGAATTTGAAAAAATTGCAGATGAAGTAAATGGACAATTTAATGTAAATTATTCTGATGAAATCCCAAATGTTGCTATTTTCGTGAGTAAACAAAATCATTGTTTGATTGATTTACTTTGGCGAGTAAGAAATGGAGAACTCAAAATGAAAGTTCCTTTAATAATTTCAAATCATTCTCATCTTGAAAATATTGCAAATGACTTTAATGCAAAATTTGTACATATTGATACCTTTAAAACTAATAAAACTATTGTTGAAGATCAATTTTTAAATTTACTAAAAGAATATGACATTGATCTTGTTGTATTAGCTAAATATATGCAAATTTTGAGTGACTCTTTTTTAAAAAAGTTTTCTTCAATAATAAATATTCATCATTCTTTCTTACCTGCATTTAAGGGCGGGCAACCATATCATAGAGCATGGAAGAGAGGTGTTAAATTAATCGGTGCTACTGCTCACTATGTTACTGAAGATCTTGATGAAGGCCCTATAATAGAGCAATGTACAGTTAATGTAAGTCATAGGGATGAAGTTGATGATTTGATTAGAAAAGGAAGAGATATTGAAAGAATAGCTTTAGCAAGAGCAGTTAGATTACATCTAAATCATCAGGTATTCGTCTATAACAGCAAAACTGCTGTTTTTGATTGAAGATAGTTTTTTAGTCTTCTAATTCTATCTGTATTTGTCTTTCATAAATTGATTCTTCATTAAAAGCTCTTGCTACCAAGAAACTGGCAATGCAGCTGATTAAGACAGGTTTCATTATTAATAAATTTTTTGTTAAAGCAAAAGCTAAAAACATTGCTGTTATTGGCGTTCGCGAACATCCTGCTACGAAAGCTCCCATTCCCGCAAAAATGTATGTACTTGGTGCATGTCCTGTAGCAATTTCCACCCAGCTCCCAATTATTAGGCCGATTGATCCTCCTAAAGTAAGCATTGGATAGAATAGTCCACCAGGAGCTCCGGATGCTGCAGCTAAACCTGTCGTGATAAATAGTACTAAAACTGCTAATAAAGCAATTCCAATACTTGTATTTTGTTCAGCTATTATTTTCTGTAATTCATCTAAATTATGAAATGTACTGGGTAAAAAAGAGTAGATACTGCCTAAAATAAGTCCACAGATACTCATTTTTAAAACAAATTTATTTTTATACCACTTTTTCCCAAGATTTTGCATTAACAAAACATATCTGCTGTACAATTCTGCAAATATTCCAATAATTATTCCTAGTAAAACTAAGTAAATAAAATCTATAGGTAAGAAAAAAACTGATGGGTCATATTCTTTTTGAATCAAAAATCCGAGGTTAAAATCAAAGCCTCCTGCTTTAGGATCTAAACCCAAGGCTTGAATAATATCAGCAGATGAATCTGCAATAAAAGTTGTAATTACTACTAATAATAAAATTACTGGTCTAGCAGAGTTTAATAACTCTTCTATTGCATAGATAAACCCTCCTAATGGAGCGCTGAATACTGCAGCTATTCCAGCACCACCACCTGCTGCTACTATTACTCTTCTGAAAGCTGTAGGAGCTTTTAGCCACTTGGCCATTTGCCAAGCTACGGATCCTCCCATTTGAACTGATGGACCTTCTGGACCCAAAGGGAATCCACTACCAATCGCAATAATTCCTGATATGAGCTTTACTAATCCTACTTTTAAATTCATTGGAACTTTTTTATGTCTTAAGAAACCCATGATTTGACTCACACCCGAACCTTTTGCCGCAGGTGCTATATTTTTGATCAAATATCCTGCAATAGCTCCTCCTAGAGCTCCAAAAATAGGTAAGACCGCAATTGATGGGAATTGGTCTAATAATGCTAATCTCCAATTATTAATAAAATAGATTCCAGTTTTAAAAGATATGCTTGTAATTGAAGCCCCTAGACCTGTTAATAAGAGCGAAAATGCAACGACTAGAGATCTTTGCTTTAATAATTTTTTGATACTACGAGAAGAATTATTACTTGTTTTTTGAATATTATCTTTTATAAAGTTTGGCATGGTCCATGATTACTTTGTCAAGCTGAAATCGTGTATTTCATCAAATTGAAGATAGCGATAAAGTTCATCTGAATATGGATTAATTTTATTTTTAGTAATATCCTGATATTCTTCTATTTCAGGTATTTTTCCAACCAGTGCACAAACTGCTGCCAATTCTGCGCTCCCTAAAAATACTTGCGCATTCTTGCCAAGTCTATTGTCAAAATTTCTTGTACTGGTAGAAAATACTACAGAACCTTCATCAACTCTAGCTTGATTTCCCATACATAAAGAACAGCCTGGCAACTCTAATCTTGCACCACAATCTTCAAATATCTTATAGTAGCCTTCAGCTTTTAGAGTTTCTTCATCCATCTTTGTTGGTGGACAAATCCATAATTTAGCTTTTAAATTTTGTACTCCTTCAAGAACTTTTGCAGCTGCCCTGTAATGACCAATATTTGTCATGCAAGAACCTATAAAAACCTCGTCAATATTTGTATTTGCAACATCAGTGATTTCTTTTACATTATCTGGATCATTAGGGCAAGCAACTATAGGTTGTTTTACTTTTGCTAAATCAATTTCAATGATTTCTTCATACTGAGCGTTTGAATCTGGTTGAATTAATGATGGTTTTTTTAACCAATTTTTCATATCATTTATTCTTCTTGAAATCGATTTTGAATCTTCATAATTGCTCTCGATCATTTTTTCTAGCAGGCAAATATTGCTTTTTAAATATTCTTGAACAGTTTCTTGGGATAAAAGTATTGTGCTACCAGCGCATGAGCGTTCTGCAGTAGCATCAGTAAGTTCAAAAGCTTGTTCAAGTTTTAGGTTTGGTAATCCCTCAATTTCCATAATTTTCCCGTTGAATATATTTTTCTTATTTTCTTTCTCAACAGTTAATAGTCCTTTTTTAATTGCGAAGAGAGGGATTGCATTAACTAAATCTCTAAGAGTAATTCCCGGTAATAATTCTCCCTTAAATTTAACCAGCACAGATTCCGGCATATTTAATGGCATTGATCCTATTGCAGCGGCAAATGCAACAATGCCTGAGCCTCCAGGAAATGAAATGCCAAGAGGGAATCTTGTATGACTATCTCCACCTGTGCCAACAGTATCAGGGAGAAGCATTCTGTTAAGCCAGCTATGAATGATGCCGTCTCCAGGTTTAAGAGCTACTCCACCTCTTTGAGATATAAAATCAGGTAATTCTTTATGGGTAAGTAGATCTACTGGCTTAGGATATGCAGCTGTATGACAAAAACTTTGCATCACTAAATCTGCAGTAAATCCTAAACAAGCTAGTTCTTTTAATTCATCTCTAGTCATTGGCCCAGTAGTATCTTGACTACCAACTGTGGTCATAATTGGCTCACAGGTCATTCCTGGCCTAACTCCATCTAAACCGCATGCTTTGCCTACTATTTTTTGAGCTTGAGTAAATCCGGAACTACTTTCGGTTGGATTTTGTGGTCTAGTAAATATTTCACTTGGTTGATAATCTAATTTGTTTCTAATTTTGTCCGTAAGAGATCTTCCAATCATAAGATTAATTCTTCCGCCAGCTTGAATTTCATCAGTAAGAGTTGATGGATATAACTCGAATTTGCTTATTAATTCTTCAGTATTTGAATCTTTTTCAATTTTTTTAATAATGCCTTCATAGGGATATATTTTAATAACATCTCCTGTTTTCATTTGAGATACGTCAGCTTCTATAGGTAAAGCTCCTGAATCTTGTGCAGTATTGAAGAAAATTGGGGCTATTTTGCTGCCAATTATTATTCCACCTGTTTTTTTGTTGGGAACAAAATCGATATCTTCTCCTATATGCCAAATGAGTGAATTAATAGCAGATTTTCTAGAACTCCCTGTTCCAACAACATCTCCAACATAAGCTATTGGTAAATTTTGTTTTTTTAAATTATCAAGAATCTTTAGTCCATCAGGTTTTTTAAATTCCAACATAGCTAATGCATGCATTGGAATATCTGGGCGTGTTGTTGCATGTACAGCTGGAGATAAGTCGTCTGTGTTTGTCTCACCGTCAACTTTAAATACTAAACAAGTAATCTCTTTCTCCAGAACTTTTTTATTTTTGAACCATTCTGCATCTGCCCAGCTATTTACAACCTCTTTTGCATAAATATTATTTTGAGATAAATCATAAATATCATTAGCTGAGTCGTAAACAAGAATAATATTTTTTAAAACTTCTGACGCTTTTTTAGCAAGTAAACTATCTTTTCTTTTAAGTACTTCAACCAAAGAATTTACGTTATAACCTCCTATCATTGTCCCTAGTATTTCAATTGCTTTTTCAGGATTAATTAATTTGCAATATTTTTCGGAATTAACAATAGCTGTAAGCCAGCTTGCTTTTATATAAGCAGCCTCATCAACTCCTGGTGGTACTCTATTTATAAGCAAATCAAGTAAATAAGATGAATCGTAATTACTATCTTGTTCTAATAATTTTGTAACACAATTTGTTTGCTCAGCATTTAAAGGTAAAGGAGGTATGCCTTTGGCAGCTCTCTCAGCTACGTGATCTGAATAATCTTTTAGCAATGTTTCCAAATTCTTCATTAGTAAGGTTTAATGCCTAATCTATTGTTATTTTTAATATTGAAAAGGAGAGTATTCATAAATGCTTTTTTAAATATTCAAACTTCTTAATTAATCAATGACGACATCATCAAATAATTCAGCTTTAGAAAAGACATCAGATTTACATGTTGTTGAAACGCGTCCATTAATACCTCCAAGCAGATTACATAATGATATACCTTTAGATCACGCCTCCGCTAATACAGTATCTAAAACCAGAAGATCGATACAAAATATTTTGCATCATAATGACCAAAAGCTTTTAGTCATTGTTGGTCCATGTTCAATTCATGATCTAGAGGCGGCAAAGGAATATTCAAAATATATTCAAAACTTTCGAGAAATTTATAATGATAAATTAGAAATAATCATGAGAGTATATTTTGAGAAGCCAAGAACTACTATTGGTTGGAAAGGATTGATAAATGATCCTCATCTAGATGATTCTTATGATATAAATACTGGTTTAAGAAGGGCGAGAAGTTTGCTTTCATATCTAGCCACTCGGGGCATACCTTCTGCTACAGAATTACTAGATCCAATTGTTCCCCAATATATTGCCGATTTAATAAGTTGGACGGCCATAGGTGCGCGGACTACTGAAAGTCAAACTCATAGGGAAATGGCATCTGGATTATCAATGCCTATAGGCTTTAAAAATGGAACTGATGGTTCTTTCACTACTGCAATCAATGCAATGCAGTCAGCTTCAAAATCCCATCATTTCTTAGGTGTAAATGAAAATGGAATGGCTTCTATTGTAAACACTACAGGAAATCCAGATGGACATATAGTTTTAAGGGGTGGTTCAAAAGGTCCAAATTTTGAGAGTGAACATGTCAAAAGAATTTCAGCTGAATTGAGGCAATGTAATCTTCCACATAAAGTGATGATTGATTGTAGTCATGGAAATTCCAATAAAGACTTCCGAAAACAGTCGGAAGTGCTAAAAAACATAGCTTCTCAGATAAGTAATGGTGAAAAAAATATTTTAGGAGTTATGTTAGAAAGTCATTTGAAGGAAGGGAATCAAAAACTTTTAAAAAAAGAGGATCTCCAGTTTGGTAGAAGTATCACAGATGCATGCATAGATATTGAAACTACAAAAAAATTACTGGCTATTTTATACGGTTCACTTAGTTAGTTATAAAAAAATTAAAAAATAATGCTGATGAGATTGGAACAATGAAATTATCTATTCCTAAAACACTGAATTGTTCTAGCAAAGTCGCAAAAAAAGCTATTGTAAAATAATTTAAATTTAATCCACTTTGTTGGGTGTATCCTATTGAGCAAACTACTATTAAGCTTGTTAAAAGCATTGTGATAGTGCCAAATAATGATTTTTTTTGGTTAAACAAAACCCAACTCTTTGAGTTAATGCTTTTTCCAATTAACCCAGCTAATCCGTCACCAAAAGTCATTATAAAAAATCCAGTAATTAATGCATATGGATCTTTATCCCAGAAAAGATAAATCAAAATAAATAAACTTAGACAATAAAATAATGTTCCATAGCTCTTTCTCTCAATATCTTCAATTGTTGGCAATAATTTATAGGTGTAATTGATAAAAACCATGAATGAAACAATTCCTGTAAAAATAAGAGCTGAATTTTGATCAATTTTTAGAAATTGTGCAATTGGTATTAAAGGCCCTATTCCAATATGTATTATTTTTCTAACAATTTCTCTACTATTTTCATTAAATTTTTTAAAAACTATTGAGATTAAAAAAATTGAAAATAAATATAGTAAAACTATTATAAATTTTAACAATTTAATTAGGCTGCCTTATCATAATTTGACATCATTCTCAGCCTTTTCAGGGCTTTTGCTTCTAATTGCCTAACTCTTTCTCTAGATACACCAATATCTTTACCTATTGCTGCAAGAGTGGATTCTTCCGTTCCATCTAAGCCGAATCTTTTTTTCATAATTTCTTGTTCTCTTTCATTTAATTGAGCAAGCCAAGTGCTTAAATGTTCTGTAAGAATAGATCGATCCATTCCTTCCATAGGATCTTCGCTATTCGGGTCAGGAATAAGTTCCCCAAGAGTGCTTCGATCTTCTTCTCCTCTTGCATGAGCATCAAGGGATGCGCAAGGTGCACTTTGAGAAATCAAGTCTTCTAAGTCTTTTTGTTCAATTCCCATGGCTGTTGCCATTTCTAGTCTGCTTGGTTGTCTACCAAGTTTATGGGATAAGTCTCTAGTAACTCTCCTCATCTTTGAAAGTTTTTCACTAATGTGAATCGGTAGTCTTATAGTTCTAGCACTATTATCAATAGCTCTAGTCATTCCTTGCCTAATCCACCAATAGGCATAAGTAGAAAATTTATATCCCATTTTTGGGTCAAACTTGTCTACAGCTCTCTCAAGACCAATTGTTCCTTCTTGTATTAAATCTAATAATTCTAAGCCTTGGTTTTGATATTTCTTTGCGACGGATACAACGAGTCTTAGATTAGCTTCCATCATTTTATTTCTGGCTTTTAAACCTCTTTTCAATTGTTTCCATTCATCATTTTTATTGTAATTTTTAAAATATCTTTCAAGGCAAGAAATTAATTTTGCAAAACTATTTTTCGATTGGCTTTCTATCTTACTAAAGTTTTCTTTGCCTGCATAAATACTATTCTCTAAATCATGTTTAAACAATTTTTCAGGATCAGCCTCTTTTTCTGTATTTTTATCACTTATATTTTCTTTAATATTAAAATCACTTTTGACAGCTAATGCTTCAGAAAGCTCATTGTTTTCTGTTACTGACTTGATAAGCATTTTTAAGGTTTGAACCTTTTTTGCTAAATCAATCTCATCTTCACCAGTTAATAATGGTACTCTTCCAATACTAGATAAGTAATAACCAATAGAATCTGTTACAAATCGTGTTGATCTTTTTTGGCTTTGATTTGAAGTTGATCGAGATTTTTTACTTCGAGATTCATTTCCAGTAATAGGTAACTTAGGTTCCTCTAAGTTATTTATCGAAGAACTCTTAGAAGAGTCATTTAAATCTGATTTTGTTTTGCGAGATTTACCCGCAGTGTTTGGTAATCTAGGCTCATCAATATTACTTGAAGAGCTCTTTGCAGATTCCAGAGGGATCCCCATCA
The DNA here is from genome assembly GCF_017696205.1 of Prochlorococcus marinus XMU1402. Lineage (NCBI taxonomy): Bacteria > Bacillati > Cyanobacteriota > Cyanophyceae > Synechococcales > Prochlorococcaceae > Prochlorococcus > Prochlorococcus marinus. The sequence goes on along the minus strand of NZ_JAAORD010000002.1, from coordinate 610,948 downwards.
CCCTGGCCTCCTTAAATAATGGATTTTTTAAAAAACTAGCACTGAAATTGAAATAAAAACTACTTTTACGTTGAAACTTTAAAGACAAAAAAAATTTATTTTATCAAAATTCCTTAAAATCAACTGATACGAGGGGGTTTTATAAGAATATAAAAATTTCTAAAATTTTGAGTTTTTTTTAAAATGTTATAAAAATCAATATTTTATTTATTTTTTTATGAGGTCAATTTGCGAACGATTATTTGCTACATCTAATTTATATTTTGAGTAAGAACCATCCTCTTTCATGATCCAAGAATAGTAATCATCTTTAATGTAGATTTGTAAAAGCGTGTGTATTTGATTTTTTAATTCATACTCTTCTATTGGAGTAATAGCTTCTATCCTTCTATCAAGGTTTCTTCTCATCCAATCTGCACTACCAATAAAAACTTCATGATCATTATCATTGCAAAACCAAAAAATTCTTGAGTGTTCAAGAAAATGTCCAATAATGCTTATAACCTGAATATTTTCACTTAAATTTTTTCTTTGTGGGTATAAACAACAAATACCTCTTACGATAAGACTAATTTTTACACCTGCGTTAGAAGCTAAATAAAGAAGTTTAATTATTTCCGGGTCTACTAAAGAATTCATTTTTGCAATTATTTCAGCTTTTTTTCCTTCTTCTGCATTTTTAATTTCTCTTTTTATGAGAAAAATAAATTTCTCTCTCATCGATGAGGGAGAAACTAATAACTTTTTATATCGTTTTTGTTTAGAAAATCCTGATAAGTAATTAAATAACTCAAGTAAATCTGAAGCAATATCAGGATCAGTTGAAAGTAATCCTAAATCTGTATAAAATCTCGAAGTATTAGAGTTATAATTCCCTGTCCCAATATGAAAGTAATTTCTTAATCGTCCTTTTTCTTTTCTAACTACTAAAGCAATTTTTGTATGTGTTTTAAATCCTATGATTCCATATACAACATGAATTCCAGCTTGTTCAAGTTGTTTTGCCCATTGAATATTATTATCCTCATCAAATCTTGCTTTTAGTTCAACAAGAGTCATTACTTCTTTCCCATTTTCTGCTGCTCTCATTAGAGCCGAGATTATAGGTGAATCTTTTGAAACTCTATATAAAGTAATTTTTATAGCCATCACAAGCGGATCATCAGCTGCCCTGTTAATAAATTCTTCAACTGAAGTTTTAAATAAATCGTAAGGATGATGAAGCAGAATATTTTTTTTCCTAATTATTTTGAAAATAGAATTTAAATTTTTGTTTGAAGGCGAATCTAAATTTTTTAAATCCTGATGAGTTTTCCCAATTAGCAGATTTTCTTTTAAGTCATCTCTATTAATCTTTGTCAGCTGATTTAAATCGTCAAGGCCTAATAAACTTTTGCAAAAGTATATATATTCTTTTTGTATTGAGATACTTTCAATAAGTAATTTGAGAATGTTTTGTGGAATATCTGATTTAACTTCTAATCTAACTACGTCTCCTCCTAATCTTCTTTTCTGTAAGCTTTTTTCAACTGCTAAGAGAAGATCATCAGCTTCAAGTTCTTTTAATTCTAAATCTGCATCTCTAGTTACTCTAAAAAAAGAGTAATTTATACATTCCATTCCGTTAAATAATGCATTTATGTTATTCCCAATTAAATCTTCAACACTTATGAAAAAGTGAGAAATTTCATCACTACTTTGAATGATTTCATTGGGAATTTGTATAAATCGATTAATATTTTTTGTTGGTATTTTTATTCTGACAAACTGATTTTTCGTATCCTCCCTATCTTTAATTAAAGCTGCTATGTTTAGGCTTAAATTACTTATAAATGGGAATGGATGTGCTGGATCAACAACTAATGGTGTTAATAAAGGAAATATAGATGAAGTGAAGAAGTTATTACACCAATTTTTTTGATTTTCAGTTAGGTCCTTATAATTTTTTAAAAATACACCCTGCTTTTTTAGTTTATTATTTACTAAATCATTTACAAAGTTTTCTTGAAGGTCAGTTAAATTTTTTACTTCTTTGTTTATTTTTGTTAATTGCTCTTTAGGGCTGAGTCCGTCAATACTTGTTTTTGTAATTCCTGCTTCAACTTGAGCTTTTAATGAAGCTACTCTTACCATATAAAATTCATCAAGATTATTGCTAAAAATCGAACAAAATTTTACTTGATCTAGAATTTTGTACTCTTTTTCCATGCCAGTTAGGAGTACTCTTTTATTGAATTCAATCCAACTTAATTCTCTATTTATAAAAACATTAGCTTGGCTTTTCATTAAATAACTTTTGATTTTTGTTTGTTCAAAGAATTATTATTTTTACCCTCTGCAATAAGGTATATCATGAAAATTAAGATAATGGAACCTGCTATAAAAGGGGATTTAGGGCCAAAACTATCATATACTTTTCCAGCCATTGCAATTCCTAAAACACCTCCAAGACTTTGAAGGCCTTGAAGGTTACTTAGAATCGAGCCTTGTTTATCAACGTCTAATTTCTTTGATATTAATGCTCTTAAGGTAGGTGTAATTAATCCAGCTCCAACGGCTAAGAATGAAACAGCTGAATAAATATTAATTATTGCATTTTCTTTTGGAGCAGTTATTAAAAGTGAGCATGCTACAAGAATGAAGCTTGATCCAATTAGAGTTAATCTCATTTCTCCAAATTGCTTTACTAGAGGCCCAATCAGTCCTCCCTGAACAATAATTGCAATAATTCCTACTACCACAAGAGTTCCACTTGATGCTTTTGTCGTCCAGCCCAAAGATTCTTGAAGGAAAAATATCAAGATATTGGTTAATCCAGTAAAAGCAATAAAGTAAATAAAAAAAGCTAATGATAATTTTTTAATCTTTTCTTCTTTGAAAACTTTAAATAGCTCTTTTAAAGGGTTTTTAAAAAAAGTTTTTGAATTATTAGAGGCATTATTAGGTTTCGTTTCTGGTAAGTAAAAAAATACTAGGAGAAAATTTATTATTGGAATGATTGAGGCTATCAAAACAGGAATAATAAAATTATTATTTGTATTTTTTGCAAAAATTACAACAAAAATATTTCCTAAGAAAAAACTTAATCCAAAAGCTACACCAATAAGACCAAATGTCTTGGCTCTTTTTTCAGGGGTTGAAATATCTGCAAGAATGGTTGTTGCAGTAGCTGCAGTTCCCCCACTTAAGCCGTCAATAAGTCTCGCAAGGAATAAGAAAAATAAAGGTATAGAGGCTATTGAATTTGACCAGTTAAAAAGAACCGTAAAAGATAATATTGATATTCCAATTATTGAGCCTGTAATACAAAAAAGAGTGACAGGCCTTCTGCCGTATCTATCACTCATAAGTCCGATAAAAGGGGAAGCTGTAAATTGAGCTAGTTGATAAGTACACGATAATAAGCCATATGTACTGGCTTTAGAGTCAAACAGTAAAACAAAAGAAGGTAAAATAGGCAAAAGTATACTTTCACTTAATCGATCATTTAGAAGAGTTACAAAAGCACTTAGGAGAGTAAATTTTTTATTTGGTTTCAATAAACTTTCTTTCACAATATTTACCTTCATTGCGTTTAACTTCTACTACCATACTTGTTAATGGAGATTAATGTGTCTGGTATCGTTTATTTAGTTGGAGCAGGTCCTGGTGATCCCGAGCTTTTAACTCTTAAAGCTTTACGTTTAATAAAAAATTGTGATGCATTAGTGCATGATGCACTAATTCCAGATGAAATAATTAATGAAGCTGGAAAGAATACAGAAATTTATCATGTCGGAAAAAGAGCTGGAAAGTGTTCTGTACCTCAGGCTGAAACTAATGCTCTTATTTTGCAATTGGCTAAAGAAGGTAAGAATGTTGTAAGGCTTAAAGGGGGAGATCCATTCGTTTTTTCTAGGGGTGGTGAAGAGGTATCGATTTTAGAAAAAAGTGGAATTTCAGTTGAAATAGTACCCGGTATTACTTCTGGGATTGCTGCTTCCACATATTTTGGTATTCCACTGACCCATAGAGATGCTGCTAGTTCTGTAACTTTCGTCACTGGACATGAGCATGTAGATAAGGAAAAAAAGAAAGTGAATTGGAGAGATTTAGCCAAATCTTCAGATAGTTTAGTTATTTTTATGGGTATAAAAAATATTGAATTTATTGTTGAAGAATTAATTTTAGGTGGTTTATGTAAGGATACAAAATGTGCTGTAATTCAAGAAGCTACTTTGAAAAATCAAAAATGTTTCATAGAGAAATTAGATAATCTCGCAGATAAAATCAAAGATAAAGAATTTTTAGCTCCATCAATTATCATTATTGGAAAAATTGTTGAATTTAAGGTCAACAACAATATAACTAAAGTATCCGATGTCTACTTACCAGATATTAATAAAGTTCAATTATATAATAAATCCCAAAAGTAAATTGGATCGAATTTAGGTTTAAGTTTTAAATTATTAACTTGATTAATTTGTCTGCAAGATAAACTATTTATTGCAATTACTATGTCATCATTTTGAAATTTTGGAGATATTAATTCCTCTTTTACAATTTTTAATTCTAAAGCTTTAGAAACCATTATCCCCTCTAAACAGCCACTCTCTTTTCTTGGTGTTATCCATTGATTATTTCTTCTAATTAGAAGATTAAAAGTACTTCCACAACAAAGTTCGCCTGACGTATTCAACAGAATAGAATCATCAAATGATTTTTCATTAGCCTCTGTCAAAACTTGTATTGCTTGATTATATGAAAATGTTTTGCATTTACTAATAAGACTGAATTCATTTCTTTTTTCCGTTTGACTAATAAAAACGCTTATTGGATTGAAATTTGGTTTTATTCTATAGAACTCAAGCCATAAATTATCTAAATCTTTTGTCTCTAGAGTGCTATCAATTGTTAGTTTTCGACCCTCATTAGTTCCTCGACTATAGTTTATTCTTACTGAAGCAAATTGATCATTCTTAAGCGATAATTTTTTAATTCCATCATTAATAAGTTGTCTCAAAGTTAGTTTATTTATTTTGAGATTAATATTTAAAATTTTGCTACTTTTTTCTAACCTTTTCAGATGTTCATCAAAAAGAACAAGTTTGTTTTCCTTGATCAATATGGTTTCAAATACACCATCAGCAAATTTTAATCCTCTATTATTAGCAGCAATAAATATTCTATTAATATCTGACCATTGATCTTTGTACCAGCCAAATGTTTCTATCATTTTAGTGAATCAATTAATGGTAAAAGTTTCCACTTTAGTTCATTAGTTTCCTCTTCAGGATTAGAGTCAATAACTATGCCGCAACCAGCGAATATATTGATTTTTTTGTCTTTAATTAAAAATGATCTTATGAGTATATTGCTGTCAAATTCTCCATTCCAGTCAAGCTTCAAAAATGAGCCACAGTATGGTCCGCGTTCGCATTCTTCTAATTCAAAAAGTCTTTGGCATGATCTTAATTTAGGTGCTCCAGTTATAGAGCCCCCAGGCCAAGAAGCTTTTAGTAAGTCAATCCAGTTCTTGTCTTTTTTTAATTTGCCTCTGACTACTGAAGTTAGATGATGAACTTTTAAGAAACTTTCAAGTTTTAATATTTCTGGAACCATAATGCTTCCTGTTTCGCAAACTTTACTTAAATCATTTCTTATGAGGTCAACGATCATGATATTTTCGGCTCTATCTTTTTCGTTCGTTATTAAATCTATAGCATTAAGTGCGTCCTGATTTAAATCTTTATCTCTTGATCTAGTCCCTTTGATAGGTCTTGATTCTACAAAATTTTTATTATCTATTTTTATAAATCTTTCTGGCGAGGTAGATAATACCGCCTCTTTATAAATATCATTATTATTTACTATTATTCCTCCAAAGGGAGCTCTTAATTTCCTTCTTATTTTTAAATAAATATCAAGAGGACTATAGTTTTTATAACATTCAATTTCGCATTTAGTTGTTAGGTTTGCTTGAAATAAATCCCCTAAAGAAATTAATTTTTTCAATTTTAAAATATTTTTCTGAAATTTTTCAGCCATTTTGTCCAAATTAATTTTTGAAAAATCAAAATTCAAATTTGTTTTAATAATATTTTCTTCTTTAATAGTTCTTATATTGTTGATTATATTTTTATAACTCATGAGTTCATCTGAGTTTGTGCCTTCGATAATTATTTCATTTTTTATTAGATTACATTTAATGATTGGATCATATGATGCAATCCATAAAGTTGCCATATCAGATTGTCGCCATGGGTTTTTTGGTTCTATGTATGCTCCAGCTTCATAACTTAACCATCCGATCCAAAATCCTTTTTCAATATTTTTTAAATTGTTAAAGGGATTATTAGTTTTGTCTAAGTTATTAATATCTCTTGATTGAATTATTTTTTTAGGTTTAATTCCTATTATTGACCATTCCCCATTTTCTTTACCATCACTGTCTAGCCAAGCTAATCCTTTATCTCCGAATTTTTTTGTTAGATGATAAGCAATCAGTGCTGGATCTATCCATTTTTCTAGAATTATTTTTTTTATTTTCATTTTTTATTATTGTTTTTAAGCCATTTTTCAAAAGCGGCATTTCTAATTCTGCAGCTATCACACTTACCGCATGGTTTTGAATTACCCGAATAACAACTCCATGTTTTATCTAAAGGGACATGATTGTCAAAAGCTAATTTAATGATTTCTTCTTTATTTAAATCTAATAGCGGTGTCCAAAGTTTTATTGGATTATTTTCTCTTCCTCTTTTATTGGCTAAATCTGCTAATTCTTGAAATTTTTTTATGTAGTCAGGTCTGCAATCTGGATAACCAGAATAATCCAGTGCATTAACTCCTAATCCTATAAAATCAGCATCTATTGCTTCGGCATAACTTAGTGCAACGGAAATAAATATAGTATTTCTACCAGGAACATAAGTATTAGGAATTTTATTGGTTTTTACTCCTTCTGTAGGAATATTTTTTTTTCTATCAGTTAATGACGAGCCTCCCCACAAAGACAAGTCAAGCTTAATTATTTTAAATTCTTCGATATCAAAGTGTTTTGCAATTATTGATGCAGAATTTAATTCTTTTTTATGGCGTTGACCGTAGTCAAATGAAAGGCCAAAAATTTTAGCTTCGGATTTTTTTGCGATACCAGTAACTGTAGAAGAATCTAAACCTCCAGATAATAAAACTACTATCGATTTATTTTTAAGAGTCATATGATTTCATTTAATTTTTAAGTATTTGTGAGTTTGAAGGCTCAATTTCCAATCGGGGTTATTTTTTACGAAATCAATAGCAAGAGAAAACCCATTCTTATTGTTCCATGCTGGCTGTAAATAAAAAATTTTTTCTTCTTTTTTTAAGCCATCCTCGCTTTTAGAAAGTTGATGTTGTTTTAAAGTTTCTTTTTTTATTTGAATAGCAAATTCAATATCTTCTATTTCATTTATGATTATTTTGATTTCATTACAGTTTTTTAAAAAATAATCTTTTGGAGGTGAGTGTCTTTTAGGAGATAAAGTAATCCAGTCATAACTTCCTGATATCGAATTAACTCCACTTGTCTCAATATGAATTTTCATTGAGTTTTGTTCTTTTCCCATAGTCATTTTTTTTATGGCTTTGCAAAAATTATCCAAGTTATGTTGTAAAGGTTCTCCACCTGTAATAACGCAAAAAGATGCTCCTTTTTCTCTGGCAATTTTTATGCGATCTATTATTTTTTCAATTGATATTGAAGGGTGTTTTTTCTCATCCCATGAATTCTTGGTATCACACCACGAACATCCAACTTTACATCCGGCTAATCTTACAAAAAAAGCACTTTTTCCAACGTGATAACCTTCACCTTGTAATGAATGAAATTGTTCAACTAAGGGTAAAAAATTTGTCATTTTTTCATTCAAAAAAATAAAGAATATTAATTTGATTGAGTTAACTTTTCTTGAGAGGCTTTTATTAAACCTTTAAATAATGGATGAGGTTTGCCAGGTCGTGATAAAAACTCAGGATGATATTGACATGCTAAGAAGTAAGGATGATTTTCTAACTCAATTAACTCAACTAATCTTCCATCTGGTGATGTACCACTAATTTTGTATCCAGAATCTAAAAAACTTTGTTTGTAGTAATTATTAAATTCGTATCTATGTCGATGTCTCTCATAAATAACATCCTCATCATATAATTTTTTCCCAGTTGTATTTTTTGTCAATCTACATGGATAAACTCCAAGTCTCATTGTCCCACCTAAATCAACTACATCTTCCTGTTCTGGTAATAAATGTATAACTGGATTGGGAGTGTTTGGGTCTAGTTCTGCACTAGATGCATCTGGAAGATTAGCTATATTTCTGGCCCATTCTATAACTGCACATTGCATACCAAGGCACAGACCTAAAAAGGGAATTTTATTTTCTCTTGCGAATTTTATAGCCGAAATTTTTCCATTGACTCCTCTATTGCCAAATCCCCCTGGAACGACAATTGCATCAACTTCGTTTAGGTAAGTTTCTGCTGAATTTTTTTCTATCATTTCGGCACTTACCCAATGTAAGTCTAATAAAGCCTTGTGTTCAATGCATGCATGTCTTAAAGCTTCAACAACTGACAAATATGCATCTCCAAGTTCAATGTATTTTCCTACGAGAGCAACTTTGATTGGAGCTCCAGGATTTCTTAGATTGTGTATTAGCTGTTCCCAATTTTTCAAATCACATTTTTTATCTTCAAGGTCCAAATACTTCAGGGTTTCTTTGCATAAACCTTCTTTTTTTAAAGAGAGAGGTACAGAATAAATACTGTCTGCGTCTAAAGCTTCAATTACAGAGTTGAAACTGACACCGCAAAAACCACTAAGCTTCTTTTTAAGAGCTTCATTGATAGATTTATCACTTCGGCATACAAGTAAATCTGGCTGAATTCCAATTGATCTTAATTCTTTCACTGAATGTTGTGTTGGTTTAGTTTTTATTTCGCCGGAGGTTTTGATGTAAGGAAGTAACGTTACGTGTATGTATGCAACATCGTTCCTGTTGACATCATTTTTGAATTCTCTTATTGCCTCTAAAAAAGGTAAAGATTCAATATCACCAACGGTTCCACCAATTTCAGTAATAATAATATCTGCATTGCTGTTGGCGGCTACTCTATGAATTCTCTCTCTTATTTCTCCAGTTATGTGAGGTATTACTTGCACAGTCCCACCGTTATAACTACCTCTTCTTTCTTTATTGATAACTGCTTGATAAATAGATCCCGTAGTCACACTATTTAACCTAGTCATTGCAGTATCAGTAAACCTTTCATAGTGACCTAAATCTAGATCGGTTTCAGCCCCATCTTCGGTTACAAAAACTTCTCCATGTTGGAAAGGGCTCATTGTTCCTGGATCAACATTTAGATATGGATCTAGTTTTAATATTGAAACACTATATCCTCTAGACTTTAATAATCTTCCTAAGCTTGCAGCTACAATTCCTTTACCAATGCTAGAAACTACTCCTCCGGTGACAAATACAAATTTTGACATTAAATATTTTTAATTAAGCACGTCCTCCTTATATTTTATTTAAACAAAAAACTTTTAGAACATCCATATATATTCTTATTCATCAATTGTTATTTCAATATCTAATTCTTTTAATTGTGATTCAGAGACATTTGAAGGTGCATTTGTTAGAAGACATTTTGCTTGTTGATTTTTTGGAAAAGCAATGGTTTCTCTGATTGAATCTGCGCCAATGATAAGCATGGTAATACGATCCAATCCAAACGCTATTCCACCATGAGGAGGAGCACCCATCTCTAAGGCTTCTATTAAAAATCCAAATTTTTCATCAATCTCTTTATCAGTAAGTCCTACTGTTTTCAAAACCTCTCGTTGTAAGTTCGCTTCATGAATACGTAAAGACCCCCCTCCCAACTCCAATCCATTAAGAACTAAGTCATAAGCATTTGCTGTAGAGCTCTCAATTTCTTTTTTCAAGTTTTCAGAATCTTTAGATTTTATATTTTTTGGAGAACAAAAAGGATGATGTAAAGCTTCATATCTTTTTTCCTCTTCGTTTATCTCAAACATAGGGAAATCAGTTACCCATAAGAAATTCCATTTACTTTTATCTATGAGATTTAAGTCTTTTGCGATGTATTGTCTCACCCTATCTAACGACTGATTGACAATTTGTTTATCTCCAGCTCCTAAAAGGATTAAGTCTCCATCTTTTGCTTCTGTGATTCTTAAAATATCAGCTATATGCTCTTCACTTAAATTATTTTTAATTGCCCCAATAGTCTCAAGCTCATCTCCTTTGACCCTTATAAATGCCAAACCACCAGCTCCTGCATCTTGAGCTACTTGGAAGATATCACCTCCTGGTTTAATTCTTACGTTGCTAATACTTGAATTACCTCCTTTGACTGTTATGGATTTTATATAACCTCCAGACTTAATTGCTTTGGTAAAAATATTAAATCCAATATCACCTAATACTTTTCCTAAATCTTTTAATAACATTTGATATCTAGTATCTGGTCTATCAGTGCCGTAATTATCCATTGCTGATTGCCATGACATTCTTGGAAAAGCATTATCAAAATTAATATTTAATACTTCTTTCCATATTTTTTTTATAAGACTTTCATTAAAAGAAATTATTTCTTCTTCAGTAACAAAGCTCATCTCAATATCTAATTGAGTAAACTCTGGCTGTCTATCTGCCCTTAAGTCTTCATCACGGAAACATTTTGCGATTTGATAATACTTGTCCAAGCCTCCAACCATTAAAAGTTGTTTAAATAGTTGTGGGGATTGAGGTAGAGCAAAAAATTCTCCATTCGAAAGACGAGCAGGAACAAGAAAATCGCGAGCGCCTTCTGGGGTTGATTTTGTAAGTACTGGAGTCTCTACTTCTGTAAATCCAAAATTATCAAGAAATTCTCTAGCAACTTTAATGATCTTATGTCTTGTTTTTAAATTTTCTAGTAATTTTCCCCTTCTTAAATCTAGATATCTATATTTTAATCTGAGTTCCTCTTTTGTATTTTCATAATCATGTATAGACACTGGAAAAGGTAAGTTTTTTTTAATTTGATTGAGAATTTGTAAATCTTTAACCTTAAGTTCTAACTCTCCAGTACTTAAATTTTTATTTATTGAATCTCTGGGCCTTTCATTAATAATTCCGCTAACCATTATTACCGTCTCATTTCTTAGAGTTTCTGCCTGTTTAAATAGATTTGCTCCATCATCAGGGTTAATTGTTATTTGTAAGAATCCACTATGGTCTCTTAAATCAATAAAAATTACACCTCCATGATCTCGTCTTCTATCTACCCATCCGCATAGATTAACTAATTTACCAATATCTGTATTATTGAGTTCTTTGCAAATTTTGTTTCTCATCTAAGTATGATTTATTGATCAATAACTTATAATAATTCTTTAAGGGTGTATTTTGTTAATAATTCTTTTTATAAAAAGCTCTTTTTGTTATAACACCTTTGAATTTTTTGCCTCTTATTAATATTTGAACTTCATTATTTATTGAGGCATGCGTAGTATTTATGTATGCAAAAGCTATAGCTTGTTGTTTAGTTGGAGACCAACTTCCGCTAGTGATAGTTCCAATATTTTCTTCACCTTTAAGTACTGCGCAACCTTTTCTCCCTATTGCTTTACCTTCTATAGAGAGGCCAACTAACTTTTTTTGAATGCCTAATCTTGACTGATTTTCAAGAAATGTTCTTCCAAAGAATTCATGATTATTTTCTAGATGTACTAGCCAGCCTAACCCTGCTTCATATGGAGAAGTTTCTTCATTTATGTCTTGACCATAAAGATGCATGCCTGCTTCAAGTCTAAGAGTATCTCTAGCTCCTAAACCACAAGGCGTAACATTTCTAGAAATTGAGAAATCCCATAAATTTATTGCTGCTTTTTTAGATAAAAGTATTTCTAGACCATCTTCCCCTGTATATCCTGTCTTGGAAAAGAAGATTTTTTCTTTAGGCGAAATATGTTCAAAAATTTTAAATTCGCATCCAAAGTGAGGGATATGTGAGATCGAAGATTCAATCCATTCTTCAAATAAATCGAATGAGTTTTTTCCCTGTAGTGCTAAAAGTACTTTGTCTTTTTTAAAGTTTGTTATCGAAATTTTATATTTATTTAAATTATTTTTTATCCACTGAAAATCTACTTTATATCTACTTGCATTAACTATTAACAATAATTCTGATATGCCATTTTTTTGTAAACCAAGGTCATAAATTATTAGGTCATCAATTATTCCTCCTTTATCATTGAGCATTACAGTATAAAGCCCTTGACCTTCAGAGAAGGAGTATAAATTAGTAGGAAAAAATTTTTGAATATAATCCTTTGGATTAATTCCCTTAATAGAGATTACACCCATGTGAGAAATATCAAAAATTCCTGCTGAAGATCTAACTGATTCATGCTCTTTAATTAATCCTGAAAATGATATGGGCATTTCCCAGCCTGCAAAATCCACTAATTTTGCATTGGATTGAACATATTTTGAATACAGAGGACTTTTAAGCAAATCCATGAAATATTTATTTTGTATTTAGTATTTTTATACTTTAGTTTAGAAATTTTTTATTGCATATTTTCTAATGACAAAATTAAGCTTCTAAGTACTTTGGCTGCAACTATGCTGCTAACTCCGCTTTTGTCAATTTCTGGAGATAATTCCACAATATCTGAAGCCACAATTCTAAAATCTTTTAAAGTTTTGAGGATTTCTTCAAAATCATTCCAAAAAAATCCTCCTGGTTCTGGAGTTCCTGTTCCTGCTAATAAACTAGGATCAAACCAATCTAAATCTATTGTTAAATATATTGGAGACTTAGAGTATGGCACAAGAGCTTGTTTTAACTCTTTTGCATTTCCGCCTGGACAAAAGTTAACCAACTGTTTGTTATTATGCATAATTTGAAATTCTTCTTTAGTCCCACTTCTTATTCCTACTTGTAAAATTTTCTTTTTAGGTAGCACCTCTAAGCATCTTTTCATAGTACACGCATGACTATGTTTATTTCCTATGTATGATTCTCTTAAATCTGCATGAGCATCAAGTTGAACCAATATTAAATCTGGATATTTTTTTACTAATGCTTCAATAGCACCTCTGGTAATAGAGTGTTCACCTCCAAGCATAATAGGACTAAGTCGTTTATTAATTAAATAATTTGTTGCTGATTTAACCGATTCAATAACGGACTTTGAATCATTTTTATCAATTAGTATTGACCCAAAATCAACATACATAATTTCTTCTAAGTCTTTATTTAGTTTTGGACAATATGTTTCTAAACAAGAACTGACTTGTCTTATAGCTTCTGGACCAAATCTAGCTCCTGGTTTGAAAGAACATGTCCCATCATAATTGACTCCAAATATACCAATTGAGCAATTATCAGGGCTTCTTTTCGCACCCATAAAAATTGAATTTTCGTTATCAAATAAATTTTTTATCATTCTATGAATTAAGTTCTTTTATAATTTTATTTGGCATCATTTTAAATGCTGCATTTTGAAAATTTAAATTCCAAATTTCGCAACCTTTTTCTATTCTTAGTGCTTCATTGGAATTTTGCTTTGATAAATCTAAGACTTTTTCAGAAGCGAAGGTCCAACTCCAAATACCGCTTGGATATATAGGGACAAAAGAATACATAGTTTTAGAGACTCTAAAGATTTTTTTCAGGGTTTTCAAAATATTTACGTGAATATTTTTAAAGGATTCAGGGGATTCGCTTTGCGTTGCTAAAATACCATCTTTTGTAAGAATTCTTTTGCATTCTCTATAAAACGAATCTGAAAATAATAAATTTGAAAATTCTGAGGGATCTGAACAATCTATAAATATGACGTCGTAAAAATTATCTCTTGTTTTTTTTACCCATTGAACACCATCATCTATATGAATCTTTAATCTTTTATCATTCCATGCTTCGCCTCCAATCTCTTTTAAAAATTTTTTAGATATTTTGATTACTTCCTCATCAATCTCTACTAGATCAATTTTTGATATTTGAGAGTATTTAACGCATTCTCTTGCAGTACCCCCGTCTCCTCCACCAATAATTAGTATATTAGTTTTTTTGTTAATGCTATTCAATGCTGGATGAACAAGACACTCATGATAATATTTCTCATCTTTTAATGATGTCATCCAACAACCATCTAGCATTAAAGCTCTGCCATAATTTTCATTTTCAATGACAATAATTTCTTGATATTTCGAGTTTTGCTGAACTAGAATTTCACCATTTAGCCCGAATCTTGAGCCATTATGATATTCATCTATCCATGTTGAAACATGATTCATTTTCTTTTTAAGAATTTTTTCTTTTAAGTTTTTGTTTAGCTATTTGCCAAAGCCGTCGAAAGTCTTTAGGAGTTTGTTTTTTAATATTATCTCCTGCATGTTGTTCAATGATTGAAAATCTGTCTAAAAATTTTTTATTAGTTTTTTGAAGAGCTGATTCAGGATTTATTTTTAAAAAGTTTGAGAGATTCATAAGGGTAAAGTAAATATCCCCAAATTCATTTTTTATGTCTGAACCATTTTTACTGTTAATTGCTTCCTTTAATTCATTAATCTCTTCTTCTAACTTTTCAAAAATCTGATCGGTACTCTCCCATTTAAAACCATATTTTTTAACAACATTTGTGATTTTATCTGTTCCAACCATTGGAGGTAAATTTTTGATTTTCAAATTTAAATTTTTACTAATCGATGCCTCCATATGAGGTGCTTCTTTTTCTGAATTTTTAATATTTTCCCAAATCTGCTGCGATTTTTCTAGAGATACTTTTTCTTTTTTGTTGAAAATATATGGATGTCTATTAATAATTTTCGTGTTTAGATTTTTTATAACATCATTTAGTTTAAATTCTTTGTTTTCGTAACCGATTTCAGCATGAAGCATTACTTGTAATAAAAGATCTCCTAGCTCTTCACAAATGTTATCTGCCTTTTTTTCGTATATCGCATCTATAAATTCACTACTTTCTTCATGTAAAAATGGGATCAACGATTCATGAGACTGTATTTTCTGCCATGGGCATCCCCAAGTTTTATCTTTTAATGATTTGATATTAGATATTAAAATTTTAAAGTTCTCTATAGTTTCTAAATCGGAATTCTTTTGCAAGTTATATCTACCGTTTGAGGACATAGGATAAATTTTATTAATTCAATTTTGCCTCAATCATGAAATATTTAAATACTTAGTATAAATATTTCAACTTCATCCATTAGAATAGTCTATTATAAGGGCGATTAGCTCAGCGGTAGAGCGCCTGCCTTACAAGCAGGATGTCCCTGGTTCGAACCCTGGATCGCCCATTTATTATTTTTCTAATGACTGAGATCGTCAATCTTTCAATCAGTCAAAGCGCTACTTCAGAACTATCTAGGCAATCTTCTTTTGGAGGTTCCCCTAGAGAAATGTCAATTGATTTGGTTGAGGACAAAAATTGTTCCGAAGGATGGATGCATATTAAATTAAGGCCAGGTACATGTAATGGATCTCCTATTTCAAGAACAGAAGGAGTCACTTTATATGCGGATTTAAAAAAGTTCAATTTACTGAGAGATTTAAAATTAGATTATTACGGTGATCTGAGCGGTGGTGGATTTCTTATTTCAACACCAAAAAATGCTAAACGTTGTTCCTGTGGATCTGGCTTCAAACTTTTGGAGAATTAATGTGACTTTTTTGCAAACTAATATTATTTTCATTAATTGGCTGCTATCAAGATAAAATAAATAAAAAGATTCTAGAAAGAAAATTTACATATGACAGAGAGGAATGATCCATTACCTTTAAAGAATTATTCACCTTTTGAAGTAGAGAAAAAGTGGCAAGAAAAATGGGAAAGCTTAAAAGCGTTTAGTCCTAAACCTGAGGATGATGGCGAGCCTTTTTGTATTGTTATACCGCCGCCAAATGTAACTGGATCTTTGCATATGGGACATGCATTTAATACAGCGTTGATAGATGTTGTAGTTCGTTTTCAAAGACTTTTAGGGAAGAATGTTTTGTGTTTACCAGGAACTGATCATGCTTCAATAGCTGTTCAAACTATTCTTGAAAAACAATTAAAAAGCGAAGGTAAAACAAGCGAGGATATTGGAAGAGATGAATTTCTTAAAAGAGCATGGAATTGGAAAGAGCAAAGTGGTGGCAGAATAGTTTCTCAATTAAAAAGGATAGGATATTCAGTTGACTGGACTAGAGAAAGATTTACTCTGGATCAAAAATTAAATGAGGCAGTTGTTGAGGCTTTTAATATTCTTTATAAAAAGAATTTAATTTATAGAGGTGAATATTTAGTTAATTGGTGTCCTGAATCTCAATCTGCCGTTAGTGATCTTGAAGTTGAAATGCAAGAAGTAAATGGTCATTTATGGTATTTTAAATACCCTTTACTTTCTAAAAGTGGTGAACACTTAGATAAGTACTTAGAGATATCAACAACAAGACCAGAAACTCTTTTGGGTGATACTGCTGTCGTAGTAAATCCTGATGATGATAGATATAAAGAATTTATTGGTGCCAAAGTAAAAGTTCCTTTCGTTAATAGAGAAATACCTGTTATCGCTGACTCACATGTTGATAAAGATTTTGGTACTGGATGTGTCAAGGTTACTCCAGCCCACGATCCAAATGATTTTGCAATAGGGAAAAGGCATAATTTAAAACAGATTAATGTAATGAACAAAGATGGAACTTTAAATATAAATGCAGGCAAATTTCAAAATTTAGATAGATATGAGGCTAGAAAGAAAATTATCAAAGAATTGGATAACTTAGGCCTTTTGACAAAAATAGAAGAGTATAAACATACTGTTCCTTTTTCTGATAGAGGCAAGGTGCCAATTGAACCTTTATTGTCAACACAATGGTTTTTGAAAATGGATAATATATCTCAAGGATGTCTTAATGAAATTGATTCTAAAAAACCATCATTTATTCCTCCACGCTGGGAAAAAGTTTATAAGGATTGGCTAGAGAATATTAATGATTGGTGTATCAGTAGGCAATTATGGTGGGGTCACCAAATACCAGCATGGTACGTTTTAAATGATTCTCAAGACTCAATAGAACAAAATACTCCATTTGTAGTTGCAAGAAATGAAGAAGACGCCTTAATCAAAGCTAATAAAAAATTTGGATTAAATATTAAATTAGTTCGTGATAAAGATGTATTAGATACTTGGTTTTCAAGTGGTTTATGGCCTTTTTCAACCCTTGGTTGGCCAAATACAAATCATCCGGATTTTAAAAAATGGTATCCAAATAGTGTTCTTGTTACTGGTTTCGATATTATTTTCTTTTGGGTGGCGAGAATGACAATGATGGGAAATACTTTCACGAGTAATATTCCTTTCAAGGATGTGTATATTCATGGTCTAGTTCGAGATGAAAATAATAAAAAAATGAGTAAAAGTTCAGGTAATGGTATTGATCCAATACTTTTAATTGATAAATATGGTTCCGATGCTTTGCGATTCGCTTTAATCCGAGAAGTTGCAGGCGCTGGACAAGATATTCGGCTTGATTTTGATAGGAAAAAAGATACATCTTCAACTGTTGAAGCTTCAAGAAATTTTGCAAATAAATTATGGAATGCAACTAAATTTGTATTAATTAATAAAACTTCCAATAATAATTATTCGCTCAATGAGAATGATGAAACCTCTTTAGAATTATGTGATAAGTGGATTTTATCTAAATTGAATCAGGTCAATATAAAGGTCGCTGCTTTGTTGAAAGAATATAAATTGGGAGAATCTGCGAAACTATTATATGAATTTACATGGAATGATTTTTGTGACTGGTATGTAGAATTTGCTAAACAAAGGTTTAATAATAAAGAAAATAAAAATAGACAAATATCTGAAAAAGTTTTAATAAAAGTCCTCAATGATATTTTGGTAATGATTCATCCTTTTATGCCTCATATTACTGAAGAACTTTGGCATGCACTGCAACTAAAACCAAATAAAGCGTTATTATCTCTTCAAAAGTGGCCAACCCAAGAAAATAAATTTGTTGATAATAAGCTTGATAACTCCTTCCAAAAACTCTTTGAAATTATTAGATTGATTAGAAATTTGAGAGCTGAATTAGCCCTCAAGCCATCAGAAAAAGTTCCTGTTTACTTAATTTCAGATAATGATGAATTAATTTATTTTTTAAAAATTTTAGTTGATGATATTCAAACTTTATCTAAATCTTCTGAAGTACTTATTTTTAAAAATAATGAAGTTAATAAAAAAGATTTAGCAAAATCTTTTTCTGGGATAATTAGTGATTTAGAGGTTTATTTACCTTTTCATGATTTTGTAAATTTAGATGCATTAAAGGAAAGGTTAAACAAGGATTTAAAAAAGGTGAATATTGAGTTAGAAAATTTAAATAAGAGATTATCTAATAAAAATTTCGTTGATAAGGCTCCAAAAGATATTGTTGAGGAATGCAGATTTAAATTAAACGAAGGTTTGGTACAAATGGAGAGAATTACTAAAAAACTCGAACTTTTGAGTTAAGAATGAATATATTTCTTGAAAATATTTATAATTTGTCGTTTTTTTTTAATACTGGAATTGGTATTCTTTCCTTTGTTTGTATTTATATTTTAATTGTTTTATTAATACTTCCAGCTTCTTGGTTATCTTTATTATCAGGTTTTTTATATGGCTCATATTTAGGATCAATTATCGTTTTTATTTCTGCTTCCATAGGAGCATCAGTGGCTTTTTTTGTATCAAAAAGTTTTTTTGCAAAAAAGCTAAAAAATCTTTTTAGCCGTTATCCAAAGTTAAGTGTTATGGAAAAAGTAGTAGAAAAAGGCGGACTAAAATTAATTTTTTTAGCGAGATTATCGCCGATCTTTCCTTTCAGTATTCTTAATTATTTCTATGGTTTGAATAATGTTAAGTTTAAAGATTTCACTCTTGGTCTTATTGGAATAATTCCTGGAACTTTTCTGTATTGCTCTATAGGTAGTTTGGCAAAAAGTCTTCAGGATTTAAAAAATGTACAATCACCAAATAATTTATATATGACCATCATTGGTGTTGTTTCAACTTCTTTAGTTGTATATTTTTTAGCTAAATACTCTAAAGAATATTTTGAAAAATCCTAAGAATTTAGTCTTTAATATTCCAATCTCTTATAGATGCAATTAAGATAAACCACAAAAGTCTAAATTTACCTAGCAAAGTTTTGTTAGCTTCTAATTCGATATATTTTGCTTGTCCACAGGGTGTTTTTATGTAGTTGAAAACTGTTTTCTTTGTCATAAGTCTTGCAAAAAATCTTGAAAATTATTCTTATATTTTATAGCTAAGATTTTAAGTTTTGTAATTAAAAATCATATTTTTCATTGACTCCTTTGTTGAATAATATTTTTTAAAATTTAAATTTTTTCTCCAGCTTTAAATCCTCTAAAGCATTTGAATCTTGGAAACCTAAGACTAAAAGCTACTGCATCTTTGGATTTAGTTTTAGCATCAGCTCTGATTTCTACAAGTTGACCAATTAGATGATTACGTTTTGACCAATATTCTTCTCTTTGGATATCACTAAATCCGCTTCCGCAGCTAAGACTGTATTCATCCCCATCATCTTTTCCTTCTACTAGGATTGCTCCCAGTCTACCTTTATTGCGACCTGTACCTTCCTCAACCGATACAACTTTTAAAGTGACTTCAATGAAAGGTTTTGCTTTTAACCAACTGTGTGTTCTTTTACATTCATACATAGCATCAGGATCTTTAATCATTACTCCTTCATATCCACCTTCTACGGCAGATTTATTCAGATCTACAAATCTTTTCTGTCCCTCAATAGTATCGAGATCTACATTTTCCCATTCAAGTGTTTGTATATGTTTTAGAAGCATAGAATATTTTGATACCCATTCTTTTACTAATAAACTTCTTTTTGTTTGACTAGTGTTCCAGCTCCCTTTTTGAAAGTTTTCAAGAGGACATAAGTCAAATAGGTGGAGAACTGCGTCTTTGGTTTCTTTGCCATCTTTTCTATGTACCTGTTTCATTAAATCTTGAAAGTTAGCGCTCATTATTTCACCATCGAGCACTAAGTCATAAGGTGCTGGGTTATCTTTTAAGACGTTTTCTATTTCGGAGATAATATGACCAAAATTATGGAATTGTTTTCCATTACGAGAAAACATTTCTACTTTGTTTTGTCTAATAATAGTTAAGACGCGTACACCATCTAATTTGATTTCAATTTGCTTTTTTCCTATCATTTTTTTTTCATGATTTGCACTGTCATGAGCTAAAGGACAAGAAAAAATAGGAATGGAATATTTGGGAAATTTCTTTGCTATTTTGTTGATTGTTTTTTCCGATACACCACATCTAAGATCTTTAATTAAAACTCGTCTATAAAATCCATTCCATTCTTCTTTTGTTGCAGATTCCATAGCGGTAAGAATTGCATCGCGAGCAGCGTGACCAGTAAGTTCTCTTTGAATAAGCTTATTGGCTAATTTTCTAAAATCTTCCCATAAAAAATTTTGACTTTTTTCAGTCTCTTTCTCAGGAACAATTTTTACACCAAAAGTTACCAATGGATCAAGTGCCATTCGAATACCTTCAAAAAAATCATCTAGACCTTCTTCCATTGCTTCTAAAATGATTTTTTCTTTATCTAATCTACTTGGGTGTAATTCTAATTGATGTATTATTTCTTCTTTAAACAATTTTTTTGCCTCACAAAATTTTTTAATTCACTTTAGATATTCTGTCTATTTTCCAATCATTGTCAGTTTTTGAGAAAGTAAAATCTAATGGAAGCTCATCTTGTTTGTCTTCTGATTTTAAATTCAAAGTTATTATGATTTGATCTTCTTGGACTCTAGGTCTTCCTGATTTTAAATTTCTGTATTTATTGAGGTTTAAACTAGCTAAAAATTTTAGAAAATCTTGGCGTTTAACATGTGTTTTATAAGTTTTTGTAGTCAAACCATAAGCAGCATCAATTCTGCCAGCAGCTATTTGATCAAAAAACTTTCTTACTAATGGATTAATTCCTCTAGCGCTTAAAACTAATTTTACTGCATTAAAAGTCCAAAAAGAAACTAGTACTGCTCCGCCAACTAATAATGCTTTAATACCGATATCTTTAACTAGTGTTGCATCCATGTTAATTTGAGTTTTTTATTACTTTAAGAAAAGAAATCGTTTTTGATGACTTTTTTTGTCAAAATAATACTAATTTTAATCCATAATGCCTTTAATTCCTCTTTTACCCTTATTTCATAGATTTAATAGTCAATATTTTGCAAATTCTTTAACGGTCAATAATCAAGCTTTAGTAAAAGTTAAATGGAGTGATAATAGATTAAAAACTACTGCTGGTTTTTATAAAAGAAAACGAATTAATGGTCTTGTAGATTCTGAAATTATCTTATCGAAACCTATCTTGAGTAAATTATCCACTAATGAAATAAACAGTACGTTATGTCATGAAATGATTCATGCATGGGTAGATAGGATATTAAAGAAAAATGAGATTCATGGTCCAAATTTCTTAGAAAAGATGCATGAAATTAATGAGAAAGAGAAGAATTTTCAAATTGCTGTAAGGCACTCATTTCCTATAGAAAGAAGAGAATTAAAATATATAGGAACTTGTAAAAATTGTGGTGAGAAATTTTTTTATAGAAAAAGAATAAAGAACATTGCCTGCAAAAAATGTTGTATAAATTTCTTTAATGGATCATGGAATAAAAAGTGTTTAATTTTGTTTGATTAGAAATAATAAGATGTGTTTTTGTTTCTATATTTGGAATTATTTATTTTTTAATGTACTTTATATTTTAAAAAGCATAATAATTTATGGATTCAAGGAGAATTAGAAATCTTAAAAATAGTTTTGATAGAAATATTGTTGATAAGCAAGTTGATAAAATTTTTGAAACTGGCAGACAATTCGTTGATGGAGTATCTGGTTCTAGGCCAGGTAAAAGAAGGAACTCAGATTTTCAAGGAATAACAAGTAAGAGTGTTAAAAAAGTAGGAAGATGGGTATCTGAAAAAGTGGATTTATTTTTTGATGAAGAAAATGATGATTGGAATGATAATAACTTTTATGATGATAACAGTGATATTAAGACATTTACTAGAGAATCAAATTCTTATGAATCTACTAAAACGTATTCAAAAAGACCTTTAGAAGCAATATCTTTAAGGCAACCAAAAAATTTGCAGACAAATGATCAAAAAAAATTACCTTATGGTATTAAAAGTAAAGATGAAGATTGGCCAGATGAAATGGATTTGAAAGTTGAAAGATGGCAAAGAGCTTCAGAAAAAGAAAATGATATTCAACGAAATGAATTAAACCAACGAGGTCAATCAAAATCAAGAAATCTTCCTAGATCAAGAAGGAGAAGAGTATAATTTCGTAAATTCTTTAATTCCTGAATAACCTATTAAATTTTCTAAATAAGGGTTGAATACTTCTCTAATAATCGTTAGTGGCTTTTTGTCTCGAAAAAATCTATAATTTCTTGACCAGAATGGGCCTTTAAAACAAAATTGATCTTCTAGCCAATTTGAATTAACAAGCGAAATTCGATCAACTTCTCTAAATAATTCTGATCTATCTTGTGTCAAATTCTTCCAAATTGGTTCCTCTTTAGCTTTTAAATTTTCATTCACTTCTTCTGCATTCCACCAACTTTCAGCCCATGCTAAGTTTTTATTATTGTTTTTAATCCATACTTGTCTTCTTATTAAAGGTCCATTCAACTGATTTAATTCTTTAGGACCCTCTTTAATGAATAGAGGATCTACTTGCATTGAAATTAGTTTAATTTTTGTCTCTTGATTAGTTAAAAGCTGTAGATGCCTGGTGGGGCTTCCATCCCCAAGCAGCATTAATTTCCATGGACCGGATATTTTTGGTAATGAATTTTTCACTAAAAAAGTAGAGGCTTTTTCTTCCCATAAAATTTTTGGTGAGTTAAAAAGTTTATTATTCAGTGCTCTGTGGAATTTCTTTTAAGATGATAACTTTTTTTCGACAAAAATATTTGTTTTTTCTTTCTTTATTTCTCTTATTTTTAGCCAAACAAGTAAAGCAGTTAAATCAGCTTTGCTAACCCCAGGAATTTTTGAAGCATCACCAAAATTTTTTGGCTTTATCTTATTCAAATTTTCTCTAGCTTCTAAAGATAATGTATCTATCTTTTCATAATTAATTTCTTGAGGCAGAGATTTACAGCTTTGACGATTTATTTGTTCAATGTTGTTTTTTTGTCTTTTAAGATAACCCTCGTATTTGATATCTATTTCAACCCCTTCTTGTATTGAAGAAGCTATATTTTTTTCAGTTAAATCATATTTAATTAAATCTGAATAATGAAAGTTTGGTCTTTTTAAGAGTTCTTTCAAAGTTGTTGAGCCTTTGATTTTTGATCCAGTGTCTAATTCTAGTTTTTTTGATATTTCGTCCGTGTTTTTTAAACGAGTGTTTTTTAATCTTAATTTCTCTTCTTCAAGGAGTTTCATTTTTTCTTGATAGACCGACCATCTTTTCTCATCAATTAGCCCTATTTCATAACCTAATGGGGTTAATCGTCTATCTGCATTATCTCCTCTAAGGGTTAACCTGTATTCACTCCTACTAGTAAGAACTCTATATGGTTCTTTGAGATCTTTGGTAATTAAATCATTGATCATTGTTCCTATATAGCTGCTTTCTCTAGTGAAGATTATTGGATCTTTTTTGTTTAGTTTTCTTGTCGCATTGACTCCTGCTACTAATCCTTGTGCTGCTGCTTCTTCATACCCAGTAGTTCCATTAATTTGTCCAGCGCTAAATAAATATTCAATTTCTTTCGTTTCGAGTGATGTTTGGAGTTGTGTTGCAGGTATATAGTCATACTCGACAGCATAAGCTGGTCGCAACATTTTACATTCATTTAATCCAGGTAAGGTTCTTAGAAGTTCTAATTGAATATTTTCAGGTAAACCTGTAGAGAACCCTTGAACATAAATTTCAGGGGTATTAATTCCTTCTGGTTCTAAGAAAATTTGATGTGATTCTTTATCAGCAAATTTAACGATTTTATCTTCAATTGATGGACAATATCTTGGCCCCTTACTATCAATAAAACCACCGTAAATGGGAGTTAAATGTAAATTGTCTCGAATTAGTTGATGTGTTTTAGTAGTTGTTCTTGTAATATGACAACTAACTTGGGGCATATTATTTTTGATATTTGGATCAAACGAAAAATATTTATCTGCTGCAGTACTTGGTTGAATATCTAATTCATCAAAAATGATACTTCTTTTATCAACTCTTGCTGGAGTTCCTGTTTTTAAACGTTCTGTTTTGATACCAATTTCGTGTAAATTTTGAGTAAGACCTTTTGCTGCTTGTTCGCCCGATCTACCAGCTGACATTGATTTATTTCCTATCCATATTCTTCCTTCTAAGAACGTACCAGCTGTGATGATAACTGATCTTGTTGAATAATAACTACCAAAGAAAGTCCTTACACCCTTTATTCTTTTTTTTACGATTTTTTTTGAGTTCAATCCAATTTCTTCAGTTTTTCCGATATCTAGTTCAGTAATCATTGCTTCTTTTAATGATAAATTATCTGTATTTTGAAGTATTTCAATCATCTTTTTTGAGTATTCTCTTTTATCTGTCTGAGCTCTTAATGCCCATACAGCTGGACCTCTACTTGCATTTAATATTCTTTTTTGTATAGCTGTCTCATCAGCTAATTTACCAATAATTCCACCTAATGCATCAACTTCATGTACCAACTGACTTTTTGCCGGGCCGCCAACAGCAGGGTTGCAAGGTTGCCATGCAATCCTATCTAAATTGATTGTAAATAAGGCTGTAGAAAATCCTAATTTTGCTGTTGTTATAGCGGCTTCGCATCCTGCATGTCCTCCACCAATAACGATGATATCAAAAGATTCATTTGTTGAGTGTTGATATTGCATTTTAGGATCGATTTAATTAGCTAAATTCCTAAATCTCGTAAATTGAGGTTCAAATAATAATTTAACAGTTCCAACGGGTCCATTTCTATGTTTAGTGACAATGATTTCTGTAATTCCTTTATCTTCAGTCTCTGGATTGTAGTATTCGTCTCTGTAAATCATTAATACTAAATCTGCGTCTTGTTCAATAGATCCTGATTCTCTTAAATCGCTTAACATTGGTCTCTTATTTGTTCTAGACTCTACCCCTCTACTAAGCTGAGATAAAGCTACTACTGGTACATTTAATTCTCTGGCCATGCTTTTGAGACCTCTTGTTATCCGAGAAAGTTCTTGCACTCTATTATCAGGGGTTGATCCTTCCATCAACTGCAGGTAATCAATCACAATTAATCCAAGTTCTTTTTTTTGTTCAGCTATTAATCTTCTGCACAGAGATCTCATCTCTAAAACACTTAAGTTAGGTTTGTCATCTATAAATATTGGTAATTGACCTAATGAATTGATACCTTCTCCGAGTAATGGCCATTCATCTTGTTGTAATCTTCCTGTTCTTAGCCTGCCACTCTCGATTCCAACTTCCATAGAGAGCAATCTATATGTCAATTGTTCTTTACTCATTTCAAGACTAAATACACACACAGGTAAATCTTGCGATTGTGCAACATTATTTGCCATATTAAGAACTATTGAAGTTTTCCCCATTGAAGGTCTTCCAGCAACAATTATTAAATCACTTCTTTGAAAACCTTGAGTCATCCCATCAAGGTCGTAGAAATTAACTGGAATACCAGCTACTGAAGTACCTAATGATCTTGACTCTATTTCATTGAAAGTACTTGTAAGGATTTCAGCTGCTTGAGTCAGGCCTTTTGAAGGTTTTTCTTGGCTGATTTCAAATATTTTTTGCTCTGCTTTATCTAGAACTTCATTAGTATCTTGAGTTTGATCAAAACCTAGTTGAACCACTTCATTCCCAGATCTGATAAGTTGCCTTCTCATGAATTTGTCGTTAATTAAATTAGCAACTTGTTCTATGGAAGCTGTAGAGGAAACATTTTCAACTAGTTCTACCAGTTTGCTGTTTCCTCCAATTTTTTCTAGTGATCCATTATCTGCTAACCAAGCACTCATTGACGTTAAATCAGTTGGTTTACCCTGGGTATGCAACATTAATGCTGTTTTATAAATCTCTTGATGGGCATTTATATAAAAAGCTTCAGGTTTAATTAAGTCTGCAATTCTTCCGATCGCGTCTGGATCAAGAAGTATGCCCCCAAGAACAGCTTCCTCTGCTTGAACATTTTGAGGAGGTACTAATCCAGAGTTTTCAGTATTAAAATCCTTTTTAAAGTTTTTATTTTTCCCATTATTTGGAAAAGGTACGGAAACCATATCTTTAATTGCTTAGATATATACTCTGGCTACTTTTCAAAATAATGCAACAAATTGATTAACTTGTTACTTCAATATTTACTTCTGCATTTACTTCTGGATGTAATTTTATTTTTGCAATAAAGGAACCTAAATTATGAATATCAGGAACAGTAATGTTTCTTCTATCAATTTCTTTTTTAGTTGCCGCTTCTATCGCTTCGGCAACATCCCCATTGGTAACCGTTCCAAAAAGGACACCATCTTCTCCAACCTGTTTTTTGATAGTAAACCTACCTATTGTAGATAATGCAGTTTGGAAATCTAAAGCTTCTTGCTTTAATTTATCAGCAGCGATTTTTTCTTTTTCTTTCTTCCTCTCAATTTGTTTAAGGACTGCTGGTGTTACATTCATTGCCTTGCCATAAGGTAATAGAAAATTTCTTGCATATCCTGGTGCTACATCAACTAGATCTCCTTCTTTACCTAGTGATGCGATTGATTCAGTTAATGCGACTTGTACTCTTTTAGCCATGAAAATATTGAACAATATAGTTAATAATAAGACCTAGAGGGTAACTTTACTTTTTTTGCAAAACCAAATTTCGCAAGAATCTTAATATGTTCCCATGTTATGTCTATCTGACCTTTAAATAATCCTTGTTTTGCCGAATTGGGAAATGCATGATGGTTATTATGCCAGCCTTCTCCAAAAGTTAATGCAGCAACCCATGCATTGTTTTTAGATGAATCACCACTTTCAAATGGTGCTTTACCCCAACAATGCGTCGCGGAGTTGACTAACCAAGTTATATGATAAACAACCACAAGCCTCAATGGAATTCCCCAAAGGACTAGAGCCCATCCTCCAACTCCTAATTCTTCACCTATTGCATACAATGATAGTCCAATAGGAATTTGTAGGAGTAAAAAATATTTATTTAAAAATCTATAGTATGGATCCTTGATTAAATCTGCACTTAGTTTTGGAACAGCTTTTAGTGCTTCTACGTCTTTAAACATCCAACCCATATGACTCCACCAAAATCCCTTTTTACTATTGTGATGATCTACTTCAGTATCTGAAAAAGAGTGGTGATGCCTATGTAAACCTACCCAATCTATTGGTCCATGCTGGCAACTTATTGCGCCACAGGTAGCAAAAAATCTTTCTAACCATCTTGGTACAATGAACGATCTGTGTGATAATAATCTGTGATATCCAAGGGTGACTCCTAAACAAGCAGTTACCCAGTAAAAAAATAATAATGAAGTGACTGCAGGTAGACTCCAAAATTTTGGTTGTATAGCTACAAGAGAAAGAATATGAATTGCAACCATAAAAATAATTGTTCCCCATGTTTTATGTAGTCTTGGAGGATATCTTTTTGAATGTGTGGAAGGTTCCAGTAATTTTTCTGAGAGTTCTATAACTTTTTCAGCTGGAACGGGTTTTTTTAATTTTGCTGTTTCTTGGAAAATTACTGAATTCATGATATTGAAATACTATTTTCAAAATTACCGATATGTAATATTATCATACTATACTATTGATAAGTTTAATTATCTGTGAGTCTAGGATATCGCGATAAATTATCTAGAGGTCGGAGGGCTATGGCTCACTTGATACACCTCTGGCATGAAAGAAATGGTTGGTCCCACAGAGTATTGCCATTACTTTCAGAAGTTCTTGATTTAGGTAGAGTTCATAATTCGCAAATTTCTAATCTTAGGAATGGGAAGTTATCTTCGCCAGGTCCTGAAGTTTTTCTTGCTTTAGCTCAAGTTAATACGATTCTTGATCAAGGTATTGAAAAAATCAGGGATCGTTTTGAAAGTGATTACCCAGAGTTATGGAAATCTTTGGAAGAGTCTGCATTACCCCTAAAAAATGATTTTGGTAATCCATTGTCGGCCGGGGAGTTATTCGAGATATTTTCAGGATTAAAACCTTTACCTTCATCTTTTGACTGGTACATAGAAGATGAAGAAGCTTCTGCTTTAAGTGATGCTCTTTCTGTGCATTTTTGTCAGAATAAAGCTTGGAGATCATGTAAAATGCAGGTAATGGATGCCTATGTTGTCAATAAATCTGCCCGTAGAGAACGGTTTGCTGAGGTAATTGCAGGAATTAGAGATTATACGGCAGAAGAATTAGATGGAGAACTTCTTGATTTATATGAGGCTTCAAAAAAACTTTCTTATTTTCAGGGAAGGGGACCTAATGCTTTCCTTGCAGAATTAAGAAATTTAGCTTCTGAAAAATAACATGAATTTTCATAATAAATGACTCTTGACGATAACTTAAAACTGGCTGAAAACGCGGTTCTTTCTGTCGAAGAGAGTTTAAATAAAGTTTTCCAAGAAAGGTCCAATCAGGTTTTCCAGAAATTAGAAAATATTTTGACAATTTTTAAGGAAGAAAAAGTTTCTACTAGTCATTTCAATCAATCTTCTGGTAGTGGTCATGATGATATATCTAGAGAAAAAATTGATGCGGTTTTTGCAAGATTGTTTCTTGCTGAAAAGGCTGCTGTGAGGATGCAATTTGTAAGTGGAACGCACGCAATAAGT
The DNA here is from genome assembly GCF_017696205.1 of Prochlorococcus marinus XMU1402. Taxonomy (NCBI): domain Bacteria; kingdom Bacillati; phylum Cyanobacteriota; class Cyanophyceae; order Synechococcales; family Prochlorococcaceae; genus Prochlorococcus; species Prochlorococcus marinus. The sequence continues at coordinate 581,966 of NZ_JAAORD010000002.1, read as the reverse complement.
TCTGTCTTATTTGGAATTCTTCGACCTGGAGATGTAATGTTATCTCTTACAGGACAACCATATGACACGTTAGAAGAAGTCATTGGAATAAGGGGAGGAGGAAAAGGCTCACTTAAAGATTTTGACATTGAATATAAGCAAATAAATATCTGCGATAATTTTGATTCTTTTGAAGAAAAAATTGTTCATTCTTTTGAAGAAAATTCATACAAATTAGTATTCATACAAAAAAGTTGTGGATATAGTTGGAGAAAGTCTCTTACGAATCATCAAATAGAGAAAATTTGTAGTCTTATTCATTCTCTCGATCCTAATTGTATATGTTTTGTTGATAACTGTTATGGGGAGCTTGTTGAAGATAGTGAACCAATTTCTAAAGGGGCAAATGTAATTGCTGGATCATTGATTAAAAATTTGGGAGGAACAATCGTTCCTACTGGTGGTTACGTTGCAGGTGATGCAGAGTTGGTTGAGATGGCATGTTCTAGATTAACCTCACCAGGCATTGGCTCTTCTGCAGGAATAAATTTTGGACTAGGAAGATTAATTTTGCAGGGTTTGTTTTTGGCACCACAAATTGTTCACGAATCACTAAAAGGTGCTGATATGGTTGCAGCAGTCTTTAAAAATTTGGGATTTAAGGTTTTACCAGAGCCAGCAACTTATAGATCTGATCTTATTCAGTCAGTAAGATTGAATAATCCTGATTTGGTTCAAAAAGTTTGTCAATCTTTTCAAAATTCTTCACCAGTAGATTCTTTTCTGAATGTTGTTCCATCATCAATGGATGGATATGATTCAAAATTATTAATGGCAGGAGGTACCTTTATTGAAGGTAGTACAAGTGAATTTTCTGCTGATGCCCCTTTAAGAGATCCTTACAATATTTTTGTTCAAGGTGGTTCTAACATAGCTCACATCAAAATTGCATTAATTCGATTATTATCTGAATTATTAGAGGAAAAATTAATTTCAAAGGATTCTCTACCTCCTTTATCTACTTAATCATGTCTTACAAGTTTCCAGACAACCTCAACTATGCTGATACTCATGAATATGTCTTGGAAGAAAATGGATTATTAAAAATTGGAGTTAGTGAATTTGCTATAGATCAATTAGGAGATATTGTTTTTGTTGAACTAGCTGATGAAGGGGCGACTTTAGAGAAAGGCGAGACTTTTGGAACAATAGAATCAGTGAAGGCCGTAGAGGAAGTCTATCTGCCTTTTTCAGGGGAAATAGTATCTGTAAATGAAAGTGTTATTGAGAATCCTGAGCTTTTACAGAATGATCCGATTGGAGACGGTTGGTTAGTCATTTTGAAACCAAAATCAAAAACATCAATTGCTGATTTGATGACTTCTGAGGAATATCAATCAAAGGTTGTACCAAAATAAGGCAAACTTTTTAAAAAGAGCTATTTTAAAGAAAAATATTTTAATATGACATCCAAATTTGGGTCTGATTTGTTTATAGATAGGCATCTTGGGTTAGGAGATAATGATGAAAGAATTATGCTGAACAAGCTTGGTTTTAATAATATTGATCAATTTATAAATCAAGTTATTCCGAAAGATATTCAGCTTAAAGATAAATTTTCAGAAATATTACCCCAAGGTTGTTCAGAAATTGAGGCTTTAAACGAATTAGAAGAGATTGCGAATAAAAATACTAAAATGAGATCACTTATAGGCCTAGGTTATTACGACAATCATATGCCTAAAGTAATCCAAAGACATGTTCTTGAAAATCCAAGGTGGTACACGTCTTATACTCCATATCAAGCAGAAATTGCACAAGGAAGATTAGAAGCTCTATTTAATTTTCAGACTATTGTTTGTGAACTAACAGGATTCCCTGTCGCTAATGCATCTTTATTGGATGAGGGTACTGCTGCAGCAGAAGCCATGGCCATGAGTTTTTCCGCAAGAAAAAATAAATCTTCAAATGTGTACTTAGTGGAGTCAAATGTTTTTGATCATACTTTTAATGTTCTACAAACCAGAGCAAAACCTTTGGGAATATCCTTAAAACGCTTTACTCAAAGCAACCTTCCTAAGCATGATGATGTTTTTGGAATGTTGTTGCAATTACCCGGTAAAAATGGTCAATTATATGATCCTACATTCTTAATATCCCAAGCACATAGATCAGAAATTATTGTTACGTCATGTATTGATCCACTAGCACAAGTTTTGATTAAACCAATTTCTGAATTTGGTGTTGATGTAGCAGTGGGGAGTATGCAAAGATTTGGAGTTCCAATGGGTTTTGGTGGCCCCCATGCAGCATATTTTGCCTGTAGCGAAAAATATAAAAGGCTGATACCCGGAAGAATAGTTGGGCAAACTCTATCTAAAAATGGAGAAAAGTCACTAAGACTAGCATTGCAAACAAGAGAGCAACATATTAGAAGGGAAAAGGCCACTAGTAATATTTGTACTGCTCAATCTTTGTTAGCCATAATTTCTTCTTTTTATGCTATTTATCATGGACCTTCTGGATTAACGCAAATTGCTAAGAGATTAGTTGAGTTGAGAATAAATTTAGAATCAAGTTTAGCTGCTTTAGGTTTTGATATTCCTGATGGGATTAGATTTGATAGTGTTGATGTTTATTCTGAGCACTCCCAGAGGATCCATAATGAAGCATTAAAAAATGGCTATAACTTAAGAATTTTGCCCTTGGGATCAACTATTGAAAATTCAACTGGCTTTGGGATCTCTTTAGATGAGCTTAGTAATGAAAAAGAAATAAAAGATATTTTGTCTTTCATATCAAACCTTATAGAAAAAGAAGAAGATTTAGAGCATATAAAATACGATAAAGAATTTCATCTTGAAAGTTTAGCGTTGAGATCCGGTGCATGGATGCAGCAAGATATATTCACAAATTACCAAAGTGAAACTGAATTAATGAGATATATATTCCGACTTGCAGAAAAAGATTTTTCTCTGGTAGATGGGATGATCCCATTGGGAAGCTGTACCATGAAGTTAAATTCTGCAGCAGAGTTAAATCCAGTCTCTTGGGCTAATTTATCTTCCATTCATCCTTTTTCCCCACCTTGTCAAACTAAAGGCTATTCAAAAATTATTTCTGACCTAGAAAAATGGATTAGTGAGATTGTTGGTTTAAAATCAGTTTCTTTTCAACCAAATGCAGGATCTCAAGGAGAGTTTGCAGGTTTATTGGCAATAAATTCTTATTTTGAATCAAAAGGTGAACTGTTAAGAAAAAAATGTTTAATTCCAAAAAGTGCTCATGGAACAAATCCTGCTAGTGCAGTTATGGCTGGTTTTGACGTGTTAACTGTTGAATGTGATGAAGAAGGAAATATTGATTTTCAAGATTTGTCAATCAAGGTCAATAAATTTGATAACCAAATAGGGGCTCTTATGTTGACTTATCCCTCTACTCATGGAGTTTTTGAATTACAGATCAGAAAGATATGTGATTTAATTCACTCTGTGGGAGGATTTGTCTATTTAGATGGAGCAAATTTGAACGCTCAGGTTGGATTATGTAAGCCGGGGAATTATGGTGTTGATGTTTGTCATTTGAATTTACATAAAACATTCTGCATTCCACATGGAGGTGGTGGTCCAGGAGTAGGTCCAGTTGCTGCATCAGAAACTTTAAGCCCATTTCTTCCTACTCATTCTTTAATGGATAATAATTTATCTATTAGTTCCAATTACGTATCTTCTGCCAAGCATGGGAGTGCAAGTATTCTTCCAATAAGTTGGATGTATATAAAAATGGCTGGTCTTAGTGGTTTAAGGAAAGCAACTGCGCATGCAATTTTATCTGCAAATTATATTGCGCATTCTTTAAAGCATAAATTCAAGATTCTTTATAAAGGAAAAAATAATTTTGTCGCACATGAATGTATTTTAGATTTTAGGGATTTAAAATCCAAAACTGGTTTGAGTGTGAATGATTTAGCTAAACGATTAATAGATTATAGTTTTCATGCCCCAACTATAAGTTGGCCTGTTCCAGAGACGATAATGATAGAGCCTACTGAAAGTGAAAGTTTGGTTGAATTGGATAGATTTTGCGAGGCTATGCTATTGATTGGAGAAGAAATCAGCGAAATAGAAAAAAATGTTGCATTAAAGAATAATAATGTAATAAGTAACGCTCCTCATACGCTGAAAGAGTTAATTGCTGATAATTGGCATTATCCTTATTCAAAAGAAAAAGCTTCTTTTCCTTATAAAACTCCAACTTCTATTAAGTTTTGGTCTTCAGTTTCTAGGATCAATAATGCATATGGCGATCGCAATTTAATTTGTTCTTGTAATGTAAATCAAGGCGAGACTTTCGAAGAAAAAAAATGTGCTTAAAGGACTAGCGTTCTTATATTTACTAAGTTATTATCAGTGAGAATAAAAATTTAATATTTTCTTATAGAATTTTTTTAAATTTTTTTATTAAAATAATCGAGCATCAAATTTTTTTGGGGTATTTGAAGCTATGACCAAAGATTTTAAATCTGGTAATGTTAAGAACTTGCCAGTTAAAAACTTAGATTTACCAAATTTTGTCAATAATTTTTCAGGTGATAACTCAAAGATTTGTTCCATTGAGGGAACTAATGTTATAAGAGTACCCTTTGGTAAGAAATTTTCAAAGAAAAAAAGGCCTGAAAAGAATCAAAATATCGCTACTCTAATACTTCCTTTAAGTTCGTATAATAATCCCACCCCTCCACACGTAGCATAATTAAGAATAACTTTAATCTATTTCTTTGAGAGTATCTGCATAATAATTTTGCAGTTGTAGTGTTGCTTGATTCCAATCCCATTTTTCTGCTTCGTTTCGCGCCTCTTTTCTCATAACTTCTCTTTTATCTTCATTCTCTAGAATTTTTTTTGTCGCTTCAATCAAACTTTGTTCCCCATTATCTTTTTCATCAGGATCATATAAACAACCATTAATCCCATCGCTAATAATATCTGGAATTCCCCCCTTGTTGGCTCCAATAACGGGACATCCTGCTGCCATTGCTTCTAGTAAAACTAACCCAAGAGTTTCTGTACTAGATGGAAATAAAAATATATCTCCAGAGGCATAGGCGCTAGCAAGTTCATCGCCAGATAAGTATCCTATGAAATTAGTCTTTGTATTTTCGAAGATTTTTTCAAGCTGGTTTCTATATGGTCCGTCACCTACAAGTGCTAGGCAAGCATTGGGGATACTTTCTAAGACTGGTTTAATTCTCTCAATTTGTTTTTCCGCTGATAATCTTCCTACATAAATCAATAAGTAATTAGCGTCGTTATATTCCCCAAATAATTTTTTTCTCATTTTCTCACTTCTCAAATCTGGTCGGAAACTATACGTATCTACTCCCCTTTGCCATAGAGCTGTCCTTTGAATGCCTTTATCTTTTAACTCATTTACCATAGCGGTTGATGTACATAAATTTAACAAGGCTTGATTATGTGCTGCTTTAAGTAATTCCCACAAAAGTGGTTCTAACATACCCATACCGTAATGTTCTAGATATTTCGGAAGATGAGTATGGTAACTGGCAATCAAAGGAATATTATTAGTTTTCGCCAACCATATGCCACCTAATCCAAGTACAGCTGGATTAACAACATGTATCAGATCTGGGTTAAATTTTTCTAACTTATCTGAGACTGCAGGACCTGGTAACCCAAGCTTCAACTCTGGGTATAAGGGTAATGGCATTGCTGCAACTCCGACTACAGTTGCGCCCATATATGATTCGGGACACCCCTCCGGGCAAAAAATTATAACTTCATCACCATTTTTTATTAAAAATTCAATCGTTTTAGTCAGTCTTGTGACTATGCCGTCAACTTTAGGTAAAAAAGTTTCAGTAAACAATGCAATTTTCACTTTCGTAAGGTAAATATTTCAGGAATTTTAATTAGTCTTTATAGCCTCAGCTTGTTTTTTAGTCCATGATGAAACACAAGGTATGCGTTTAAGATCACATCTATTGGAGTATTTTTTAGCAACTTCAACAACTTCTTCTAATAAACCATTATCAAGGGTCGTTGGGTTTAAGCCTAATTCTATAAAGCATTTATTATCAACTATGAGATCATTTTCTACTGCTTCATTCCTTGGATTTGGTAAATAATTGATATCAGCCCCTGTCAGAGACGCAACTTTTTTAGCTAGTTCTCCAACTTGATGACTTTCAGTCATTTGATTAAAGATTTTAACTCTCTCCCCAGGTTTTGGAGGATTTTCAAGAGCAAGTTGCACACATTTTACAGAGTCTTTTATGTGTATAAAAGCTCTTGTTTGTCCTCCTGTTCCATGAACGCTTAATGGATATCCAATTGCAGCTTGCATAAGAAATCTGTTTAGAACAGTTCCATAATCACCGTCATAGTCAAATCGGTTTGTTAATCTTGGATCTTTTAAAGTTGCGTTTGTATTTGTTCCCCAAACAATACCTTGATGTAGATCAGTAATCCTTACAAGATCATTTTTGTTGTAGTAAAGAAATAATAATTGATCTAAAGTTTTAGTCATATGGTAAACACTACCTGGACTTGCTGGGTGTAATATTTCTTCTTCAAAGCGGCTTCCATCTGGTTGTGGAACTTCAACTTTTAGATAACCTTCTGGAATTGTTGCCCCCCTATGTGATCCATATCCGTAAACTCCCATTGTTCCTAAATGTACAACATGGATATCTAAATTACTTTCTACTATTGCAGCAAGAAGGTTATGGGTGCCATTAACATTATTATCTACTGTATATCTTTTGGTAAAACTAGATTTCATCGAGTAAGGGGCTGCTCTTTGTTCTGCAAAATGGATCACAGAATCTGGCTTTTCATCAATTAGCAAATCGAGTAATTTTTGATATTGTTTAGAGATATCCATGTTAAGAAATCTCATAGGCTTACCTCCAATTTCTTCCCATGCAGAAAGTCGTTCTGTTATCGAAGCAATTGGAGTTAAAGATTCTACCTCTAGATCAATATCAATTTTTCTACGACTTAAATTGTCGACAATAATTACATCATGATTTTGCTCTGCTAAATTCACCGCACAAGGCCAACCGCAAAAACCATCTCCACCTAGAACAATAACTTTCACTCAGGACTCCAGAATTAATAGATTCATAATATATTTATTAAATTACTACAGTGTGCTTCCAATTTGCGAAAAAACATTGAAAATAGTTTCAAATCTTCTTTCTTAATTACTATTAATCAAATAATAAGTTTTTATTTTCTTTTTAAACTTTTCTCAATAAAGAGAATTAGATAGATATGTTTATTTCAGGTGAACTTGCTACTGCAAAGTCTTGTTTCTTAATTCTTCCTGCCAGAAAAGCTTGCCTGCCAGCTTTCACACCATAATTTATCGCTTGAGCCATTAGAGCAGGATTTTCAGCTTGTGCAATTGCACTATTGATCAACACACCATCAGCTCCAATTTCCATAGCTTGAGAAGCTTCACTAGGTACCCCAATTCCTGCGTCAATTATTACTGGCACTTTTGCATTCTCAATGATTATCCTTATGTTTGATAAATTTAATAAACCTTGCCCGGAGCCTATTGGCGATCCCAATGGCATTACTGTTGCACAACCTATTTCTTCTAGTCTTTTTGCAAGAATAGGATCTGCATTGATATAGGGAAGTACATCAAAACCCTTTTTTATTAAAATTTCGGCCGCTTTAATGGTTTCTATTGGATCTGGTAGCAAATACTTTTTGTCAGGAATAACTTCTAACTTTACAAAATTATTTTCTTCTTGACCAGATAATTTAGCAAGTTCTCTACCCAAAATTGCTATTCTCACTGCCTCATCGGAATTTATACAACCAGCTGTATTAGGAAGCATCCAGTATTTTTTCCAGTTTATCTTTTCGAGTAAATTTTCTCCGGTTTGATCATTTTTAATTCTTCTAATAGCGACGGTTATAATTTCCGTTTCAGAATTTGACAAACTTTCTACCATATCTTGAGAAGATTTGTATTTGCCAGTGCCTACCATTAATCTACTGGAAAATTGTTTTCCACCAATTAGTAAAGAAGAATCATTTTCCATATTTAAAATCCCTTATCTTTAATACCTTTATAAGGTTTATAATTGTTTCTTTTTTCTAACTCCTTACTTTTTTTAATTGCTGTTTTGTTTTTTGGATCTATCACCAAAACCTTTTGATAAGTTGCATATGCCAAGTCGTATTCAAGTAAACGCTGTTGTGCTGATGCGAGGTTATTTAGAGCTATAGGATATTCTGGGAGTGATTTTATTGCAGAATTATAGTGTTTAATTGCTTTCTTAAATTCATTTTGAGCGGCATAAGAAAATCCTAAAGCATTGTTTATTATCGCTTTGGCTTCATCAGGTTCATTTTCATAATTTTCAATTGCTTTTAAAAAAGTTTTAGTTGCTTCAGAATATAATCTTTTTTTTATCTGAATAGACCCAAATTCATATAATTCTGTAGCTTGGGTGAGAGAATCTAAACCTTTCTGCTCGAATTTTACTAAATCTAATTCATCACTTCTTGTTTTTAGGAATTGTCTGAATACAAAAATAGAAATTATTATTATTACAACAAAAAGAATTATTAAATAAGATTGAAAGGAAGATATTTCCATTATTTATATTAAGTTTTCTAGATTATATGCTTTTTTCTACTTACTAACGGAAGAAACAATTTTTTCAAAACACTTAGGATCGTTTAAGGCTAATTGAGCAAGCATTTTTCTATTAATAATAATTTCTGAATTTTTCATGCCATTGATCAACTTGCTGTAGTTTGTTCCATTTATCCTGGCAGATGCGTTAATTCTAGAAATCCAAAGTCTTCTAAAATCTCTTTTTCTTCTTCTTCTATCCCTATAAGCATTACAAAGAGCTTTCATAACTCTTTGATTTGCTGTTCTGAAAAGATTTTTGTTGCCGCCTCTAAAACCTTTTGCAAGATTTAAGATTTTGTTTCTTCTTTTTCTGGCTATGTTGCCTCTTTTTACGCGTGCCATGAATATCTAATAAAAATTGGTTAAAGATTTATGCGTATGGAATCATTAATCTTACATTATCAGCATCTCTTTCATCAACTACGGCTTTTGTTGATAGATGTCTTTTTAATTTTGAGCTTTTATGATCAAGTAAATGATTATGGAAAGCTCTTCTTCTCATGAATTTACCCGTCGCAGTAATTTTAAATCTTTTGGCAGCTGATTTACGAGTTTTTAGTTTAGACATTTAAGTCAAATGTGTTTAATTAGGATAATCTAAACCTTTATACGCATTGGTGCAAATTAAAGTTTTTAATTGATTAAGAAAGTTCTAACTTATGAAACTTAAATTTGCCTTTTTCAACTTGTTTTTAGGATGTATTTCTCTTTTATTAATAAACACTAAATTTACTTCGAATGTAAAAGGAGAAGAATTACTAAATGTTCATACCAATACAGAAATCAAAAAAGGAAATTTTTTAATTGGTTTAAAGCAATATTTAGGTGGGGAGAATGACAGTTTTTCAAAAAAACAGAATATAAACTTTACCACTGATAAAGGTTTTTTAAATCTGATATCGTCCAACGGTATTAAACATAAATCAAAAGAGATTAATATTAGTTGGGTGGATATACCTATCAAAAATCCAAAAACAATCGAAAGAATTGTTTTTGGTCCTTTTGCTAGCTATGAATCAGCAAAAAAACAAGCAGAGAAACTTAAAGATAAAGGATTTGATACGACTGTTGCTTACCCTAAAAATTGGGAAGTATGGATTCCATTTGAGGATGATCTGCCAGAGTTTAAATTAAAAAATAAGATTTCTCGAAAAATAAATAATTTTCAAATTACTCCTGTTCTTAGAAGTGAATATAGTCTTATGAAACTCGAAGGACCTATATATATTACTGCTCAAGATGACATAACAATAAATGGTGTCAATTTTGGCAAAAATTTTTATTTATTAAAAGATTTATATGGAACTTGGACATTAGTTCAAAAAATTGAGTTTGATGATTATTTGGCAGGTGTTTTGCCATACGAAATTGGACCAAATTCTCCTTTAGAAGCACTTAAGGCACAAGCAGTAATAGCAAGAACTTGGGGCATTTTTAATTCTCATAGATTTAATATGGATAAATATCATTTATGTACCACCACTCAATGTCAAGTTTATAAGCCTCCTAGAATTACAAATAAAAAAGTTCAAAAAGCTATAGAAGCAACTTCAAATTTAATTCTAACTTATAGAAATCAACCAATAAATGCTTTTTACCATGGTTCTAATGGTGGCGTATCTGCTACTGCAGGAGAGTCTTGGCAAATACAAGATTATTCTTACTTTAATTCATTCATTGATGGTTCTAAATCATTAAATAATAATTTTAAACTTCCAATTAAAAGTGAATCTGATGTAAATAATTTTTTAGATTTTGATAAAGAAGACTTTTATGGGAGTAATCATTCTCTTTTTCGATGGAATAAGAAAATTTCTAGTAGTGAAATTAAAGAAAAGTTAATTAAAAACAAACTCATAAATATTAATGATGATGTTTTCGATTTAAATTCTATTGAACGTGGGTTTAGTGGCAGAGTTACAAAATTGGCAATACAAACGAACAAAGTTAATAAATCTATTGTTCTAGTTAAAGATGATATTCGACGGGTATTAAATTTTATACCTAGTAATTTGTTTACTATTAATAAATTAAGTGATGATTTATGGCTTTTTAGAGGAGGAGGCTTCGGTCATGGTGTAGGTTTATCTCAGTCAGGAGCAATTGAAATGGCTAAATTAGGATTCTCTTATGAACAAATATTGAATCATTACTATGGAGATGCAAAATTAAAAAAATTTGAGATATTGTCTCAATGAAAATTAAATAATTAATCATTTACTTTTATGAGTCAGGGTTTTTATAAAAATCGAAGATTAAAGTCGTTTATATTTCTTAGTGCTTGTTTTTTAGTAGCTCTTATTCCTCATGCTTACAAGATTGAAAATTTCTTTTACCTTATTTTGATTCTTTCTTTTGTGGTTGTTTTTTACGGTTTAATAGTTATTTCTAGAAATTTTAATAGAAATAAGGTTTCAAATACTGTAAACATCAGAATTAGAAATAAAGACTTACCCGTGCTTGATATTTTAGTAGCAGCTAGAGATGAAGAGAATGTTATAGCAAGATTAGTTGAAAGATTATTTAATTTAGATTATCCAACAAATAAATTAAATATTTACATAATCGATGATGGCAGTACTGATAAGACGCCTTTAATTTTAGATCGATTATCTAGACAATATGAAAAGCTAAAAGTAGTAAGTCGTTCTTCAAACGCTGGAGGAGGAAAGTCAGGAGCTTTAAATTATGCTTTGAAGTTTACTCATGGGGAATGGTTATTAGTCTTGGATGCTGATGCTCAACTAAAACAAGATTCTCTGAAAAGGCTATTTAGTTTCGTAAAACAGGATGATTGGTCTGCAGTTCAATTAAGAAAATCAGTAACAAATGTAAGTGAAAATTTTTTAACTTCATGTCAGTCAATGGAGATGGCCATGGATGCAATCTTTCAGTATGGAAGATTATCAGTTGCTGGAGTTTCTGAATTAAGGGGAAATGGTCAATTAATTAAAAAAGATACATTATTGGCATGTGGCTCTTTTAATGAAGATACAGTTACGGATGATCTAGATTTAAGTTTAAGGTTATTGTTATCAAAATCTCGAATTGGAATCTTATGGGATCCTCCAGTTATGGAGGAAGCAGTTGAGAATTTAAATGCTTTATTATCTCAAAGGCAAAGATGGGCAGAGGGAGGTTTGCAAAGATTCTTTGATTATGGGGATCAATTAGTTACTAATAAAATTGATTATTTGCAAAAATTTGACCTGACTTACTTTTTCATATTGCAATATGCATTGCCAATAATTTCTATTTTTGATCTTGTTTTCAGTTTTGCTTTATTTGATTCACCAATTTATTGGCCTATTTCGTTCACAGCTTTTATGCTTTCTGGAATTGCTTTTTGGTACGGTTCTTCTTGCAAAAGCGAAGTGCCAGTATTGCAAAAAAGAAATGTTTTGATGGTATTTGTATCGGTTTTTTATTTATCACATTGGTTTTTAGTAATTCCATGGGTAACAATAAAGATGTCTATTTTCCCAAAAAAGATACTTTGGCGAAAGACTCTTCATACTGGGGTTTAATTTATTCATCAAAGTCAATAATTTCTCCATTAAAAAAATTTGCTAAGTTTTTTGAACTATCATCATAAGTTTCTTCATCAGATATTTTTGTTGAAAAACTAGTTTTTGGCTCTATTTTTTTTATCTGTTTCAAATTCTTTGCTTCATTTTTGTTTGTTTCTGAAGTTTTTTTTGGGTTTATTTTAGTTGATTGTTTGGAGGAAAAATTAAGTATTATTTGTTCTCCAAATATCTTTTTTACAGTATTCTCTATTAAAATTTTTCTGTCTTTTATCATATTTTCCCAGTTTGGAGATAATGCAATTGTGATTTTTTCCGAATCAAGACTTTCAAGTTCGGCTTGTTGTTTAAGCAACATTCTTGTTGAAGGTAACTCTAATTTAGAAAGAATTAATTCCCATTGATTTTTTAAGTTATTTGACCCAATATTGTTTTGGTTATTGTTAGAAATATTTCCCATTTTTTCTTTTTCGAGACCATTGAAATTTTCTAATTTTTCGTCTTCTTTTAAAATAAATTTTTCTCGACTTATATTCTCTTTGGTGGCTGAGTTTTGAATTTCATTAGAAATATTTTCTTCATTAATTATTTCCTTGCTTGTTGTATTGAGATTTTTCTCTTTGATGAAAATATTTTTATTTTCTTGCTTATTTTCAATATTTTCAATATTTTCAATCTTTTGATTATCTAATAGACCAGTTAAATGTATTTCAAACCAAAGCCTGGGATTATCACTTGTTTTGATTTGATATTCAATATTCCTGAGATTTTTATGCCAATTAATTATTGTTGATTTATTTATTTTTTTTGAGATTTTGTCTAATTCATCTTGAAATTCTTCAGATGTGTAATAAAGATCAGAATATTTATTTTTTGTAGAGTGTAGTAGTAAATCTCTCGTTATATTCAATAATCCAATAATTATTTGATGTGGTTCGTTTCCATCGTCATATAATTTATTGCAGGTGATTATTAATGACTCTGGATTATTCTCAATTAATGATTTAATTAGATTTGTTAATTCAATTTCCGATACTTCACCTAACAAGTTATGAACATTTTTAATCGTTATACCTTCCGGTAGAAGATTAATTTGTTCAAGAAGGCTAAGTGCATCTCGCATTCCTCCATTGGATCTTTTTGCAATCATTTTTAATCCTTGAACTTCGTACTGAATCGATTCTTTTGCTGATATTTTTGATAATTGCTGAAAAATGTCCTTGGGACTTATTCTTCTAAAATCAAACTTTTGACATCTACTTTGTATTGTATTCAATACTCTCTCAGGATTTGTTGTCGCAAGGATAAATACAACTCTTGAGGGTGGTTCTTCAATAGTTTTTAGTAAAGCATTTGAAGCTGCTGTGGAAAGCATATGAAATTCATCAATAACGTATACCTTCCATCTTGCTTGAGTAGGAGCAAACCTCGCTCTTTCTATAATTTCCCTTATATTTTCAACTCCTGTATTAGATGCTGCATCAATCTCTGTAATATCTAAAGCAATCCCATCTGTAATTTGTCTACATAAGTTACATTTACCACAAGGCTTTATTGTTGGTTGTTCGAATGCTTGGCAGTTTAAAGATTTCGCAAATATTCTCGCACTTGATGTTTTGCCAGTGCCTCTTGGACCATTAAAAAGATATGCAGGCGCAATCTGTTTTGTTAATAATGCTTGTTTTAGAGTAATAGATATAAAATTTTGCCCAACAAGTTCATCTAGGTTTTTTGGTCTATATTTTTGATGAAAAGGCTTATGTAAATTAGACATTTATTATTCATTAATTAAATAAAGTAATTTTTAAATTTCAACAATTAAATTCCAATTTTTATGCAGACTCTTTAATGATTCGTTTTGATCCAGAAGGTAGTTTAACAATTTTGGATGCGAATAAATTTTCTACCATTTTTTTTGTAATTGTGAATTCTTTTATATTTTCTTCAGAAGGCAAAGTATACATAATATCAAGCATTAGTTCTTCAATTATTGATCTTAATGCTCTTGCGCCTGTTTTTCTTTTATATGCTTCATTCGCTATTGCCTCAACAGAATCAGGCTCAAATGATAATTCAACATTATCCATACTTAGCAACGTTTTGAATTGCTTTACGAGAGCATCTCTTGGTTGAGTCAGAATAGATTGTAAAGTTTCTTTAGTAAGACGATCCAATACGGCACAAACTGGAATTCTTCCAATAAATTCTGGAATTAACCCATATTTCACTAAATCATCTAACTCTAAATTTTTTAGGGAATCTCGTGGATCAACTAATTTTTTTGAATTAACCTTGTTTTGATCTTCGTTGGTGGTAAATCCTATTGAGTGTTTACCCATACGTTTTTGAACTATGTCCTCTAAACCTATAAAAGCTCCTCCACAAATAAATAGAATTTGACTCGTATCAATTTGGATACAGTCGTGATAGGGGTGTTTTCTGCCTCCTTGCGGCGGCACATTGGCAATTGTTCCTTCAAGCATTTTTAATAATGCTTGCTGTACCCCTTCACCAGAGACATCTCTAGTAATTGAGGGATTCTCACTTTTTCTAGCAATTTTGTCTATTTCATCTATATAAATAATTCCTTTTTGAGCTAGCTCTACATTCATCTCTGATTTTTGTAGAAGTCTTAAAAGTATATTTTCAACATCTTCTCCTACATATCCAGCCTCTGTCAAAGTCGTTGCATCAGCAACTGCAAAAGGAACATCAAGAAACTCAGCTAAAGTTTGTGCCAATAATGTTTTGCCACTTCCAGTTGGCCCGATAAGTAAAATGTTTGATTTTTGTAATTTCGTTGCTTGTGAATCTTGTGAATTGCTATTTTTATTCTCTTCTTTAACTTTCCAAGCTAATCTTTTGTAGTGGTTATATACAGCTACTGATAATATTTTTTTTGCAGATTCTTGTCCAACAACCTGGTTATCAAGAAAACTTTTAATTTCTAATGGTTTAGGAATTGAGGTCAATTCTAAAGGAATAGATTTTTTGGGATTATCAGTTGATAACTTCTTTTTTACTTGTGGGGAGTTGTTTGTAATAGATTGATTATCAAGTAGTTCTTCATCAAGAATTTCATTACAAAGATCTATGCACTCATCACAGATATAAACTCCAGGACCAGCTATTAGCTTTCTAACTTGATCTTGTGATTTGCCGCAAAATGAACATTTAAGATGGGCGTCGAATTTAGCCATCGATTTTAAAGTCTAAAATTAAAGGTGTTAATTAACCCTATTCACTAGGATTGCTCATAAACATCGATTCGTCATCATATTCTTAAAAAATAAGTCTCCCTTGTCATTTTTTGATAACTTTATCGATTAATCCATATTCGACTGCTTCTGCCGGAGATAAGAAATAATCTCTTTCAGTATCCTCATTAATTTTCTTTAAAGGTTGTCCAGTATGTTCTGATAAAAGTGAATTTAATGTTTTCTTGAGAAAAAGTATTTCTTTAGCTTGAATTTCAATTTCTACTGCTTGACCTTGTGCACCTCCGAGAGGCTGATGAATCATTATCCTGGAATTAGGTAAAGCCAATCTTTTCCCCTTTGCCCCACCAGAGAGTAGAAATGCCCCCATACTTGCAGCTACTCCAAAACATATTGTCACCACATCTGGGGATATTTGTTGCATAGTATCGTATATTGCCATTCCTGCACTTACTGAGCCTCCAGGAGAATTAATATATATTTGAATGTCTTTTTCAGGATCTTCAGCTTCAAGAAATAATAATTGTGCAACTAGAGAATCAGATACTTGATCATTAATTCCAGTACCTAAAAAAATAATTCTCTCCCTCAATAGTCTTGAATAAATATCAAAAGCTCTTTCTCCCCTACCAGATTGTTCTATTACGGTAGGAACAGCAGCACTAGTTTTATTAATGCTTTCGTAAGAACCTATTGAGCTTTGGATTAAATGTTTTTTTTCAGAATTCACAGAATAATTTTCATCATATTAATAATTTAAAGGGTTTTCTTTTAATTAGTTAGAAATTACACAAATTATTTTTTTATTTTTTATTTTTAGTTTTTAGTTTTTGTTGTTTTTGCTGCAGTTTTTGTTGTTTTGGAGGTTTTATTAGCTTTAGAGGTTTTTGTAGTTTTTTCTTTTACTTCGGAATTTTCTTCAAGCCATATTATTAATTTTTCTTTGAGTAAATCGTTATTTATTACTTCTGTTAATTTTTTAATATCTATTTGTTTTGAAGATTTAGAGATTGCATCTTCATAATCTTTCATTTTTAAATCAATTTCATCTTTATCAACTGTTATATTTTCTTTTTCAGCTAATGCTTTTAGAGCTAAATTTCTTTTAACATTTTTTTCAGCTTGAGGCCTCGTGGACTCTGCTAATGACTTAACTAATTCTGGAGTGAAAGTAGATTTAACATCAAGACCTTGTTGAGCAAATCTTTGGGCGGTTTGTTCAATATTATTTCTCACTTCTAAATCAATCATAGATTTTGGAATTTCAGCAACTAATTCATCTGTTAAGGCATCTAATAAAGCTTCAATTTTGATATCTTTTTGAGTTTTTTCAAAATTATCTTTTAATTGCTTTTCAATATCTTTCCTTAATTCTTTTAATGATTCTTTGTTACCAGACTGTTTTGCAAAATCATCATTAAGTTCAGGTAATTCTTTTTCCTTGAGATCTTTAAGTTTAACTTCAAATATAGCTTGTTTGCCTCTTGAATCCTCATGAGAATAATCTTCAGGAAATTTAAGGTTTAGGGTTTTAGTATCACCAATTTTCATCTTTACGATTCCCTCAACGAAACCGGGAATCATTTTATTCTTTTCTAATTCAAGATCCATTGATTCACTTGTTCCACCATCAATCTCTTTACCAGAATCTTTATATTTTCCTTTGAAACTAACTACAGCAATATCACCCAATTTCGCTGCTCTATTGCTTACTGGGATAATATTTGCAAACTGATTTCTAGATTTTTCTAGAGCTTCATCTACTGACTTAGGATCAAACTTAGTTTTTGAGATTTCAACACTAAGTCCTTTGGATTTTTTTAGTTTTATTTCGGGGGCAATGTCAGTTTGAAGAGTAACCTTAAGTGATTTTTCAGGACTAAATTTTGCAAGTAAAGATTCAAAGCCATCTACCAATTCTGGTTCACTAAGAGGCTCAATAGATTTAATTTTTAATGCTTCTTGCCATGATTTATCAATTATTTTTTCTAGAGCAGATGCATGTAATTGTGTTATTCCAATTCTTTGGATTAGAACTTGTTTAGGAATCTTACCAAGTCTAAATCCTGGAATTTTAGCCGAACGACTAATAGTGCTGATTGTCTCATTAATAAAGGTTTTGCATGTCTCCGATGGTATTTCTAATTCAAATGAAATTCTACTTTGAGGCAGAGGAGTTGTTTTGACTATTAATTCTTCTTTAGCCATGTTTTTGTGTAATTATTGCTATAAAGACGTAACTTAATTATTTCACATTATGTGATTTCCTTGAAAGTAAATTTTTTGATAAAGTAAAAAAAATAGTCAATCTATTAATAAAAATCATTTTTAAAGTGTGAGACAATCTCCGTTTTTGCCTAGTAGGCCATTAAAAGTTGCTGTTTTAGGATCTTCAGGTGCTGTGGGATCTGAATTACTCAGAATTCTTGAACAACGTAATTTCCCAATATCAGAACTGGTTTTGCTTTCATCAGAGAGGTCAGAAGGGAAAAAGATTATTTGGAAAGGTGAAGAATTAGTCACAAAAAAAACCACTAAGGAAGAATTTTTAAATCTTGATTTAGTTTTAGCTTCAGCTGGTGGAAATATTTCAAAAAAATGGTTGTCTACAATTATGGAACAAAATGCTCTAATGATAGATAATTCAAGTGCTTTTAGATTAGATAAGAATGTACCTCTTGTAGTTCCTGAAGTAAATGCTAGTGAAGTACTCAATCATGATGGGGTAATAGCAAATCCAAACTGCACTACTATTTTATTGTCATTAGTTTTAGCTCCGTTAAATAAACTTTCGACTATTCAAAGAGTTGTAGTCTCAACATATCAATCTGTAAGTGGTGCAGGGCAATTAGCGATGGAGGAACTAAAAATTTTAACTGAACAATTTCTTCATGGTAATCCTCAAAAAAGTGAAGTTTTGCCATACTCTCTTGCTTTTAATTTGTTCTTACATAATTCTCCCATGCTTGAAAATAATTACTGCGAAGAAGAGATGAAAATGGTTAATGAGACCAGAAAAATATTAAATATTGCTGATTTAAAGCTCTCTGCTACATGTGTTCGAGTCCCAGTACTTAGAGCACATTCTGAATCAATCAATATTGAATTTGCTGGGGTAGTTGAGCCTAAAGATGCTCTTGAAGAATTAAAAAAATCTCCTGGAATTGAAATAATTGAGGATTATAAAAATAATAGATTTCCTATGCCAAACGACGTGATGGGAAGGGATAATATTGCTGTTGGCAGGCTAAGAACTGATATAAGTCATCCTAATGGACTAGAATTATGGTTATGTGGAGATCAAATAAGGAAAGGAGCAGCACTTAATGCTGTTCAAATAGCTGAGTTATTAATTCCAAAAAAATGATTACAGACAAAACTGAGTGTAATAATCCACTATTTGGAAGAATATTGACTGCAATGGTTACTCCATTTACTGAAAATGGAGATGTAGATTTTGAACTAGCTATAAAACTCTCAAATTATCTTTTTGAGAATGGTTCCGATGGAATTGTACTATGCGGAACTACTGGAGAATCTCCGACTCTTTCATGGGCGGAACAGCATGATTTATTTATTGCAGTAAAAGGATCTTTGGATTCAAGCTGTAAAGTAATAGTTGGAACTGGTAGTAATTGCACAAGTGAGGCTGTGGAAGCTACAAGAAAAGCATACGACTCTGGAGCCGACGGTGCATTGGTTGTTGTTCCTTATTACAATAAACCACCTCAAGAAGGTCTTTATAGACATTTCAGTTCTATTGCTAATTCTGCCAAGGATTTGCCTCTAATGCTTTACAACATACCTGGAAGGACAGGGTGCAATTTATTACCAGATACTGTGAAGAAACTTATGGATTTCTCAAATATCTTCAGTATTAAAGCTGCAAGCGGTAGAATAGAAGAAGTAACAGAACTAAGAGCTATTTGTGGCTCCGAACTCTCTGTATATAGTGGCGACGATTCATTGTTGCTTCCAATGTTATCTGTAGGTGCTGTAGGAGTAGTAAGTGTTGCAAGTCATTTAGTTGGATTGCAATTGAAAGAGATGATTCATTCTTTTCAAAGTGGAGAAGTTTCCAATGCGCTTGCCATTCATGAAAAACTTCAGCCTCTTTTTAAAGCACTCTTTATGACTACTAATCCAATCCCAATTAAGGCTGCTTTGGAGCTATCGGGATGGAATGTAGGTAATCCAAGAAGTCCTTTGTCACCATTAACAACTGACATGAAAAAACAACTATCTTTTATCCTGAAATCCTTATAATAGGGATTATATTCAACTTGATAATTAAATTTAAATAAACCTTATTTGATTACAAGCAGGCCTTCATAAAATTTCAAAATTATGCAACCAAGTACAAATTCAACTGCAAATAGATCTACTAATGATTCATCTAGATCTAAAACTAATACGCCAGCTTTACGTGTAATACCTCTTGGAGGACTACATGAAATAGGCAAAAACACTTGTGTTTTTGAATATGGTGATGAATTGATGCTTGTTGATGCTGGCCTCGCTTTCCCATCTGATGGTATGCATGGCGTAAACGTTGTTATGCCGGATACAACTTTTTTAAAAGAAAATCAAAGAAGAATAAAAGGAATGATTGTCACTCATGGTCATGAAGATCATATTGGAGGTATTTCTCATCATCTAAAGCATTTTAATATTCCGATTATTTATGGTCCAAGACTGGCAATGTCAATGCTCAGAGGAAAAATGGAGGAAGCAGGGGTATCTGATAGAACAACTATACAGACAGTAAATCCAAGAGATGTTGTAAAAGTTGGACAACATTTTTCTGTTGAATTTATCCGAAATACCCATTCTATTTGCGATAGTTTTTCTTTAGCAGTTACAACACCTGTTGGCACAATTATTTTCACGGGGGATTTTAAGTTTGATCACATGCCAGTAGATGGAGAGCAATTTGATATTGAAAGAATGGTGCATTATGGAGAGAAGGGTGTTTTATGCATGTTCAGTGATTCTACTAATGCCGAAGTTCCAGGTTTTTGTCCTTCTGAGAAAACTATCTATCCCTCTTTAGAAAAACATATTGCTGAGGCAAAAGAAAGAGTTATCCTTACCACTTTTGCTAGTTCTGTTCATAGAGTGACAATGATCTTAGAGTTGGCCATGAAACATGGAAGAAAGGTCGGTTTGTTAGGTAGATCGATGATTAATGTTATTGCTAAAGCTAGAGATATTGGTTATATGAAATGCCCAGATGATTTGTTTGTTCCTATAAAACAAATTAGAGATTTACCAGATAGAGAGACTTTATTATTAATGACTGGAAGTCAAGGGGAACCTCTGGCAGCGTTAAGCAGAATATCTCGTGGTGAACATCAGCATGTTCGTCTTAAGACTACTGATACTGTGATATTTTCAGCTAGCCCAATTCCTGGAAATACTATTTCTGTTGTTAATACAATAGATAGATTAATGAAACTCGGAGCAAAGGTTGTTTATGGAAAGGGTGAGAATATTCATGTTTCTGGTCATGGTTTTCAAGAAGATCAAAAGTTAATGTTGGCACTTGCTAAACCTAAGTTTTTTGTTCCTGTTCATGGAGAACATAGAATGCTTGTTTCTCATGGTAAGAGTGCACAAACTATGGGGGTTCCAAAGGACAATATTTTAATTATTGAAAATGGAGATGTAGTTGAACTAACACCTCATTCTATTCAAAAAGGTGATCCTGTAAAAGCTGGTGTTGAACTTCTTGATAACTCACGAAATGGGATAGTAGATGCTCGTGTATTAAAGGAAAGGCAGCAATTAGCTGGCGATGGCGTAGTAACTGTTTTAGCTCCTATTAGTACAGATGGGAAGATGGTTGCGCCTCCCAGAGTTAATTTAAGAGGAGTTGTTACTACTGCAGAGCCAAGAAAAATGTCTATGTGGACAGAACGAGAAATAAGCTGGGTTTTAGAGAATAGATGGAAACAATTATCTAGGCAAACTGGGCCGAATAATTTTGAAGTAGATTGGATTGGTGTACAAAGAGAAATTGAAAATGGTTTATCGAGAAGGATGAGGAGAGAATTACAAGTTGAACCACTGATTTTGTGTTTAGTTCAACCTGCACCAAGTGGAACCCGTGCTTATATTCCAAAGATTACCGAAGAGCAAAATTTTTCCAATAGAAATAGAAATAATAATAATTTCAATAGGAAATCAAATAATCATCATCCCAATAGTTCAAATAACTCGCAAAATAATCAAAAAAAATCAAAAGTTTCACAAAATCCATCAACTGAGACTGCTACAGAAGATTCATTTGAAGGTAGAACAAGAAGAAGAAGATCTGCTTTAACATCTTAACTTTCTTTAAAATTTATATAGTTTTTATCCCAAACAATTTTTAAAAACTCTTGCAAGCTAATTTGACCTTTATTTTTTTGATAAATTGAAGTTGCTAATTTTGTCAGATTTTTAGAACTACATTGCTTCGTAGATATTTCTTTTAAAAATCTATTTAAGATTGTGCACCTCGCTTCAATACACATACTATTTAAGAGATTCCTATTGATACCTTTTGAATTCTTACAATATAGGTATGCTAGTTCACTTAGATCATTACGTTCATTATTGTAGTTGCTTATTTTTTGGGAAAAAATATTTATTCTTTCAGAACAGCCAGGATACATAACCTCTAAGGAAGGAATAATTTTTTTTCTTACTAAATTTCTTTTTAATTTAAGATCTGAATTTGTAGGATCTTCCCAGACTGGGATTTTCATATTATTGCAAAATTGTTTTGTATCTTCTCTACTGAAAATTAATATTGGCCTTATTAAAAAAATTTGATTTTCTAGTAATCTTTTGCTTTCAATATTACTTAGACCGGCAAAATTGCTTCCTCTAGATAAATTGAGGATAAATGTTTCTGCGTTATCACTACTCGTGTGACCAGTTAACAAATAAATATTATTTTTTTGCTGGTTCTTGTTAAATAAAGTTTTGGCTCTTTCACATAATTTTTTATATCTCCATTCTCGTGCTTTTTCTTCTGAAGAAATATTTTCTTTATTTGCTTGATCAACATAGAATGAAATATTTTTATCTTCGCAATAACTTTTTAATTCAAGAGCATATATTGAAGATTTTGTGTGCCACTGATGATCACCATGCCAAACACTAATAGACCAATTATGAAGTTTTTTTAGATCATTAATTAGGGTCAATAAGGCCATTGAGTCTTGCCCGCCGGAAACACTTATTAAAATATTTGATCCTTTGGGAATTAATATTTTTTTGGTAAGAATCTCCTTATGAAGCTGATGATGCCATGATGACCAATTTTTCTGAGTTAATTTTTTATCAGACATTGTGTGTTGCTCAGATAATATTCTTTAAAAAATGCACTGTTTTACTAAAACAATGTCACAATCGGGTAATAAATTCATTAAGTAAATGAGTCTGATTAATCTTTTGCCACAAAAAATTAAAGAGGAGTTAAAAAACAAATCTTTACTCAAAGTTATTTCAGGATTGAATAATTTCGATGTTCAATCTGTGAAAATAATTGTTGAGGCTGCTTCATTAGGAGGCGCAGATCTTGTCGATATTGCTTGTAAACCTGAACTTGTTGATTTAGTACTTAAGAATTCAGTAATACCCGTATGTGTTAGTTCAGTGGAGCCTCAATCTTTTCTAGATTCTGTAAAAGCAGGTGCCTCACTAATTGAGATAGGAAATTACGATACTTTTTATAAAAAAGGCATTAATTTTTCAGATAAAAAAGTTTTAAACATTACAAAACAGACGAGAGATTTATTGCCTAATGTTCCCTTATCAGTAACTGTTCCTCATACTATGCCTATCCATAAACAAGTTGATCTTGCTGTAAAGCTAGTTGAAGAGGGTGTTGATATTATTCAAACAGAAGGTGGCACCAGCTCTACTCCATACTCTCCAGGAATTCAGGGCTTTTTTGAAAAATCAGTACCAACTCTTGCAGCTACCTATGCTATTCATCAAGAATTTAAGAAACAGTCTCTAGATATACCAATCATGAGTGCCTCTGGCTTAAGCCAAATAACTTGTCCACTAGCAATATCCTCTGGAGCCTCAGCAGTTGGTGTTGGATCTGTAGTTAATAAATTAGATGATTTAATATCAATGATTGCTGTTGTTAGGGGCTTAAAAGAATCTTTGAAAAATTCAATAATTGGAGAAAAAATTTCCTAGTATATTAATATCTTTTAGCTACTTGCTTGATGAACAACTATAAGCTTCAAGCCCCTTATGAACCAAATGGAGATCAACCAGAAGCTATTAAAAAATTAGTTAAAGGTGTAAATAGTGGTAAAGAGTTTCAGACTCTATTAGGGGCTACTGGAACTGGTAAAACATTTACTATTGCGAATGTAATTCAACAAACAGGAAGACCAGCTCTTGTATTAGCTCATAACAAAACTTTAGCTGCACAACTATGTAATGAATTAAGGGAGTTTTTTCCAAAAAATGCTGTTGAGTACTTTATTTCTTACTATGATTATTATCAACCTGAAGCTTATGTTCCTGTAAGTGATACTTACATAGCGAAAACTGCTTCAATTAATGAAGAAATAGATATGCTCCGGCATTCTGCAACACGCTCATTATTTGAGAGAAAAGATGTAATTGTTGTAGCTTCAATAAGTTGTATTTATGGTCTTGGTATACCAAGTGAGTATTTGAAGGCTGCAGTTAAATTTGAAGTTGGAAAATCAATAAATCTACGTTCTTCTTTGAGGTCTCTTGTTGAAAATCAATATACTAGAAATGATATTGAAATTACTAGGGGTAGATTCAGAATTAAAGGTGATGTTTTAGAAATCGGTCCAGCTTATGAAGATAGACTAATAAGAATCGAATTATTTGGTGATGATGTCGAGGCTATTAGATATGTTGATCCTACTACTGGAGAAATACTTGAAAGTTTGGAAAAAATTAGCGTTTACCCAGCGAAGCATTTTGTGACTCCAAAAGAAAGACTTGAGAGTGCAATAAGTGCAATTAAAAGTGAATTAAAAACTCAACTAGATAAATTTACTTACGAAGGAAAATTATTAGAAGCTCAACGTCTAGAACAACGCACAAAATATGATTTAGAAATGCTTAAAGAGGTAGGTTATTGTAATGGAGTTGAGAATTATGCTCGTCATTTATCAGGTAGGGAGGAAGGTTCACCGCCAGAATGCTTAATAGATTACTTTCCCAAAGATTGGTTGTTGGTAGTTGATGAGAGTCATGTAACATGTCCTCAACTTCATGCGATGTACAACGGTGATCAATCTAGAAAAAAAGTTTTAATAGATCATGGTTTTAGATTGCCCAGTGCTGCAGATAATAGACCTTTAAAATGTGAAGAGTTTTGGGATAAATCAAAACAGACATTATTTATCAGTGCAACTCCTGGTCAATGGGAATTAGATCAATGTGATGGTGAATTTATTGAGCAAGTTATAAGACCGACTGGGGTATTAGATCCCGTAATTGATGTAAGACCTAGTGAGGGCCAAATAGAAGATTTGTTATCTGAAATAAGAATTAGAGCTGAAAAGAATCAAAGAGTGCTAGTGACAACGCTTACTAAGAGAATGGCTGAGGATCTAACTGATTTTTTATCTGAAAATAAAGTAAGAGTTAGATATTTGCATTCCGAAATTCATTCAATTGAAAGAATTGAAATTATTCAAGACCTTAGAGTGGGCGAATATGATGTTTTGGTAGGAGTTAATTTATTAAGAGAGGGATTAGATCTTCCTGAAGTATCTTTAGTCGCCATTTTAGATGCTGATAAAGAAGGTTTTTTGAGGGCAGAAAGGTCATTGATTCAAACAATAGGAAGAGCTGCAAGGCATGTTGAAGGTGTTGCCTTGCTTTATGCAGATAACTTCACAGATTCAATGAAAAGAGCAATATCTGAGACTGAAAGAAGAAGAACTATTCAAAAAAAATATAACAAAGTCAATGGTATTACTCCAAAACCCGCAGGTAAAAAAATAGAAAATTCAATATTATCTTTTCTAGAACTTTCCAGAAAATTAGATGCCGGTGGTTTATCTAAAGATCTAATAAATATAGTTAATAATAAAACTGACGCAATTCTCAATTCCAGCGATAATCAATGTTTGCTAGAAGAATTGCCTGACTTAATAGAAAAGTTAGAAATTAAAATGAAAGATGCTGCAAAAGAGTTAAATTTTGAAGAGGCGGCAAATTTGAGGGACCGAATCAAAAAGTTAAGACAAAAATTAGCAAGAAACAACTAAAAAGAATTTATTTCTCTAATTTGAAATGATTATGAATCGCATTAACAGCTTTGTCACAATCTTTTTCTAAGACAATACATGAAGTCCTAATTTCACTAGTGGCAATCATTTCAATATTGATATTTTGGTCAGCGAGAGCTCTAAATATTTTTCCAGCCGTGCCAACTTTAAATGCCATTCCTGCTCCTACAGTACTTACTTTTGCTATCGCAGGGCCATCTTCGATGTAGGAGCCGGGTAATTTCTTTGTTAAGGCCTCAAAAACTAAGTTCGCTTTTTCTCTATCTTGCTTATTCATTGTGAGACTAATATCCTTAGTTTTTAAAGAGGAAATTCTTTCAGACTGGACAATCGTATCAAAAATTAAATTATTTTCAGCTAATGCTAAACATATCGATGCGGCTACACCAGGACGATCAGGCAGTTTTCGAAAACTTACTTGAACTTGATTTTTATCTAATGCAATGCCCCTTACTTCAGGTTGATCTTGTTTTGCGTTGATTGGATTAACAAATATTTGTGTATCTGATAACTTAAATTTCTCAGCAACAAATCTAATAGCTTTTGGAATATTATTAATTTCAATTACGCAGCTGACTTTAATTTCACTAGTAGCTATTAACCTGACATTTATATTCGCATGAGATAAAGTATCAAATAGATCAGCTGAAACACTTGGTCTGCCCATAATGCCTGCTCCTTGAATACTCAATTTGGTCATGTTTCTTTTTAGATTGTATTCTCCTCCCAATTGACTAGTTATAAGTTCACATTGTTCTGCAGTTTTTTTAACTTCTAATTCATTAACAGTAAATGTAATATCGTTATTATTTCCGTCATTTGTCGCTTGTATGATTAAATCTACATTAATACTTGCTTCAGATAGTTTTTCAAAAATTTGTGCAGCAATCCCGGGTCTATCAGGAATATTTGAGAGACTGAATACTGCTTGATTTTCTAATACTTCAAGACTATTGACTGTTTTTGTCAATTCTAAGCTTCCTCTTTTGAGTGGGAGAGGTTGGATTTGACTTTCGAGGAAAGTCCCACTTGAGTCACTTTGGCTTGATTTGACGCATAATTTAATTCCATAATTGCGAGCAATTTCTACTGCTCTTGGATGTAGAACTGAGGCACCTACGCTTGCAAGTTCAAGCATTTCCTCGCAGCTAATTTTATCTAAAAGTTTTGCATTAGGAACAATTCTTGGATCAGTAGTAAGAACCCCTGGAACGTCTGTATAAATTTCGCAAGTCTCAGCTCCTAAAGCTGTGGATAAAGCTACTGCGGATGTATCTGAACCACCTCTACCCAAAGTTGTAATTTCCATTGATCCAGTGTGGCTTAATGTTGTTCCTTGAAATCCAGCTACTACCACTACAAAACCTTGATTTATATAGTTTTGGATTCTTTCTGTTTTAATATCTAGAATTCTTGCTTTCCCATGTATTGATTCAGTAATAATTCCTACCTGACTCCCGGTCATTGAAATTGCAGGTATACCGTATTCGTTTAATGCCATTGAGAGAAGAGCTATAGTTACTTGCTCTCCTGTTGAGAGAAGCATATCCAATTCTCTTCGATTAGGATTTTTACTTATTGATTCAGCTAAACAATTTAAGTCATCTGTGGTTTTCCCCATTGCAGAGACAACTACGACAATTTCATTTCCTGCTTCTTTACTTTGACAAATATTACTTGCAATATTTTGAATTTTTTTAATATCACCGACAGAGGTACCGCCAAATTTTTTTATTAGTAAAGCCATATTTAAATAATAATGTAAATTCGTTAACTTAAATTAATTAAATTCTCGGTAAAAACATTTACAGGATTATTACCTTGTTTTAGTGATGATTCAATATCTAATAGGTTACTAAGTAAATTAATTAAATATTCTTGCGATATATTTTTTACTTTTTTTCGGATAAAGAAAATTCTTTTTGGATTAGAAATGCCTGCAAGATTACAAATCTTTTCTGCATTATCGTTTCCTGAATTAACTGCTAATTTTATGATGGTATGAATTCTTATTTGACTAATTAAACCTGCATTTAGTCTTAAAGGAGGTTCTCCTTTCTGTAAGTAATAATTTATTTCAAGAAGGCTTTCATTCATATTTTTTTGCAAGAGAAGATCAATGATTTTGAAAACGTTGGATTGATGATCACTAAATATTTTTTTTACATCATTACTTTTTAGAAAAAGTTGGGAATTCGAATAACTTGCTATTGAGGAAAGGTATATTTTTGCTTTAGCTAATTCATTTTTTAATTTAAAGCTATCATTTCCAACATAATCAATAATTAATTCGGCTGCTTTTTTATCAAGTCTGATATTTATTGCATTTGCTGAATCTTCTAAAAATCTTTTTTGTCCTTCATAGTCCCAAATTTCTGGTAAAGAGAATGATTTTTCTTTGGCTAAATTATTTTTAATAAGTTTTTGCAGAAATTTAGTACTCTTCAGTCTTGAGTCAGGTTTTTTAATATTTTGTAAAATGAAATAAGTATTTGTTGGAATATTGCCATGAATTTTTTCAAATTTAGTTCTTAAACTCTCATTTTTTGTATTAAAAATTGGATTATTTTTTAATGTAACTATTCTGTATCCTTCTCCAAAAGGAGGTGTAAGAATTTCATTAAAAGCTTTATTTACTTGTTCA
This sequence comes from Prochlorococcus marinus XMU1402, assembly GCF_017696205.1. NCBI lineage: Bacteria > Bacillati > Cyanobacteriota > Cyanophyceae > Synechococcales > Prochlorococcaceae > Prochlorococcus > Prochlorococcus marinus. The sequence goes on along the minus strand of NZ_JAAORD010000002.1, from coordinate 553,624 downwards.
TCATCATCACCATTTAAATTAGTTACGTTTATTTCTTTCCATTCTTTGGATACTTCTTTTTCAATTAATTCTTTGATAAATGTATTTTGCGCATTTAAGTCATTGCCCCATAATATTTGTATTGGCATAATCGCTCAATAAAGAATCTTATATTAACTATGATTACTTCTAACACAAATAAAATTCAATGGTAATAGATCATCCAATTTTTTTGGAAAGTATCAGATTCATAAGATCTCATTTAGGAGAAAATGATCTTAATTATTTGGAAAAAAAAGTTTTAGAAAGATTAGTACATACTTCGGGAGATTTTTCTGTTCAAAATCTAATAGAGTTTAGTGAAGGTGCATGCGAAAAGGGGCTTCAAGCTCTTAAAAATGGTGCGCCAATTTTAACTGATACTGATATGGCTGCAACAGCTATAAAATCTATGGCAGAAAATACCACTAGGAATAAAGTGTTCACAGCTAGAATGTGGTTTGGAAAAAATAATCACACAAAATTAACTAAAACTGCATATGGATTAAGTGAAGGCTGGAAGGAGTTATCTGTTAAAAATTCTGGAATAAAATCACCTATTGTAGTAATTGGTAGTTCGCCAACAGCTTTATCTTATTTAATTGATATCTTAGAGAATGCAAACGATTTACCAAGTTTAATTATTGGAATGCCCGTTGGATTTATAGGAGTAGAAAAAAGCAAAAACAAACTGATTTCCACCAATCTTTCTAATATTGTTTTGAATTCAACTAGAGGCGGTGCTGCTATGGCAGCTGCTACTGTAAATGCCTTACTGAGGGAATCTATTTAAAAGGTTTTATGTTATTGAAATGTCAATAATTTAATTAATAATATTGTTTAATTGATTATTTTCTTCTAAAGAATTTAGAACTAATTTTGCTTTTTCAATAACTTCTCTTGGAACTCCTGCTAATTTAGCTGCTTCTATACCGTAGCTTTTGTTTGAGCCCCCTTTTACAATCCTGTGACTAAAAATTAGCTGATCGTTATTCTGTTCAACTAAAACTTGAAAATTTTGTATATTCTTATTTGAATTTTTTAAATAATTCAGCTCATGATAGTGCGTAGCAAAAATAGTATTACATTTAATTTTTTTTGCAAGATATTCACTTACCGACCAAGCTATTGAAAGGCCATCAAACGTAGATGTCCCTCTACCTATCTCATCAAGTAAAACTAATGAGCTAGAAGTTGCCTGATTTAGTATGGATGCAGTTTCAGACATTTCTACCATAAATGTTGATTGTCCTGATGATTGATCATCAACTGCCCCAATTCTTGTAAAAATTCTATCTGAAATCTTGATTTCAGCATTATTAGCAGGAACAAAGCTACCAATTTGTGCAAGAATTTGTATTAAACCAATTTGTCTTATAAAGCAACTTTTTCCGCTTGCATTGGGACCGGTTAATATAATTAATTTTTGATTATCTTCAAAAGCGATATCATTCTCTATAAACTTTTTATCACTTAACAATTGCTCTACTATTGGGTTTCTTCCTGCGATAATTTTTGTACTATTTTTTGTCATCGAATCATTTATTGGTATTAATGAAGGTTTTATAAAATTGTTTTCTACTGAAGTAATTGATAAACCAAGCAATGCATCAAGAGAGGCTATGGATTTTGCGATTGATCTTATTTGTTTTGTTTTTTCAGCTACAATATTTCTTAATTCGCAGAAAATTTCATATTCTCTTGATGAAATTCTGGTTTTTATTTGGAAAATCTTATTTTCTTTATTTTTAATTTCTGAAGTGATATATCTTTCTTCATTAGTAAGTGTTTGCCTTTTGATCCAATGTTGTGGAGCTAAATTAATTTTTGATTTATTTATAGAAATGTAGTAACCAAAATTTTTATGAAATTGAATTTTTAGGTTTGAAATTTTGCTAATTTTCTTTTCTTTTAATTCCTCTTTATTTAGCCACTCAGAGTAATCATCCATTAAATTTCGTAAACCATCTAAGATATTGTCAACACCATCGTGGATCATGCCTCCTTCACTTACATTTAAAGGAGGATTTTCTATTAGTTTAAAACTTATAGTATCAGCTAATTCTAAGAGTCCTTCATCAATATTTTTTAATTGATCAGTCCAATCTGGAAGATCATATTTAAATAATTCAATTATGGATTTTATTCTAGGCAATTTTTTTAAACCTTCCGCTATTGCAATTAAGTCTCTAGGACTTGCATGACCTGCACAAGCTCGCCCCGCAAGTCTTTCTAAATCTCCCATTGCTCTAAGTAAATTTTGGGTATCTATACGTAATTGTTTAGATTCAATAAAGTTTGTAATTATGTTTTGTCTTTCATAAATTTCATTGATGTTTAATAGTGGTGAATCTATCCACCTTCTTAAACACCTTGCACCCATGCAAGTATAAGTTCTATCAATACTCCATAGTAGCGAACCTACATAATTGTTTTCTCGTTGTGTATTTTTGATTTCTAAGTTTTTTTGAGTTTGATAATCAATAATTAATTTGTTGTGACCAAGTTGAATTTGTGGAAAGTCTAATGAGATTTTTACAGAAGAATCTTTATCTAAATTTGAAGGATTAATTTTTTCTAAATAATTTAATAAACCTCCAAGTGATCTTGTCGCATTGTTTAAATTTTTAAGTCCTATTCCCTCTAGGCTTGCAATTTCGAAATATTTTTTTATTAGATAATTTGCTTCATTAATGCCAAAATTAGTCTCTTGAGAAACAGTATAAGTAATTTGACTATTTTCTTTATTTAATAAATCTCTTACTTCATTGCTTCCCACAATGATTTCTGAAGAATCTAATTTAATAATTTCATCAAATAGTTTTGAAAGAGATTGACCTTCTAAAGTTACTAATTCTCCTGTGCTGACATCAGCTTTTGATATACCCCATTCATAAGATTCCTCTGACTTTTCTTCTGATAAGTAAATAGCAGTAATCCAATTATTCTTTTTTGCTATCAACATTCCCTCTTCAATTACAGTTCCAGGAGTAATGATTCTTGTTATTCCTCTTTTAATCGGAGTCCCGTAATTTCCAGAACTTTTTTCCAATTGATCGCATATAACCACAGAATAATTTTTTTTAATTAAATCAGCGCAGTATCTCTCCATTGCATGATAAGGAACCCCTGCCATAGGAATCTTTCCAATTTCTTTGCCAGCATCTTTACTGGTTAGAGTTATTTCTAGAAGGTTGGATATTAATACAGCGTCCTCAAAAAAACATTCAAAAAAATCTCCTAATCTATAAAGTAATAACCTATCTTGATTTTCCTCTTTTATAGTTACATAATGCTTCATTACAGGAGTTAATTTTAATTTTGAAACTGTTTTATAGCTGTAGGATTCTTCATTGATACACACATTTTTGTTATTTGTAATTAAATCAGTCTTTAATTTATTTATTAAATTAAGTGAATTTTTTCTTTGTCTAGGCCTTTTTTGCGATTCTTTTTTTAGATCTTCCCAAGATAAATCTTCTGGAATTATTGTTGTTTCTTTTTTTTGATTTTTTTCATTATCAATCGCAAATAAATTTTTTTGAATTATCGTATCTTCTTGCATACTTTTTTAATTTCTAAATAGATATTAGGTAGAAATTTTTCTTTTGCATCTAAAATGGCTTAAAGTATGTAAATTTTCTCTAAAAATAGTCATTTTCATGAGATTATATTATTTATAATAATTTGAAACTAAGACTGAATTATGCAGGCTGTAAACTTTTTCTTCGTAAATGCTCTTTTATTCGCTTCTTTAATCGCGGTAGTTGGAGTTCCTGTTTTGTATGTAACTCAACCTTCTACTGAGGAGGGACAGCGAGAAAGTAGGAGAAAAATTTATTCTATAGCTGCTGTATGGGTTGTTTTAGTTTTTGTTACGGGAATTGTTTCTTCATTAGTTTGAACTTAATACCTTTTCGTGAGAGTCTATTAATATACCAAAGTAAAATTTAATGGCTATTTTTGAGGGGTCTTTTACTAATGCATCTACTTTAAAAGTAGGTATTGTAATCGCGAGATTTAATGATTTAATTACAAATAAAATTCTATCTGGTTGTCTTGATTGTCTAAAAAGACATGGGTTAGATACTTCGGAAGCAAGTAATCAAGTAGATATAGTTTGGGTACCTGGTTCATTTGAATTGCCAATAGCAGCCAAAACGCTTATTAAAAAAAAGAGTTGTGATGTTGTAATTGCTCTAGGGGCTGTTATACGTGGTGAAACATCTCATTATGATGTAGTTATATCTGAGGCTAGCAAAGGTATTTCGCAAGTTTCAAATGAGAATAATGTCCCAATTATTTTTGGAGTTTTGACTACTGATACTATGCAGCAGGCCTTAGAAAGAGCAGGGATTAAAAATAATCTTGGCTGGAATTATGCTTTACAAGCAATTGAGATGGGATCTTTAATTAAGAATTTAAATTAGTTGAAAAAAAATTAATTATTTCTATCATTGATACCTTCTTTGAGATAAAATAGAAATATTCTGCGGATGTAGCTCAGTGGTAGAGCATCTCCTTGCCAAGGAGAATGTCGAGAGTTCGAATCTCTTCATCCGCTTCTATAAAATCCCTTCTATGACAGGATTTTCTTATTGGCAGAAATTATCTAGATAAAAAAATTATCTAGTTTAGAGCAGAATAGCCTAGTAAGGTATATTTCTATAAATTGTAAGTTAATAGTTTTAGCTAGCTATATGGGCTTTATTTGATTATATTTAAGGATTATCAAAATCTTAAAATGAAAGTTGTGTGTTAATTTAGTTTGAACTTATAAAAAATTATGTCAGATGCAAGGACAAAATTATTAATAATAGAACTCAATGAGTTTTGCCCTTCTTACCTAAAGAAATTAGCTCTAAAATATGATTTATATTATTTAAAAAAATTTCTAGACTTCAGACATACACACTCTATCTCACATGATGAAAAAGAGTTTGAAGGTTTAGATCCTTGGGTTCAATGGGTTAGTATTCATAGTGGCTTGACATCTGATGAACACGGTATTGAAAGATTAGGAGAAAGTAAACAAAAAAAACAATTGTGGAATTATTTATCCGAAAAAAGCAATTTAAGTTGGGGAGTAATAGGTCCTTTAAATGCAAGTAGAGGATCATCAAATGGATGTGTAACCTTTTGTCCTGATCCATGGAATTATCTTGAGAAACCTTATCCAGATGAATTAAATGATTTATTAGCACTTCCAATTTACGTATCAAAAAATTATTTAGCTTTTAATTTTTTAAGTTTAATAAAGAAATTTTTTAAGTCATTTTTATTTTTTTTTAAAAAAGAAAACTTTTTTATATTTAAAGTTCTTATTTCAGAAATTTCAAAATCTATCTTAAGGCCAGGAATTAATATACATACGCTGACTACATTATTTGATTATGTTCTAGTTTTATATTACTCCAAAATAAAATCAATTAAAAATATAGATATTTCTATATTATTTCTAAATCACATAGCTCATTTACAGCATCATTTTTGGGAGGATTTTCCCAAGGTTCATCCTCAAATGGAATATGGTGTGAAAATATGTAATAAAATTTTTGAGATATTAATTAAAGATATAAATTTAAAGCAAAATAAACTTTTAATATTAAACGGATTTAAACAAAAAAAAACAAGCAAAAATGATATTCAGATTTATAGGCAAATTAATCCTCGAATTCTCTTGAAAAAGTTAGGAATTTCTGAAGTAAAAATTGAACAGAATATGACAAATGATGCCATACTGGAATTCCAATCATTTATAAAAACAAAAAGTGCACTCGATCTTTTATCAAATTGCTCTTTAAATACTGGTGAAAAATTATTTTATGTCTCAAGAATGAGTAAAAATAAATTATTTTTTAGATTAAATATTTACCATCATGTAGAACATGATGCTTTTATTAAAAATGAAAAAATGAAAATCCCTTTCTATAAATATTTTAAAAATCTAAATAGGACAGGTTCACATATAAATCAGGGAGATATATTTTCTCCTAATATTAAATTTCCCAAAGAAATAAAGAATCATAAGATTTTTAATTATTTAATAAGTATTTATGATGAGAAGTAGTTTTGCTTTCAAAATAAATTTATAATTATTGCTTCTTTATCATCATTATAAAATGTCCATTTCATAATAAATTAATATATATTCTTTTTTTGGTCTTCAAAAGCATTTATGAGAATTGCAGATACACCTGAAGCTAAGATAATAAAGGGAGGAGAAATCATTATTAGATATCTTGTAAATGCTACTCCAAGAAGATTTGGTACTAGACAGAGTAATGAAGCAATAATGGGTATATATAATCCACTACGATAAATCTTTCTAAAAAATATAAATGTACCTAAAAAGCTCAAGAGATTTAAAGGAAAAGTTATAAAAATACCAGTAAATGTTCTTATGAAGAAAGGGAATAATGGAGTTTCTTCTATATTGCTATGTGTATCTCTGATATCACTTAAACCTGAGACAAAATCAGTAATTTTCCATAAAATTAAATAAAAATATGATTTTAAGCCATTAAAATCTAAAGTCCTTGAAGAAAAAATTTTATTTCTTAAATCTTCTCTTTCAAATCCAAAAAACGTACCACCTTCGGATATGAAATTTTCTAAAGTATGATTAAGGTAGAGTGTATTATTTTTTAACTCATGCAAACAATATAGGTAACACAAACTAAAAATAAAATAGATAAGATACTTTTCTGTTTTTGATACTTGAATCGTATTTTCCCGATGTTTTTTATAAATTTCAATGCTTATTAAAATCAATATTACAAGGGAAAAAACAATGCCTGTGGGTCTCAAAGACGATAAAAATAATACGCCAATCGATAATAAAATTAATGTAAATTTTAAGTTATGGCAAACCTCTGACTTATTAAATAAGTTACTATTAACTACTACGTATGTTAAGAAAGAACATCCTAAAGTCACATAAATTGTTATTCCGCCACTTAGAGAATAGAAGAAAGTGTACGGACTGAGAACAAATATTAAATTTGAAATAGTGGCAACTTTTTTGTTAAAAATAATATTTCCAGATTTGTCAATTAAAATTAGAGAAATAATCGAACATAAACTAGCAAAAAAAATAACAATCATATTCCATAATTTTATGGAATTTGCAAAACTTACTTTAGAAATCAAAATTGCTATATATTTAAGTAACGATGGATATAAAGTTCCTCCTTTTACATCTCCATAACCATAATCATAGTTTGTCTCATTAAAATAAAAAGTTCTATCTCCAATGTTCAGTATTTCAGCTCCTAAACCAATTGTTTTTTCACCGATTTCGGAAGGTAAGGGATGAAAAAATGTGTATATGTAAGAAATAATTAGAAATGTAATTAGAATTAAGAGGGGATATTTAGTACTTTCTGTAATAATATTTTTTCTAATATTTTTTATTTTCATGAAATTCAACTAAATTGATTTAGTTTATAATTGATAATAAATTTCATAATACCTTTTGAATGAAACCACTTATAGGTATAATAATCCCTTGTTACAAAGCTAATAGATTTATAAATAATGTTATAGATAGGATAGTTAAATCTACCAATGTAATAAAAGAATATGCATTCATTAAGATATATTTAGTTGATGATAATTGTCCAAATAGTAGTTGGAAAGAGGTCGATAAAAAATTTGATTTGAATATTATTAAACACACTAAGAATCTTGGAGTTGGCAGAGCATCGATAACAGGTTTCAATGCGGCTAAAAAAGATAATTGTGATTTCTTTATTAAAATTGACGCTGATGGACAACATTCTCCTGAATATTTAGGAGAAATAATACAATTTTTATTAACTATTCGAAGACATGAACTTTTTATCTTAAAAGGATCTAGATATCATTTTTATGAAAAAAATATTAAAGTTCCTTTAATTAGAAGAATAGGATCAGTGTTATTGGAGCCCATGGCAAGAATGGCTCTAAATTACAGAGGTTTATCAGATATTGCTAATGGCTTCATAGCAACTAATTCCTTATCATTAGAATATTTACTATCAAATAATATTGGTACAGAATTATCCTCTAGATATCTTTTTGAAAGTAGTATTTTAGAAAAAAGTTGTATGTTTAAATGCAAAATTTTTCAGTTTCCAATGGCGGCCAATTACTCTAGACATTGGCAAAGCTCAATGAAAAGTAGAGCAATGATTTTCCCGATATTTAATTTTTGGTTGATATCAATATTTAGAAGGTTAAAAAATAATTATTTTTTAAGTATAAATTTAGGCAGTTTACTATTAATACTGCTTTTCACATCAATTCTATATACTTTAAATATTTACTTTAAAAGTATTGCTCCAAATATTGCTGCACAAATCTATGTCAGCGCAGGAATTGCAACTCTATTTACAAGCATGATTACGATATCAATAATGTTATTGCTATTATTTTTCTTTTATGATTATACTTCAGCTGATAAGGTTCAAAATGTAAACTTTGAATTTTACCTTAAAGATATTGAAATGCAGTATAAATCTAAGTATCAGTAATTAAATTTTAAAAATTATTTTTTTCTGAAAGTAGAAAGATAATATAGTTAAAATAGGTATTGCCAATATAGCTGAAATTCGAACGTTTATATTTAGGTGGTAATTCATGTTAAATATTAGAAACGCGTTAAGATTCCATGTGAAAATAGAAAAAAGAAAATATTTTACGAATTTCTCTAAAGGTTTTCTTCTCAATTTAAAGACTAAATTTGAATATATAAAGAATCCTAAAATTACATTAAACATTTGACTTAAAAATGTTGAGATCCAAAGTGGAAATAGCAAAATAATTATTTGCAAAAAAATATTACTAACCAATGTATTTATCAACCCGTATATAATAAACCGAATTTTAAGATTTAAATTGCTTAATTTATACATGTTAAAATTCTCTATTTTAAAAATGATAAGCCTAAAATATTCAAAACTTCAATTAAAATTTTATAGAGGATATTATTAAATAACACTTATTCCTACCACTACCTTAGGATAACTATGTCTTAGGTTAGAAACTCTTTTTCCGCTTTTAATTTTTGTTTCTTTTAGGATATTTGTGTTTATATTTTTATAATGAAAAAAGTAATTTCCATTGAGGATTTAAGAGTATTATTTACTAAACCTTATGGTGCTGATGCACCAACAAAGCAAAAATGGGCTGAATTTTATAATGAGAATGTTGTTTTTACAGACCCTACGCAGGAAACAAAGGGATTAGATTCTTATATCAAAGCACAAGAAAATCTGGTTAAAAGATGTGATGATGTCTTTTTAGAAACTCATGCGATCTCTATAAGTGGCAATTGTGGTTTCGTAGAATGGACAATGGGTTTACAAATTATGGGTAAAGAATTTATTTATCCTGGAACTACTCGTTTATTATTTGGTGAAAATGGATTAATAAAAGAGCATAGAGATTATTTTGATTTTTGTGGTCCCACTTTTGGACCAGTTCCTATCTTAGGACCTTTCATAAGATGGCTTTATAGTAAATTTGTATCTTGATTTTTAATAAAGAAGTTTCTTATATTTCACGAACTAACAAATCTTGAGAAGTAACTTCTCTTAAATCAAATTGCGAATAGAACAATTTTTTATTAGTTGTCATTAAATATAATTTCTTTGTATTTTTAACCTTATTTGAAGATAAAAGTTGTTTTACAATTAATGTGCCAAAACCTTTTCCTTGGTGATTTTGATCTATAACTATATCCCAAAGAACCCCTCGGTAAATCCCATCTGTTAAAGCTCTACCAAAACCAACTATTTCGTTGCCAACCCAAAGACTTACAATAACGTCACTATTGGCAAGGCATTTTTTCAGATCATTTATTGTTCTGCTTTTTGCCCAAAAAGCATTTCTATCAAGTAATTTTTGTAGTTTATTTAATCCATTGACTGGCTTTAGATGAGGGCCTAATCCAAAAAACCTTAATCCTATAGCCCCTCTGGAATGTTTAATTAGAGATATTGCCTTCATTTTTTAAAAATTTGCAGAAAATAAATAATAATATGTTTATCAGTAATTTTAATTTAAATAACCCTGTAGATCACTTTTATAAATAAAGAGATATGATTTTTCTTCATCCTCTTGTAACGCACTAATTTATAATGTTTGTAATAGGATAAATTTTTGAAGGACTGTTACTTATGCTAAAACTTTTGTTGGGAGATCCGAATACCCGAAAGTTAAAGCGCTATCAACCAATAGTGGAAGATATAAATTTTTTAGAAGAAGAAATTTCTAAATTAACTGATGATGAGTTGAGAAGAGAAACTCATGATCTTAAAGCAAAAATCTCATCAGAATCAGATATTAAAAAACAAAGAGAACTTTTAGAAGAATACCTCCCTAAATCATTTGCAATTGTTAGAGAAGCGAGCAAACGTGTTCTTGATATGAGACATTTTGATGTTCAGTTAATAGGTGGGATAGTTTTACATGAGTGTCAAATTGCTGAGATGAAGACAGGAGAAGGAAAAACTCTTGTCGCCACATTGCCGTGTTATTTAAATGCTTTAACTGGGAAAGGGGTGCATGTTGTTACAGTGAACGATTATTTAGCTAGAAGAGATGCTGAGTGGATGGGACAAGTTCATCGTTTTTTAGGTTTATCTGTTGGTTTGATTCAACAAGATATGAGCCCAGTTGAGAGAAAGAAAAATTACGAATGTGATATAACTTATGCCACTAATTCAGAATTAGGATTCGATTACTTAAGAGATAATATGTCAACTGATATTAATGAAGTAGTGCAAAGAAAATTCAATTACTGTGTGATTGATGAGGTTGATTCAATTTTAATTGATGAAGCAAGAACACCTCTAATTATTTCTGGACAAGTTGAAAGACCCCAAGAAAAATATCAGAAAGCTTCAGAATTAGCTTTGACATTAGTCAGAGCAAAAGAATTAAGTAAAGATGGAATTGATCCAGAAGGTGATTACGAAGTTGATGAAAAGCAAAGAAGTTGCATTTTAACTGATCAGGGTTTCGCCAAATGTGAAGAGTATTTGGGGATAAGTGATTTATATAATCCTCAAGATCCTTGGGCACACTACATAACCAATGCTTTAAAAGCTAAGGAATTATTCATTAAAGATGTAAATTATATTATTAAAAATAATGAGGCTGTCATAGTGGATGAATTTACAGGTAGAGTAATGCCAGGAAGGCGATGGAGTGATGGACAGCATCAGGCAATAGAAGCAAAGGAGAGTCTTAAAATTCAGCCCGAGACACAAACTTTAGCATCCATTACCTATCAGAATTTTTTCCTTTTATATCCTGGCCTAGCAGGTATGACAGGAACTGCAAAAACAGAGGAGGTTGAATTTGAAAAAACCTATAAATTAGAATCAACTGTTATACCGACAAATCAAATAAGGAAGAGACAAGACTGGTCAGATCAAGTATTTAAGACGGAGAAAGGTAAATGGAAAGCTGTTGCCAAAGAAACTGCACAAATTCATAGAAATGGTAGACCTGTTTTAGTTGGTACTACAAGTGTTGAAAAAAGTGAGTTATTAAGTGTTCTTTTATCCGAAGAAAACATTCCTCATAATTTGTTAAATGCTAAGCCAGAGAATGTTGAACGTGAAGCGGAAATTGTTGCTCAGGCTGGCCGAGCAGGTGCTGTTACTATTGCCACTAATATGGCCGGAAGGGGAACAGATATAATTCTGGGTGGCAACAGTGACTATATGGCAAGACTTAAATTAAAAGATATCTTAATTCCTTTGTTAGTAAAGCCAGATAATGAGCATAAACCACCAATCCCTAAACAAAGAAGTTCAAAAGCGAAAGGTGGTTTTTCATCAAAAGTTGGTTCAAATTTGAAAAAGAATATTTCAGAGCCTTCAACAAGTCTTTTCCCTTGCAAACTTAATGAAGAAATTGAAAAGAAACTCTCTCTTTTATCTAATGAACTTGTGAATAATTGGGGAGATAGACAACTATCTGTCTTAGAGCTTGATGACAGGATAGCTACAGCTGCAGAAAAAGCACCTACCGATGATAAATTGATAGAACTTTTAAGGGAAGCTTTATCAGATGTAAAAGAAGAATATGAAAAAGTTTTGCTTCATGAAGAGAGAAAAGTAAGAGAAGCTGGCGGTTTGCATGTCATTGGTACTGAAAGACATGAGTCAAGAAGAGTAGATAATCAACTTAGAGGTAGAGCAGGTAGACAAGGTGATTTAGGTAGTACCAGATTCTTTTTATCTTTAGAAGATAATCTATTAAGGATTTTCGGAGGCGACAGAGTTGCAAATCTAATGAATGCATTTAGGGTTGATGAAGATATGCCTATAGAGTCAGGAATGCTTACTAGGTCTCTAGAAAGTGCTCAAAAGAAAGTAGAGACTTATTATTACGATATTAGAAAACAAGTTTTTGAATATGACGAGGTAATGAATAATCAAAGAAAAGCAGTATATAGTGAAAGACTAAGAGTATTGCAAGGAATTGATTTAAAGAGGCAAGTAATAGGCTATGGAGAAAGAACAATGAGTGAAATTGTAGATGCTTATATTAATCCTGATCTCCCTCCTGAAGAATGGAATATTGAGCAATTAATTTCTAAAGTTAAAGAGTTTATTTATTTACTAGATGATTTAAAACCTGATGATATTAATTTGTTGTCAATAGAGGAATTAAAAAACTATCTTCAAGAACAGTTGCGAATAGCATATGATTTAAAGGAATCTCAAATAGAAAAGATTCGTCCAGGATTAATGAGAGAAGCTGAAAGATTCTTTATTTTGCAGCAAATTGATAATTTGTGGCGTGAACATCTTCAATCCATGGATTCTTTAAGGGAATCAGTTGGGTTGAGAGGTTATGGCCAAAAAGATCCTTTAATTGAATATAAAAATGAAGGCTATGATATGTTTTTAGAGATGATGACTAATATGAGACGAAATGTTATTTATTCAATGTTTATGTTTCAGCCAAAAACTCAGATTGATGATGCAAACTAGATCAAGATTTAATCATCTCCAAGAAATTCAATAATTTCTTTGTCTTTAAGATTTTGAGCATTTCCCAGTTTAGAAATATCAATAGATTCTGAATTAGCTAGGCATTGAAGAATTTTTTGTAATTTAAGAATTTCATTTTCAAGTGAATCTATTCTATCCATTAAATTCTTAATCACATTAGCTTCTGCATCAGGTAAGGCAGAGTGAGCTAATGGGTTCACTTTAACACCACTTTGATGCACTACTCTTCCAGGAACTCCAACTACAGTACTATTACTCTCTACATTACGAACAACTACTGAACCCGCACCAATACGTGTATTAGATCCTATTGTGATGGACCCAAGAACTTTTGCTCCTGCTCCAACTACAACATTTTCCATTAAGGTCGGGTGTCTTTTACCATGACTTTTGCCAGTACCTCCTAATGTAACTCCCTGGTAAAGTAGGCAATTATTTCCAATCTCAGCTGTTTCTCCTATTACAACTCCCATTCCATGGTCTATAAAAACTCGTTTACCAATTTTTGCCCCAGGATGTATTTCAATACCTGTCACTATCCTATTAAGATGACTTAAAAAACGGGGAATTAAAGGAAATTTTAATTGCCATAATTTATGTGTAAATCTGTGAATAACTATTGATTGAAAACCTGGGTAGCAAAGAAAAATTTCAAGTATTCCTCTGGCAGCAGGATCTCTCTCTTTAATAATTTCTATATCTGATCTAAAAGTTCTAAGTATCATTTTTAAGTAATAACTCCAATTTCTTTTTTTAATTGATTTATTGTTTCTATACTCAAATAATTTTTTGCACATATTATTTGAGGTAATCTCATAAGTTGAGAACGGTTTTTTAGTAGAATGTTTTCTACAACTGATAAACTGGGGCCATCACAAACGATATGGTTTGAAGCTTTTAAAAGAGATAGTAATCTACTGTTATTATCTGAGATAGCCGTCATGAGCATTAATTCACTACCTCGCATGCTGTGAATGATTACTTCTGCCGCCCTTAACAAACCCGGGCTAATGCTAACAATGCCTACGCAACTGCCAGTATTTAATTCTTTGAGAATCTTTAATTCTTTTTGAAAGTCGCTTAAGTCGACTGCAATAGCTCGAACTCCATGTTGTTTAGCAACTTTTTCTAGAGGTTGTAAAAAATATCTGCTTGTGACAATAGTACCATTATTTGAACTACTCAAAACTTTTTCTAATTCTTCCATAGGTATGACTTCTACTGGAACATTAATTTTTGGAGAAAGGTCTTCTGCTATAAGCATAGATGCTCCTATATCCTCTCTAGGCGTACTGACTATAATTCTTGATCCGCACTTAATACGCCAATCAATTTCATTCAGTAATACTTCTCTTGTTTCTTGTAAAGTACATCCAAGACTTATAAAATTATCAATAGATTTCTTTGCTTCCTGATCTGGTGGTTTACTGATTATATCCTTTGAGTAAATTGATTTTTTGAAGTCTCTCTTAGTAATATTATCTCTTACATAAATACCCGATCCAGCTACGGCTTCTACAACCCCATCTATTTCAAGTTGTCTGTAAACTTTGCTTATAGTATTTCGATGGAGTCCAGTCTGCATTGCGAGTTGTCTAGTACTGGGTAGTCTGTGACCTGGAGGGAAATGTCTTGCTGCTATTGCAAAGCAAATTTGATTATACAGTTGTGTAGATGCTGGTATATCACTCTCTTGTTGAACATGGAATCTCACTTTAGAAAAATCCTTACTTAATTAATATTTTCTCACAGTGACACTTTAACATTCGTCATAGCTTTTCGATAAAAAATTTTCATCCTTCCTCTTTTTTTACAAGAGGGGTTTTTCTAGGGCTTAAAAACATAATCATATTTCTACCTTCTCTAGTTGGCTTTTGTTGTACTTCTGATTGTTCTTCTAAATCATTAGCCATTTTTAAAAGTAGTGTTTCAGCTAAATTTGAGTGTTGAATTTCTCTACCTCTAAAAATCACGGTGCATTTTACTTTGTCCCCCGATTTTAAAAATTTAGTAGCTTGACCTATTCGTACGTCATAATCATGTTGAGCAATTTTGTATCTCATTTTTACTTCTTTAACTTCTGTTTGATGAGATTTTTTTCTTGCTTCTTTAGCTTTTTTTTCTTGTTCAAATTTATATTTTCCATAGTCCATGATTCGACATACAGGTGGATCTGCTTTTTCGCTCACCAAAACCAAATCAAGTTCTCTTTGAGAGGCTATTTCTAATGCTTTCAATCTATCAATTATTCCTAATTGTTTTCCATCTGAATCAACGACTCTCAATTGAGGGTATTTTATTCTTTCATTAATATTTGGGAGCTCTCTAACTGGAGCGCGGCGGTCAAAACGTGGGCGTGGTGGCATTCAGTTCAGTTAATAAATTGATTGGATGATGAGCAAATTTTCTTATTTTATAAAACTAGCCTATAAAAGACTCTATTCTAATTATTGCATCTTTTAGCAGGTTTTTGTTATTAAGCCATATAGGATTATTTTTATTACGAAACCATGTTTTTTGCCTTTTGGCAAATTGGATAGTTTTTCTAGTAGTTAATTCAATCGCCTCGTCAAAAGTTAATTCGTTTTTTAGAACTTCTTTGGCTTCACGATAACCAATGGTTTCTAATATTTTTAAATCAGAACCATACTCAGCAATAAGATTCTTGGTCTCTTCAACTATTCCAGATAAAAACATATTTTTTGTTCTTTGATAAATTCTTTTTTTTAAATCATCTCTATCTAATCCAAGTTCTAGTATCTTCCAATTGGGCGGTTTTTGTAATTTTTGATTTGACAAAGGTTTTCCTGTTACGTAAAAAACTTCTAAAGCTCTTATTGTTCTAATGCGATCAGCAAAATTGATTTTATTTGTAGATATTGGATCACAATTTTTCAAAAGCTCCCAACATTTTTGCTGACCAAGTTCTTCTAACTGTTTTCTTAAATTTTTTTGCGGAGGGACATCTGGTACAAAAAACCCTTTTGTTATTGAGTTCATATATAAACCACTTCCTCCAACAAGAAAAGGTAAATGATTTTTTTGGATTTCACTTTTGATTGATTTTTCAGCAATTTCTTGAAATTGTTTTACATTTATTGGATGGATAGGTTCTTCAATATCTATTAGAAAATGTTTTATTTGTTTTTGTTGAATCTCAGATGGCTTTGCTGTCCCAATATCCATAGACTTATAAATTTGTCTAGAATCTATATTATGTAT
Organism: Prochlorococcus marinus XMU1402; assembly: GCF_017696205.1. NCBI lineage: Bacteria > Bacillati > Cyanobacteriota > Cyanophyceae > Synechococcales > Prochlorococcaceae > Prochlorococcus > Prochlorococcus marinus. The sequence goes on along the minus strand of NZ_JAAORD010000002.1, from coordinate 537,368 downwards.
ACGAGTTTTAAAGTAATCAGCAATTTCTATAGCTAATTCTGTTTTACCACTTGCTGTGGGTCCAATTAAAACAATTACACATGGTGGATAAGAAGACATATTAGGTTCTGAAGAAAAATCTACTAATTATTTAATGAAAGAGATTAAAATTTTCATAGACTTCGAGCCTTTCTCTTATTGCAGTGGTAAATTTAATGAAAGACCTTTTAAAAATAACAATTTTTAAAAATTTAATTTTTTTTATATTAAATGAGCGAGGACAAAAGATCTAATAAAATCTCAGATGATTATGGTGCAGATCAGATTCAGGTTTTAGAAGGATTAGAACCGGTTCGTAAACGTCCTGGGATGTATATAGGTTCTACAGGTCCTAGAGGCTTACATCATCTTGTATATGAAGTCGTTGATAATTCAGTTGATGAAGCACTTGCAGGACACTGTGATCATATAGAAATAGTGCTTCGCGCAGATGGATCAGCTTTAATTTCAGATAATGGACGAGGCATCCCAACAGATGTTCATCCAAGGACGGGAAAAAGTGCTTTGGAAACTGTACTGACTGTTCTTCATGCAGGAGGAAAATTTGGGAGTGGCGGTTATAAAGTTTCTGGTGGTTTGCATGGAGTAGGAATATCTGTAGTTAATGCTTTAAGTGAATGGGTTAATGTAACTGTCTTTAGGGATGGTAGTGAGTTTAATCAACGCTTTGAAAAAGGTTTATCTCAGGGCGAATTGCAATCTAAAAAGCAGTCCATAAAGCCTTTTAAAAAAGGAACCACTATTTGTTTTAAACCCGATAAAACAATTTTTTCTGGAGGCATCGAATTTGAATATAATCTTCTTTCATCTAGGTTAAGAGAACTAGCTTATCTAAATGGGGGCGTAAAAATTGTTTTTAGAGATGAGCGTAATCAATTGTCTGATGGTTCTTTCAAAGAAGAAATTTATTTATATCAAGGAGGTATTAAAGAATATGTTCAATACATGAATAAAGAAAAGGATTCTATTCATCCTGAGATAATTTATGTTGACTCACAGAAAGAAAATGTTTATGTAGAAGCAGCTTTGCAATGGTGTTCAGATGTTTATTCAGATAATATTTTAGGCTTTGCCAATAATATTAGAACTATTGATGGGGGTACTCATATTGAAGGATTAAAAACAGTTTTGACAAGAACATTCAATAATCTTGCAAAAAAAAGAGGTAAAAGAAAAGATATTGAAAAAAATTTGGCTGGCGAAAATATTAGAGAGGGATTGACTGTAGTTTTATCAGTTAAAGTTCCTGATCCTGAATTTGAAGGACAAACGAAAACAAAATTGGGGAATACTGAAGTAAGAGGAATTGTTGATTCTCTAATTGGAGAAGCTCTTACAAAATATATGGAATTCAATCCTGGAATTTTAGATTTGATCCTTGAAAAGGCAATTCAATCATTTAATGCAGCAGAAGCTGCAAGAAGGGCTAGGGAATTGGTCAGAAGAAAAAGTGTTCTTGAAAGTTCAACTTTGCCTGGTAAATTAGCAGATTGCAGCTCTAGAGATCCTTCAGAATCAGAAATTTATATTGTTGAGGGAGATTCTGCGGGAGGTTCCGCCAAGCAAGGAAGAGATAGAAATTTTCAGGCTATTTTGCCTCTAAGGGGTAAAATTCTTAATATCGAAAAAACTGATGATACTAAAATATATAAAAATACAGAAATTCAGTCACTAATAACAGCTCTTGGATTAGGAATTAAAGGAGAGGAATTTGATGTTAACTCTTTGAGATATCACAGAGTTGTAATTATGACGGATGCTGATGTTGACGGTGCGCATATAAGAACTTTATTATTAACATTTTTTTATAGGTATCAAAGAGAACTTGTTGAAAATGGTTTTATATACATTGCTTGTCCTCCCCTTTATAAAGTTGAAAGAGGTAAGAATCATAAATATTGCTATAACGAGAATCAATTGAAAGACATAATTGCAGATTTTGGAGAAAATGCAAATTATAATATCCAAAGATTTAAGGGATTAGGAGAGATGATGCCAAAACAATTATGGGATACAACTATGAATCCTCAAACTAGGATGATGAAAAGGGTTGAAATTGAAGACGCACTTGAAGCTGACAGAATATTTAATATATTAATGGGAGATAAAGTTGCACCAAGAAGAGAATTTATTGAAACTCATAGTAGTAACCTAGATTTGGCAACTTTAGATATATGATTAATAATCTTCTGAAGAATTTTTGCTTAATTATTTTTGCATTAATTGCGCCGATTACGTTACCGGCTGGTGGAATTCAAAAAAGTTTAAGCCAAAATAAGTTTTCTCATAATACAAATGAAATAATATTGAGTTCCAATACCTTTCTCTATTCTTCTCCTGAAATTCATGCTAATGAATTATTAGTTCTTGATATAGGTACAACTTTGTCAATTTTGCGAAATTGGAAAGTCAGCGAAAGCGAAACTTGGGTTAGGGTTGAATTGGCTTCTAATAAATTTCTAGACAATCCTAATAAGATTTTAAAAGGCTGGATAAAAATGTAAATTTTGGATGTTTATTCAATAGCTATTATTTTAATTGGCAGCACTTTTGGATTAATACTAAGAATATTTATAAAAAATAATTTTAAGATAAATATAGGTTTTGCTATTCAGAGTAATACTATCGTCAACTTTGTTGCTTCATTTTTTTTGGGAATTTTAGTAGCCCTAAATTTTATTGATAATGAAATATTATTTTTATTGTATACAGGTTTTTTAGGGTGTCTTAGTACATTTTCTTCCTTCATAAAGCAACTATTTAATTTATTTAAAAAAAGGAAATTCTTCAAATTATTTTTTCACTATATTGAAGTAATATTTTTTTCTTTTATGTTTTTTTATTTAGGTTTTTATTTGATTAAATTATTTTAAAGTGAAAATAAAAAATTTTTTTTATATTCTAATTGCTTGTTATCTAGCAACTTTTTTAAGATTATTTGTAGAAAATAACTTTATTATTTCAATAATTGGATCATTTTTCGTTGGTTGTATTATCAGTAAAAAATTAAGTTACACAAGCGAAAAAATTTTATTAAGTGGTTTTTTTTCTTGCTTCACATCGTTTAGTGGATTTATATATTTTTTGTACCCAATTCTTAATCAAGGAGATTGGCTTAAATTTATAATTTTTTTAAATTTGATCATTTTCATAAATCTATTCACGATGTATTTCGGGTTCTGGATCAGTAGAAAAATTAATTAGATTTCATATAATAGTGATGTCACTTTGAAAGGGAATTATATTTATGAATGAAAATAATCATGAAACGGTTACATCTTTATCTTCAGATTTAAGTACTCGAGAAAATATTACTATTCAACTTGAAGATTTGCTCGTCGCAGGAAATTATGATGAGGCAAAGTTACTTCTAGAACCATCTCAACCTGTAGATATCGCAGATGCTATTGGAAGTCTTCCATTAATATTGCAGGCTTTAGCATTTCGTTTGTTAAAGAAAAATGAGGCAATTGAGGTTTATGAATATTTAGATCCAATAGTTCAACAAACTTTATTAGATAGACTTCGTTCAGGAGAAGTTTTAGAAATAGTTGAGAAAATGTCCCCTGATGATAGGGTTCAACTCTTTGATGAATTACCTGCAAAAGTTGTACGAAAATTTTTGTCCGCTTTAAGTCCCGGCGAAAGGAAAGTAACAGCTGAATTACTTGGGTATGAGCCTGAAACTGCTGGAAGGTTAATGACAACTGAATTCATAGACCTTAAAGAAATGCAAACAGCGGCAGAGGCCCTTGCTTTAGTCAGAAAAAGAGCTCCATTTACAGAAACAATTTATAGCTTATATGTTACGGATAAAGAAAGGCATTTAACGGGTATTCTTTCTTTGAGAGATCTTGTCACTGCTGAACCCTCTAAGCCAATTGGAGATGTTATGACCAGAGATGTGGTTAATATTTCTACTAATACGAATCAAGAAGAGGTCGCAAGAGCAATTCAAAGATATGATTTTTTAGCTTTACCAGTTGTTGATAAAGAAAAAAGACTTGTTGGAATTGTAACTGTAGATGATTTAATTGATGTTATTGAGCAAGAAGCAACAAGAGATATTTATGCAGCAGGAGCGGTTCAACCTGGTGATGAAGATGATTATTTTCAAAGTGGATTGTTTACGATAGCTCGTCGAAGAATTTTATGGTTATTAATTTTGGTTTTTGCAAATGGTTTGACAACAAAAGTTATTGCTATGAATGATCAAATATTGAAAGAAATAGTTTTATTAGCTGCATTTATCCCTCTACTTATAGGAACTGGAGGAAATGTTGGTGCTCAAAGTTCAACTGTTGTCATTAGAGGTTTAAGTACTCAAAAATTGAAGTCTCTTGGAGCCATTAAGGCAGTGGTTAAAGAGGCAATAACAGGAGCTCTTTTGGGGATATTGATGATGTTAGTGGTATTCCCTTTCGCTTGGTGGCAAGGAGAAGGTCCCTTAATAGCTTCTGCGGTAGGGATAAGCTTAATATCAATAACGACTTTAGCTGCTACAACCGGCGCTATTCTCCCTTTACTTTTTGACAAGATGAAATTAGATCCAGCCCTAATGTCCTCTCCGTTCATAACAACTGTTACTGATATTGCAGGTGTATTTATTTATCTAAGTACTGCAAAATGGTTGTTAAACTCTTAATTAACCCTAATCAACTAGGTATAAATTCTCATTTTTGTAAAATTGTGGATTTTTTTGTTTAACTTTACATTTCTTAATGGTATTGTTTACAAAACAACATTTAGCTTTCATGTCTTCTGAAACATTAAGTGAGAATAAATTAGCGACAATATCAAGTCTAAAAGCTAGTAACGATGTCGATCTTGTTAGATCTTATTTGAGAGATATAGGTAGAGTTCCTTTACTATCTCACGAGCAAGAAATCACTCTTGGTAGGCAGGTCCAAGAATATATGCAAGTCGAAAGGGCAGAATTGGAAATTATTGAATTAACAGGAGATAAGCCAAGTATTGAAGAATTGTCAATCAAACTAAATATGTCTACTTCCATCATCAAAAAAAGATTAAGAGCTGGACAGAGAGCTAAAGAAAGAATGGTTGCCGCAAATCTAAGGCTGGTCGTAAGTGTTGCAAAAAAATATACTAAAAGAAATATGGAGTTATTAGATTTAATACAAGAGGGAACTATTGGATTGGTAAGAGGAGTTGAAAAATTTGATCCAGCCAGAGGTTATAAGTTTTCAACATATGCATACTGGTGGATTAGGCAAGGTATCACTAGAGCAATCGCTGAAAAAAGTAGGGCAATAAGACTTCCAATTCATATAACTGAAATGCTAAATAAGTTGAAAAAAGGTCAAAGGGAGTTGAGTCAAGAAATGTCTAGAACTCCAACAGTTAGTGAACTTGCGAAATACGTAGAGCTTCCTGAAGAAGACGTTAAAGATTTAATGTGCAAAGCTGGACAGCCAGTAAGTCTAGAAACAAAAGTTGGTGATGGTGAGGATACTGTTCTACTAGATTTATTAGCAGGTGGTGAGGATTTACCCGATGAACAAATAGAAATGGATTGTATGAGAGGTGATCTTCATTCTCTTTTACATCAATTACCTGATCTGCAATGTAGAGTTTTAAGGATGAGATATGGTATGGATGGTGATGAGCCAATGTCTCTTACAGGTATAGGAAGGGTATTGGGGATAAGCAGAGATCGTGTAAGAAATCTAGAAAGAGATGGACTACGAGGTTTGAGAAGGCTTAGTGATAACGTGGAAGCTTATTTTGTCTCTTGAAGGAAATCTAATATTAATTTATTTGTCTTTTCAGGTTCTTCATCATGAGGACAATGTCCAGCACCTTCAATAATGTCTAATCTTTTAATATTCCTAAATTCTTTCTTCCATTTTTTTGCTTCACTTAAAGATTCCCAGGGATCTTTTTCTCCCCAGATCAATTGGATTGGTTTGTGAATCTTATCGAACAGGTCTGTAGCAAGATAGTCATCAAATAAGTTAATAAAGCCACGAAATGCTTCTTTAGAGTTTGACCTCTTAGTCGGTTGATATAGTATTTCAATTAATTCATCATCGATATTTTTTCCTGAAGGGTAAGCTTGTTCAAGTATTTTCTTTATAACTTTTGGATTAGCAGCTCTTGTAAAAAGTGTATTACTAATTACTCTTTGTCTGACTATCGTTTTAAGAACGGGTCTCAGTAGATTCATTAAGATATTGCTTTTTTTTAAACGTTTATCATCCATAGTTCTTTGTGCACAATCAATCAAAATGACTCCCTTACATTTATCTTTGAGAATTTCAGCAGCTTTCAATGCAATAACACCACCAATTGAGTTTCCTACTAAGTAAACAGGAGATTTTATTACCTCTTCACAAAATGTTGATATCTGATTACCCCATAAATCAAATGAATATTTAATTGAGCTTGCTTTATAAGGTTCGTAATTTAATAAAGCACTTGGCTGACTGCTTTTTCCAAATCCTAATAAGTCAATTGCGTAGCAGTTAGAAAATTTACCAAGAAAATCTTGATTATGTCTCCAGTGGTTTTTTGATGCCCCAAATCCATGAACTAATAAAATTTTAATATCTTTTTCAGAAGTAGATTCTTTTGATAGAGACCATGAAATTTCCCAATTTTCCCATTTCCAAGTTTCAGATTTATTTAAAGACACAAATAATATTCTTTTAATTAAACTTTAATTCAAAAAAAAATTATTCGTTTTTAATAAATTATTCTAAGTTAAGAAAAAGCGCTAATTTTATGAAAAGGGAAAAGGTCATATGCATAGGAGAGGCTTTAATAGACAGAATTAGAAATAAATCAAATCAGGGATTTACAGATTTTTTGGGAGGTGCTCCGGCGAATGTTGCTTGTGCATTAAGAAAATTAAAAATAGATTCAACATTTATAGGAAGTTTGGGTAATGATGATTATGGAAAAAAATTTATTACTCAATTTAATGAATTAGACGTTAATTTAGATTTCTTGCAATTAGATAATGATTCAGCTACTCGCGTGGTTAATGTAGATAGAGATCAATTTGGAGATCGTTTTTTTTCAGGCTTTGAGCAAAGTCCTCATTCATGCTTTGCAGATGAAGTTCTAAGTAAGAAATTAATCGAAAAAGAAATTTTAAATTTGGATAAATCTTTTCTGGAAACAAAATATTTGGTTACAGGAACGATCTTATTATCATCTCCAAGATCAGCTGAGACTATTTTTTTTCTTCTTGAACAGGCTAAAAAATTGGGAGTCAAAGTAGTTATTGATTTGAATTGGAGAGAGGTCTTTTGGGATCATTCAAGTTTTTCATCAGAAATTAGTAAAGCGGCTAGAGTTAATTTAATCAAGAACTTTTTAAATCATGCAAATGTTTTAAAACTTGCTAAGGAGGAAGCAACTTTGTTCTTTGAGGATGAAAATCCCTTGCTAATTTCTCAACAATTGTCTAATAGGCCAGATGTAATAATAACTGATGGGAAAAACCCCGTTTCATGGTACATCAATAGATTCCAGGGAATTACCGAAAACCCAACTTCACAAAAAATTGTTGATACAACTGGGGCAGGCGATGCTTTTCTAGCTGGCTTAATTTCAAAATTAATTTCTTCTGGCTACCCTTCAAATAAACTAGAGGTTGAAGATTGCATTAAGTTCGCAGGTGTTTGTGGATTATTGACTTGTCTTGGTGAAGGCGCCATTGAGCAACAGCCCGATTATGAGAAGGTTAATAAATTTTTTGGATCTCTTATTTCGTAGTTTCTTCCATAATTTTTTGCGTAACTAATTTCTACTTTCCAGAAATTATCAATAACTGGTTCTATTAATTCTGGCCATTCAATTACTAAAATTGCCTGTTTTTGCATTGCCTCTTCTTCTTCTGAAAAAAAAACTTCTCTTGCTGAAGAAACATTTTCTAATCTGTATAAATCAAGGTGAATTAGTGGAATTTTTCCTGAGTTATAGTGATGCGATAAAGCAAATGTAGGGCTTGTAATTTCCTCAGAGATTGATAGGCCTTTAGCAATCCCTTGAACAAATGAAGTTTTTCCAGCTCCAATAGGACCCTGTAATAAAACAATCGATTGGGGATTTAATTTGTGTGAAATTTTTTTTCCTAAATTTAAAGTTTCTTCTAAATTCTCAACAAACACAAAATTACTCAAAAATCATTTATAGTTTAGTAGAAAAAGTATTTACAAGATATGGTTATCGCAAATTCACTTAAGACCTCTACACCTGATTACGTAATTGCTGATATCTCTTTATCAGATTTTGGTCGCAAAGAAATTAAAATTGCCGAAACAGAAATGCCAGGATTAATGGCGCTAAGAGATAAATATAAATCTGAAAAACCACTAAAAGGTGCAAAAATAGCTGGAAGCCTTCATATGACTATTCAGACAGCAGTATTAATAGAAACTCTTGTTGATCTTGGCGCAGAAGTGAAATGGGCTTCATGCAATATTTTTTCAACTCAAGATCATGCTGCTGCAGCTATCGCAGATCAAGGAATTTCTGTATATGCAAAAAAAGGTGAGACTCTCGATGAATATTGGCAGTATACTCACTACATTCTTGATTGGGGCTCCGACTCTCCGAATATGATTCTTGATGATGGGGGAGACGCAACTGGATTATTGATACTTGGTATTAAAGCAGAAAAAGACTTATCTGTTTTAAATAATCCTGGTAATGAAGAAGAAATTGCTTTATTCAAATCTATAAAATACAAGTTGGAAAATGATAGTAACTTTTATTCTAGAATTAAGAGTAATATTATTGGCGTCACTGAAGAAACTACAACTGGAGTTGCAAGACTTTATCAACTGCAAAAGCAAAATGCTCTACCTTTTCCTGCTATTAACGTTAATGATTCAGTAACTAAGAGCAAATTTGATAATCTATATGGCTGCCGAGAATCTTTAGTTGATAGCATAAAGCGTGCTACTGACGTGATGATTGCTGGGAAAGTTGCTTTAGTAATGGGTTTTGGTGACGTAGGTAAAGGCTCAGCCCAGTCTTTAAGAGGACTTGGTGCAATTGTAAAAGTTGCTGAAGTTGATCCAATTTGTGCTCTTCAAGCGGCAATGGAAGGTTTTAGCGTCGTTACATTGGACGATGTTGTGGAGGATATAGATATATTTGTTACGGCAACTGGGAACTATCAGGTAATAAAAAACGAGAATCTTGTCAAGATGAAAGATGAGGCCATAGTTTGTAATATTGGCCATTTCGATAATGAAATTGATGTGGCTTCATTGAAAGATTATCCATGGGAGAATATTAAGCCACAGGTTGATCACATAACTTTACCGAGTGGCAATAAAATAATCCTTTTAGCTGAAGGTAGATTAGTCAACTTAGGTTGTGCCACTGGACATCCAAGTTTTGTTATGAGTAATTCTTTTACTAATCAAGTCTTAGCTCAAATTGAACTTTTCAATAAATCCGAAGAATATTCTAAAGAGGTTTATGTTTTACCAAAACACTTAGATGAAATGGTAGCTAGATTACATCTTGATAAAATTGGTGCAAAATTAACAAAATTAACCAAAGAACAAGCTGATTATATTAATGTTTCTGTAGATGGACCTTATAAACCAGAGCTTTATAGATATTAAGTTTGAGCCTAATTTTTGTAAATTTTCTTACTTCAATCCCCGACTACATTAGCTTGGCTGTTGAAAAGAATTCAATAATTGCATACCTCACTATTTGTTTGGCTATGTTTTTAGAAAACATAATACCCCCAATACCTTCGGAAATTATTATGCCTTTGGGAGGTTTTTTCGTTTATCAACAAAAATTAAATTTTTATATTTTAGTTTTTTGTGGATTACTTGGTACTATTTTAGGGTCATTGCCTTGGTATTACTTAGGTAGATTAGTAAATGAAAAAAGACTTTCAAATTTTTTAGATAAACAAGGAAAATATCTGGGTATTTCTTCTAATGATTTAATTAAAAGTAAAAGATGGTTTGATAAATACGGGGTTTCTTTAGTTTTTTGGGGGCGTTTAGTACCAGGCATAAGAACTCTTATTTCAGTTCCCGCTGGCATAGAACTTATGCCATTAAGAAAATTTTTGATTTGGACTACATTTGGGAGCTTGATATGGGTAGTACTTCTAACTTATGCAGGTTATTTATTTGGTGAAAATTATCCAATCATTGAAACTTACTTAGATCAAATTAAATATGTTGTAAAGCCAATTTTAATTTTAATTTTCTTATATTTTTTTATAAGAATACTTATTAGATTTTTAAAAAAAAATAGAGCTTAAAAAGGAATTTCACTAGAGTTATTACTATTAGAATATTGGTTATTTTCAGATTCCTTTTTTGAACTTAGCAAATTTAACCTGTCTACTCTGACAACTGGTTTATATCTGTCTTCACCAGTATTTTTATCTTTCCAACTATCAATTTTAAAGCTTCCTGTAATTCCAACTAAAGATCCTTTTTTAACGTAATCTGCTGCAATTTGGGCTTGTTTGCCCCATATCTCTAAATTAAACCAATCTGGCTCTTCGTCTCTGCTTCTTCTATTAACTGCCAGAGTAAAATTAGCGACAGTACTCCCAGATTCAAAATATCTGACATCGGGTTCTCTTCCAGCTCTACCAACTAGGTTAATAGTGTTAATTTGCATAAAATTTTTTTTTTAATACTACTCATATTTTGAGTTTTTGCTCAAAGTTTTAAGTGCTATTCATAACTAAATGAAAGAATTGTTAGAGCTCAACAAAAAATAGATATATTATTGAAAAAAAAGATTTCTTATCGTGATTTTCAACAGATTTAAATTTTCTAGAGACATTGGCATAGATCTGGGAACGGCTAATACTCTTATACATGTATCAGGGAAGGGGGTTGTTTTACAAGAGCCTTCAGTGGTGGCAATGGATTTAGAAGAAGGAGTTCCATTGGCAGTTGGTAAAGAAGCAAAGTTAATGCTAGGAAGAACGCCTGGCAATATCAGAGCAGTTAGACCACTCAGAGATGGGGTCATAGCAGATTTTGATGCGGCAGAGCAAATGATAAAAACATTTATTCAAAAATGTAATGAAGGCAAGGGCTTATTAGCTCCAAGGATTGTTATTGGTATTCCAAGCGGAGTTACTAGTGTTGAACGAAGGGCAGTAAGAGAGGCTGGATTAGCCGGAGCTAGAGAAGTTCACTTAATTGACGAACCTGTGGCAGCGGCAATAGGAGCATCTTTACCAGTAACTGAGCCAATTGGAACTATGATTGTTGATATTGGTGGTGGCACTACAGAGGTTGCTGTATTAAGTCTGGGTGGAACTGTATTAAGTGAATCTGTTCGAATAGCTGGCGATGAGATTAATGAATCAATTGCACTTTATCTTAAAAAAGTTCACAATTTAGTTGTTGGAGAAAGAACTTCAGAAGATATTAAAATCAAAATTGGCTCAGCATTTCCAGATGACGATTTCGATAAAACCTCTTTAGAGGTAAGAGGGTTACATCTTTTGTCTGGTTTACCTAGGTCAGTTACTCTGACATCTGGAGAAATTAGAGAAGCCATGGCTGATCCACTCAGCAAAATAGTTGAAGCTGTAAAAAGAACTTTAGAGAGAACTCCTCCTGAACTTGCTGCAGATATTGTTGATAGGGGTATTATGCTCGCAGGGGGTGGAGCTTTAGTAAGAGGAATTAATGATTTGGTGAGTGATGAAACGGGAATTTTTACTCACATAGCCGAAAATCCACTGCTATGCGTAGTAAATGGTTGCGGAGAGGTTTTGGATAATTTTAAAACACTTAAAAGAGTTGTGGATACTCCAGAATTTATTAGAAACGCGATAAGAGATTAATACTATGTTAAATATCCGACGAATTTCTACTAGTCGTTGGTGGCATAAAAAGAAAAATTGGATATTGTTTGCAATTTTTTTATTTTTGGTTTTTGTAAGGATATCAAAAGGTTCTCTTTATAAGGATTTTTATTATTTGATTTCAAAGCCTTTTTGGCCAGGTCAATTTCAAAAAGAAGTTATTCTTCAGAGCTCAGAACAAGAATCTCTAATAAAATTAAATCTTCTTAAAAGAGATAATAAAAGATTGCGAGAAATTTTAAACCTTAAAGAATCATCTAATAGTAATACTATTTCAGCTGCGGTTATTTCAAGAAAAACAGGTAGTTGGTGGAGACAAATTACCCTAAATAAAGGTTCAAAAGATGGGGTGGAAATTGGTAGTTATGTTATGGGACCCGGTGGATTATTAGGAAGAGTAAGCAGTACATCTTTTTTTACTTCGTCGGTAATATTATTAACTTCTCCAGAAAGTAAAGTAGGTGTATGGGTGGATAGAATTCAGATAAATGGACTACTTATTGGTTCAGGCGAGGATTATCCTAATTTAATACTTTATTCAAAAGATGCTGATATAAAAGTCGGGGATTTTGTCTCATCTTCTCCAGCCAGTACTTTGTTACCCCCAAATATCCCTATTGGCATTGTCAAATCTATAGATAGGCCATTTAAAGGCAAGAAAATGGCAGAAATACTTCTTTTAGCAAAACCTCAAGTAATTGATTGGGTGCAAATTGTAAAAGTAAAAAGTTAGTGAATAAATTTTTCAAAAATAAATTATCAATAATATGTTTAATTTTTGTTCCAATTATTTTCTTATGGCATCCAAATTGGCTTGGATTTTTAGGTATTCAGCCATATTGGCCTTTATTTTGGTTGTTGCCATGGTCAATGATTAATGGATCAATGAACGGATTAGTATTTGGTTTTTTTTTAGGCCTTATTTTAGATTCCTTAACGCTAGAAGGTAGTTTTACTCAAATTCCAGGTTTAATTTTATGTGGAATATGGTTTGGCAGAATAAAAATTCATAGTGATATTTTGGTGGGACATTTTAGGTATGGTTTAATTTGTTCTTTAGGTAGTTTATTGTGCAGTACTTTGTATTTTGCACAAATTGTGGTTAAAAATTTTTCAGATAGTACTTTTTTACTTTTTATCACAAGTGTTCAAAATATTTTGGTTGAAGTTTTTCTTACAGGCTTATTTGCTCCTTTCATTTGCTCGCAACTTTTGAGACTTTTTAAATTTTCTAGGAGAAAAAGTATAATTATCAATCTTTCGAAGAAATAAACATTTTTGGGAAATTCACAATTCCTAAAATATTTAAGATATTCTGAATCTTGGGAATATCTCTTTGAGGCTTCTTAATGTTATATTTTTAATTGTTAGAATCAAAATTCAATAGCAATATTTTTTGCTTTGAAATATCTGGAAATCTTTTTAAACTATGTCAAAAGCAAGAATTTTAGTTGTTGATGATGAACCAGCAGTCTTGAAGGTATTAGTTACAAGACTTCAACTAGCAGGATATCAAGTTTTTTCGGCTACTAACGGTGAAGAAGCTCTCGAGTCTTTTCATAGAGATTCCCCTGATTTGATAGTTCTTGATGTTATGCTCCCTAAGATGGATGGGTTTGCAGTTTGCCGACGAATTAGAGCTGAATCAGTTGTACCAATAATATTTTTGACTGCACTTGAAGCGATTTCCGAGAGAGTCGCAGGTTTAGATTTAGGTGCTGATGATTATTTATCCAAACCATTTAGTCCGAAAGAGTTAGAAGCTAGGATAGCTACTATTTTGAGAAGAATGGGTCCTAGCGTAACGGTTGCCGAAACGAAAGAGACCCCCTCCGGTAAAGGTGTTATGAAATTTGGAAGTTTAGTTGTTGATACTAATAGAAGACAAGTTTCTAGAGCCGGCGAAAGAATAAGTTTAACTTATACCGAATTTAGTCTCCTAGAATTATTATTTGATGAGCCAGGAAAGGTTGTTCCACGAGCTGAAATTTTAGAACAGTTGTGGGGTTATCCACCGAGGAGAGCTGCAGATTTAAGAGTCGTTGATGTATACGTAGCGAGACTTAGAGGCAAATTGGAACCAGATCCAAGAAATCCAGAATTAATATTAACTGTTAGAGGAATTGGTTATGCATCTCAGAGAGTTGGCGAAACTGCAACATCTTTGGCAAGTTGATCCTTCTTCTGATACTTTTATTAAATAAAACAAATATATTAATTAAATTTTGTCTGAAATCAGAGAAGCTCGATTACAAAAAGCTAATTCACTAATTAGTAAAGGATTCTCTTCTTACGCAGAAAGTTTTAGAATTTCTCATACCACACAATTTCTTATTCAAAAATTTGATTATCTAGAAAACGGTCAAGAAGAAGAATTTAATGTTTCTATTGCTGGCAGAGTAATGGCAAAAAGGGTAATGGGTAAAATCGCCTTTTTCACTATAAGTGACCAAGAAGGTCAAATTCAGCTTTATTTAGACAAAAGTATTATCAATATAAATTTAGAAAACCAAAAATTGCTTTCTTTTGAAGATATTAAGGAAATTGTAGATATTGGCGACTGGATAGGAGTCAACGGAACTATTAAAAAAACTAATAAAGGCGAGCTTTCAATTAAAGTAGAAAAATGGGAAATGTTATCTAAATCATTACAACCTCTTCCAGATAAATGGCATGGCTTGACTGATATTGAAAAAAGATATCGACAACGTTATCTCGATTTAATAGTTAATCCTCACTCTAAAAATGTATTTAAAAAAAGAGCTAAATGCATAAGTTTTATAAGAAGATGGCTTGATAAAAGAAATTTTTTAGAGATAGAGACTCCAATTCTTCAATCAGAAGCAGGCGGTGCTGAAGCAAGACCATTCATTACTCATCACAATACACTAGATATTCCTCTTTATTTAAGGATAGCAACAGAATTACATCTAAAAAGAATGGTCGTTGGAGGATTTGAGAAAGTTTATGAATTGGGAAGAATCTTCCGTAATGAGGGAATTAGTACAAAGCATAATCCAGAATTCACTTCAGTTGAGATTTATCAAGCTTTTTCTAATTATTTCGATATGATGGATTTAACAGAAGAATTAATTAAAGATATCGTAGCTAATACATGTGGTTCTTTAGTTATCAATTATCAGGATAAGGAAATTGATTTTTCTAAACCATGGTTAAGAATATCGATGAAAAATATTGTCAAGAAATATACAGGGATAGATTTTGATTCTTTTGGTGGTAACTTTCAAGCTGCAAAAAAGGCTGTTCAAAGTATAAATGTAGAACTCTCTATTAAAGTAAATACTATCGGTAGACTTTTAAATGAGGTTTTTGAGCAAAGAGTAGAGTCACAGCTTATGGAGCCTACTTTTGTTATTGATTATCCTGTTGAAATCTCTCCTCTAGCGAGGCCTCATCTTGATAATAAAGAAATGGTTCAGAGATTCGAATTATTTATTGTTGGTCGAGAGTTGGCAAATGCTTTTAGTGAATTAATAGATCCAGTAGATCAGAGAGAAAGAATGCAATTACAGCAATCTTTAAGAGATCAAGGCGATCTTGAGGCTCATTGTATAGATGAAGATTTTTTACATGCTTTAGAGATTGGCATGCCTCCTACTGGAGGATTAGGTATAGGAATTGACAGACTTATTATGTTAATAACTAATAGTCCATCTATTAGAGATGTGATCCCTTTCCCATTGTTAAAACCAGAAATAACTTCGAATAAAAATGAAAAATTACCCTCGAATGGAGTAAAATAAAAAAATTAATCCAATACGAAATTTTTTAAATGAGTGGTGAACGTGTTGGTTTCCGTTTCAAACACGCGGATGCAGTAGTGAAAAGAAATCCTCAAGGTCGATCTAGAAGAGGATGGGTTATTGAACCAGTAGAACAAACTACTAGTAGAGGTACAAAAATGCCAGCTTATAAAATTAGATGGAGAGATAGTGAGAGACCTGAAACTGTCTTACAGCATATGCTTATAGCAGATCCAGATCCTTCCCCTCCTCCAAGTTCTGTGAGTTTAGATTGATAAAGACATAGCAATAATTTTATCTTTTTAAGGCGGAATTGATTTCTCTCTTTATATTTTTCTGTTTTTCAGCTTGCCTTTTGTCATGTAATTTCCTCCCTTTGCCAACTCCAATAGTTAGTTTTATCCATGAGCCTTTTAAATAAAGAGATAATGGAACAATAGTCATTCCTTTCTTTTCGATATTGGATTTCAGTTTTATTATTTCTTTTTTGTGTAGTAGCAACTTTCTGTTTCTTAGGGGATCATGATTAAAAAAAGAACCTACATTTTTATGTGGTGAAATGTGAACATTTAACAATAAAATCTCACCATCTCTAAATGAACAGTACCCATCTCTTAAATTTGCCTTTCCGTTTCTAATAGACTTTACTTCAGTCCCTAAAAGTTCAATTCCAGCTTCGATTGTTTCAGATATTTCATATTGATATTTTGCATATCTATTATCAGCCAGATGTTTAATAATATTTTCTTTTTTAGTAATTTTTTGAACTTTGTTTAAATTTTTTGCCATTTTAGTTGTAAAAAATCTTTCTACTCAGAGCAATTGCAATTAACCTTTCATTATGGCAATAATTTCCTCCAATATAGACGATAATGATTTTTCTCACCGAAAAAAAAAGCTTAGAATAGTTGATTCAAAAATCAGCACAGAAGAAAAAAGAAATAATAATCTAAACTTGGCGAGACCAGTTAGTTTACAAGAATTTATTGGCCAAGAAAAACTTAAGTCTTCTTTAAGAATAGCTATTGATGCTTCAATTTATAGGAAAGAACCTATGGAGCATACTCTTTTATATGGACAGCCTGGATTAGGTAAGACTACCCTCGCTTTTTTGATAGCACATGAAATGAATACAAAATGTAGGATAGCCTCTGCCCCTGCAATTGAAAGACCTAGAGATATTGTAGGATTATTGCTTGGATTAAAAGAAGGTGAAGTTTTATTTATAGATGAAATACATCGATTAAATAGGTTGACCGAAGAGTTGTTATATTCTGCAATGGAAGATTTTAGACTCGATTTAACTATGGGAGCTAATAGAGGAGCACGTTGTAGAACAATTAATCTTCCCAAATTTACTCTAATTGGTGCAACTACTAAATTAGCTTCAATTAGCCCCCCATTGAGAGATCGATTTGGAATATCTCAGAAAATTGAAATTTATACTAATGATGAACTAAAACAAATAATTGTTAATTTTGCTCGATTAATAAACCTAAATTTAGATGATGAAGCATCCTATAATTTAGCAGAGATATCTAGAGGTACTCCAAGAATTGCTTTAAGATTGCTAAGACGAGTTAGAGATTATGCTCAAGTCGTAAATGAAACTAATTTTATCTCCATAAATTTATTGAAAAAAGCTTTAAATTCTTACCAAATAGATGAAAAAGGATTGGATTCTCTAGATAGACAATATTTATCTTTCTTAAATTTAAATAATAATATTCCAACTGGACTCGATTCAATTGCGGCAGGATTGGGGGACGATTCATCAATGTTAGAATTTGTAGTTGAGCCATATCTCATTCAAATTGGTTTCCTCATTAGAACTCCTCGAGGAAGATTGCTCACAAATTCAGGTAAAAAGTACATTGATTCAGAAAATGCTAACTTTTAAAAAAGTAAAAGTTTGTTTGTTATTGATTTTTGTCTTAGTAAATATTTTTTACATTGATCCATCCTATTCATTATCTTCTAGAGAGGATTTTTTTAAGAATGCATTAGATTTAAGTTCAAGAGGACAATTTAAGCTTGCTTTACAAGAATGGAATCGCTATCTAGATTATTATCCTGATGATGCTGCAGGTTTTAGTAATAGAGGAAATGTAAGACTTGTTATTGGAGATGTAGAGGGATCCATAGATGATCAAAATAATGCAATAAGTTTAAATCCTGGCGAAATAGATCCCTACATTAATAGAGGTATAGCAGAGGAAGCATTGGGTCTATGGTCTCAAGCAAAAAAAGATTATATCTTTGTTATTTCGAAAGATAGTGAGAATTTCTCTGCATTATATAATTTGGCTAATGTTGAAGGCTCTACTTCACAATGGGAAACAGCAAGAGATTTATTTTCTAAAGCTGCTTTATATAATCCAGGATTTGCTATGGCAAGGTCAAGTATGGCTTTAGCAGATTACCAGTTGGGTAGTATTAATGAATCTGAAAAAGAATTAAAAAAATTAATTAGACGTTATCCAACTTTTGCAGATGCTAGGGCAGCTTTAACAGCTTTAAATTGGTCGAAGGGTGAAATTGGTAAGGCAGAGAGTAATTGGATTGCAGTAACTGAGTTAGATCCAAGGTATAGTGATGAAGAGTGGTTAATAAAAGTGAGAAGATGGCCTCCAAAACCAACTAAAGATTTAATGAAATTTATCGAATTAAAGTAAATTAATGAATAGAGATCAGTTTTTTAAAAAAATTGATTCGTTTAATGATGAATTAATTAACTTAAGAAGACATATTCATGCACATCCGGAATTAAGTGGACTAGAAAATCAAACAGCGATTTTGATAAGTGGTTATTTAAAAAATATTGGTTGGACTGTTACAGAATCTATAGGTAGAACCGGAGTTATAGCTGATTTTGGCCCCCTAGATAAAGGAATAATAGGCATAAGAGTGGATATGGATGCTTTACCAATATTTGAAGAGACTAAATTAAGTTTTTCTTCAAAAGTAGATGGTGTTATGCATGCGTGTGGTCACGATTTGCATATAACAATTGGGTTGGGTGTAGCAAAAATTGTGAAGGATTTAAAACTTAATTTCGGGACTAGGATAATTTTTCAGCCCGCTGAAGAAATTGCGAGTGGAGCTAGATGGATGATTAGGGATGGTGCAACTATTGGTTTAAACTATATTTTAGGTGTTCATGTCTACCCTGATTTATCTGTAGGGACTATTGGTATCAAAGAGGGAAGTCTAACCGCAGCTGCCGGAGAACTTAAGGTAGAGATAAAAGGAAAATCAGGCCATGGTGCTCGACCTCATGAAGGAGTTGATGCTATTTGGGTGGCCTCTAAAGTTATTTCGGGCATTCAAGAATTAATAACACGGCAGTTAGATCCTTTAGATCCTGTTGTAATAACTTTTGGTAAAATTAATGGTGGAAATGCATTTAATGTTCTTGCCGAAAAGGTTAATTTAATTGGTACAGTTAGATGTACTAATTTTAAAATATTCAAGAATATTGGTAATTGGCTCAGCAAAAATATCTCGTCTTTAGCTAATAGTTGCGGAGCTGATGCAAAAGTATTATTTAGAGAAATTACTCCACCCGTTAATAATAATTTTGAAATAAATAGAGTATTAAGAGATTCTGGAATTAAGGTTTTGGGCAAAGAAAATGTTATCGAATTACAAAAACCATCATTGGGTGCTGAAGATTTCGCTGAGTTTTTGCAAGAGATCCCAGGAGCTATGTTTAGACTAGGTGTTTCTGGTTCAGATAAATGTGCACCTCTACATAGTTCTACATTCGATCCAGATGAAAGAGCTATTGCAGTTGGAATAAAAGTGATAACAGAATCCATTGTAAAATTAAATAATGAAATAATTAATAAAATTGATAAATGACAGTTAATAAAAAATTTATGTTGTCTTTTGTGGCCCCTCTAATGATCTTTATGTCCGCTATTGGCTTAGTATTTAGGAGTGATAATAAGAAGATTTTTTATTTACCTATTGGTTTAATGGGGATCACAATTATTTTTGAGAAAAATGTCAGAAGACGTTTGGATAGGAAAACTATTTTAAAAAAGATAAAGTCTTATCAAAAAGTTAAATAAAATTATTTTATTTTTTTTACTCAACATTTGATGACTATTTTTTAGAAAAGAGCTATTAATAAGATTAATACTAGGGGTGCTAAGAAATTAAACTTAGCTGAGATCATACCCTTTGAACCTAAATCATTAATTCTGATTCAGGGAAGTGGAAATTTGATCAAACTTTAGTAATAACACATTTAAAAATTTATAAATTATGAGAAGTTCCTGGATTAATCCTCGCATTGGGAAAGAAAATGTAACTCAGATGAACTTTGCGAGGAACGGCTATATTACTGAAGAAATGGACTTTGTTGCAAAAAGAGAGAATCTACCCTCTTCTTTAATAATGGAAGAAGTAGCAAGAGGAAGATTAATCATTCCAGCTAATATTAATCATCTGAATCTTGAACCAATGTCTATCGGTATTGCTTCTAGATGTAAAGTTAATGCGAATATTGGTGCTTCCCCTAATGCAAGTGATATCAATGAAGAAGTAGAGAAGCTCAAGCTAGCCGTTAAATATGGAGCTGATACGGTTATGGATCTTTCTACAGGAGGTGTAAATTTAGATGAAGTTCGTCGAGCAATTATTCAGGAATCTCCTGTTCCTATAGGAACAGTTCCCGTTTATCAAGCTTTAGAAAGTGTTAATGGCTCTATAGATAGATTAACTGAAGATGATTTTCTGCATATTATCGAAAAACATTGCCAGCAAGGCGTAGATTATCAAACTATTCATGCTGGATTATTAATAGAGCATTTACCTAAAGTCAAAGGAAGAATTACTGGAATTGTAAGTAGAGGTGGAGGCATCTTAGCTCAATGGATGCTTCATCACTTTAAGCAAAACCCTCTATATACAAGGTTTGATGATATTTGTGAGATTTTTAAGAAATATGATTGTACTTTTTCTCTAGGAGATTCACTCAGGCCAGGATGTTTGCATGATGCTTCTGATGATGCTCAATTAGCTGAATTGAAGACCTTAGGCGAGCTTACTCGAAGAGCATGGGAACATAATGTCCAAGTAATGGTTGAGGGTCCTGGTCATGTACCCATGGATCAAATTGAGTTTAATGTAAGGAAGCAAATGGAAGAATGTTCAGAAGCTCCCTTCTATGTACTTGGTCCATTAGTAACAGATATATCTCCTGGTTATGACCATATATCAAGTGCTATTGGAGCGGCGATGGCAGGTTGGTATGGAACTTCTATGTTATGTTATGTAACCCCAAAAGAACATCTAGGGCTTCCAAATGCAGAAGATGTAAGAGAAGGATTAATTGCTTATAAAATAGCTGCTCATGCTGCTGATATAGCAAGACATCGAGCTGGAGCTCGTGATCGAGATGATGAACTTAGTCATGCAAGGTATAACTTTGATTGGAACAAACAATTTGAACTTTCACTAGATCCAGAAAGAGCGAAGCAGTACCATGATGAGACACTGCCTGAAGAAATCTTTAAAAAAGCCGAGTTTTGCTCAATGTGTGGCCCTAAACATTGTCCAATGAATTCAAAAATTTCTGATGAATCTCTTGATCAGTTAAAAGATAAACTTGAAGAATGTAATAGTAATACCTTAGTGCAGTAGCAAATTAATTTTATAAAATTTCTTTTGTTCTTTTTACAACGTTTTCAACTGTAAATCCAAAATTTTTCATACATTCTCCACCAGGTGCTGACGCACCAAATCTATCCATAGTAATACAAATCCCATCAAAACCTGTATATTTATGCCAACCAAATGAATGGGCAGCTTCCACTACAACTCTCTTTGTAACACTGCAAGGTAAAACACTTTCTTTGTATGATTCTTCTTGTTCTTCGAATAGTTCAACGCAAGGCATAGAGACAACTCTGGTTTTTTTACCTAAGTTTGTTATTTCTTTACTTGCTTCGATGCAAAGATTTAGTTCACTTCCTGTACCAATGAATATTAAATCTGGTGTTCCTTCGCAATCAGAAACTACGTATCCTCCTAATGCAACTTTGTCAATTGAAGTATTTTCCTGATTAGGCATACCTTGCCTACTTAAACAGAGTGCAGAAGGTCTTTTTCGATTTTGGATCGCTAGCTTATAAGCTCCACTAGTCTCATTTCCATCTCCTGGTCTGAAAACTAGCATATTAGGCATAGCTCTAAGAGAAGGGATAGTTTCAATAGGTTGATGTGTTGGACCGTCTTCGCCTACACCAATTGAATCATGGGTTAATACATAGATCACTCCTAATTCGCTAAGTGCGGAAAGTCTCATTGAACCTCGCATATAATCAGCGAAAACAAGGAAGGTTCCACCATAAGGGATAAGTCCACTATTGTGATAGGCAATACCATTAAGTATGGCTGCCATAGCATGCTCTCTTACACCAAAATGTAAATATCTCTTTTCAGGGCTATGAGGCTGGAATGATCCAGTCTCTCCTTTAATATCTGTGTAGTTTGAGTGAGTTAAATCAGCAGAACCACCAATTAATTCAGGCAGATTGGGACCTAGAGCGCCTAAACAAATTTGTGAATGCTTTCTGGTAGCTAATCCTTTATCATCAGGTGTGTAAGATGGGAGATCTGAATCCCAATTTTCAGGTAATTGCCCTTTTAACATTCTGTTTAACTCAGCTCCTTCAGAGGGATATTTTTTTTGATATTCTTCAAATCTAGAGTCCCATTCTTTCTCTAAGTTTTCTCCTTTGTTTATTGATTTTCTAAAATGGGCGTATACTTCATTTGGTATTTCAAATGGAGGATAATCCCAACCTAGAAAATCTCTAGTTAATGCAGCTTCTTCTTCTCCAACAGCTGCCCCATGAATTCCAGCAGTGTCTGATTTATTAGGAGAACCATAACCAATGGTTGTAGATATTTTGATAATTGAAGGCTTGTCTGTAATTAATTTTGCTTTCTCAATAGCTTCAGTTATTCCTTTAACATCATGATTTCCATCCTCAACATGTTGTACATGCCATCCATAAGCTTCGTATCTTTTTAAAACATCTTCAGTAAAAGATACATCTGTTCGCCCATCAATTGTAATTTGATTATCGTCATACAGTGCAATTAATTTTCCAAGCTTAAGATGACCAGCTAATGAGCAAGCTTCTGATGCGATCCCTTCTTGATTACAGCCATCACCCATAATGACGTAAGTATAGTGATCAACGATATTGCAATCAGGCTTATTGAATTTAGCTGCTAAGTGAGTTTCAGCTATTGCTAAACCAACTGCATTAGAAATTCCAGCTCCTAGAGGCCCAGCTGTAACTTCAACTCCTTCAGTTTCAAATGTTTCTGGATGTCCAGGAGTTTTGGATCCCCATTGTCTAAACTCTTTGATATCTTCTATAGAAACTGATTTGTATCCTGTTAAGTGAAGTAATGAATATAACAGCATACAGCCATGACCAGCTGATAATACAAAGCGGTCTCTGTTGAACCATTTTGGATTATTGGGGTTGTGATTAAGTATGTTTTGCCATAATGCATAACCCATAGGAGCACACCCCATTGGCAAACCAGGATGTCCACTATTAGATTTATTTACTGCATCTACAGCAAGCATTCTTATACTATTTACACAAAGTGATTCTAATGAAACAGATGCAGCGACCATTGTTTTAAAAAAAGTTAAGTTGGAAATACAGAATTGGTTGTCTTCAATTCATTTTGCTGAAAGCAAGGCAAACATTGTGACCACCAAAGCCGAAGGAATTAGAAAGAGCAACTCCTACTTGAGCTTCTCTTGCATTATTTGGTACATAGTCAAGATCACATTCAGGATCTGGATTGACGTAGTTAATTGTAGGAGGGATAAAATTATGTGTCAAAGAAAGTATACAAGCTACAGCTTCTATACCTCCCGAGCCTCCTAGGAGATGACCAGTCATCGACTTAGTAGAGCTTACAGGAATGAGGTAAGATCTGTCTTTAAATATGGATTTAATTGCAGAAGTTTCATTTTTGTCATTAGCTGATGTACTTGTTCCGTGCGCATTTATGTAATCAACTTTTTCAAGACTAAGAGAGGCGTCTTCAATTGCTAGTTTGATAGCCTGAGCGCCTCCAACTCCTCCTGGAGATGGGGCAGTTATGTGATGAGCATCACATGTTGTTCCATATCCAATTATTTCTGCATAAATTCTTGCATTTCTTTTTTTTGCATTTTCTAAAGTTTCTAAAACAAGAATTCCAGATCCCTCTCCAATAACAAATCCATCTCTTTCTGCATCAAAAGGTCTGCTAGCAGTTTGAGGACTTTCATTTCTAAAAGAAAGAGCTTTAGCACTGGAAAAACCAGCTACTCCAAGAGGCGTAATACTCGCTTCTGCTCCTCCACAGATCATTGCATCTGCCTTTCCAAGTTGGAGTAATCTAAAAGAATCACCAATTGCATTCGAACCGGCAGCACAGGCTGTTGAAACAGAGGAACTTGGTCCTTTTGCACCCAAAGCAATCGCAGCAAGTCCTGTTGCCATATTTGGGATCATCATTGGAACTGTAAATGGACTTACTCTTTTAGGTCCTTTATGACTAAGAATTTGAGCTTGACTTTCCATAGTTAGTAAGCCTCCAACACCTGAGCCAATAATTACTCCAATTCTTGATGAATTAGCTTCAGTAATTTCAAGTCCAGAATCACTAAAGGCTTGCTTAGCAGCAATTACTCCGAACTGGGAAAAACGATCCCATCTTTTGGATTCTTTAGCTTCTATAAAATTTCCAGATTGAAGATTTTTAACTTCTGCTGCAAATTTGCAAGGATGTTGTTCAGGATCAAAAAGAGTAATATCTGATACCCCATTAGTACCTGTTTGAAGACCGACTAAATATTCATCAATGTTATTACCAATTGGAGTTACTGCTCCGATACCGGTAATAACTACTCGATGGAAGTTTGGCATTCTTTATTATCCTTTTTTTTCTTCGATGAATTTTACTGCATCACCTACAGTAGCGATTCCTTCGGCTGCTTCATCAGGGATTTCAATATCAAATGCTTCTTCAAGAGCCATCACTAATTCAACGGTATCAAGAGAATCTGCACCTAAATCATTTTGGAAATTTGAGTCTGATTTTACTTCTCCTGCTTCAACACTTAATTGTTCTGAAACAATAGAACAGACTTTTTCAAGAATTTCTTGTGACATAGTTTATGGAATTTACTAATTATCTATATGATTTTATGCCCTAGAGTTAACAAGAGTGAAGCATATCTTAATTTTTTTAATTTCTTTGTAAGACAATAGTATTATAAAGCGAGGTTCAAAAGACAATTTTTACATGTCACACGCAGTTAAAATTTACGACACTTGCATTGGATGTACCCAATGTGTAAGGGCTTGCCCACTTGATGTTTTAGAAATGGTTCCTTGGGATGGCTGTAAAGCTGGCCAAATCGCTTCATCGCCTAGAACTGAAGATTGTGTAGGTTGTAAAAGATGTGAAACGGCTTGTCCTACTGACTTTTTA
Source organism: Prochlorococcus marinus XMU1402 (assembly GCF_017696205.1). NCBI lineage: Bacteria > Bacillati > Cyanobacteriota > Cyanophyceae > Synechococcales > Prochlorococcaceae > Prochlorococcus > Prochlorococcus marinus. The sequence goes on along the minus strand of NZ_JAAORD010000002.1, from coordinate 512,195 downwards.
AGTATCCGTGTTTATTTAGGAGATGAAACTTCTAGGAGTATGGGCTTAGCATATTAAATTTATAGTGCAGTTTCAAGAGAGTCCATAACTTAATAAATACTCATTTTTTTTCAATATAATAATTGAGAAAAGATTTAGCATATGTGTGGAATAGTTGCTGTAACTGGTTATAAAAAAGCTTTACCATTATTAATGAATGGTTTAGAAAAATTAGAATATAGAGGATATGATTCCGCAGGTATTGCAGTTATTAATCCTGAAACAAATTCTATTCTTTGTAACAAAGCAGAGGGAAAACTAAAGAATTTAAGAGTTCATCTTGACGAAAACAATATTCCAGGAACTGTGGGTATAGCTCATACTCGTTGGGCTACCCATGGGAAACCTGAGGTTAAAAATGCCCATCCCCATACCGATAGTTCAGGAGCAATAGCGGTTGTTCAAAATGGTATTATTGAAAATTTTCAAGACTTAAAAAATAAACTAGAGAAAGAGGGTATTACTTTTAATTCTGATACAGATACTGAGGTAATTCCTCATTTAATTCAAAGAGAATTAAATACCTTAAGTAAACTTAAACTTGAGAATAATGGCTCAACATTATTAGTAGCTGTAAGAAATGTAATATCTGATTTAGAAGGATCTTATGCTTTGGCAGTTTTGTGGGCGGGTGCTCCAACCTCTCTGGTAGTTGCAAGAAGACAAGCACCTTTGATTATTGGTTTGGGCGAAGGAGAATTTATTTGTGCAAGTGATACTCCTGCTATTGCAAACTTTACAAACATTATTCTTCCCATGGAGGATGAGGAAATAGCTTTATTAACCCCCCTTGGAATAGAGATATATGACTCAAACAACGAGAGACAATATCGAAGTCCTGTTTCCTTAAAAGTTTCAGAGCAGGTAATTGATAAGATGAATTTCAAACACTTCATGTTAAAAGAGATATATGATCAGCCCGATACTGCAAAAAATTGGGTGAAAAACTACGTTACACAAAATTTAGAAAATGGCCAATATCAAATCAAGTATCCATTTGATACAAAGTTTTTTGATTCAATCGAGAGAATTGAAATTATTGCTTGTGGTACCAGTAAACACGCTGCAATGGTAGGTTGCTTTTTACTAGAGCAATTCTCGGGTATTCCTACAAATGTTTATTATGCTAGTGAATTTCGTTACTCACCTCCCCCACTACTCCCAAATACATTAACTATTGGAGTTTCTCAATCTGGAGAAACTGCTGATACTATTGCAGCTATTGATATGGAAATCAAAAGAAGGTCTTTGCTTAAAGATGAAAGATTTAAACCTAACCTTATTGCCATAACTAATAGAAGAGAGAGCTCTATAGGAAGGCAGGTTTCAAACATAATTGATATTTGTGCAGGAATAGAAGTGGGAGTTGCTGCAACAAAAACTTTTTTTGCACAATTACTTTCTTTTTATGGATTGGCTATACACTTTGCGCAAATTAAAAGTAGTCAAAGTTCAGATGAAATCGGAAAATTGATAACAGAACTCATCAAACTCCCTCCATTACTAGAAGATTTACTTGACAAACATGATCAATCATCGGAAAAACTAGCACATGACTTTTTTAATATTAAAGATGTTATTTTTTTAGGAAGAGGCATAAATTATCCTATAGCTCTTGAAGGTGCATTAAAACTTAAAGAAATTAGTTATATTCATGCTGCTGGCTATCCAGCAGGTGAAATGAAACATGGTCCAATAGCTTTGTTAGATAAAAAAGTACCTGTAATTTCTATCGCCTCTCCTGGTGAAGTTTTTGATAAAGTTATAAGTAATGCTCAAGAAGCAAAAGCTAGAGACTCATATTTGATCGGGATAGCTCCTGAATGTAAGGGAACTGAAATTTTTGACTATTTAATGAAAATTCCTTCTTCCAATGAATGGATTTCACCTTTACTTAACATAGTCCCTTTACAACTATTGAGTTACCATATTGCTGCTCATAGAGGACTTGATGTAGATCAACCAAGGAATTTAGCTAAAAGCGTCACAGTCGAATAGGTTATGTTTAAAGCAAATCATTTGAATAAATAAATATTTAAAATTTATTTTCTTTGGAAACTGCACAATTTTTAAATTTAGGAATTAAGCATTTTAGAATTATTAAAGATGATATTCTCAGAAAAGAGGTTCATTTTAATTTGTGAATTTAACCTAATGATGAATATTAATTTTCAAATATTTGTCTGATTTTTATATTGATGTGAGATAAGTTTTAACAGTTTATCTTTTAAAGAAAAGCTACTTAGATATTTTATAAGAGTAAATTACAATAAATTTTGTATCGAGATACTTATAGCTCCAAAAGTCCGTTTGGGGGATTGATGATAAGAAAGTTATTCTCTATATCGATTAATGGTACTATTTCTTTAACGAATGGTATTAGCACTTTTTTATTATTTTCGAATAGTTCAATAACAAGTAAATTATTCTTTTCATTTTCTAAATTAATTACTTTACCAATTATTTTATATTCATTATTTTTTAAAGACTTGACTTGCAAGTTTATAAGTTCTAATAAGTGAAATTCTTCTTTTTTTAATTTAGGTAGTTTATTGGTTTTTACAAGAATTTTATATTTTTTAAGTTGTTCTGCATTATTTCTAGTATTTATTCCTTGTAATTTAATAATGAAGGTATCTTTACCAGGTTGTTTGTAACCAGAGGTAAGTTCTATTTTTGAGGGTGGTTCATTGTCTTTTTGCAACCATCTGATTCCAGGTAATAGAAATCTTTCTTCAAAATCACTAAAAGATTTAACCTTTATTTGTCCCTTAATTCCATGACATGATGTTATTAACCCAACAACCAACCATTCATTTTTATCTATCATAGATTGTATTAAATAAAATGTTCTATGGAATTATCGAATAAACCAATACTCCCTGGTTCTTTTGTTGTTGTAAAAGATACTAACTCTATATATAGAGGATATAAAGGTTTTGTACAGAGAGTTACAAACAAAAAAGCAGCTGTTTTATTTGAAGGAGGTAATTGGGATAAGCTCATAACTTTTCAGTTAACTAATTTAGAAATAGTATAAAATTAGATCTTACCTAAAGTTATAAATTGTTCTATTAAAACTCTAGCTGCATTTGTTTCGGCTTGTTTATGCGATTTGCCAAATGCCGATGATTCTTTTAATCCATCGATAAAAATGTCGCAGGAAAATCTTTTTGGGTCGCCATTTGTTTTAGAGACCTCAATTATTTTGTAAACTGGCAAATCAAAACCTTTACTTTGGCACCACTCCTGTAATACTGTCTTAGATTTAAATTTGTATGGAGCTTTTAAAAAAATTTCTGAATCCTCTTCCCAAATATCATCTAACCATAGGTTGACTTCTTGAATTGAATTAAAACATTTATAAATGGCGCCGATTAAAGCTTCTGTAGCTTCACCAATAATAGTGTTTTTTGAATTTTCATCACCAAGAGCTTTAGGCCCTTTAATTATTAATTTCTCTATGCCAATTTTTTTCCCTAATTTAGTTAACCACTCATCACTGACAATTTGTGCTCTAAGCTCTGATCTTTCGCCTACGCTCATTTGAGGATATTTCTTTTCAATAAAATTTGATGCGGCCAATCTGAGTACTGCATCTCCAAAGAATTCTAATTTTTCGTAATTTATTTCTTTGCTATCTGAAGAATGGGTTAATGCTTGATTAAAATTTTGAATTAGTGAAATATTTTGCGTTCTAATTATCTCAGAAAATCTTTTTGATTTAACTTTTAAAGACTTTAAAAAAGTAATAATTTGATTAATTCTCTTAGCGTTAATTATATTTGTCATTTGATTTGACTAATAAAATAATTAGAAAGCAGGTCATAAGCCGGGTTCTGTTCATCTTAAATAAGATGGGCAATCATCTATCTAGGGCTGGAATTACTTCACAGCCTCAAGCGGCGCTTTTAAGTAGATTGTTTAATGGTCATAAATCTACTAAGCCTTGCTCCCAGCCGGGGTTTACCTAGCCAACACCTCTCAATGTTGCTGGTGCGCTCTTACCGCACCCTTGCACCCTTGCCATACATAAAGTATTAGGCGGTATGTTTCTGTGGCACTTTCCTCACGGTTACCCGCACTGGGAATTACCCAGCAAGCCTGACCACATGGGAGCCCGGACTTTCCTCAAAAAAGTTTTATTTTGTTTCCAAAATAAAACTTTTTTGCGATTGCCTCTCCTGCTTTCATTTAGCATAGTGCTTAGTACTCTAAAAAACATCTATTGGGGCTGTAGCTCAGCTGGATAGAGCAACGGTTTCCTAAACCGTAGGTCGTGGGTTCGAGTCCCGCCAGTCCCGTTAAACTAATAAACTATATGTAGTATGTGTGCAAAATTGCTACTCTCTAGCTAGCGTAAGGATAGTAATAAATCTTTTATGGCTAAGTTGCATGATATGCGTTTAAAGCTCTTAATACAACAAGAGCATGAACGTATTTCTAAATCTCAACCCAATGATTTAGATCTTTCAATAGTTCAAGCAAGATGCTTATGTTGGCTCACTTTATTGGCAGAAGCTCATGAAGATCAAGCAAATGATGCCGAAAAAAGAGGAGATGCGGAACAGGCAATGGGTTGGTTTGCTGACTCAATGAGATTAAGAGATGTCATTAACTTGGTTACTAGTATTGAAATACCTTTGCCTGACAGCCCTGATTCTCTTGATGAAAATGACGAATTATTGGATGGTCCTACAAGTATGCCCAAATAATGAGATGATATAAATAGAGTTATATTTTCTTTTGACTGAAGAACCTTGCCAATGCTCTGATTGTCAGAGATTTTATAAAGAACATGATCGTTTGATTAGAGAATTTCCTACTTTTAAGCAGCAACAAGAATTAAACTGGGCATCAATTCAATCTTTCAGGACTCTTTGTAGTAAGGTTACTCAGGAATTGCAGAGACAATTATCTGAAAGGGAATCTAATGAAGATATTAGTTCAGGGGAAAAACATATTTCTGATATAGAAATTACTGAAGTTTTAGATGAACTTGAGAGTGTTAATGCTTATTTATATTCAATTGAGGCATTAATGGAAAGAATTTTTGATATAAAAATTTCAAACAATATAGAATTAAAATTTAAAGAAATTGCAAATGAATTAGCTCCAGATCCATTAAACGTAGATAGATTAATTCTTAATAGATTATTTCATCAAACTCCCGATTTCCCAGATAAGAAAAATATTAATTAGTTAATTCTTCTACATCGCAAGTAATTTCTACAGGCATGGGAGATACTTTCCAGATAGATTTGCAATACTCTCTGATAGATCTATCTGATGAAAAATAACCAGATCTTGCAGTATTTAGTAATGCCATCTTATTCCAAGATTTTTTATTATTCCAGCATTTGCTCACCTCATCCTGTTTATTCAAATAGTCTTCGAAGTCAGCCATAACAAAGAATGGGTCATATCCAGTCAAGCTATTTAATAAAGGTTTAAATAATTCTTTATCGCCATTACTAAAGTGTCCAATTTCAATTAAGCGAACTACTTCTTGTAATTCTGGACATTGGTCAATAAAAGTTTTGGGCGAGTAACCACTATATTTTAAATCCATAATTTGACTTTCAGTTTTTCCAAAAAGGAAGAAATTTTCTTTCTTTACAAGATCTCTTAATTCCACATTAGCTCCATCTAAGGTTCCAATAGTCAAAGCTCCATTCATGGCGAATTTCATATTGCCAGTTCCAGATGCTTCTTTTCCAGCAGTTGAAATTTGTTCCGAAAGATCCGTCGCAGGGTAAACAATTTCACCAAGTTTTACATTATAGTCTGGTAGAAAAACTACCCTCAAAAGACCTTCCATATCTGGATCAGAATTCACTACATCAGCAATACCATTAATGAATCTAATCATTAGTTTTGCCATAAAGTAACCTGGTGCAGCTTTACCTCCAAAGATGATTGTTCTTGGTACTGCATAATTATTTGTACCATTTTTTATTCGTAGATACTGAGCTATAACTTGTAAAGCGTTTAAATGTTGTCTTTTATATTGATGAATTCTTTTTACTTGAACATCAAATAAACTTGATGGATCAACTAGTATTCCTGTTTTTGAATGGATAAAGCTAGCTAATTTTCGCTTTCCATTTAATTTGGTTTCTTCAAATTTTTGTAAAAAGCCGTTATCATCTTTTTTCCCTTCTAACTTTTTAAGTAGTTCCATATTAGTTATCCAATTAGGACCTACTTCTTTTTCTAGTAGTTTGGATAAAGATGGATTTGAGAGAGCAACCCATCTCCTTGGAGTAACTCCGTTAGTAACATTCGTAAATTTTTCAGGCCATAGTTTTGCAAATTCAGGAAGAAGTTGTCTTTTTATTAAATCTGAGTGAAGAGCTGCAACACCATTAATATGATGGGCCCCAATTGTAGCTAAGTGAGCCATTCTTACTGATTTAGATCCTTCTTCATCAATTATGGAAAGTTTTTGAAGGATTTTATCATCGCCAGGATAACGTAGTCTTAATTGTTGTAGAAATCTCCAATTTATTTCATAAATAATTTCTAGATGACGAGGGAGGAGATCATTAAATAAACCTAAATCCCATTTTTCTAAAGCTTCTGGAAGTAAGGTATGGTTTGTGTACGCAACTGAAGAAGTTGTTATGTTCCAAGCCTTGTCCCAGCCTACATGATATTGGTCAATGAGGAGTCGCATTAATTCTGCTACTGCAATAGCAGGATGAGTATCATTTAATTGGACAGTCCAATGTCGAGGAAAATCTATTATTGGTATTGATCTTTTTTCAAGGCTTCTCAACATATCCTGCAGAGAACAACTTACAAAAAAGTGCTGTTGTTTGAGTCTTAATCTTCTACCTTCATCAGTTCCATCGTTTGGGTAAAGAACTTTAGAAAGGGTTTCAGATGCAACTTTTTCTTCTACAGCTCCATAGTAATCACCAATATTAAAGGCATAAAAATCAAAACTTTCGGTCGCATCAGCTCTCCACAATCTTAATCTATCGCATGTATTTACCCTATAACCCAGTACAGGGACATCATGAGGAACTCCTATAGCATGTTCTGAAGGAATCCATCTTGATCTGTAGTTTCCTTTATCATCTCTAAAACTTTCAGTTCTACCTCCAAAACCAACAAAACATGATTCATCAGGTTGAGGAAGTTCCCATGGCCATCCTCCTTTTAGCCATTTATCCGTAACTTCAACTTGCCAACCATCTCTAATTAACTGATTAAATATACCAAATTCATATCGAATACCGTAACCAACCGCTGGAACTTGTAGTGATGCTAATGATTCCATATAACATGCGGCGAGCCTTCCTAGTCCACCATTACCTAATCCAGGTTCTTCTTCTACTTCAAGAATCGTTGATAACGAATCTATTCCAAATCTCTTTAAAGCATCTTCTGCCTCTTGAGTTATTCCAAGATTGAGTAGGTTATTACTTAATTGAGGACCTATTAAAAATTCTGCTGATAAGTAAGCTACTGTTTTTTGTGGTTTTTTTCTTATAACTTCTTGACTGGCTAAGTATCTGGTCATTAGCCTATCTTTAACGGCATAACTTAAAGCCATATACAAGTCGTGAGGACTTGCAGAAGTAGCTAGCTTTCCAAGGGTATAAAAAAGATGGGCTGTCATTCCTTGAAAAACAGCATCTGAATCCATACCAGCTTTCTCAGGATCTAAATAGCAGCCTGGGGTAGGCAAGCGTAGATCGAAGGGTTTGTTGGAATTCATTGGATTAGCCATATAACAGACAATAGCCATTTTTAAGAAAATTTCTTTGTTGTAACTTCAGATCCACACTTGTTGAGTATTTTTGCTTTTTTCTTACATATTTCTTAAAGTGGGCCCTCAATAAACTATCTTCCAATTAGATAGTTTATTTTTTACACTTAAATGTACCCTTTACTTGCTGAATTAAGTGCACATGATCTAGAAGTTGCTGAAACGTTGATAGGAGTGATTAGGTTTCTATTGATCTTTTTAGCAGCAAGAGCATTAGCAGAAGTATTAGTAAGACTAAGTTTGCCAACAATTGTTGGTGAGCTTCTTGCAGGGGTTGTAATAGGAGCATCAGGATTCCATTTATTGATACCGCCCTCAGCAGGAACTGAACTAAATGAGGGACTTGTAAATGTTATTAGTTCATTAGCGTCAATACCTCCGGAATCAGTATCTGAGGTTTATTTCGAAAGTTTCCCATCCCTCCAAGCAGTAGCAACACTTGGGTTATATGCACTTTTATTTTTAACAGGATTAGAAAGTGAGTTAGAGGAATTGGTAGCTGTCGGTGCGCAGGCTTTTACTGTTGCTATGGCTGGGGTAATTTTACCGTTTGCCTTTGGAACTCTCGGATTAATGTTTATTTTCCAGGTAGATTTAATCCCAGCAGTTTTTGCTGGAGCATCGATGACGGCTACAAGTATAGGAATTACTGCAAGCGTTTTCGGTGAATTAGGATATTTGAAAACTAGAGAAGGACAAATTGTTATTGGCGCAGCAGTGCTAGATGATATTTTGGGAATTGTTATTCTGGCAGTGGTTGTGGCTCTTGCTGCAGGAGGTTCTTTAGAAATTGCTCCTATTATTAAATTAGTTGCGGCAGCAGTAGTATTTGTTATTGCTGCTATCGCATTAAGTCGAACAGCAGCACCAGGATTTGATTGGTTATTAGATAGATTGAAAGCGCCTGGAGCTGTAGTCGTGGCTTCTTTTGTCATACTTGTATTATGTTGTTTTGTCGCAACAGCTATTGGATTAGAGGCAGCCTTAGGTGCTTTTGCAGCTGGATTGATTCTTAGCAGTTCTAAAAATAATCATGCAATACAACAATCGGTTTTACCTTTAGTTTCCTTATTCGCAACTATTTTCTTTGTACTAGTTGGTGCTGGAATGGATTTATCAGTTATCAATCCACTTGATCCAACAAGTAGATCAGCTCTTGTAGTTGCAGGATTTTTATTAGTTGTTGCAATTATTGGAAAAATTGCAGCCGGATGGGTATTTTCAAGTGATAAACCCACTAATAGATTAGTTGTAGGCCTGGGTATGATGCCTAGAGGAGAGGTAGGTTTAATTTTCCTTGGGTTAGGAACAAGTGCTAAGTTGTTAACTCCTTCTCTTGAAGCGGCTATTTTATTAATGGTAATTGGAACTACATTTCTCGCACCTGTTCTTTTGAGAATTGTTCTAAAAGATAAGCCCCCAAATGATGGCAATAAAATTTCAGATGATGTTGCGGCTGATCCTGTGGGTCTTCTTTAGGAAATTATTTTATTAGAATTATTTGAAACAATATCTAGTAAATGGAAAAATCAGTACAGATTAGTAAAGAGGTAAATTACTCTTGGAATTTTTTAAGTTATCCAATACATACTGTTACTGCAAAACCAAAAGAGGAGAGCTCTCGAAATTGTGCAATTCTCTTAATTCATGGTTTTGGAGCCTCCACAGATCATTGGCGTTTTAATATTCCTGTTTTGAGTGAAAAATATGAGGTTCATGCAATAGATCTCTTGGGTTTTGGAAAAAGTCCCAAACCATCAGATGTTCAATATTCAAGTCATCTTTGGAAAGATCAAGTTGCATCATACGTAAAAGAAGTCATTAAAAAACCAACTTTTATTGTTGGAAATTCTTTAGGTGGTTATGCATCTCTTGCTGCCAGTGCAGAATTAGAAGAACTATCAGCAGGTGTTATATTGCTTAATGCTGCTGGATCATTCACTGAAGAAGAGGTTCCACCAAAGAATAGACTTGAGAGTTCTATAAGAACTTTAGTTGGAACATTTTTTAGAGGTAATTTTTTTCTTCAACGAGGAACATTCGACTTTATGAGAAGAAGAGGAACAATTCAAAATACTTTGAAGAAGGTGTATGTAAATAAAACTAATGTTGACGATTATCTTATAGATTCAATTTTAAGGCCTTCACTAGATCCTGGAGCATTTAATGTTTTTAAAACTGTTTGGAATCCATCAGGAGTTAAAGGAGAACCATTTGATAAATTATTCAACAAATTAAAATCTCCACTTTTACTTTTGTGGGGAGGTTCAGATCCTTGGATGAATACCAAACGCAAAAGACTTCTTTATGAAAAATTTGCCCCAAATAATACTAAAGAAATTATTCTTGACGCTGGGCATTGTCCTCATGATGAAGTCCCCGAGTTAGTTAATAAGCACATACTAGAATGGATTGATTCTTTGTAGATATTTTTGTGGAAATCAGTTCAGGCAACAATCAAGGTATATATACTTTTCAATTAGACAAAAAAAACTATATTAAATTTTGTCCGGAGAGAGGAGGGTTGATTACAAATTGGGTTTCGGATGGTAATGAAATACTTTATTTCGATGAAAAAAGATTTATGGATAAGACAAAAAGTATTAGGGGAGGGATTCCTATCCTGTTTCCAATTTGTGGAAATCTCAATACCTCTAATTCAGTATTTGGAGAAGATTATTTGCAATTAAAACAGCATGGTTTCGCTAGGGACTTGCAATGGCAACACTCACTTAATAAAAATGGGAATTCATTGAGCTTATTTTTAAATGAATCTAAAAAAACAAAAAAATATTATCCTTTCGATTTCGAACTTAGAATTGAAGTTACCTTAAAGATTAACTGTTTAGAATTTGAAATTAAAATCTATAACAAAACTGATATTGCTATGCCTATAAATTTTGGTTTGCATCCTTATTTTAATATTTCAGATTTCAAGAATTTAGAGTTTATTGATAATCCACTTAATTGTCAGAATCAAGAAAAAAACATCATAAGTAATACTTTGGATGAATTAAACAATATTAATTTAGGAGTTGATCTACTTATGTATACTTCTGGCAGAAGCGCTTTTCGAGATAAAATTTTTCAAAGACAGTTAACTTTAAATCATCCATATCCTTTTGATCTAGGCGTCATTTGGAGTGATCCTCCAAGAAGAATGATATGTCTCGAACCTTGGACTAGTCCAAGAAATTCTTTTGTTGATGGATTTAGAAATATTATGATTCCTTCAAATGATTGTCAAAGGTTTGATGCATCAATACAAATAAAATCTTTTAAATAATTATGCAAAACTCATGAAATTTGTTGTTATAGATGATGATCCAACAGGCTCTCAAACTGTTCATGATTGCTTATTACTTCTTAAGTGGAACTGCTCAACTTTAGTCAAAGGTTTTGAATCTAAATCTAATTTATTTTTTATTTTGGCTAATACAAGGTCACTATCTGAAAACGATGCGAAATTAACAATAGAGGAAATTTGCAAAAATCTTAAGACCGTTATAGCTTCTGGAGCTTATGAAGAAGAAATTATTTTTATAAGTAGAGGAGACTCTACTCTTCGAGGACATAACTTTTTAGAGCCAAGTGCCTTAAATAGTTGCTTAGGTCCTTTTGATGCTACTTTTCATATTCCAGCTTTTATAGAGGGTAAAAGATTAACCATTAATGGATCACACTTTGTTGATAAAACTCCAATTAATCAAACAATTTTTGCAAAAGATAAAATTTTTGGATATGAGACAAGTAATGTCAAGAATCTTTTATTTCAGAAAAGTAAATCGCAAATAAATTTTGAAGATATTCAAAATCTTTTATTGTCAGATATTGAAATTTTAAATGATGAAGAAAATAATATTGTTTTTAAAAGACTAAAGAATTTAAAGAATAATAAACATCTAATTGTAGATATAGAAAATTATTCTCAATTAAAAAAATTTTCTTTAGTAATTAAAAAATTGACTAAACAAAAAAAATTCCTTTTTAGAACTGCAGCAAGTTTTATAAGTTCAATTTCTGAGAAAAAAAGGATCTCTAAGGGTGAGACATATTTTTCTGACTTAAGAATAAGAAATAAAGAAAAGGTTTTTCTCCCAGGATTGATAATTGTTGGATCCTATGTGGAACTTTCAACAATCCAATTGAATAATTTATTAGAAATAACTATTTGCAATCCAATTGAATTAGATGTTTTTGAATTCTTTAAAATTAATTCATCAGAAAATTATCGGGAGCTAAGGAATTTATTAAAAAAAAATTTTTTGAAAGAAATTAGAATTTCATTTGAGAAGGGCAAAACTCCTGTATTGTTTACTTCAAGAAAATTTATGTCCTTAGATTATTCTAAACAATTTAATTTTTATAATTCACTTGCTTGTTTTATTGCTGAATTAGTTGCTGATTTAAAATATGAAATAGGATATTTGATTTCAAAAGGAGGTATCACAACAAATGTGATTCTAAGTAATGGACTTAATGCAGATTATGTTTATCTTCAAGGACAGATATTAACAGGCATTTCAGTGGTGACTCATAATTTAAAAAATGACGAAAAACTCCCTATTATTACTCATCCTGGAAACATTGGCAGTAAAGATTCACTGGTTAATATTTGGAAGATTTTTGAAAATAAAAATAATTTTAAAAATTAGAAATTTGAGATAATTTCTTCAGCAAAACTGCTGCAGGATAGAGGTTCTACTTTCGGTTCCATTAAGCGTGCTAGATCATAGGTGACTTTTTTTTGTTCTATTGCCTTACTTAAACCATTAGTAATTAAGTTAGCTGCTTCATCCCAACCAAAGTATTCAAGCATCATTACACCACTGAGAATAACTGAGCCTGGATTAATCTTATTTAAGCCTGCATGTTTTGGCGCGGTACCATGCGTTGCTTCGAAAATTGCTGCATTATCTCCAATATTTGCACCAGGAGCCATACCTAAGCCACCAACAATTGCTGCAGCTGCATCAGAAACATAGTCTCCATTAAGGTTTAATGTTGCAAGAATTGAATATTCTTGAGGTCTAGTTTGAATTTGTTGAAATATACTGTCAGCTATCCGATCATCAACAAGAATAAGTTCTCTCCATTTACCATCTCCATGAGAATTTGATATTGATGAAATAACTTCTTTAATTTCTTCGCAAATAAATGCTTTTTTGTTATTTGTAAGCTTGTCATAACCTGGTTCGATTTTTCGAGCATTATTTTCAATTGTAATTTCTGGATCTTTCTGAATATTGTCTAGGATCCAGCTTTCTCTTTCTGTAATGCAATCTTCTCTAAATTCATCAACTGCTAATTCATATCCCCAATCTCTAAATGCACCTTCGGTATATTTCATGATATTCCCTTTATGTACAAGAGTCACATGCCTTTTGTCTCCAGATAATCTTTTAGCATGTTCAATAGCTTTTCTAATATGCCTTTGGCTACCAAATTTACTAACTGGTTTTATACCAATTCCAGACCCCTTTGGAATTGACCTATTTTTTAATTTTTTACTGTTCGGTATGACAACTTCATTTAAGTGATTAATTAATTCAAGACAATTATTATCCTCGGCTTCCCATTCAATGCCCATGTAGATATCCTCTGTATTTTCTCTATAAACAACAACGTCTAAATTTTGGGGATTTTTATGAGGGCTTGGAGTTCCTGAATAATATTTGCATGGTCTAACACAGCTATATAAATCAAAGATTTGTCTTAATGCAACATTAAGAGATCTAATACCTCCGCCAATAGGAGTCGTTAACGGTCCTTTAATGGCTACACCGAAATGTCTGATTGCTTCAATAGTATCTTGAGGGAGATAGTTGTATGTTCCATAAAGTTCACAAGCTTCATCTCCTGCATAAACTTTAAACCAATTAATTTTCCTTTCATTTCCATAGCTTTTTTTAATCGCTGAATCAAGAACGATTTGAGTAGCTGGCCAAATATCAACTCCTGTACCATCACCTCTGATAAAGGGGACAATGGGATTATTAGGAACATTAGGATTGCCTTGATTAAAAGTTATAATCTCGCCTTCATTAGGTAAAGTTAATTTTTCAAATTTTGGCATAGCTTTGAATTAATAAAAGATAACTCATTGAATTTCCTCGTATTGTAATTTGCGATGAGTTATTTTCTTTAAAAGCTAGAAATTTATTATTCAAATGTGAATAGAGAATAGTTTATTGATGAGCATTTCAACATCTTTGTTAAAAGAAAAAGTAGTTAATAAGCAAGATAAAGCAAATTATGTCATTTTTCAAAAGACTACTCAGCTATTTATGAATGCTAGTTCAAATGTAAGTAATGTTGAAATAGCTAATAAAATTGCTTCTACTGCAGCTTTATTTCGAAAATACTTTCCTGATGCCAGCGTAAACTTTAGTCCTTGGGATAGTCCAAATAACGAATACATGCAAGATACAATTGATTTTGCGTTTCATTTCCCTGGATGGAGTCCTCTGATTGAATGTAGAGCAATACTATTACAATTAAGAATTGAAAAAGATAATACTGACAGAGTTCCGAAATTGCTAGGTATAATAATGCGAGGTATGATTGTACCCTCCGAGAGATGGAGAGTAGCAACCATCGGAGATTGGGAAATGACTGGTACTCATTTACCGCAACAGAAACAAAAAGATAATCTTTTTTTGGTTTGCAAAGAACTTTATAAGTTATTCTCAACAACATCCGCTGGTAACAAAAATTAGCTGTTTTTTGTATTTTCCTTGTAGATTAAATACACTGACAAAAAAATTTCAAATATATGGCAGTTGCTCTAGCAGGACAATTAAGAGAGGGGACAAAAAAATCCCACACTATGGCTGAAAATACTGGCTTTGTGGCTTGTTTTTTAAAAGGAGTTGTTGAAAAAAAATCCTATAGAAAATTAATTAGTGATTTATATTTTGTTTATAAAGCTATGGAAGAAGAGATTGAAAGATTGGTTAATGAGGATCATCCCGTAATAAAACCTATTGGTTTTAAATCATTATTCAGGAAAGAAACCCTTGTAAATGATCTTAAATTTTATTTCGGGGATAACTGGAAGAATGAAATTAATATTTCTCAATCAGCAAAAGAATACGTAGAAAGAATCCATGAAGTCGCAAAAAAATCACCAGAGCTATTAGTTGGTCACCACTACACACGCTATATAGGAGACTTATCTGGAGGGCAAATTTTGAAAAGGATCGCTAAAAAAGCACTAAATTTGCAGGGAAATGATGGTTTAAACTTTTACGAGTTTGAATTAATTGCTGACGAAAAAAAATTCAAGGAAGAATATTCCCTTACTTTGAACCAACTTCCAATAAATCAAAAGACTGCAGATCAAATTATTGATGAAGCTAATCAAGCTTTTACTTACAATATGAAAATGTTTAAAGAGCTTGAAGGTAACTTGATTGCTGTTTTAGGGAAGATTGTATTTAATTACATTACAAAAAAAGTTAGAAAAGGAAGCACCGAGACCTAGTAATTTATGTTTGATTCATTAGTTGATTTCCTTAAAACCAATATTGATGAATTAAATGGTCATGAAGTACCAATATCTAGCGAATTTAAAGAACATCACAATGAAGACTCAAAATATATTATTAAAAATTGGCTTTTTTCATCTTCCGAATATAGAAAGTGGCGTATAACCCGATTAGATGGCGGCAAAAAACTACAAGTTTTTAATACGGTTGCATATCCAAATTTTGATAGTGAAGTACCCATCTTAGGCGCTGATATTTTATGGTTTGGAACTGCTCAAAAGTTATTGGCAATACTTGATTATCAACCTTTGATTCAAGAAGGCAAGTATCTTGAAAAATATTGTTCAAGTTTAGGTAGAATTAAGAAAAAGTATTCTGAATTTGATAATAATAAAATGAAGAATATCTATGACTCAAAAAAGTACTTTTCCCCATGGGTAATTATATGTAGAGGAAATAAATTAAACCTTGATAGAGATTTAAATAATATATTTTATTCATTTGTAAATAATTATTTGAACATTTATAAATTGAATACTGTTAATCAATTTTTAAATACTGAAGAAATAAAGATTAATCAAATTAAATATGATAAGTACAGTTTTGAAAAAGACCCTGCAGAAAAATTGTTTAAATCTTTTTTTGGAGAAAAATGGACAAAAAAATTTATTAATAAATTTCTCTTTACATTAAATAATGAGATTATCCATTGAATGTTAATACAAGATACTATTTTTTATAGACCAGATTGGAGATGGCATAATTTTCTAAAATATTTAACTAAAAATTTAATTAAATATAAATGTCAAGAAAAAATAATACCCTCCGAATATTCTTATAAAGATTCAACTTATGGTTCAAAAAAGTCAAAAAAAAATGTGAATCTCTCTACTTGGTGCGTAATACATAAAAAAAGAATTCAATTAGCAAGAGCAGTTTGCATTAATAGTCCCAATTATTCTGTTTTAAATTTTTTAATTATTCCTAATAGTATTTATAATATCCCATTTTTTGGTGTAGATTTTGTTTCTCTACCTAATAGTCATTTATTAGTATTAGATTTTCAGCCTTCATTAAAAATACAAAATCAATATGATAATGAGTTACTAGAAAAACTTAAAAAACTCAAAACTCATTGCCATTCCTCACTCCCATGTGCTGAAAAAATGTCTGCAGACGTAGCTAGATTTTTTTCTCCAGGAGTAATTTGGTCAAAATTACCAAAAGAAGAAAAGAGTGATTTTTTAATTGCTAATCAGCTTTATACCTCATTTAAGGAATATTTTAATTTGTATTTAAAAATTCTTTTTGCAAGTAAGGAAGTCAATATTGATTTGCAAAAAGAATTAATAAACGGTCAAAATAATTATTTGAAATATAGAAGAGATAACGATCCAGCAAGGCCAATGTTATCGAGTTTATTTGGCAAGGAATTTACTGAATCTTTAATTAAAGAAGTTTTGTTTACTACTTAGAAGTCTTATAATTTATTTAAATTTGAAATAATATGAAAAAAATTTCTGTTCTTTTTGTATGTTTGGGAAATATTTGTAGGTCTCCTGCAGCAGAAGCTATCTTTATAAGTCTATTAGAAAAAAAAGGATTAATAGATGGATTTATTGTAGACTCTGCTGGAACTGGGAGTTGGCATATTGGAAAAAGAGCAGACTCTAGGATGAGAATCGCGGCAGAAAGAAGAGATATAAATATCTTAAGCAGGGCGCGTCAAATAACTTGCAAAGATTTTGAAGAATTTAATTATATTCTTGCCATGGACGACTCAAATTTTAGAAATATTCAAGAACTTAAAAATAAAACATCTTCAACTGATTTTGCATCAATTAAAAAAATACAAGATTTTAGATCAGTTTTTTGTGAGCACGAAGTCCCTGACCCATATTTTGGAGGTGATGAGGGCTTTGATTATGTTCTTGATATATTAGATGACTCTGTAAATGGTTTCTTGGAGAGTATTTCTTGAATTTATTGGATCTGAGTCTCTTTAGGAATCTTGTCATTATAGAGATCAATAATTTTATCTACTACCTCATTAATTGAATATTTATCCGTAATAATTTCTATTGCGTCATTCGCTTTTATTAGAGGTGAAATTTCCCTAGTGGAATCTTCAAAATCTCTTTTCTCTATAAGTTCTTTTAATGTATTTAGGTCAATTTCTTGTGAGTCTTTACAATTTTTATCAGATTTTCTTCTTTTTGCTCTTTCCTCGATGCTAGCAGTTAAAAATATTTTAAGTTCTGCATTGGGAAAAACAGTAGTTCCTATATCTCTTCCTTCAGCTACAAGTCCGCCTGTTTCTCCAATTCTTCTTTGTTCTTCTACTAAGAATTTTCTTACTTCTTTTATTGAGGAGATTTTCGAAACGATTGAACTTATCTCTTGCGACCTAATTTCTTGAGTAACACAGTGGTTATTAATAAAAACATCCTGATTTAAATTTGTGTTCGACTTGAAAACAATAGATATATCTTTAAGAAAATTTTGTAAATTTTTTTCTTTTTTATAATCAATATTTTCTTTTAGTAGAAGCCAACTTAATGACCTATACATTGCTCCAGTATCTAAGTATAAAAGTTTAAGTTTCTTCGCTATTAACTTTGTTACGGTACTTTTACCTGACCCTGCAGGGCCATCAATTGCAATAATCGGCTTTCTTTTCATTAGAAAAACGTGATCAATTAATCTTGTTTCTCCACATCTTATCGCACCAGCCAGTAATGAAATATTATCCTCAAGTCTTGCTTTTTGAAGGGTATGAGGATGTAAATGTTCTAAATATTCAATTGAAATTTTTTTTTCTGATAGCTTTTTAATTATTTCTTGTAAATTTATTTTTTTTTCTTGTTGAAAATTTTTTTTTATTTCTAATAACTCACTTGAAAAAAATCTAATTAATTTTCTTTCGTTTTTTGATAAATGTACATTACGTGAACTTAAAGGAATTCCATCAAAATCTCTTTGTGTAGGAATAGATTTAATGGCAATATTTAATTTTTTCGTTAGAACAAGATTTTTTAAAATTAAAAGTTGTTGCCAATCTTTTTCTCCTAAGTAAAGATTTTTTGGCTTGATGAGATTAAGTAATCTATAAACTACAGTACAAACGCCATCAAAATGTCCAATTCGATTTAATCCACATAATGCAGAAGTTAATTCTATTGGAGCTTTCAGGAATTTAACATTTTTGTTATTTGTTGGATATATATCTTCAGTACTTGGGATTAAGATGGCATCTGCGCCATTTTCAAAGGAGATTTTTATATCATTTTCAATTGTTTTAGGGTAATTCTCTAAATCAAACTTGTTATCAAATTGAAGTGGATTAATAAAAATACTTACTAAATTAACATTAGAATTATCATTTTTTGCTGTTGTTATTAGTTTTATATGTCCATTATGAAGATTGCCCATTGTTGGGATAAAGTTAATTTCACTATTTATATTTCTTCTCCAATTTTCTATTTCTTCAGTTTTTCTTATGATTACTTTCTTCACTTTGTTTTTAAAAAATAAATCTATTTGATAAATAATTACTGGACAAAAGCAATCTTAGGAGGAATATCTATATAGGCAAAGTCTATCATTTTTATTTCATGGATTACAAAACATCAGGTGTTGATATAGAAGCTGGGCGAGAATTTGTTTCCCAAATTAAACAGGCAGTTGAAGAGACTCACACATCTAATGTGATTGAGGGTATCGGTGGGTTTGGAGGGTTGTTTAGAATTCCTATCAATAATTTTAAAAAACCAGTTCTTGTTTCAGGAACTGATGGCGTTGGAACAAAATTAGAATTAGCCCAAAGTAAAAACTTTCACTTTGAGGTTGGTATTGATTTGGTTGCTATGTGCATGAATGATATTATTACTAGCGGGGCAAAACCTTTATTTTTTCTTGATTATATTGCTACTGGTAAGCTTGATAAGAAACAATTATTGAGGGTTGTTCAGGGAATTTCTCATGGCTGCGGAGAAAATAACTGTTCATTACTCGGTGGGGAAACTGCTGAAATGCCAGGATTTTATTCAAAAAATAAGTATGATCTTGCAGGATTTTGTGTAGGAATAGTTGATGAGGATAATCTTATTAATGGTAAAAAAGTATCTGAAAATGATTTAATAATTGCTTTAAAAAGTAATGGAGTGCATAGTAATGGGTTTAGTTTAGTAAGAAAAATAATTCAAAACAATAATCAAATAGATAAAGAATTTGAAAAAGTTTATCATTTAAATTTTTATGATGAATTATTGAAACCTACAAAAATTTACAATAATGTGATTAACCAAATGTTATCTGAAAATATAGAAATTAAAGCAATGTCTCATATTACTGGTGGAGGAATTCCAGAGAATCTACCAAGATGTATACCTTCTGATTTCATTCCTTATATCAATACTAATTCTTGGGAAATACCAACTTTATTTAACTTCCTAAAAGAGAAAGGAACAATTCCTGAAAAAGATTTTTGGAATACCTTCAATCTTGGAGTCGGATTTTGTTTAGTTATTGACAAACAATTTAAGGATGAGATATTAAATATCTGTAAAGATCATGACATAGATAGTTGGGAGATTGGAAAGATAATGAGAAAAAACGATTCAGCTATTAGTAAATTTCTGCCGGAAATTTTAATTTAAATTTTTTTATCTTTTTTATAATGAGTTTTAAAAATTATTTTTTGTACCAAAATGAAAAAGTTACGTGTAATATAATAAAATTACCGCCGAATTATATCGGAAGTTTAAGTATTAAGATTTAACCTTTTATTCAATGCCCTTTGCAAATAATCAAAGAATTACACGTAGACGTAGTTCAGCTGGTCCAACACCACCAAAAAGACCGATAGGTAATAATTCCGAATTTAGTGGTAGACAGGCTCAAGGCCCAAGACCTACTTTTTTGACATTAAGAGATCATGGTAAAGTATTTGTGGCTGATTTACCTAATTTGTCCGATGGTCAATTAGCTCATATTAGTAAAGAAGCTAATGAAGTTTTAAATAGTTTGGAAAAAAGGCTTAGTGATCTTGAAAATGAGCCTAATGTTAATAATCCTGAAAACGATACCCTGATAAAAGCCTCTACCAAAAGAGATGTCACATTGCGGTTTATTAAATCAATAGAAGAAGAACAAGAACATAGAAAGAATAATCCTGCTTTAAGAGATGCAGCATCTGAATCTTTACCTAGAACTTTTCTTGAGGTTGCCAGACATAGATTGCCTGGAGCAACCTTTGATTCACTACTGCGAGAGGCTCTTGAAGCATGTGCTGTTGATGATAGTACTGATGAAAATCAAGTTATTGATGAGCCTAAAGAAACTGTAAAAATCATGGATATACCCTCTGCCAACACAAATGCTTCGCTTGTTGTTAGTATCGATTCAAGTAATGATTCCAAGAATGGCTCTAATTGATTCAACACAAGAGTTGATAAGTTTTAAGGATAAAAATAATTCAAAAATCAATCTTTCTTCAGAGAAAGATCCTATTTTATGTAATCATTGCAAAAGGACTGCATCAAATGGAGTTAGATGTTTAGGAATGTGTGTAGCAGATAATGATTATTAAAATAATTCAAATGCTTATTTAAGTAATCTGATGAAAATAATTAATAAATCCATCTGATAGTATTTATTAATGAAACATATAAGGTATTATTTATCAATAATAAAGAAAAGATTATTTTTCTATATATCAATAAGTAATTGAAACTTTCTAGCCTTTATTTGAAATTGAAGTTCTTCGAACATTTCATAATTAAATGCGTAGAAAAATTAACGAAGGCGGCACCCAGATTCGAACTGGGGATAAAGGATTTGCAATCCTCTGCCTTACCACTTGGCCATGCCGCCGAAAAAGATTCAATTAAGTCTTTTTATGATCTTAACAGTAAGATGACTCATTCTCTGTTATTTATATGTAATGGCCATGGAGAGGATGTAATCGCATCAGAAATAATAAAAAGATTACTAAAAAAGATAAAAAATAAAAAAATTGAAGTTATGCCTTTAGTAGGTAATGGAGATGTATTTAATTCAATAAAATCAAACAAATTTCGTAAAATAGGATATTTAAAAGAGTTGCCTAGTGGAGGTTTTAGTAATCAAAGCCTAAAGGGATTTTTGCTTGATTTGTTTGCAGGATTTTTAATTGATAATTTAAGAAATTTTTTAATTGTAAAACAAAAGTCAAAACAAAACTGCAAAATTATTGCAGTAGGAGATTTTCTACCATTGCTTTACGCATGGAGTTCAGGATGCGAATTTAGTTTTATTGGAACTCCCAAAAGTGACCATACTTGGAGTAGTGGCCCAAGTTGGTCTTTGAGCGATTTTTATCATAACTTGAAAGGCTCTGAATGGGATCCATGGGAAATGTTTTTAATGAAATCTCCAAGATGTAAAAATTTAATTGTGAGAGATAAAATCACAGCTAATAATTTGAATAGAAAAAATATTAATGCAAAATACTTGGGTAATCCAATGATGGATTTTGTTAATGCTACAAATGAGAAGATATCAAATATTGTTTCTTTTAATAGGATTATTTTATTGGTTGGAAGTAGATACCCTGAAGCTCTTAAAAATCTTGATAATTTTCTTAATTGTTTGAAAGACTTCGATTTTTCAAAGGATTTGATAATACTTTTGCCTTTGAGCACTAATGCAAATGTGATTCAAATTCAAAGTTATTTAAATAAATATAGTTTTATAAAACAGAGTAAACTTCAATTTTTAATTGGAGAAGATTCAGTATGGAAAAGGAAAGATCAATATGTAGTAATTGGAAAGGGTAAATTCAATTTATGGGCCAATATGGCTGAAGTTGGCTTGTGTAATGCAGGAACTGCTACAGAGCAAATTGCTGGCCTTGGAATTCCATCTCTGTCTCTACCTGGATCTGGACCACAATTTACAAAATCATTTGCAAAAAGGCAATCGAGATTATTGGGAGGTAGTGTTTCAGTATGCAAGAACAAAACAATTCTTTTAAAGCGTTTAAGTTTACTTTTGTCAGAAAAAGTTATTAGGTTAGAACAAGCAAAAATTGGAAAAAAAAGAATGGGGGAATCCGGAGCAAGTAAGAAAATCGTAGATTATATAAACCTTCATTTGTTATCTTAGTAAATGGCACTAGCGTATTAATTATTAATTCTTTCATGTATCCAATAAATGATCGGCAATATCTAAAAATTTGCGCAGAGATTGCAAAAATTATGAGTATAAGCTTATCTTCTGCTAAGAAGAAAGTAGAAATACAAATTGCAAAAGAAGGTTCGAAAACTATTCAAGAAAAAATACAAGTTGCTCAAAAAGTCTTAGAAATTTGTGAAAAAAATGATGGAGATAAATTAAGTTCCTCAAGAATACTTGATAAGCTTATGGAGACTATTGATGGTGAGGATAATTTTTTTACTGAAGATTGATTCTTAATGTTCAAAAATATTTGAGAATTTTAGTATGTCTAAATCAGCATGTACAGGAACTGTTTCGAAACATTTTTGAGCTAATTCATATCTATTTTCTCTCTTTAATATAACTTTTAATTTATGCATAGCTTCAATTAAATATCTAACATCATTTGCTGCATAATCTAATTGATCTTTTGTTAAATCTTCGTTGCTACCCCAATCACTGCTTTGTGCGCTTTTGTCTAATTCTATACCTAACAATTCATTAATTAAATCTTTTAAACCGTGCTTATTTGTATAAGTTCTTGCCAATTTACTAGCAATTTTTGTACAAAAGATATTTTTTGTATTAATTTCAAGATTACATTTTAGAGCTGCTATATCAAATCTTGCATAGTGAAAGATTTTAGTAATTTTGTCATCTTCAAGAAGTGCTTTTAAATTAGGTGAAGAAAATGTATTAAGTTCGATTTTTATACAGGATGTTCTTTTGAATTCATCACATATTTGTACTAAACAGAGTCTATCTCTTCCATGAATTAAACCCATTGCTTCAGTATCAATAGCTAGGTAAGACGAATTTTTATAAAGATTGTACAAATCTTCAGTTAAATCGCTATACAGAAGATCAATATTTTTATTTTCAGATGTCATTTTAATAGGAATTTAAAGTAGTTTAGGATTTAGAATATTACTTGTGATTTTATTTAATTAAGAATTTTGATCTCATGAGACTATTTTACAGAATAAATCTAAAAAATTATATTATGATGTAATTTTAATTTTTATACTCGAGTTACTAGAAAAATTTATTTAATGTCCTATTCCTTAAATTCAACGTTATTGCTGACAATTCTTTTGGCCATAGGATTATTTTTTTTTCTTAGGGCTTCTAGTAAAGATAGAACTACTGTCGTTGAGATTTCATCTTCTCAGCAGCCAGTAAAGGTCTTAAATGGTTTATGTGAATGGCTTAATTTGAGGGGATGGAAGCAAGCGGGAGGAGATTTTGAACAAAGAATTTTAATATTCAAGGGACAAGTCGTTTCTAGTAAATTTTTAGCAATTTTTTTAGGTTTTCTTGGCGGTTTTGGTTCTTGTGCTTTGGGATTAGTAATTATTCAAATATATCCTGAATTAGGTTGGTGGCCAATTCTTTTAGGATTAATTGGGGGACCTTTGTCTGGCATTGTTTATTTTAAAAAATCAGCAAGAGAGGAGAAATTTGAATTAAGGTTAATCAATGAAAATGATAATGATTCAACTTTTATGAGATTAAGAGCGCATAGAGATGAATTAATCTCTTTAGAAAATGAACTTGGAGAAAAACTTCAATTAAAAAGTGACGGTTCTTTATTTAAAACACCTATTTAAATACTATAAAAATTTTATCGATAATTTTTAATCAAAGATATTATTCTCAATACAGAATTTCTCTAAATCTTTATCATTTAACCAATCTTGGGGTTTTGTAAAAATTGATGTGAGAAATTCTTCTCGAGAACCTTTTTTAGCTTTATACCCATATTCCCATCTAGCTAGAGGCGGTAAGGACATTAATATAGATTCGGTCCTGCCGTTTGTTTGAAGTCCAAAAATTGTCCCTCTATCCCAAACTAAATTGAATTCTACATATCTACCTCTGCGATATAGCTGGAATTCTCTTTCTTTGGATGTATATTTTTGATTAGCTCTTTTTTCAATAATTGGTAAATATGAAGGGAGGAATGCCTGCCCACAGTTTTCTGCTAAAGAAAACAAATTTTCCCAATTTAAATTAGATTCGCCGATATTTTGTGAAGCTCTTGATGCCTCTCCATTTGGATTATTTCCTCTATAAATATTGCCTGAACCATCTTGATAATCATAAAAAATACCTCCTATGCCTCTAGATTCATTTCTATGCTTCAAAAAGAAATATTCATCACACCAGGGTTTGAAAACTTTATGCAAATCTTTATCAACTTTCTCACAAGCTTTTTTATGCTCGTTATGAAAATTTCTCACGTCAGAAAGATAAGGATAAAAAGGGGTCAAATCTGCACCCCCTCCAAACCACCAAACAGGACCAGCTTCGAAATATCGATAATTCAGATGAACTGTTGGAATATAGGGATTCTTAGGATGCAAAACCATAGAAGTTCCCGTAGCAAACCATTTATGACCTTTTGCTTCAGGCCTTTGAGAGATTATAGATTGAGGTAATTCTTTTCCCTGTACTTCAGAGAAATTTACTCCTGCTTGCTCAAAAATAGAACCATTTTTCAATACTCTTGATCTTCCACCGCCACCTTCCTCTCTTAGCCAGGATTCTTCTATAAATTTCCCTTTGCCATCAATATTTTCAAGTCCTGAACAAATTTTGTCTTGTAGAGTTAATAAGAGATTTTTAGTTTTCTCTCTCGAGTTTTTAGGAGGTTCTCTGAACATGTATTTAGTAAATATTGAAGAAAAAATTTTTTTGGTTAATTATAAGTTTCCCTTTATAATTTCTCTTAGGGGGTCCTTATTGCCTATTATTTGATAGTTCGACATAGTTCTTAATCTTTTAAACAGTCGACTATCTAGTCAAAATATTTAAAAATTTAATGACCACAATAGAAGATGCGAATTTTGCTTTACAAAAAGTTTTAGATGCTGGATCACAGAAAAATGTTATTGAATTAGCTTGGATCAAAAATGTAAGAGTATCTATACCGAGAGTAATCGTAACATTATCATTACCATCATTTGCGATTTCTCAGAGAGATAGAATTGTGCAAGAGGTTAGAAAACTATTACTTGATTTTGACGATATTGATGATGTTCAAATAGAGATAGATAATAATCCTTCTAAAACAGAATCTAAAACTCAAAGTAATGTTACTGAGTTACAGAAAATAGACGGAATTCGACACATAATAGCTGTTAGCAGTGGTAAAGGTGGAGTGGGAAAGAGTACCATTGCAGTTAATCTAGCTTGTTCTCTAGCTAAATTAGGCTTAAAAACTGGTTTGTTGGATTCGGATATATATGGACCTAATACTCCCTCAATGATGGGAGTTGCAGAACAGAATCCAAAGGTTACAGAAGGTAGTGGCAGTGATCAAAGGTTGATTCCAATAAATAAATATGGAATTTCATTGGTATCAATGGGTTTCCTCATAGAAGAAGGTCAGCCAGTTATATGGAGAGGACCAATGCTTAATAGTATTATTCGACAATTTTTGTACCAAGTTGAATGGAATAATCTTGATTTTTTGGTTATTGATTTGCCTCCAGGCACAGGAGATGCACAAATATCCCTTTCTCAATCTGTTCCTATTTCTGGAGCTATTGTTGTAACTACTCCTCAACAAGTATCTTTGCAAGATGCAAGGAGGGGGTTAGCAATGTTCAAACAACTCGGAGTGCCTTTACTAGGAATTGTAGAAAACATGTCAGTATTTATTCCGCCGGATATGCCAAGTAAAAAATATGAAATTTTTGGTAAAGGTGGTGGACAAACATTAGCTAAAGAAAATGATTTACCATTATTAGCCCAAATTCCTATTGAAATTCCTCTCGTTGATGAAAGTAATAAAGGTGTGCCAATCTCAATAAGCCAGCCTAATAGAGAAAGTTCTATTGCATTTGGTAATTTAGCTAAATTAATTAAGAATCAATTTGTTAATAGATAATTGATGTTTAGGAGAATTTCTTTATTAAATAAGAGAGGATTTTTATCAAAAAAAGACAACTTTAATAGAGGTTTATTATTTTCTCCACTACTTTTAATTCCTTTGTTTTTAGTTATTGTTTCAGGTTTATTAATAAAAAGTGTTCAGGAAAGTTTAATTGTATCGAATTATTTAAGTCATATCCTTACTGGTTTTCTAGGTTATTTTTTAGCATTTTTTATTTCTTATATACCTTTAGAGAGAATTAGAAAATATTTAGTTCCATTCTATTTGTTTACTTTAGTATCCTTATTACTAATTTATTTTTTTGGGATCTCAGTTTCTGGAGCTCAAAGATGGCTAAACTTGGGTATCTTTTCTTTTCAGCCTTCAGAAGTAGCTAAACTAAGTACTGTATTAACTCTCGCTTTAGTACTCGACAAAAAATTAGTCTTAACAACAAGAGATTTAATATTGCCTCTCTTAGTAGTAATAATTCCTTGGTTATTAATTTTCTTTCAACCTGACTTAGGTACCTCTTTAGTTTTACTAGTTTTGACAAGTGTGATGCTTTATTGGTCACAAATGCCCATAGAGTGGATTTTGATATTAATGTTTTGTATTTTCACTTCTATATTATATTTAACCTTACCAACTCTTCTTATTTTCTGGATTCCAGTTATAGGGTATCTTGCTTATAGATCTTCGAGAAAGAAAATTATTTTTTCTGCTCTGGCTATTTCGTTTCATTTATTAGTGGCAAAATTGACACCATTTTTATGGGAATATGGCTTAAAAGAATACCAAAAAGATAGATTAGTTTTATTTTTAGATCCAAATAGAGATCCATTAGGTGGCGGATATCATTTGATTCAGAGTCAAATTGCAATTGGTTCTGGAGGATTATTTGGTACTGGTTTGCTAAGAGGTAAGCTGACTAATTTGCAATTTATACCAGAACAACATACTGATTTTATATTCAGCGCTTTAGGAGAAGAATTGGGTTTTGTTGGGTGCATAATAGTTCTATTCTTGTTCTTTTTTTTGATTAAAAATCTTATTAATACTGCAACAAATGCTAGGACTAACTTTGAATCTCTAATTGTTATTGGAATAGCCTCAACTTTTTTATTCCAAATAATTATTAATTTATTTATGACTATTGGGTTAGGACCAGTTACTGGAATTCCTCTTCCTTTTATGAGCTATGGTCGAACTTCATTGGTTACGAATTTTATATCAATTGGATTTGTTTTATCTATATTGAAACGTTCTAGATCATTAAGAAGTTGATGAAATCACAAACAACTATAAAAAAAATTCAAGACCTTTTGCTTGAAGAAGTTCAAACTACATATGTGGATGATGATACATCTAGAAGAATGTGGTGGGCTTCTTTAGAAATTATTCAAAAAGATTTCTTATCTCAGAATTATAAACATGGGGGGATTTGGGTTGCCTCCCCTTTGCCAGCTTTTAATGATAAAAAATTTTTAAATAAACTTCATGGATGGCTTTGGTCTCCTGAGGGCTTTCCATACTTTCAAAATGAGAATGCAGGTTTTTTACCAGTAAACAATTCAGAAAAGATAAAAAAAGATTTCGATTTAGTTAGTAACTATAAAGTCTTAAATCTTAGTCAAGAAGATGGTTTTGAACCTTTTTTGATGATAATCACCCCAAATTTTCAGTGTATATTATCGATTGTAGGAGAAAAAGATAAGAAAATTTTACTAATGAAGTGTGATGAAGAAAGTCTAAAACTATCAATTGAATTAATGCATGCAAAATTAAATCAAGAAAATTTTGAGGAAGGAGTAAAATTTCGTAATGCAATTAATAATTTAGGAAACCTTAATATTAATAATCAATTTGAAAAATTATTTTGGCCAATATTGTCGGCAAAATTAGCAACTATTACGCCAAATCACAATATTCTTAATTCTGGTAAAAATGATAGAAAAAATGAACAAATAACTGAAGCAAAATTATTACGTGCAATATCTCATGAAGTAAGAACGCCTTTGGCAACAATAAGAACCCTAATAAGTTCTACTTTAAAAAAATATAAGATGGACCAATCAATGAAAAATCGTTTAATTCAAATAGAAAGTGAATGTAATGAACAAATTGATAGGTTTGGTTTAATCTTTGATGCAGCAGAATTAGTTAGTAATGAAGTTCCGTCATTAAATAATTTGGCAAAAATTAATTTAGCCGAAATTTTTAAAAAGCTTGCACCTTTATGGAATGAACAATTAAATCGACGCGGGATTTCTCTTAAGATTGATATCCCCAATCAACTTCCAGAAATTATGAGTGATTCTGAAAAATTAGAATTAATGTTAAGAGGATTAATTGATAAAAATACTAGAGGATTAAAAGAAGGTAGTACATTGATTTTAGAATTAAGACCCGCTGGTCAAAAACTTAAACTTCAATTAAAGGTACAAAAATTAGATAATAATCAAAAAGAAATTCAAAAAAAAGATAACGGTTCTGATATTGGTCCTGTTTTAAATTGGAACCCTCAAACTGGAAGTTTACAACTCAGTCAAAATGCCACACAAAAGTTGTTAGCTAGTTTAGGAGGGCATGTCACACAAAGACGTGATACAGGTTTGACAGTATTTTTTCCGATTTCAGATTCAAAATAAAATGAAAATAAGTTTTCCATATATTAAATAATGTAGAAAATTTACTATAAATTTGGAATTTTGCAAAATATGAATGCTAATTTCTTATTAGAAATAACTCAAAATCTAGGATGACTGAAACTTTAGTTGGTCAATTTCCAAAGCATATAGGAAGTACTGGGGGTTTATTAAACTCAGCAGAAACCGAAGAAAAATATGCAATTGTATGGAAAAGTTCAAAGGAACAAGCATTTGAATTGCCCACTGGGGGAGCTGCAATTATGCATGAAGGTGATAATTTAATGTACTTTGCAAGAAAAGAACAATGCCTTGCGTTAGGGACACAATTAAGAGCCTTTAAACCAAGAATTGAAGACTTTAAAATTTACCGAATTTTCCCAGGTGGCGATATTGAATTTTTACATCCAAAAGATGGTGTTTTCTCTGAAAAAGTAAATGAAGGAAGAGAGAAAGTTGGACATAATCCTAGAAGAATAGGTGAGAATCCTAATCCAGCTGGTTTGAAATTTACAACTAAGAATACTTTTGATTAACTTCCTTAAAGTTGATATAAAAGAAGAAAATAATTATAATTTGGGTTGACACTATTAGTATGATCAGCTCACAGAAAAATAATTTTTTAAAAGCTTACAAAGAAGGTAAAAATTTTATACCTATTACTCAAACTTGGCCAGCAGATTTAGAGACTCCATTATCGACTTGGTTAAAATTATCCTCAAAAGATTCCCATGGTGTTTTTCTTGAATCTGTTGAAGGTGGGGAAAGTTTGGGTAGGTGGAGTATTGTTGCTACCAAACCTCTTTGGGAAGCCGTCTGTTATGGAGAAGAAATAGTTAGAACTTGGAATAATGGCAAAACTGAAACACATAGAGGTGATCCTTTTGATATCTTAAAAAGTTGGACAAAGGAATATAAGTCAACCATGCTTGATGACTTGCCATCAATTGGACAGTTATATGGCTCTTGGGGTTATGAATTAATAAATCGAATAGAACCAAGCGTTCCAATAAATAAAATCGAAGGAAGTAATATTCCCTATGGATCCTGGATGTTTTTTGATCAGTTAGTTATTTTTGATCAAATAAAAAGATGTATTACTGCGGTGGTTTATGCAGATACTGATTTTTCAAAAGAGTCCTCGACCGAAGAATTATATTTAAACTCAATTTCAAAAATTGAGAAAACTAGAAATTTAATGAGAGTTCCTCTAAAAGAAAATGAGTTTTTAGATTGGAATGAAAATAAGAATATGAATTTAGATTTAGAAAGCAATTGGAAGAAAAAAGATTTTGAGGATGCAGTTATCTCTGCAAAAGAATACATAAGAAAGGGGGATATCTTCCAAATAGTTATAAGTCAAAGATTCGAAACTAAAGTCAATAATGATCCCTTTAATTTATATCGAAGTTTGAGGATGGTTAATCCATCTCCATACATGTCATTTTTTGATTTTGGCTCTTGGTATCTGATAGGTTCAAGTCCTGAAGTAATGGTTAAAGCTGAAAAAAATAAAAATAGTCAGATTGTTGCAAGCTTAAGACCAATAGCTGGCACAAGACCTAGAGGTATTGATAATCAACAAGACTTGGAATTAGAAAAGGATTTACTAAAAGATCCAAAAGAGATAGCTGAGCATGTAATGCTAATAGATCTTGGGAGAAATGATCTTGGCAGAGTTTGTGAAATTGGTACTGTAAAGGTCAAGGATTTAATGGTTATTGAGAGATATTCACATGTTATGCATATAGTTAGTGAAGTTGAGGGAATCTTAAAAAACAATGCTGATGTATGGGATTTGTTAAAAGCATCTTTTCCCGCTGGCACAGTAACTGGTGCACCAAAAATAAGAGCTATGCAATTAATTAAAGACTTTGAAAAAGATGCTAGAGGACCTTATGCTGGTGTTTACGGATCTATTGATATTAATGGTGCATTAAATACGGCAATTACTATAAGAACTATGGTAGTTAAACCCTCAAGAGATGGGAAATATGATGTTTCAGTGCAAGCAGGGGCTGGAATAGTTGCTGATTCTTATCCTGAAAATGAATATCAAGAGACGATAAATAAAGCAAAGGGGATACTACAAGCATTAGCATGTTTGGAAAATAAATGAGTCAAAATAATCTTTATAAGGGTTTTGAGGTAGAACTTTTCACGGGTTCTGTAAATTCTCATATTGGTGTTTCTGCTGAAATTGAGAAAAAATTTCTTGATTTTGTTAAAGAGCCAGATAATAGAAACGTTGAATATATAACAACACCTGAAAAAGACTACAATTTTTTATATGAGAAATTAATAAATCCAAGAAGAAAGTTAAGAAAGTGGCTAAATGCTAAAAATTTAACGATCATTCCTTCATCTACACTTTGCTTTAAACACGATATTCAATTTCAAAGATCAGAAATTGATAATGTTTATCATCAATTTATACAAGATAACTATGGGATTTCTATTGCAACTTCCAGTGTCCACATAAATATAGGAATAGATGACTTAGATAAACTTTTTGCTGCTATTAGACTTATAAGGTCTGAGGCTGCTTTGTATCTATCCATAAGTGCTAGCTCACCTTTTTTAAATAATAAAATTACGGAAAATCACTCTCAGAGATGGATTCAGTTTCCAAAAACACCAAGTAAAGTTCCTTTTTTTGTAAATCATAATTCTTATATCGATTGGATCGAGGAAAATATAGCTAATAAAAATATGCAAAATATCAGGCATTTTTGGTCTTCAATTAGACCAAATGGTCCTCAAAGGCCTTTAATTATTGATCGTTTGGAATTAAGAATTTGTGATTTCGTTCATGATATTAATTTGTTATTGGGGATAACGGCAATGCTAGAACTCAGGATTTTAGATCTTTTTGAAAATATAAACACTTTAGATCCTATGACAGCAAGTATTTTTTCTACTGATAAATTATCAGAAATATGTGACCAAAATGAAATTAATGCTGCTAGAGATAGTTTGAATGCAGAGTTAATTTGCTGGCAAGATGGTAAAAAAATAATTTGTAGAGAATGGATTCAAAACTTATTATCAGATTTGTCCTCTACAGCAGAAAAATTTAATATGAAACATCTTTTGCAACCCATCTATAAAGTGCTTGAAGAAGGTAATCAATCTATGAAATGGATCAATCAATATAAACAAGGCCTTTCTATTGAGCAAATCATGAAAATTACTATTGATGATATGATCAGAAATGAAGAAGAGAGTATTTGATTAAATAAACATTTTATCTGAACAATTTTACTTGTGACATAATAAACATATGGAATCTTTTAAACAGAAGGAAAATAATAAAATGGATCTTATAAGTAATAATGATCCACTTGATAAAAATCGCCCCCTAATAGAAGATTTATGGGAATCTGTGCTTCGAGAAGAATGCCCTAATGAGCAAGCAGAGAGATTAATTCAACTTAAAGAATTAAGTTCTTCAAAACAAATTGATGACGATACTTCAAAAACTTTTAAAAAAGAGATAGTTGATATTGTAAATTCCATGGATTTGGCAGAATCAATAGCAGCAGCTAGAGCTTTTTCATTATATTTTCAACTAGTCAATATTTTGGAACAAAGAGTTGAGGAAGATAGATATATTCAAAGCTTTACCAATAAGAATGTTCAAAAATCTCCCGACAATCTTGATCCTTTTGCCCCAGCATTAGCTAGACAAAATGCCCCAGTAACATTTAGAGAATTATTTTATAGACTGAGAAAATTAAATGTACCTCCTGGAAAATTAGAGGAGTTATTACAGGAAATAGACATTCGTTTAGTTTTTACTGCTCATCCAACCGAGATAGTAAGACATACGATTAGACATAAACAAACCAGAGTGGCAAATTTGTTAAAAAAAATACAGGTTGAGCAGTTTTTAACAAAAGAAGAAAAAAACTCTTTAAAGACTCAATTAAAGGAGGAAGTAAGACTTTGGTGGAGAACAGACGAATTACATCAATTTAAACCTTCAGTTTTAGACGAAGTAGATTATGCCTTGCATTATTTTCAGCAAGTTTTATTTAATGCAATGCCCCAATTAAGAGGCAGAATTTTTGAAGCACTTACCGAAAATTATCCAGATGTTCAGATGCCATCTGAATCTTTTTGCAACTTTGGTTCTTGGGTTGGCTCCGACAGAGATGGTAATCCATCGGTTACTCCTGACATAACATGGAGAACTGCTTGCTACCAAAGGCAGTTAATGTTGGAGAGATATATTATTGCAATTTCTAATCTTAGAGATCAACTAAGTGTATCTATGCAATGGAGCCAAGTTAGTTCCTCTCTCTTAGAATCATTAGAAACAGATAGAGTTAAGTTCCCAGAAATCTATGAAGCTAGGGCTACAAGGTATAGATCAGAACCTTATAGATTGAAATTAAGTTATATTTTAGAAAAATTAAGATTAACACAAGAAAGAAACAATTTACTAGCTGATAGTGGCTGGAAATTTGACTTAGAGGGGGAAATAGATACTAAAAATATAGAAAAAGTTGAAAACTTATATTACAAATCAGTTAATGAATTTACTTATGATTTAGAACTGATTAAAAATAGCCTTATTAGTACAGATCTAACTTGCGAAGCGGTTAATAATCTACTTACTCAGGTTCATATTTTTGGATTTTCTTTAGCAAGTTTAGATATTCGTCAAGAAAGTACAAGGCACAGCGAGGCAATAGAGGAGCTTACAAATTATCTCGATTTATCTTTGCAATACAATCAAATGTCTGAAGAAGAGAAAGTTAAATGGCTTATAGAAGAATTAAATACAAAAAGGCCTTTAATCCCCTCTGATGTTAACTGGACAAAAACTACAGAAGAAACCTTTTCAGTTTTTAAAATGGTTAAGAGACTGCAGCAAGAATTTGGCAGTCGTATTTGTCATTCTTATGTAATTTCAATGAGTCATAGTGCATCTGACTTGCTGGAAGTTTTATTGTTGGCAAAAGAAATGGGACTTCTAGATCAAAATCCTCAAAAGTCAAAACTACTAGTCGTTCCTCTTTTTGAAACTGTTGAAGATCTGAAAAGAGCTCCAGAAGTAATGGAAAAGTTATTTAAATTAGATTTCTATAAATCATTATTGCCAAAAGTTGGAGAATCTTTTAAACCCCTTCAAGAATTAATGCTTGGGTATTCTGATAGTAATAAAGATTCAGGGTTTGTTTCAAGTAATTGGGAAATTCATAGAGCACAAATAGCTCTGCAAAATCTTGCAAATAAAAATAATCTATTGCTAAGGCTTTTTCATGGAAGAGGCGGATCTGTAGGTCGAGGGGGAGGACCAGCTTATCAGGCAATATTGGCTCAACCAAGTGGTACTTTAAAAGGGCGAATAAAAATAACAGAACAAGGTGAGGTTTTAGCTTCAAAATATAGTCTTCCTGAATTGGCTTTATATAATCTCGAAACGGTTACTACAGCTGTTATTCAAAATAGTCTAGTAAATAACAGGCTTGATGATACTCCAGAATGGAATCAATTAATGTCTAGACTAGCAGAAACATCAAGGTCCCACTACAGAAAATTAGTGCATGAAAATCCTGATTTGTTAGATTTTTTTCAAGAGGTAACTCCAATTGAAGAAATAAGTAAATTACAAATATCTAGTAGACCTGCGAGAAGAAAAAAAGGCGCAAAAGATTTGTCAAGTTTAAGAGCTATTCCTTGGGTATTTGGTTGGACACAAAGTAGATTTCTATTGCCTAGTTGGTTTGGAGTGGGTACTGCTTTATCATCTGAATTAAATTTAGATCCTAAACAAATTGAATTATTACGAGTTTTGCATCAAAGATGGCCATTTTTTAGGATGCTCATATCTAAGGTAGAAATGACATTATCCAAAGTAGATTTAGAAGTTGCCAAATATTATGTTGATACTCTTGGTAGTAAAGAAAATAGAGAGTCATTCGATATTATTTTTGAAGTAATATCTAAAGAATATAATCTAACAAAATCTTTAATTCTTGAAATAACTGGTAAAAATAAGCTTCTAGAATCTGATAGAGACTTAAAATCATCAGTAAATTTGAGAAATAAGACAATCATCCCTCTAGGATTTTTGCAGGTTTCACTTTTAAGAAGACTTAGAGACCAAACAAGACAACCCCCAATTAGCGAATTTTTTGAAAAAGATGAATCTAGAAGAGCTTATAGTAGAAGTGAACTATTAAGAGGGGCACTCTTAACTATTAATGGAATTGCAGCTGGCATGAGAAATACAGGTTGATAATTGCAATATTTTTCTAAAAAAAAACTTATTCTTCCTGAAGGTTATTTTGTTAACTCTTCTAAGATCCCATTAGCTAAGGAAGTTAACAAACTTTTAGTTAATTGTGGTTGTGAGACATTCCCAATAAAACCACTGTCTGAGGCTATTCAGAAAAGCAATTTCTTCTTCACCATACAAAATGAATTAAAAAATAAATTATATGGCTTCGTAAGGGTTACATCAGACAGAGGATTGAATGCTAACTTATGGAATTTAAGTGCATTAACAGGAAATAACCAGAAACTTTTTTATGCAGTATTGCTTCAACTCACTCTTGAGAAAATAAATAGAGAAATGCCTGGATGTAGTATTTCTGTCCAGGCTCCTGTTTCTTCATTAATTAGTTTAGAAGAAAATGGATTTATACTAGATCCCAATGGCATAAGAGTAATGGGATATAAACTTTAAAATTATGTTACGGGCATGGAGGGATTCGAACCCCCGACTATCAGAACCGGAATCTGATGCTCTATCCAACTGAGCTACATGCCCTTTAATTTTCAATTTCTTTAAAGAAAATCTAAATACTTTTAATTTAGCTAGGTTAATTAATGAATGCATTAAGAAAATTTTTTTAAATAACTTAAAAATTAAAAATTTTCGGAACCATAAAAGTTTTGAAATTGATCTAAAAGAGCAAAGAGCTATAGTTCTTGGCTGCAATGGTATTGGCAAGTCAAATTTACTTGAATCGGTTGAATTTTTAAGTCAATTAAAATCTAATAGAGCATTAAGTGATAAAGATTTAATAGAAAATGATAGTGATATGGCTGTCGTTATGGGGCAAATAGATTTTAAAGATGATTTAAAGTTGAATTTGTTTCGGAAAGGACCTAAAAAAATTTATGTAAATGAATCAATCTTAAAAAAGCATAGTGCAATAAAGAATTATATTCGAAGCGTATGTTTTTGTTCTAATGATATAGATATTGTTAGAAGTGAACCAAGTTATCGAAGAACATGGATTGATAAAGTTGTCGTTCAGCTTGAACCCGTATATTTAGACTTAATAAGTAGATTCAACAGGCTTTTAAAACAAAGAAGTTATTTTTGGCGTTCAAAAAGCTCTCTTAATGACCAATCATATGACATTGTAGAAAGTTTTGATATCCAAATGTCAATAATAAGTACAAGAATTTTTAGACGTAGAAGAAGAGCTTTATTAAAAATCAAACCATATGTTGAGTATTGGCATAATCACTTAAGTAAATCTAAGGAGCAAATAGATATAAATTTCCTTTCAGGTATACAAAATATAAGCCCAGAAGATGAAGAAGAAGAATTTATACGTAAGAAAGTATTAGAGCAATTATTAAATCAGCGTTCAATGGAAGCTTTGACTGGGAAATGTAGCTTTGGTCCACACCGTGATGATATTGAGTTTCTAATTAATAATAGTTCAGTTAGAAAATATGGTTCATCTGGGCAGCAAAGAACCTTTATCTTGGCTTTAAAGATGGCCGAACTAGATTTATTAACTAAAACATTAAATATTCCTCCAATACTTATATTAGATGATGTTTTAGCGGAACTAGATATAACAAGACAAAATTTGTTACTAAATTCTGTCGGCAAAGATAGTCAATGTTTAATAAGCGCGACACATCTAGATAAATTTAATCAATCTTTCATAGGCTCTTCACAAATGATTTATTTATAATTCTAAAAATGATGATTTTTAGCTAATCTTATACTTATATAAATTTTTTTAATGGAAGTACCTAAAAAAAATCAAATTTTGCATTCGTTTAGTGACGATAATAAATTAATTCATCAAAGTAAGCACCTTTTATTAGAACTTTATAGATGTGATTCCGAAAAATTAAATGATGAATCCTTTTTGCGCTGTACATTAAATAGGGCCTCAAAATTGGCAAATGCTACAGTTTTGAATTTAATAAGTAATAAGTTTGAACCTCAAGGTGTTACAGCAATTGCTTTACTCGCGGAATCTCATATTTCAATACATACTTGGCCAGAATCTAACTATTCTGCAGTCGATATTTTTACATGTGGTCAAAATATGATGCCTGAACTAGCTAGTCAATATTTAATCAAATCTTTGAATGCTGAAGAACATTCTTTGCGTATAATTGAGCGTAATCCTCCCGTAGAAGTCCCTAAACAGACGAGAACTTTTGTTTAACTTGAAACTTTCATCTATTTAATTTTCCGCTTATTAGTCCCTCGAGATCTAGGCTCGTGCAATTAAATCCTAAATTTGAAAAATATTGGACTAATTCATGAAAATTAAATTTATTAAAAAAATGTTTTAATTCATCTTGGGGAATTTCTATTCTTGCTGTTGAGCCTTGGCATCTAACTCTGACATCCGATAAACCACCTTCTTTTAGATATTCTTCTGCTTTTTCCACCATTTTTAGCCTCTCATTAGTGATTTCATGACCATAAGGAAATCTTGATGATAGACAAGGTTGAGCAGGTTTGTCCCACCAAGGAAAACCTAATGCTCTTGATATATCACGAATATCTTTTTTTGAAAATTGAAATTTTGCAAGAGGAGAAATAACTCCTGCCTTTTTTGCAGCCTCTATACCTGGCCTATAATCTTTAAGATCATCAAGATTTACTCCATCTAAAACATTCTTGTAGTTCAGTTTTTTTGATAAGTAAGTTGTATGTTTATGAAGCTCTTTTTTGCACGCAAAACATCTATCTTTGGGATTTTTACTGTAACTTGGATGGTCTAATTCTGATGTTTTGATTTCTAAATGCTTTACTCCGATCCATTTTGCTTGACTTTTTGCTTCTTCACGAAGTGTATTTGCTAATGCAGGAGAAATACCAGTAATTGCAATGGCTTTACTACCTAATTGCTCGAATGCTAATGATGTTACTAATGTACTGTCGACTCCTCCTGAATACGCAATACACACGCTATCAAGATCCTTAATGTATCTTCTTATTGTATAAAGTTTTTCACTTTGTTCATCAGAGAGAATTTCTAGTTGATTGAACATGCTAATTACTTTAGTATTCAGATTACCTATGAATAGGTTGAATTTATTATTAAATTTTTAATAATAATCTTAACTATATCTTAGATTAAATTTATTCACGTTATTCAATTGACGAATACAAATAGAAATAGAGGGATTGGAATAGTCACAGCAAGTGACAGTCAAGAGAGGTCAAAAGGTCAATTGCATATTTATGATGGAGAAGGGAAAGGTAAAAGTCAAGCTGCTTTGGGTGTTGTGCTAAGGACAATAGGATTAGGGATATGCGAAAAAAGACAGTCAAGAGTCCTTCTTCTCAGATTTTTAAAAGGTCCTGAGAGGCAATACGATGAGGATTCGGCTATAGAGGCCTTGCAGAGAGGCTTTCCACACTTAATTGACCATGTAAGGACAGGAAGATCGGAATTCTTTAATGCTGATCAGGTTACTAAATTTGATATTGGTGAGGCTAAAAGAGGTTGGAATATTGCTAAAGGGGCAATTGCAAGTTCTCTTTATTCTGTAGTTGTACTTGATGAGTTGAATCCAGTTTTGGATTTAGGAATGCTTGATATCAAGGAAGTAGTTGATTCTCTTCAAAATCGGCCTGATGGACTGGAAATAATTATTACCGGAAGGGCAGCCCCTACTTCTTTGGTGAGAATATCGCAACTACATTCAGAAATGAGACCACGTTTAAAAGAAGACTTATCAAAACGAATAGGGCAAAGAAGATTTAATGGTGGAATTGAGATTTATACGGGTGAAGGAAAAGGGAAATCCACAAGTGCACTTGGCAAGGCTCTTCAAGCTATTGGTAAAGGAATATCTCAAGATAAAAGCCATAGAGTTTTAATATTGCAGTGGTTGAAAGGTGGAAACGGTTACACAGAAGATGCTGCCATAGAAGCATTAAGAGAAAGTTACCCGCATTTGGTGGATCATTTGCGTTCAGGTAGAGATGCGATCGTTTGGAGAGGTCAGCAAAAACCAATTGATTATGTTGAAGCTGAAAGAGCATGGGAAATTGCTAAAGCTGCTATTTTGAGTGGTTTGTATAAAACAATAATTTTAGATGAATTGAACCCGACTGTTGATTTAGAGTTGCTACCAGTGGAATCAATATATCAAACGCTCCTAAGAAAACCAGCAGAAACAGAAGTTGTTATTACTGGAAGATGTAAAAATGAACCATCCTACTTTGAACTTGCCGATGTTTACTCTGAAATGGTTTGTCATAAGCATTATGCGAATGTTGGAGTTGATTTGAAAAGAGGTGTAGATTACTAAATTTTCTTAAGAGTTTTAATTGCTCAATAATTCATTTACTTTTTCAATTCCACCCTCAATTGATCTCGATTGAATTTTGAATTTAGACAGGATTCTTGATGCTTTTTCAGAACGTTTACCTGATTTACATATGGTAAAAATCTCTTTGACTAAACTTTCTTTTTGAATAAATTCAAAGTCAGAATATTGGTTCAAAAGACTTAGAGGGATTGATATAGAACCCTCTATTGCAGAAGTAGAAAATTCTTCATATTCCCTAACATCAATTAAAAGAATTTTGCTAGGTTTTGTTTTGTACAAGCTATTAAAGTCATTAGCGTTAATCCTTTTGATTTCATTATCTTTCTCAGAACAGACATCCTCATTATAAAAATCTAAAAATTGGGAAAGATTTTTTATTTGCTTATTGACCTGATCGCTTTTTAAATGTAATTTTTTCATATTCATATTCAGCAGATCAAAAATCAAAATTTTACCATCTAAAAT
The DNA here is from genome assembly GCF_017696205.1 of Prochlorococcus marinus XMU1402. NCBI lineage: Bacteria > Bacillati > Cyanobacteriota > Cyanophyceae > Synechococcales > Prochlorococcaceae > Prochlorococcus > Prochlorococcus marinus. The sequence goes on along the minus strand of NZ_JAAORD010000002.1, from coordinate 472,133 downwards.
TTCACCTTTTTTCAAAATGATTTTAATGATTTCATTCACTTGAAGAATTCCTATTAAACCTGTAGAAACACCTACAACTCCAAAATCGGCACAACTTGGGATAGCATTTTTTGAAGGTGATTCTGGAAGCAAGTCTCTTAAATTTGGACTTTTTTTATGTAAATTAAAAACACTAACTTGCCCTTCAAAGCCTTGTACGCTTCCAAAGACAAGAGGTTTGTTTAGTAGCAGACATGCATCATTTATTAAATATCGAGTACCAAAATTATCAGAACAATCACAAATAATATCAAAATCTCTAATTATTTCTAAGGCATTATTAGGATAAATTTTTTCTCCAAATGTTAATAATTCAGTATTAGGATTAAATTTTTTTATTCTTTCCCTTGCAGAATCAATTTTAAGATTCCCAATAGTATTTGTTCCGTGAATTATCTGTCTTTGGAGATTAGACTTCTCAACTTGATCATTATCTACTATTCCAATTTTCCCAATTCCTGCTGCCGCCATATAAAGTAAAACAGAAGAACCAAGTCCACCTGCTCCAATACATAGTACAGAGCTGTTTTTTAGTTTTATTTGGCCCTTATAACCTATCTCTTTAAGGCTTAAATGTTTTTGATATCTTTCCTTTTCATCTGTATTTAAGTAATTAAATTTGATATCTTTGGGCATACTACTTATCTAAAGTACAAAAGAAACTATGAAAATATAATAATTAAAAAAAAATTTTTAGCCTTTAAAAATTTTCCTATAACCAGGATTTATTAATGTTTTTGTTAGAACAAGATGATAATGTGAAGTTTTTATAAAGCAATTTTAGGTTTAAATATCCTCAAAAACTATATACACCAGTGCATCTAAGAAAATACAAAATGTTTCGGTTCGGAATTTTGCACAACAAAAAGGTAGTCAACGGGCGATTTTTCCGATACTGTCTGGTTCATATATTAAGTTTACTGAATTCATGAGTGATAACACTCCAGAGTCAAATCAAGACTCCGGCACCGATACAAGCTCAGAAACCAAAGGCTTTTCAGAGAAATACTCTGATGTTATGGGTAAAATCAACGAAACCCTTGGCAATGTTGATTGGACTCAGATGGGTAAGTATGGCAAAGCGGCAGGCATAATCGCTGTTGTCGTAATAGCTCAGATTATAATAAAAGTTGTCATTGACACGATTAACTTTTTCCCAATTCTCCCAGGTTTACTAGAACTACTAGGCGTAATTGTTGTCGGTCAATGGAGCTGGCAGAATCTTCGTACCAGTGAAAATCGTGAAGCTGTTTTAGATAAGGTTCAAAATCTTAAAAAAACATATCTAGGTTAGTTTAATATTACATCTTTAGTATTGCTCTTATGTAATCTTGTACTTGTTTTAAGTACCCTCCTCCAAACATATTGGCGTGATTCAATATGTGATAAAAATTATAAATAATAATTCTTTTTTCAAATCCGTTTTTTAGAGGGAAAATTCTATGATATTCTTCATAAAATTCTTTTCTAAAACCTCCAAATAGTCTTGTCATAGCTATATCTACTTCATTATCTGCCCACCAAGATGCAGGGTCAAATATTACCCCCCTCCCATTTTTGTCCATTCCTGCATTGCCTGACCATAAATCACCATGAACTAGAGCATTTATTGGTTTGTGATTCAGTAATTCTGATTTAATTTTTTCTTTAACTTTATTTATAATTTCTTTATCTAAAATTTGGGATTTAAGACTTAATAATTGAGGTATTATCCTTAAGTTTAAAAAACAATCTATCCAATTATCCTCCAAGCCTTTTTTCTGATCGGTTGTTCCGATAAAACCCTCAACTGGAAACCCGAACATTTTGGGATTAGATTCAGCTGATTTTAGGTGCAATTCACCTAAACCTTTTCCAAGCTTATTTTGGTCAGAGTTATGCATATCTATCCATTCAATTAATAGAATCTCTATATCTTTTATATTTTTATATGCAATAACTTCAGGAATAACTAAATTTTTTTGATTAATATAATTCCTCAAATTTTGAAGACAATATTTTTCAAATTCAAGAAATTTTTTGTTTCTTATGTTTTTTTTAAGAAATAACTTTTTGTTTGAGAATTCTATTCGCCAGGAACTATGTATATCACCACCATGCACTTGTTCAATACTTTTTGGATAGGTTTCACCTAATTCTTCACAAATTTCGTTAATTTCAATAGGTGATAATTTTTCCATTTTAATGAGAAAGTCTGAAGTTATTGTTGTAGGCGCTGGTATAGCAGGACTAACTTCTGCAGCGATTTTATCAAAACAAGGCTTATCAGTGACTTTAATCGAATCTCATACTCAAGCAGGAGGATGTGCAGGTACTTTTAAAAGAAAGAATTATATTTTTGATGTTGGAGCAACTCAGGTTGCGGGTTTAGAGAAGGGAGGAATACATTCTAGAATTTTTGATTTTTTAGATATCCCATCCCCAGAAGCTACAATTTTAGATCCTGCTTGCATTGTTGATTTGAATGATGGTAGTAATCCCATAACTATTTGGTATGAAAAAAGTAAATGGATAGCAGAACGAGAAATGCAATTTCCTGGGAGTCAAAGGTTTTGGAAACTTTGTACCCTCATACATGAAAGTAATTGGGTGTTTGCTAATAATAATCCTGTATTACCAATAAGTAATTTTTGGGATTTTTCTCAACTTTTTAAAGCAATAGTACCTTCAAACCTTGTCACAGGTATTTTACTTAAATCTACTATTTATGATTTATTGCGGATATGTGGATTATCTAAGAATGAGCGCTTGATTAAATTCTTAAATCTTCAACTAAAACTTTATTCTCAAGAGGACGTTTATAATACAGCAGCATTATATGGATCTACTGTTCTTCAGATGTGTCAACAGCCACATGGTCTGTGGCATCTTAAAAAATCTATGCAGTCTTTAAGTGAATCATTAGAAAGTTCATTGATTAAAACTGGAGTAAATTTAATTTTTGGACAAGAAGTTAATTCTATAACTTATGACGATGTAAACATGTGTTGGCAAGTATCTGCTAATTCGAAAAAAAAATCATTTATTTACCAAGCAAAAGATGTTATTTATACAGCGCCTCCACAATCTTTGCTCAAGCATTTGAAAGATCCTTTAGAAAGAAAAAAATATTATAAAAATCGACTTGATAATTTGCCTGATCCAAGTGGAGCTGTAGTTTTTTATTCAGCCTTAAAAAAGGAACATATTAAAAAAACATTCTCCAATCATTATCAATTTGTTTCGAAAGAATTTTGTTCTTTATTTGTATCAATTAGTGATGATGGTGATGGAAGAGCGCCGAAAGGTGAGGTTACTTTAATTGCCAGTATCTTTACCAAAACTAAAGATTGGTTTGATTTAGATAAACAAACTTACCTAAAAAAGAAAAATAGTTTCATGAAAAAAATATCCCTCGAATTGGAAAGTCAATTTGATATTGATCCTGAAAAATGGCTACATAGGGAATTAGCAACTCCATTGGGCTTTGAAAAATGGACAAAAAGACCTAATGGAATAGTAGGCGGGCTGGGTCAAAATCCAGATATTTTTGGTTTATTTGGATTATCAAGTAGGACACCTTTTGAAGGTTTATGGTTATGTGGAGATTCGATTTATCCAGGAGAGGGGACTGCAGGTGTTAGCCAGTCTGCATTAATGGTTTCAAGACAAATTTTAGCTTCCCAAGGCATAGAAAATTTTAGTTTATAAAATTTTGTCTGTTTTCTTTTGCTTCAGCAAGTTTTTTAGAAAGTAGATCCCAATTTTTTTCTTTAATAAGAGATTCCAGTAAATTCAACTTATTTTTAAAACTATTTATGGAGTTTAAAACATTAATCTGATTATTAATAGCTAAATCTAAGCCTAGTTGTTCATTTCCTGCGCCAACTCTCGAAGTGTCAGCAAATCCTGTGGCAGCTAATTTTTGGGTGAGATCTAATAAAGATTGATTATTTTTTGTTTGTGCAGTTTCTATAAGGGCGGAAGCTAAAAATATAGGCAAATGAGAAATTAGAGATACTGCTTGATCATGCTCTTTTGGTGAAGCTTGGCAAATTTCACAATCCATTGATTTTATAAGCTCGGAAATAGTTCTGACTGCATTAAAGTCACTATTTTGTGTTGGGGTAATAATCCATTTTGCATTTTTAAAAAGACCTTCAAAACCTGAATTAACTCCTTTTTTTTCTGTTCCTGCCATTGGATGAGATCCAATAAATAGAGGATGTAAACTTTCCCATGTATTTACAATTGGTTCTTTTAAAGAGCCTACATCAGTTAATATTGTTTTCTGAGGTATTGATGCTACTAATTCTTGAGACGGACTGATCAAATCTTTGATGGGCAATGCCAAAATTATTAGCTCACATTTTTTTAATAAGCTCAGATCACAGCTAACAAAATTTGCAAGTTTTTTATCCTTAGCTTTTTTTTCATTTAATTCATTATTTGCTATTCCATAAATTGTATGATTTAGACTTTGGAGTTTTAATCCTAAAGAACCGCCAATTAAACCTAATCCTACTATTCCAATTTTCATAGATTGATTAATTCAAGACTCTCCTATATTGATACCAATTTTTTGTATATTAAGTTAATAATTTTTGTATGTATTTGAAATTAAATTAATTATAAATGCTTGAAATTTTAAGTCATCAATATTTGAAAAATTATTTGAGAGATCAAAGTATTAAGTGGGAACACATATATTCTTTTGGGAGAATAATTTCCAAATGTATTGAAAATGATTCTACATATCTAATTAATTCAGAAATTTTCTCTAGCTATGATTGGCTACCTCCAATTTTGATTTCTTTATTTTTAAAGGAAGAGGATTCAACTTTTATTTTATCTAAAGAAAAAATTAAATTTATAAGCCAATTTCAGATTGATTCATTGAGAAATCTAGGTTTTAATTTTATTTTGAAAGATGATCAACTTATTTTTGCAAATCATCATATTCGTTTGATAACAATCCATAATTTACTTAATGATCCCAATTCTCGTAATCTTAGAAATCATCGAATAATTTATTCTGGAATTGAGGATATAAAACAGGATTTAAAAAATCATTTTAGAATTTCCCTGCTTAAAAAGGATTGGACAAAAAATTTTAATGAATTTGAATTAATCAATCAAAAATTTATAAAAGTATATGATTCATTGAAGAAAAAGTTCTTCATGAGAAAGGTTTTAGGAAATAGTTATATCAACTTAAATGAAAAAGAAATAAGTTTTTTTTCAAACTTTTTTCATGAAAATTCTTTTTTTTCTGATAAATTTTTAAGCGTTAATAAAGCATTATCTAAGGGTTGGGCGTGCTGGGTAAAGTTAAACGATAAAAATTTAGATTGGACTTTGTATTTGCAGCCAATAGATGAACTTTCTCATATAAAGGAATTTTTTTTAAATAATAAATTTGTTTTTTTATCAGCATTGAGAAAAGACAATTTTTTCCAAATGTATTTTAAAAAACACAGCTTAGATATTGATTTGGTTATTAATTTTAAAAGTAATTTTGAAGAGAAAAAGATTTCATTATATATACCCTCTAAACAGTTGCTTCCTAATAATCCTCTTTTTACAAATTCAATCATGGATAAATGCAAAAAGTTAATACTTTTTAGAAAGGGTTTAACTTTAGTTCTTTCTGATGATATTGATTTGAAAACTAATATTGCTACAGATTTAGCTTCTGAGTACGGGAAAAGGGTATTGCTAGAGACAATTCCCTCTGGTAAAAATGAAATTCTTTGCTCTAGTTTTGACTGGTGGATTATGAATTCTTATTTAATTCAAATTCCAGAACAAATTATTATTCCTTTACTTCCTATTCCGAATATGTCAGAACCTATTAATGCAATTACAGTCTCGCATAAAAAGAAGCTTTCTCAGGATTGGTTTAGAGACTTCTTTCTTCCTCAAGCCAGAATTAAACTTGAAAGATCTATTTCGCCTTTAAGAAGAAACTCAGGTAAGTTAATAATCTTAGATGGAAGAGTAAATAAAAGAAACTGGGGAAGATTACTTTTGCATAACATTCAACCCTCAAAAAAAATTAACTATATGCTACCTTTTGATTAGGTTATTATTTTGTAAATAAATAAAGAAATATGGGAGAAGCAAAAAGACGTAAAACACTTGGTTTACCTCCAAAAAAAAATAATACTAAAACTAAAATTGATGAGTCTCCAAGATTATTTGAATGGCTTCCCTTTACAATCAATCAAAGAGATAACTTAATTAAATTAAGTATTAAGGCCAGTTGGTTTGGAATCGGAGGGTTAGTTATCTTATGGATTGTAGTGAGATTTATAGGCCCTGCTGCTGGGTGGTGGACTTTAGCTGATTCTCTATAAATCTAAGCTACTGTTTTTATATCATTAACAGCGATTGTATTAGCAGGATTGCTATTTAATGCTTTCATTGAATTAGAACTGACTTCAGTTCCTTCTGTTAATTTCGCTTTAACCATAGATTCTACTTTATCCCTGATTTCTAAGTTTTGATCAAGCCAAATAATTGTATTATCTCTTCCTTGTCCAATATTTTCTCCTTCATAACTATACCAAGCGCCTCTCCTTATTATGATATTAGTCTCTTCTGCTAAATCTAATAAACATCCTGTTGTACTAATACCTTTTCCGAAGAGAATATCAAACTCTGCAATTCTAAATGGTGGCGCAACTTTGTTTTTTGCTACTTTCACTTTTGCTCTTATGCCATATTCTTCAGTACCTCTTTTAAGAGTTTGAATTCTTCTGATATCAAGTCTCACTGAGGCATAAAATTTTAATGCATTACCTCCTGTGGTTGTTTCTGGATTGCCGTATGTAACGCCAATTTTTAGGCGTAATTGATTTAGGAATATTACCGTACATCCAGATTTACCAATATTTCCTGTTATTTTCCTCATTGCTTGGCTCATTAGCCTTGCTTGGCTTCCAATTACGTGATCTCCCATCTCTCCTTCTATCTCAGCTCTTGGGGTTAGTGCTGCGACCGAGTCAACAACTACAAGATCTACTGCACTTGATCTTATAAGTTGGTCAACTATTTCCAGAGCCATTTCACCTGTATCTGGTTGTGAAACTAACAAATTTTCAACATCAACTCCTAAAGAGGCTGCATAAACTGGATCGAGTGCATGCTCAGCATCTACAAATGCAGCTACTCCTCCATTCTTTTGGACTTCCGCAATCGCGTGCAGCGTTAATGTAGTTTTTCCTGAGCTTTCTGGTCCGTAAACTTCTACTACTCTTCCTTTTGGATATCCTCCTCCTAATGCTAAATCTAAGGTGAGCGCTCCAGTAGATATTGTTTCTACTTTCATTCTTGAGGCGTCACCAAGTCTCATTATTGATCCTCGTCCAAAATTTCTTTCTATTTGACCTAAGACAAGACTTAATGCTTTGTCTTTTTCTTTTGATTCAGTTTTTTTCTTTTCTTCAAGGCTCATTGTTTGATTTACCGGTTAAAGTTCTTGTAATTATTCTAAATTTGGAAATTTTTATTTAAACCAAACTTCATAAATACAAACTATAGTACATCTGTACTCTAACCGATTATCTTTAAATTGCAACTAATTCCTCAAGGTTATCTAATTTCAATAATTTGATTTCATTACTTAAAATATGCTTATCTGATCCTTTCAAATACCCCCAATCAGCTAGGAAGCATGGAATGTGAGAAGTTTCTGAATTTTGTTTAATATCTATTAGAGTTTTTTTTCTATCTTCTATAAAGCCTAAAATTTCGTAAGTTTGCGTAATCTTCTCAGCTATTTTAACTTTTGTTCCGGATTCATAACCAAAAATAAATTCTGGAAAAATATTTAATTGTTTAAGAATCTTTTCTGTAAATATTTTACCTTTAGTTGTTATGACTCCAGTTTTTATTTCTTTTTTCCTTAATTCTTTCATAAAATTTATAATTTCAAAAAAAGGATTATGTAAATTTACCCACGATTTAAAATCTTTATCAATTTGGTACTTACGCGACTGATCTAACATTTTTTGTAAATCTTCAGCAATCCAGGAATTTTCCTTTAATATCCTCTGGCAATTTTCATGATAATTATTAATGAAATCATCTTTATTATCATTTTTTAATGGATTTTCTGTTTTTATAATTTCGTGAACAATTAAAATCATTTCCCAACCATATTTAACCCAAGGCCTAATTTCTTTGAAAGAATTTGGTACTCTTTTATAAAGTTTTTGATCAACAGAGATGCATGGTGAATTTAAATATCTTTCACAAGCCAGCAGGGAACTATGCCAATATTCTTGCATTCCATCGACTATTACTCCATCGAAATCAAATAGAAATATTTTTTGAGAAGACACCTATTGAATATTAGAACTGGGCCGCTAGGATTCGAACCTAGGAATGTCGAGACCAAAACCCGATGCCTTACCACTTGGCGACGGCCCATTGAATTTTTATTTTAATACATGAAAAGATTTTTTTCTATCCAAAAAATACAAAGTTTTTATAAACATGACGCTAGTTTGGAAAATAAAAATATTATTTGAATGAGCCCGATTTCCATGGCTCTAGAAATTTCTTAGCTTTTTTGATTGCTAAAGCCATTCTTTCAGGATACTCATAGAGTTTTTTGTTATTTTTGTGAGCAAATTCAATAAGGGGCTGCATAATTTTTCTTGCAGCACTTCCAAATGCTATTCCGTCTGGGAGATTGTTTGAATTGAAAAATTCATGAGTTTTTTCATTTGTTCCTCCTGCCAATTGAATTAATCCAGGTGGAAGATCTGAACCGATTTTTTCAAACAACTGAACAGCATCCCTACTTGTTGAAGGAGCAAGATCTCCAGACATTGGCCTTCCATCTAGCTGCCAAATAAGGGGAATATCAAGTTTTTTAAGAATTTCATATCTTTCCCAAAGAGCTTTCAAAAGATCTTGGGGCTCTTGTGATTTTTTGAAAGATTGATTTAATCCACAGCTGGTAGATATCTTGTCTAATTTCATTCCAGAACATTTAAGGATACTGACAACTTTTGCAAAAGAATCTAGGCGATTGATTTCTGTATGAATTTCTACTGCATTAGGCTTTATTTTCTGAAGTGTTGACCCTAAATCATCTTTTGACAAATTATATTCATATTCACTAATTAGATTTAGGGGACAGCTATTCAAACATCTTCCACATCCATAACATTTACTCTTTTTAATCCCAGAATTATCAATTGCAAAGGTGGGGCATACTTTTTCGCACGGTCTTGGACAATTAGGGGGGCATTTCAACGGATCAAATTTTGCTTTACGAAAGTGGATATCATTTCCATCACTAATGCTTATCATTAATCCAGGGGAGTTCTTAAAGACTTTTTTTGCCCACTCGATTCCTTTTTTTGCTGCGTGGACTATAGATTCTTCTGCGGCAACATCTATGTAGTCGACACCAGCAGCTGTATAAATTGCGCATAAATCTTCTATGGCAACAATATCCTCATTACTTGCACCACAAATTAATTTAATCCACTTATCTTTTTTATTCTTAGTTGTAATCAAACAATTTAACTTTCAAATTCATCTAAAATATAGTTACTTAACGGCTTCCATTCAAGTTTTCTTGAACCCCCCATTTCAACAACTATCGTTAGTTTATTATCATTAGTGCAAATATCTATTAAGCTCTCTAATTCAGATTGAGAAAGTACTTGACCTTCTAATAACCAAAGTAATTTATTTTTATCATTTTCATTAAATAACTCAGAAGCTTGTGGGATAACTTGTTGAACTTCCCCAAGTGCTCCATTTCTTCCTATGCTTTGATGACCAAGGTGCGGTGGTCTAACTCCATGCAATTTAAGCAAGAAGACTTCTGGATCTCCAAGCCCTCTTGCTGAGGTTATAAAAGTTTTAAATCCCTTTGCCCTCATTCTTCTCAAAAGACGAGTTTCATAACCACCTTCAAGGGGAGCAAAGATAGCAAGACATTTGTTAGTTTTTAAATCGTTATGAAACTTTTTCCCTGTGAGAAGTAATGGCATAAAAATTTCCTTTATTTCTATTTTATTTTATTTTATGGTACTTGATGATGTACAATTGTAATTCAGTGAATTTTTAAGCTCGCAAGCTAGCCGAGCCTCTGTAAAATTTCACATTTTTTAGCGTTTCGTTAAAAAACACAGGTGGGTTTATCCCAAGAGAAACTATCTAGATTTTCAGATAAGTCTCAACCTTATTTAATTGTTTTTTTATTAACTTCACCTTAATAACTTAAGGTTTTAGATAATTTAAAAATCATTACGAGCTAGCCTAATTTAGTCTTATGTCTATAGGAATTTTAGGAAAGAAATTGGGCATGTCCCAACTTTTCGACGAGAAAGGTAATTCGGTGCCAGTTACTCTCATTGAGGCTGGTCCTTGCCGTATCACTCAATTGAAAACAACCGCTTTGGATGGTTATACTGCCGTTCAAATAGGTTATGGCTTGTTAAAGGATAAGCATATAAGTAAGCCTGAGAAGGGACATTTGTTGAAATCAGGAGAAGAACTTTTAAAGCATTTGAAAGAATATAGGGTTGAAGAAACTTCATCTTATGAAATCGGAAATCAAATAACTGTAAAAAACTTTGAGGTTGGTCAAAAAGTTGATATCAGTGGCAAATCTATGGGTAGGGGTTTTGCTGGTTACCAGAAAAGACATGGTTTTAGCAGAGGTCCTATGAGTCATGGTTCAAAAAATCATAGAGCACCTGGATCTACAGGTGCAGGAACAACTCCAGGCAGAATTTATCCTGGGAAAAGAATGGCAGGAAGATATGGTGGAAAACAGATTACTACTAAGGGTTTGTTAGTTCTAAAAATTGATGATCAGAAAAATTTGCTTGTAGTAAAGGGTTCTGTTCCAGGTAAGCCAGGCTCAATAATAAATATTAAGCCAAATAATGTTGTAGGCAAAAAAGGAGGTGAAAAATCATGACAAAACTTGAAACTCTTAAGTGGGATGGAAAAAAATCCGGCAAAGTATCCCTTGATTTAGCAGTTGCTAAAGAAAATTCTTCTGCAGACTTAATACATAGAGCAGTCCTTAGGCAGCTAGCAAATAAAAGACAGGGGACAGCATCAACTTTGACAAGATCTGAAGTGCGTGGGGGCGGTAGAAAGCCATATAAACAGAAAGGTACTGGAAGAGCTCGTCAAGGATCTATAAGGACACCCTTAAGACCTGGTGGCGGAATTATTTTTGGGCCGAAGCCACGTTCTTACAATCTTGATATGAATCGTAAGGAACGTAGGTTAGCTCTTAGAACTGCACTTATGTCTAGAGTATCTGATATGAAGGCCGTTGAAGATTTTGGATCTACTTTAAAGCAGCCTAAAACAAGTGATATCATCAATGGCCTTGCTCGATTAGGAATACAAAAAACTGAAAAAGTTTTGGTTATTCTTGATAGACCGTCCGATGTTATAAAAAAATCGATTAATAATATTGAAAAAGTAAAATTAATTGCTGCCGATCAATTAAATGTATTTGATATTCTCAATGCTAATAAATTGGTCATTGGGCAATCAGCGATAGATAAAATTCAGGAGGTTTATGCATCATGAGTAAATTATTCGATTCTCGTTTAGCCGATGTAATTAGAAAGCCAGTTATTACTGAGAAAGCTACAAATGCGCTAGATCTTAACCAATATACTTTTGAAGTAGATCATAGAGCGGCAAAACCACAAATAAAGGCAGCTGTTGAAGCCTTATTCAGTGTTAAAGTCATAGGAGTTAACACTATGAATCCCCCGAGGAGAACTAGAAGAGTTGGGAAATTTTCCGGTAAACGTTCTCAGGTCAAGAAGGCAATTGTGCGTCTTGCTGAAGGAGACAAAATCCAACTTTTTCCAGAATCTTAAGGAGTTTTAATCATGGCAATCCGTAAATTTAAACCTTATACACCTGGTACTAGGCAAAGAGTAGTTACTGACTTTAGTGAAATAACAAGTTCAAAACCCGAGAGATCACTAATAGTTTCAAAACATAGACTTAAAGGCAGGAATAATCGTGGAGTTATTACTTGTCGTCATCGTGGGGGTGGTCACAAAAGGCAATATAGATTAGTTGACTTTAGAAGAGATAAAAGAAACATTAACGCTAAAGTTGCAGCTATACACTACGATCCTCATAGAAACGCAAGATTGGCACTTTTATTCTACGAAGATGGGGAAAAAAGATATATTATCGCTCCAGCAGGAGTAAAAGTGGGACAAAATGTCATATCTGGAGAAAGTGTTCCAATTGAAGATGGTAATGCAATGCCACTTTCTGTCATGCCATTAGGATCTAGTGTTCATTGTGTTGAGTTATATGCAGGTAGGGGTGCTCAGATGGTTAGATCCGCAGGAGCTAGTGCTCAAGTTATGGCAAAAGAGGGAGATTATGTTGCTTTAAAACTCCCATCTACTGAAGTAAGACTTGTAAGAAAAGAATGCTATGCAACTCTTGGTGAAGTTGGTAATTCTGAAATAAGAAATACTAGCTTAGGTAAAGCAGGAAGAAGAAGATGGCTTGGAAGAAGGCCTCAAGTAAGAGGTAGTGTAATGAACCCATGTGATCATCCACATGGAGGAGGAGAGGGAAAAGCACCAATTGGTAGAGCAGGACCAGTTACTCCATGGGGTAAACCAGCTCTTGGATTAAAGACACGTAAAAAGAACAAACCAAGTAATAAATTAGTTGTTCGAAGACGCCGTCGCGTTTCTAAGAGGAGTAGAGGAGGAAGAGACTCTTGATTACTTCATTTATTATTTCAATTTCTATTACATAAACATGGGACGTTCACTAAAAAAAGGACCTTTTATAGCAGATAGCTTGCTCAAGAAGGTTGAAAAACAAAATACTGATAATGACAAGTCTGTTATCAAAACTTGGTCGAGATCCTCTACTATTTTACCTTTAATGATTGGTCACACAATTGCTGTACATAATGGCAAGACTCACATTCCAGTATTTATTACTGAACAAATGATTGGTCATAAACTTGGTGAATTTGCTCCTACACGCACTTACCGTGGTCATATTAGAGATAAGAAAGGAGCAAAATCATGACAAAAACACCTGAAACGACAAAAACAGCAATTGCTCATGGGAATTACGTTCGCGGATCAGCCTCTAAAGTGAGAAGAGTTTTGGATCAGATAAGGGGCAGGTCTTATAGAGATGCATTGATTATGTTGGAATTTATGCCTTACAGATCTACAGACCCCATCACTAAAGTTTTAAGATCTGCAGTTGCCAATGCAGAACATAACCTTGGAATGGATCCATCCACCTTAGTTATTTCCTCTGCATGGGCTAATAGTGGTCCAGTAATGAAAAGGTATAGGCCCAGAGCTCAAGGTCGAGCTTTTTCAATTAAAAAACAGACTTGCCATATCAGTATTTCTGTTGAATCTGCTCCTACTCAAACTAATGCGGAGGTACAAAACTAATGGGACATAAAATACATCCTTCTGGACTAAGATTAGGAATTACACAAGAGCATCGCTCTAAGTGGTTTGCTACTTCTAAAACATATCCAATTCTTCTTCAAGAAGATTTTAAAATTCGTACCTTCATACAAAAAAAATACGGAGCAGCAGGAATTAGCGATGTTTTAATAGCTAGAAAAGCTGACCAACTGGAACTCGAATTAAAAACAGCAAGACCAGGAGTTATAGTTGGAAGACAAGGAAGTGGGATTGAAGAATTAAGATCTGGCATTCAAAAAACTATAGGGGATAGAACAAGGCAAGTTAGAATTAACGTTGTAGAAGTTGAACGCGTAGATGCTGATGCTTTTTTACTAGCTGAATATATTGCGCAACAACTTGAAAAAAGAGTCGCCTTTCGAAGAACTATAAGGATGGCCTTACAAAGGGCTCAAAGGGCTGGAGTCTTAGGTCTTAAAATTCAAGTAGGGGGAAGGTTGAATGGAGCTGAAATAGCTAGAACTGAATGGACTAGAGAGGGTAGAGTTCCATTACATACATTAAGAGCTGAAATTGACTATGCAACACGTGAAGCTAATACAACTTACGGTGTTCTAGGCATTAAAGTTTGGGTTTTCAAAGGTGAAGTTCTTCCTAAAGAAGAACAAACTATCCCTGTTGGTGCTAGCCCTAAGAGGAAAGCTAGTAGAAGACCTCAGCAATTTGAGGATCGTTCAAATGAGAATTCATAGGAGGTATAAAAATGCTTAGTCCAAAACGTACTAAATTCCGTAAACAACATAGAGGCAGAATGAGGGGTGTAGCCTCAAAAGGTAATACTATCGCGTTCGGTCAATTTGCTCTACAAGCTCAAGACTGTGGCTGGGTAACTGCACGTCAGATTGAAGCAAGCAGAAGAGCTATGACCAGATATATCAAACGTGGTGGTCAAATCTGGATCAGAATATTTCCTGATAAACCTGTAACTATGAGACCTGCCGAAACCAGGATGGGTTCTGGTAAAGGTAATCCAGAGTTTTGGGTCGCAGTTGTAAAACCTGGAAGAATACTTTTTGAAATGGGTGGTGAGGATATCACTGAGGAAATTGCAAAGGAAGCTATGCGTCTGGCTCAATACAAACTTCCTGTAAAAACTAAATTTATCTCCATTGATAAAAATCTAGATAATTCCTCCCAAGAAAATACGAAAAAGAGTAAAAAATCTCAAGAGGAGGTTAAACAATGAAAAACTCAGAGTCACTTAAGGAATTTAAAAAATTAAATTCTGTACAAATTACTGAAAAGATTGACCAATTACGAAAAGATCTTTTTGATTTGAGATTCAAGCAAGCCACAAGGCAGCTTAATGAAACTCATAAATTTAAAATTATCAAGAAACAAGTTGCGCAATTACTCACTCTCAGTAAGAGTCAATCTGCTTCTAAAACAACTTCTGATTAATTATTAGTTATGGCACTTAAAGAAAGAATTGGTACTGTTGTCAGCGACAAAATGGATAAAACAGTTGTTGTTGCTGTAATTAACAGATATCCACATCCCACTTATAAAAAAATTGTAAGTAGAACTACAAGATATAAAGCGCATGATCCAGAAAATACATGTGTTTTAGGTGATCGAGTTAAAATTAGAGAAACTAGACCGCTCAGTGCTCATAAAAGATGGGCAATAGAAGAGATTCTCAATAAAACAAGTCAGGCTAAGGAGGTTAAAAAATGATTCAACAAGAAACTTATTTAACAGTTGCTGATAATAGCGGAGCAAAAAGACTCCAATGTATTAGGGTTTTAGGTTCTAATAGAAGGTATGCTCATGTTGGAGATGTAATCGTAGCAACTGTAAAAGATGCTCTTCCTAACATGGGAGTTAAGAAATCTGAAGTTGTTAAAGCTGTTATCGTCAGAACTAAAGCAACATTAAGAAGAAATACTGGTAATTCAATCAGATTTGATGACAATGCGGCAGTATTGATTAATGAAGATCGGAATCCAAAAGGTACGAGAGTCTTTGGTCCTGTAGCCAGAGAACTGCGGGATAAAAATTATACTAAGATTGTTTCTCTTGCTCCGGAGGTGATTTAAATGTTGGATTCATTAAAGCAAAAGAAAAATTTCCAGAGAATAAAAATGAGAATCAAAACTGGAGATTTGGTAAAAGTAATTAATGGCAAGGATAAAGGGAAAACTGGTGAAGTTTTAAAAACTATCCCTCTTCAAAATAGGGTAGTTGTAAAGGGTATTAACCTTAGGACCAAACATGTAAAACCAAATCAAGAAGGAGAAACTGGAAGAATACTTACAGAAGAAGCATCTTTACATGCTTCAAATGTAATGTTCTTTTCAAAGGATAAAAATCTTACAAGTAAGATTGAATACTTTATTGATAAAGAGGGGGTTAAGAAAAGAAGATTGAAGAAAACTGGTGAAGTAATTGATTAATTTTTCATCAGAAATCAGATTTCAACTTTTTCTAATTTACCAATTCTGACAAAGACCAGAATTAACAAAAAATTATGACTCTAAAAAATCGCTACAAAGAATCAATTAGACCAAAACTTTTAAAGGACCTTGGTCTTAAAAATATTCATCAAGTACCTAAAGTTGTCAAAGTCAACGTTAACAGAGGTCTTGGTGAGGCAGCTTCAAATTCTAAAGCTTTAGAAGCTTCTTTAAACGAAATGGCAACAATTACTGGACAAAAGGCCCTCGTAACTAGGGCTAAAAAAGCTATCGCGGGTTTTAAAATTCGTGAGGGGATGCCTATTGGTTGTACTGTAACTTTGAGAGGAGACAGAATGTATTCCTTTTTGGAGAGATTTATAAATCTAGCTTTACCAAGAATAAGAGACTTTAGAGGAGTTAATCCAAAAAGTTTTGATGGGAGAGGGAATTACACCCTTGGAGTGAAGGAGCAATTGATTTTTCCTGAAATCTCTTTTGATAAAATAGATTCAATAAGAGGTATGGATATAACTATTGTCACTAGTGCAAAATCAGATCAAGAAGGTAAAGCTCTTTTGCAGGAGTTAGGAATGCCTTTTAGTAAGAATTAAATTAAAACTATGTCAAATCACGATCCTATTTCAGATATGCTTACTCGAATTAGAAATGCGAGTCAAAAAAAGCATACAACCACAACTATCCCAGGTTCAAAAATGTCCTTAAGTATCGCAAAAGTGCTTCAGAAAGAGGGGTTTATTTCTGATATTAATGAAGAAGGTGAAGGTTATAAATCACAAATAATACTTGGTCTTAAATATAGTGGTAAGAATAAATTCCCTACTATTCGATCAATGCAAAGAGTAAGTAAACCTGGTTTGAGAATTTATAAAAATACTAGAGCTTTACCAAAAGTTCTTGGGGGCCTTGGAGTTGCCATAATATCAACTTCTAAAGGTGTCATGAGTGATCGCGATGCTAGGAAGCAAGGCATTGGCGGTGAAGTCCTCTGCTATGTTTATTAAGGAGAATTAATCATGTCTAGAATCGGAAAAACACCAGTACTTATTCCAGAGAAAGTTACAGTTGATTTTGATGGATTAACAGTTACAGTAAAAGGCCCAAAAGGGGAGTTAAAACGTCTCATGCCTGAGGGAGTTAGTTTTGATAAGAAAGATAATACTATTATCGTAAGTCCTACTACAACTAAAATACATTCAAGGCAGAGACATGGTTTATGTAGAGCCTTAATTGCAAATATGGTTGAAGGGGTTACTCAAGGTTTTTCGAAGAAACTAGAAATTGTTGGCGTTGGATCAAGAGCACAAGTAAAAGGTAAAAATCTAGTTGTCAGTGCAGGATATAGTCATCCTGTAGAAATGACCCCCCCTGATGGTATAACATACAAAGTTGAGAGTAATACAAACGTTACCGTATCTGGAATTGATAAGGAAATTGTTGGCAATGAAGCAGCAAAAATCAGATCAATTAGACCTCCAGAGCCGTATAAAGGTAAAGGAATTAAATACCATGATGAGAGAATTCTCAGAAAAGCTGGTAAATCTGGCAAAAAATAATTCCAATTAAAAAAATGACCAAACTTTCAAGGAAATCACAAACCCAAAAAAGACATAGAAGATTAAGAAGATTCTTAATTGGAGATGCAACGCGTCCAAGATTGTCTGTTTTTCGCTCTAATAACCATATTTATGCTCAGGTTATAGATGATAGCGCTCAAACAACTATTTGCTCAGCTTCAACTCTTGATAAGGAACTCAGAGAAAAATCTGAGAAATTACCTTCTGATTGTAATTCTTCTTCCGTTGTTGGAAAATTATTAGCAAATAGAGCTATAAAAAAAGGTATAAAGCAAGTAATTTTTGACCGTGGAGGTAATTTATATCACGGTAGAGTTAAGGCACTTGCTGACGCTGCTCGCGAAGCTGGCTTAGAATTCTAACTTTATTTTTTACTATGACTGACACTCCGACTAAACAAGAAATCCAATCCAAGAACGATAATGCTCCTGGAGCCATGCCTGTGGAACAAAAAAAGAACAATCGTAATGATAAAAAAAGAAATAGAAGAGGAGATGGAAAAAATCTTGAGAGAGATTCTGATTGGCAAGAAAGGGTTGTTCAAATACGACGTGTTTCTAAAACTGTTAAAGGTGGAAAAAAAATGAGTTTCAGAGCAATTGTTGTAGTTGGTAATGAAAAAGGACAAGTTGGAGTTGGAGTTGGAAAAGCAGGTGATGTTATTGGTGCGGTGAGAAAGGGCGTTTCAGATGGTAAAAAGAATCTTGTTAGGGTTCCCTTAACTCCAAATAATTCAATACCTACTTTATCTATAGGTCGAGATGGTGCAGCAAATGTACTAATTAGACCTGCTGCCCCTGGTACAGGAGTAATTGCTGGTGGTTCAATAAGAACGGTTTTAGAATTGGCAGGCATAAAAAATGTCTTAGCAAAACGATTGGGTAGTAAAACACCTCTAAATAACGCAAGAGCAGCTATGGTAGCTCTTTCACAATTAAGAACACACAAATCTGCCTCAAGGGAGAGAGGGATCTCACTTGAACAACTCTATTCTTGAAAATTATGACTTCAACATTAAATACACTTAAATCAAACTCAGGCTCTAGAAAGAAAAAATTAAGAAAGGGTAGAGGTATTGCTGCAGGTCAGGGTGCTTCATGTGGTTTCGGAATGAGAGGACAAAAGTCACGATCTGGAAGACCCACACGTCCAGGTTTTGAAGGAGGCCAAATGCCTCTTTACAGGAGAGTTCCTAAATTAAAGCATTTTGAAATCATCAATCAAAAGAAATTTTCGATAATAAATTTAAATAAATTAAATGATTTCAAAGATAACGATACTGTTAACTTGGACTCACTAGTGAAGAAAGGATTAATCTTCAAGCCAAAATTCCCTTTAAAAATTCTCGGTAATGGAGAAGTTAATGTCAAGTTAACAGTCCAAGCTCATGCATTTACAAAAGTTGCTAAACAAAAAATTGAAAATGCAGGCGGATCTTGCGAGTTAATAAATAAATAATTTTACATAAAAATTTAGTTAATCTTCAAAATGTTTATTAACAAAACTAGAAACCCTAGCGCTTCTGAAATACTTTCTCAGTTATTTTTAAATAAAGAGCTAAGGAGTAGGGTTTTAACTACTTTAAGTCTTCTTCTTTTAGTAAGACTTGGTATTTATATTCCCATGCCTGGTATTGATAGGGTTGCTTTTAAGAGTTTTATAGATCAAGGCGGCCAATTAATAGGTTTTTTAGATATATTTACCGGTGGAGGAATTTCAACCTTAGGAATATTCGCATTAGGTATTCTTCCTTTTATCAATGCATCGATTATTATCCAGCTTCTTACAGCTTCATTGCCTGTTCTGGAAGACCTACAAAAGAATGAAGGAGAAGCAGGTAGAAGAAAAATTGCTCAAATAACTAGATATGTTTCATTAGGATGGGGGTTTTTGCAGAGTATTATTTTTTCTTTAATTCTTAGACAATATGCAATTCAGGGCATAAGTGAAACTACATTTGTATTGCAAACCTCAATTGCTCTAGTTACTGGCTCAATGTTAGTGATGTGGTTTAGTGAAATTATTACAGAAAAAGGGATAGGTCAAGGAGCTTCATTAGTAATTTTTTTGAATATTGTTTCAACTCTACCTAAGGCCTTAAGTTCAACAATAGAAAAAGCCCAAACTGGTGATCGGGGAGATGTTTTGGGGATAGCAGTTTTACTTGGAGTGTTTTTATTAACAATTGTTGGGATAATTTTTGTCCAAGAGGGAGCACGGCGTATTCCTATTGTTAGTGCAAAAAGACAAATAGGAAATACAACATTACTTCCTACAAGACAAAGTTATTTACCTTTAAAGTTAAATGCAGGAGGAGTTATGCCTATTATCTTTGCATCTGCTTTAATTTTTTTACCTATAACTATTGCAAATGTTACGGGTAATCCAGTACTAATCAAATTGGCGAGTAGTTTAAATCCCGGATCTTCTAATCCATGGCCCTATGCTTTTACATTCTTTGCATTAATTTTGGGATTTTCCTATTTTTACGCGTCTCTTACAATTAATCCAGTTGATGTGGCTTCAAATCTAAAGAAAGGGGGAGTAGCAATTCCAGGAGTTAGACCAGGAAGTAATACAGCAAATTACCTCTCAGGGATTCAAAATAGGTTGACATTATTAGGAGGATTATTTCTGGGTTCAGTAGCTATTATCCCTGCAGCAGTCGAGAGGGCTACAAATGTTCAGACTTTTCAAGGTTTAGGGGCAACTTCACTACTTATTCTTGTTGGTGTTGCTATTGATACTGCTAAGCAAATTCAAACTTATGTTATTTCTCAAAGGTATGAGGGACTAATTAATAATTAATGAAAAAACATTTATTATTTTTAGGAGCACCTGGAGCAGGAAAAGGTACTCAGGCGGAATTACTGAGTAAAGCTAATTCTTACTTGCATCTTTCTACAGGTGAATTATTAAGAAAAGAAATTGAAATGGATACTAATCTTGGGAGACAGGTTAAGGATATTATTAATAGTGGCGAACTTGTAAGTGACGAACTTGTTTTAAAAATAGTAAAGCAAAATTTAAATAAGGATAATAAAGGCTGGATTTTAGATGGCTATCCAAGAAATCTATCTCAAGCAAATTCATTGAATAAGGTCTTAATTGAAATAAATCAACCTATAGAAGTAGTTTTTTACTTAGATATTCCAGAAGAAGTTCTAATCAAGCGTTTGCTTTTAAGAGGAAGAAAAGATGACACTGAAGATACTATTAGAACACGAGTTAACATTTATAAAGAAACTACAGAACCGTTGATTCAATATTTTAAAGATCTTTCATTATTAGAGTATATTGATGGTGATCGAGATTTAAAAACCATTTCCTCTGATATCAAACAGAAAATGGTTTGATGATGATGTAGAATATAAAATTATTGATTTATTTTAAAAACCCTTATGAAGGTCAGATCTTCAGTCAAAAAAATTAGTCCTGACGATCAGATCGTGAGGAGAAGAGGTAAAATCTATGTTATTAACAAGAAAAGACCTCGCAATAAACAGCGTCAGGGTTAATTCTTAACCCTATAATTCAAACTTTTACTTATTCAAAACACGTGGCCAGGATTGCAGGAATTGACATACCTCGCGAAAAGCGAGTAGAAATTGCACTTACATACGTTTATGGAATTGGTTTAACAAGATCTAAGCTAATTCTTGCTAATACGGGTGTGAACCCAGATATTCGTGTCAAAGATCTCTCAGACTCTGATGTGCAAAAAATTAGAGGCGCCTCAGAGGAATTTACTTTAGAGGGAGATTTGAGAAGAAAAGAAGGAATGGCCCTAAAGCGTTTACAAGATATTGGCTGTGTGAGAGGAAGAAGACATAGAATGAGTCTTCCAGTAAGAGGACAGAGAACTAGGACGAATGCAAGAACAAGAAGGGGTTCAAGAAAAACAGTTGCTGGAAGGAAAAAATAATTAACTAAATCTATTTACAAATTGAAGTACTAAATTAAAACATCATGGCAGCCACAGTAAAAAAAACAGGTTCAAAGAAATCTAAACGAAATGTACCAAATGGTGTGGTACATATCCAAAGCACATTTAATAATACTATTGTTTCAATTTCTGACACCTCTGGTCATGTAATTTCTTGGTCTTCCGCAGGCGCAAGTGGATTTAAAGGCGCTAGGAAAGGTACGCCATTTGCAGCTCAAACAGCTGCTGAAGCTGCAGCCAGAAGAGCACTTGATCAAGGGATGAGACAAATAGAAGTACTTGTTAGAGGGCCTGGCGCAGGTAGGGAAACCGCCATAAGAGCTTTACAAGTTGCCGGATTAGAAATAACTCTAATAAGAGATGTAACTCCATTACCTCATAATGGATGTAGAAGACCTAAACGGAGACGCGTTTAGATCTTAACCATTCTCAACCCCACCCCAAAAAAAACAAACTCTCAACCTTATTATTTTCCGTGTTGCAATACCAGATTGACAGAATCGACCATCAAATATCAGATGATCGCTCCCAAACAGGAACTTTTTTAATTGGCCCTTTAGAAAGGGGACAAGCTACAACTTTAGGCAACTCGCTTAGAAGAGTCCTCATGGGAGGGCTGGAAGGAAGTGCAGTTACTGCAGTCAGAATAGCAGGAATTAACCACGAATATGCAACTATTCCTGGAGTTAGAGAAGATGTTTTAGATATTCTTCTCAATTGTAAGCAACTATCAATTAATAGTTCTAATCCTGAACTTGAAATCGGCAGGTTAGTTGCTACTGGTCCAATGGACGTGAAGGCTAATGATATTCAATTCTCATCTCAAGTTGAAATTGTTGATGGTGAAAAACCGATTGCAACTATTCAGGAGGGTCATAACTTAGAGTTAGAAATACATGTTGAAAGAGGTGTAGGATATAGACCAGTAGATCGTAAGAATGAAGAGACAACTGCTATTGATTTACTTCAAATAGATGCTGTATTTATGCCAGTAAAAAGAGTTAATTTTACTATTGATGAAACTGCTGTAGCAGAGGGTGGAACAGGTAGAGAAAGATTAAAAATGGAAGTAGTAACAGATGGTTCAACAAGTCCTGATGATGCCATTTCTGAAGCGGCAAATCAGTTAATAGAACTCTTTCAGCCTCTTGCTACAGTGACGATGGTGGAGGAAGTTCCTGAAGAACCTGAACCATCCCCAGAAGCCCAAATTCCTCTTGAAGAACTAAACTTGTCCGTTAGAGCTTATAATTGTTTAAAAAGAGCTCAAGTTAATTCTGTTTCGGATTTAATGGGTTTTAGCTATGAAGATCTTCTGGAAATTAAGAACTTTGGCTCTAAATCTGCAGATGAGGTTATTGAAGCACTTGAGCGCATAGGAATTTCTATTCCACAAAGCAGAACATCTGTTTAAAATTTTTAAGATTATGAGACACCAACTTAGAATCCCATTATTAAGTAAACCTGCTGACCAGAGGAAAGCACTCTTAAGAGGTTTGACTACACAATTGATAAGAGAAGGTAGAGTAACAACAACAAAAGCTAGGGCAAAAGCCTTAAGAAACGAAGCTGAAAGGATGATTTCTCTAGCTAAAGAGGGTAGTTTGGCTTCAAGAAGAAGGGCTATTGGCTATATTTATGATAAGAAATTAGTTCATTCATTATTTGAAAAAGCAAAAGAAAGGTACGGAGATAGAAATGGTGGTTATACACGTATAGTCAGAACCGTTTCTAGAAAAGGTGATAACGCTCAGATGGCTATAATTGAGCTTGTTTAAGATTGTTTATAAAAGGGCATTTACTATAAATCACTTTTGAAAAGAGTAGCTTTACTTATTCAATATAATGGTTCTAATTATTCTGGCTGGCAGAGACAAAAAAATGCACAAACAGTTCAGGAAATTATTGAAAAAGCTCTTTTTAAAATTACAAATCATGTCGTAAAGACTTTTGCGGCAGGAAGAACTGATGCAGGAGTACATGCATCAGGTCAAGTAGTACACTTTGATATAGATTTTATTATTCCAGGAAATCGTTATTCAGATTTACTAAATAGTTATTTACCTTCAACAATTAGAATCTTGGAATCGATTGAAGTTAATGATAGTTGGCATGCATGCTATTCAGCAAAGTATAGGCATTATAGATATGTTATTAATAATAGTAAATTTACTAATGTGTTTATAAATGATTGGTCATGGCATAGGTACCAAAAAGTACTAGATGCAGTGTTAATGTCAAACGTATCAAAGAGAATGGAAGGAGAACACGACTTTTTTGCTTTTCAGAAAAGTGGAAGTAACAGGGCAACATCTATTACAAATATAAAAAAAATAAATATTAAAAGAGTAGAAGATTTAATTTTAGTTGATATTAAAGCAACTGGTTTTCTTTATGGAATGGTCCGTTTAATTGTTGGTCAACTGGTGTTGGTTGGAGAAAAAAAAATATCGCCAGATATTTTTACAGATAGATGGGTAAATAAAAGAAAAAATGATGTTAAAGAATCTGCTCCAGCAAAGGGGTTATGCTTTGTAAATGCTGTTTATGAAGAAAATGTTTTTAACAAAATTAATAAAAATGATTTATTTCCAGTATTTTTAATTCGAGGTTCTTCTTAAGTAAATTTTAATAAAGGAACTAATTTGTGAGATTTATCGAAAATTATTGTTTAATACTCCTTTCATGAGGTAGAATTTAAAACTGAATTTAAATTTATTTGCATAAATTTGGTAAATGAATAGAACAATTACGCCGTCTATAGAAACTATTGAAAGAAATTGGTTTTTAGTTGACGCAAAAGATAAAACACTTGGGAGACTTGCTACAGAGATTGCAACTGTTCTAAGAGGCAAAAATAAACCAACATTTACACCTCATTTAGATACAGGCGATTTTGTCATTGTTGTAAATGCTGAAAAAGTAGAGGTAACGGGTAAAAAAGCATCACAAAAGTTATATAGAAGACACTCTGGTAGGCCAGGTGGAATGAAAATTGAAAAATTTGAATCTCTTCGAGATAGAATTCCTGAAAGAATAATAGAGCAAGCTGTAAAGGGTATGCTGCCACATAATTCTTTAGGAAGACAGCAATTCAAAAAACTAAAAGTTTATAAAGGTACTGATCATCCTCATGCTGCACAGAATCCTGTATTATTAAATAGTTAATTTATTAAAATGGATAGTCAAATAAAAAACAAAGCTGTTTATTGGGGTACTGGAAGAAGAAAAACTTCAGTTGCTAGAGTTCGCTTGATTCCAGGAAATGGACAAATTAAAATTAATGGTCGTTCTGGAGATGATTATTTAAATTTCAACCCTCTGCACTTAAATTCAGTAAAAGCACCTCTTCAAACATTAGGCTTAGAAAATTCTTATGATATTTTGGTAAATGTTTTTGGGGGTGGATTAACAGGTCAAGCAGATGCTATTAAGCAAGGTGCAGCTAGAGCACTTTGTGAATTATCACCTGACAATAGGAAACCGCTAAAAACTGAAGGTCATCTCAGTAGAGATCCTAGAGCCAAGGAAAGAAGAAAATATGGTCTTAAAAAAGCAAGAAAAGCACCTCAATTCTCCAAACGTTAAAGGAATTTAAATTATGCCAAAACCAGAAATTCACCCAAAATGGTATCCAGATGCAAAAGTTATTTGTAATGGAGAAGTTGTAATGACAATAGGTTCAACTCAGCCTGAGCTAAATGTTGATGTATGGAGCGGTAACCATCCTTTCTTTACTGGAACTCAAAAAATTCTTGATACAGAGGGAAGAGTTGATAGGTTTATGAAAAAATATGGAATGGGTTCAGCTAATTCAGCTACATCAAAAGAGCAAAAAGAAAAAAAAGATTCTAAAAAGTAGAATTTTCAAAAATTAAGCTTAATTTTAATTGGAATACTCAACACTAATTGCAAGGTTGAAAACTGCTTCAGAAAGTTTTGAAAATTTGGAAGTTCAGCTCGCAGATCCTGACATAGCCAATGATCCTAAAAAATTAGAAACAATCGCAAAAGAAAGGTCAAAATTGGAACCTTTGGTTATTGATTTTAATAAATTGATTGATACTGATAAGGAAATTGAAGATTCGAAAAATTTACTGAAAGAGAATCGAAATGATAAGGAGATGGAATCATTAATAAATGAGGAGTTAACTATTTTGGAGGAATGTAAGAATCAACTTATTCAAAAAACTACAATCGCTTTACTACCTAAAGATCCAAGAGATGAGAGAAGTGTAATGTTAGAGATTAGAGCGGGTGCAGGGGGTAACGAGGCTTGCATATGGGCGGGAGATCTAGCAAGAATGTATGAAAGATATGGACAAAAAATTGGATGGTCTGTAAAACCTATAAGTGCTTCGGAGTCGGATATGGGAGGATTCAAAGAATTAGTAATTTCTGTTAAGGGAGATTCTGTATATAGTCAACTAAAATATGAGGCTGGTGTTCATAGAGTCCAAAGAGTTCCTGCTACTGAGTCTCAAGGTAGAGTTCATACCTCTACAGCAACAGTTGCTGTAATGCCTGAGGCTGACCCCGTTGAGGTCAAGATTGATCCAACCGATTTAGAGGTTGGTACAGCAAGATCAGGTGGTGCAGGGGGACAAAACGTTAACAAGGTAGAGACTGCTATTGACCTTCTCCACAAACCTACAGGGATAAGAGTTTTTTGTACTCAAGAAAGATCACAATTGCAAAATCGTGAACGAGCAATGGAAATTTTAAGAGCCAAATTATATGAAATTCAATTAAAAGAAGCAAATGCAAAAGAAAGGTCACAAAGACTTTCGCAGGTTGGAACTGGTGATAGGAGTGAAAAAATTAGAACTTACAATTTTAAAGATAACAGGACAACCGATCATAGATTAGGTTCCAATTTTTCACTGGAACCAATTCTCGCAGGTCAATTGGAAGAAGTGATAGATGCATGCATAGCGCAAGAACAAAAGAGAATGATGGAAGATTTTAATAACGAAGTTAATTAAGATTATATTTTTATTAAACTGCAACCCCTATCACGTATTTACTCCATTCTTTATGTCTTCCAGAATCGATTTGTCTTGTAGCCTCAAAATTGAGATTACTTAGTGGTCGGTATGGCTTTCGCTTTAAAGGCATATTTGCCTCTTCTGGGGTACGGTTCCCTTTTTGTACATTACATCTAAGACATGCAGTAGTGACATTTTCCCAGTTATCAGTGCCACCTCTGCTTCTCGGTAAAACATGATCTATTGATAAATCATTACCTCTATAGTTACAGTATTGGCAAGAATTATTATCTCTTAGAAGAATATTTTTTCTTGTTAAAGAGACCTCTCTAAAAGGTACTTTGACGTAGTAACGGAGTCTTATAACAGTAGGTAATTTTCTTCCACAATGTATTGAATATGATTTATCTTCTTCTAGGCTTTCTGCTTTACCTTTGATCATCAAAATAACAGCTCTTCGCCACGATGTGATGTTTAGAGGTTCATAAGAAGCATTTAAAACTAGAGTCTGGCCCATGCCAAAATTCGATTTACATGTCATGCTAACTGTATATTTCAATAAGCGCATATAATTGTGCAAAGTTAATGCAAATTCGGCAATCAAATCAGGTTTTTAATTTCGATAAATATGCAACCTTTGAAAAAGATATAGATCCAAAACAAAGAGCATGGATTGAAGTTAAAGGTAAAGCAATAGAAACAAATGTAAGGCAGTTAAGATCGAAATTAAGTAAAAATTGTCAATTTATGGCAGTTGTAAAAGCTGATGGATATGGTCATGATGCAAAAGTAGTATCTGATTATGCTATTAAAGGTGGAGCTTCGCAATTAGGAGTTGCCACATTAAAAGAAGGGATTAAACTTCGTTCTTCAGGAGTTATAAAACCAATTCTTATTCTGGGCAATTTATATACGAAAAGAGATTTGATAATAGCCTTTAAAAATGACCTTATGCCAACTATTAGTGGTATGAGAGAGTGTTTAATTTGTAATAATATTGGGAAACACTTTGGGTTGAAATTTTCTTTACATCTGAAAGTTGATACTGGGATGTCAAGATTAGGATTTGAATGTAATAAATTTGTGCAAAATTTTGAAAAAATAACATCTTTCGAAAACATTATAATAGAGGGAATATATAGTCATTTATCCTCTGCAGATGAAGATAACTCATTAAATCCTAAAAGCAGTGCTCAGCGACAAAAATTCAAGTTTCAGGAATTATTAAAGCAAATTTACGTTTATAAAAATCACAATATCAAGATTCATTTAGCTAATTCTGCTGCCATGCTTATCAAAAAAGATTTTCATTTTGATATGGTACGTGTTGGTCTTTCTATGTATGGATATAGTCCTCTTTCAAAAATAGATGAAAATTTATCGCTCAAACCAGCTTTATTTTTGAAGGTCAAAGTAGCTTTTATAAGAATTATTGATCGAGGAGTAAGTGTAAGTTACGGAGGAAAATTTGTAAGTAGTAGAAAAACTAAGTTAGCTGTATTAAGTATTGGTTATGCAGATGGAGTTCCAAGAAATCTTTCAGGCAAGATAAACGTTATTCATAATAATAAACTATATCCCCAGGTTGGATCTATAACTATGGATCAAATGATGGTAGATATAACAGGTTCAAATGAAATAAATATTGGTACTACAATGGTATTACTGGGATCTGACGGAGACAAAGTAATTTCTCCTGTTGATTGGGCAAGAGAATCTAACACTATTCCATGGGAAATTCTTTGTTCTTTCAAAAATAGATTGCCGAGAGTTCAAGTTGATTAGACATTTCGATTAACTAAAAAATTTTGAATGTTTGCAAAAAAATTGATAATCTATAAGAATTGGAGAGGTGGCTGAGTGGTTGAAAGCGGCTCCCTGCTAAGGAGTTACAGGAGGTAACTTTTGTCGAGGGTTCGAATCCCTCCCTCTCCGTGATTATTTGGTTCGTGGAAGTTTATAAGAGTTCGCTGAAGTTTCAGATCTACTGATACGACTACAGATGCCAGAATATGAGGTCCATAAAGTTTCGCATAAGTTCAAAAGTAAGTCAACCAATTTGTGGGTAAATTGGTGGGTAAAATGTATATCTGGAGTAAAAATGGTGAGTAGAGATAACGTACTCAGAGAGACCGTTCTAAGCGATTGTGGTGGGTAAAATTATTAATTAAACATTAACTAATAATAGAAATGAAATATTAACCGGTAATTGTGTATTCTAATAACATTGTCATTTAGTTAATTGGAAAATTTCTGATGGATAGTTATATCATAGGTTTGTCTTGTTATTACCATGATAGTGCTGCTGCTTTGATAAAAAATGGAGAAATAATTGCTGCAGCACAAGAAGAACGATTCTCTAGAAAAAAGCATGATTCACGCTTCCCTAAGAATGCTGTTTCTTACTGCCTCAAATCGCAGGGTATTGATCTTTCAGACGTCAAAGAGGTCGTTTACTACGAAAAACCTCTCCTGACCTTTGAGCGTCTTTTGGAAACTTATCTAGGCGCCGCACCAAGGGGAGGAAGGTCCTTCGTTTCAGCGATGCAGGTCTGGTTGAAGGAAAAACTCTTTTTAAAGACTGAACTTAAGAAGAATCTTAAAGAAGTGCAAAAGTTATTTGGCACTGATTCAACCGATATTCCCAACTTGCTTTTTTCAGAGCACCATCTTTCCCACGCTGCTGCTGCTTTTTACCCTAGTCCTTTAGATAAAGCGGTTATCTTATGTATGGATGGCGTAGGTGAGTGGGCAACAACATCTGCTTGGATTGGTAAGGGAAAGAACATTGAACCTCTCTGGGAAATTAGTTTCCCACACTCCCTGGGTCTTCTTTACTCAGCATTCACATATTACTGCGGATTCAAAGTCAATTCTGGCGAGTACAAACTAATGGGTCTTGCTCCCTATGGAGAACCCAGATATGTCTCCAAGATCAAAGACAATTTAATTGATATCAAGGAGGACGGGACATTCCGTCTCGATATTAGTTACTTCAAATACCATCGGGGATTCCGCATGACAGGACGGAAGTTTCACAAACTTTTTGGTAGATCTCCACGACAGGTAGAATCTGAACTCTCCCAGTTCCACATGGACTTAGCGGCATCTATTCAGGTCGTCACTGAAGAGATTGTCGTCAAACTGGCAAAGTCATTGAGAGAAGAAACGGGCATCAACAATCTTTGTCTCGCTGGTGGAGTCGCTCTGAACTGCGTTGTCAATGGGAAATTGCTGCAAGAAAAGATCTTTGATGAAATTTGGATTCAACCTGCTAGTGGTGACGCTGGTTCAGCAATAGGTGCTGCCTTGGTTGGATGGCATCAACACCTAGAACAGGAAAGAGTGGTCAACACGAACGACTCCATGAAAGGGACCTATTTAGGTCCTGCGTTCAGCAACGATGAAATTACCAAATATCTTGAACAAATCAAAACGCCATTCCACACTTATAGTGATCCTGAGTTATTCGAGTGTCTAACTGAGGAACTTCAGAAAGGTCATGTGATTGGATGGTTCAATGGACCAATGGAGTTTGGTCCAAGAGCACTAGGTGCGCGCTCCATCATTGGAGACCCTCGCAATCAGAAGATGCAGAGCGTGATGAACCTCAAAATCAAGTACCGGGAAAGTTTCCGTCCCTTTGCCCCATCGGTTCTGGAAGAAGATGTCAGCAATCAGTTTGAGATGAATAATAAGAGTCCTTACATGCTTTTGGTTGCTCCAGTGAAGAAAGAACTTTGTAAGAAGATGACAGAAGAAGACAAAAAACTTTTTGGCATTGAGAAACTCAATATCCCAAGATCTTTACTGCCTGCAATCACCCATGTCGATTACTCAGCAAGAGTTCAAACGGTAAGCAAAACTACCAATCCTCGCTACTATAATTTGATTAGTGCTTTCAAGAGAAAGACTGGTTGTCCGACTATTGTAAATACTTCATTTAATGTAAGAGGAGAACCAATTGTTTGTACTCCTCAAGATGCCTATAGGTGTTTTATGAGGACAGAGATGGATGTCTTGGTTCTTCAAAACCAAATTCTTTTCAAGAGCGAGCAACCCAAGGTCGAGAAGGATGAAACTTGGAAGGAGGAGTTTGAACTCGATTGATTATGAAAGATACAATCTCTAAAAAACAACTTCGTGAGTTTGGAATGCTTATTGGGTTGGTATTCCCCATTCTAATTGGTTGGTTGCTTCCTTTACTATTTGGGCATGAATTCAGGACATGGACTCTTTGGGTAGG
Source organism: Prochlorococcus marinus XMU1402 (assembly GCF_017696205.1). NCBI lineage: Bacteria > Bacillati > Cyanobacteriota > Cyanophyceae > Synechococcales > Prochlorococcaceae > Prochlorococcus > Prochlorococcus marinus. Next base: position 441,445 of record NZ_JAAORD010000002.1, on the reverse strand, counting down.
CATTATAGGATTGGTGCTTGGACTTACATCGCCCCGCTTACTTTACTATCCATATAAGGGTTGGATGGCAATCGGTCTAACACTTGGATGGTTTAATAGTAGGATAATTCTTAGTCTTGTTTATATTATTGTTCTTCTACCTATTTCGTTTGTAATGCGTTTAATTGGATATGATCCATTAAGAAGACGAAGAAAAGGAGATAAGAGTTACAGAGAAAATAAACAAAAACATCAAACAGATCTAACCCGCATCTTTTGAATCATGGAAGCATTTCTTGATCTTGTTAAAGACATTTGGGACTTTCTGAAAGTTCGTAAAAAGTATTGGTTAGCACCTTTGATAATTACGATTGTTTTAATGGGGATACTCATTGTATTTACTCAGGGTTCAGTAGTTGCGCCATTTATTTATACAATTTTTTAGTTCAGTGAAAAAAATATTCAAGATTTTATTTATCAATATCGCTATTTTTACAGGGATGATTGCATCAATAGAATTGTCTCTTAATCTTGCAAAATTTATCAGGAACAAGGTTAAGTATTCAGAATCAGTTATTTCAAATGCGATCCAAACTGGCAAAACTATCTCAACTGAAAGGCATAAATTAGTATTTCACCCTGGTGTAGGACATTCTCATCAGTTAAATGATTTCAGGAAAAATATCAACACATCGGAACTAAGTTTTGATAACCTTTCTGCAACCGAAGTATTTCAAAATGATGATGACTTTTCATCACAATTTAAGGTTCTAACTTTAGGTGGTTCTACGACAGACCCATTAGGTACACAATTTTCTGGTTTCCGCGGGACGTGGGTTCATCATCTCTTTGATGGTATTTCACAAAACAATTTCTCGAGATACCTAGTTGAAAATGCAGGAAGTGCTGGAGCAACATCTTCTAACGAATTGTTGCGACTAATAACCAAGTTTCATAGTAACAAATATGACCTAGTCATTTCATTTAATGGTATCAATGAAATATATTTTTATTGGAATCCTTACTTAAGAAATAAAGAAAACGTTCTTGCTTCAAATATGCTTCTGAGGGGAATTAATTCTGGGGTTATAAAAGGATTAGAAGGAAAAACTTTTAAAATAGAGAGGACCTTCCCCTCAAATCTTATTGGGTACATTAAAGAGTCCACTACATTCAAGCAGTTGAGTAAATTAAAAACAAATTTTTTGAGCAAAAAAACTCTGAATCCTAATCTCACAAAGAAAGAATTGGGTGTCCATAACATCTCAAAGGAGGAAAAGGAACTGCTTGCTTACAGTGCGGGAATTTGGGAAAAAAATATTAAATTCATGAATTCTGCATCCCTAGCGATGAATTCAAAATATCTTGTAATCCTCCAACCTACACTTGGATTGAACAAAGATTACTGTAAAATCATAAATGAAAATTGTTTGATTTTAGATCGTAAAGACTACCCTAAATACCTTGCAAGAATAAGATACCTTTATTCAATACTTCGAGAACTGTGCAGCACAAAAAATTATTGTTTAGATATCTCAAATGATCTTGCTTTAACAATTGATGATTCACTTTATACCGATGCTAGACATCCTAACAATGAGGGTAATAAAAGAATCGCAGACCTAATTCGAGAGCGTGTTACACAAATGTTGGGTATGTAGGTTTAATGATATTTTTTTATACTTTTAATTTTTTGAGTAAACTTTCTAATTAATAACTCAGATGCGTAAATCATCAATTAATTAACATAAAAAACTGGTGGGTAAATTAACTCCATCTGGGATCATGTTAGTTCGTATTAGTTCATCGAGGTTCACTAGCGTTCTCTTTCTAGTGAATCCCCCTCCGTGATTTATTCAGAAAATTTTTTAATAAATATTTGTTTTAAAACAAGTCAAGATTAATATCTTTGAGGTCATAAATAGAATTTAAAATCAAGTCAGCGCCTGCATTTCTAAGATTTGTTTCGTAAGATTTACGTTCTTTTAATCGAGAATTTAAATGTAAATGAGGGGGAGCTATTCCGATACTTATGAATTTCTGAGATGGTATTTCCTTTCTCGCGTTTATAACTGTATTTATATCTGCAATAGTATCGCCTACATATGCAATGGGAATATTTGATTCGCCAAGTTTATCTCCAATAAGCTTTTTTGATAAGTTAATAAAACCTTTAGGATCAGGCTTCTCGGGTGCATCTCCCATAGATATTAATGGTGGTGATTTTAGTCCAAGTCTTTTTTCTAAAACAAATTTTGCAGAAGCAGACTCTGCACCACTAACAAAACCCCAGATTATTCCATTACCTTGAATTAAATCAAAAAACTTTTTATCAACTAATAATTCCTCATTTGTTATGTAACCAGACCAATATTTACTATCTTCATTTGGATCGGCACCAAAGTAAAACTCTTCAAAGCATTTTACTATTTCCTCTCTTGGAGGAATTTTAAGGTTTAAGTTCTCTTTTTTTATACATCTTTTTATAAGTTCTAAACTTAAATCCCAGTCATTATTCCAGATTCCTTCATTTTTTGCATTATCAATATCTATATAACTTGGCTCCCATCCGGAAAATTTGTAAACTGTTTTTTTTAATGAAAGTCTGTAACTATTTTCTACGCTGCGGATTACCCCATCTATGTCAAACAAAATTAAACCAATATTTTTCAATTTATTTTCTAATTATTACTATAAAAGATTAGTATTCTAATAAAAAAAAAGCAAAGAGAAAAATTCTATTTATCAAATAATGAATTATCTAAACTTAATTTTGTAAATATCCTCTTGGAGTGAGAAATATTTCATCAACTAGGGTTGTTTGAGAATTACCTATAATAATGATTGATAACATATCAATTTCTTTAAAAGGGATAGTGCCTAAAGTAAAGAATTTTTTTGATTGATTTTCTCTCCCTACTTGCCTAGCTATTAAAACGGGAGTATTCCCAGGCCTAGATTCTAAACATTGATCAATAACACTTTTTAGCTGCCAATTTCTCTCAATTGATTGAGGATTAAATAGAGCTATAACAAAGTCACCTATAAGAGCTCCTTCAATTCTTTTTTCTATTAAAGACCATGGAGTTAACTTATCACTTAAGCTTATTGAACAAAAGTCATTCATTAGTGGTGCTCCACTAAGAGCAGCCGCTAATTGAACGCTACTTATACCAGGATGTACTTCAAAATATGGTCTAGATTCTTTTTTGATTTTTTGTAGCAACTCCAAAAGTAGCCCAGCCATTCCATAGAAACCAGATTCACCTGAAGAAATTAAAGCTACTTTTACTCCTTCTTCGGCAAGTTTAATTGCTTTAATGCATCTTTCCCTTTCCTGAGTAAGTTTACTTTCAACTAAAACTTGGTCATCCCTTTTTAAGGGTTTAATTAAATCTAAATACATCTTGTATCCAATCCAAACAATACATCTTGAAAGTGCTTTTTTTGCATTACTGGTTAGGAAAGAGATATCACCAGGTCCACTTCCAATAATATGTATTTCGCCATTGGCCGGATAATATTGATTTTTTGATTCAGCCACAGCGATAGTTACTGCCCCAGATTGATTTTTAAAAATTCTTTTTTCTTGTAATAATTTTGATTTTTCTCCTGCTGCGAGTAAGCAAGAGGCTTCTGCTACGGAAGGTGTGCCAATTTCCTTGTGGACGACATTTGATGGATTTGGAACAATTATTTTTGAAAGATCTTCTTTACTAAAAAACTTTACAGGCAAGTTTTTTTCTTCAGAAAGTTCTAAGATTGCTTTCTCGTCTTTTTTAATATCAATAGTTGCAAATCCCGCAATTGATTGTTTTGATAAATTTCCTGTCTCCAAAAAATTATTTAAAGAATTTGATATTAATTCTTTACTTGTATTTCTTTCACATCCAATGCCAATCCATAATACGGGAGGATGCCAATTTCTTTTATTATTTTCGAATATACTCACATGAAATGTTGAATCTGGTTTTTCAATTTCTTTTTTATTAATTTGATTAATAATCTCACCTGATTCTGAAGTTTTCCATAAGCTATTACCAGATAATTGTTTGCAAAATATTTCTTCGTTCTTAGATTGTTTAATTACTAGTTTTGACCAATCTTTTATGTTGCCAGATCTTTTCCAACCCCATTGATTTCCAAATGAATCAAGATTTAAGAAGCTTTGATCATTGGAATTATTAGTTTCTATAATTTCGCCACCAAGTAAATTAGAAATTTGATATGCAATATTTTGCGTATTTGACTGATGTAAGCCAATTAAAGGAACTATTTTGGAACATTTTTTATCTATAACGATTACACCTGGATCTTGATCTTTAGAGGTTAAAAAAGAATTTATTATGCGTATTGATGCAGCAATTGAACCTATAAAAATTATTAAATCTAACTCAGGCCATTGTTTAAGTAATATTTCTCGCGGTTTATGTACTTGAATAAGTTCATTTTCCTCTCCATCATCTTTTGAAGAACCTGCAATATATATCTCTTCGACAAATTCGGTTTTTTTAAGCCTTTTTAAAATTTCTTTTGAATTATTAGATAGACCTATAGCAATTCCTTTCAAATCAGAAACTATTGATAGTTACGTTGAAATTATATCTTGTCGCTGGATTTAAAAAATTCTCTTTGAAATATAAAAAAAAATTTAAGAAATTTATATAAAATTTAAGTAAAAATACTCATAATTTAGTCATAGACTAGAATTTAACAAAATATTCATATAGTAACAATCATTAGAACATTTGTTACGTTAATGCATAACGAAAGAATCTTTGCCTTATTATTTTTGAAACGAATATCTAAAGTTCAGAATGATTCGTTTTCTTGAACATTATCATTAGAAATAAGTTCAAGATCCGATCAATCGGCTTTAATGTCAATTATTTTCGAGGTGCTAGATGACCATCAGCCCACCAGAAAGTGGAGAAAAAAACAAAAAAGTTTTGGAGGATCCTGTTAAGGCCGATCCAAGACCTATTGATTTTGCCAAATTAGATAAGCCAGGTTTCTGGTCAACTAAATTATCTAAAGGTCCAAAAACTACAACTTGGATCTGGAATTTGCATGCTGACGCACATGATTTCGATGTGCATACAGGCGATGCTGAAGAAGCAACAAGAAAAATCTTTTCAGCCCATTTTGGACATCTTGCAGTCATTTTTATATGGATGAGTGCTGCATTTTTCCATGGAGCAAGATTTTCTAATTATTCAGGTTGGTTAGCTGATCCAACTCATGTCAAACCAGGAGCTCAACAAGTATGGGCAATTGTTGGTCAAGAAATGCTAAATGCTGACCTTGGTGCTAACTACAACGGTATTCAAATCAGTTCAGGAATATTTCACATGTGGCGTGCATGGGGAATTACTAACGAGAGTGAACTTATGGCTTTAGCAATAGGTGCTGTAGTAATGGCTGCACTTATGCTTCATGCCGGAATTTTTCATTATCACAAAGCAGCTCCAAAAATGGAGTGGTTTCAAGATATTGAGTCTATGCTTAACCACCACATAGCTGGTTTAGTAGGACTAGGATCTTTAGCATGGGCTGGTCATTGTATTCATATCGGAGCTCCTACTGCAGCTCTATTAGATGCAATTGATGCAGGCTCTCCTTTAGTCATCAATGGTAAAGAAATAGCAACTATTGCAGATATGCCTATGCCGCATCAACTTTGTGATCCACAAATTATCGGTCAGATATTTCCAGGATTAGCAAGTGGAACAGGTAATTTCTTTAGTTTAAACTGGTTAGCTTTTTCAGACTTCCTTACTTTCAAAGGTGGACTTAACCCAGTGACAGGAAGCTTATGGATGACTGATGTTTCACATCATCATTTAGCTTTTGGTGTAATAGCAATTATTGGTGGTCATATGTATAGAACCAATTACGGTATTGGTCATAGTATGAAAGAAATATTAGATTCACAGCAAGGAGACCCAATATTATTCCCTGCTCCTAAAGGTCATCAAGGTCTTTTTGAGTTCATGGCAGAAAGTAGACATGCCCAGCTTGCGGTAAACCTAGCAATGCTCGGATCAATAAGCATACTTGTATCTCATCACATGTATGCGATGCCTCCATATCCATATATAGCTACTGACTATATGACAGTTCTTGGATTATTTACTCATCACATGTGGATAGGTGGATTATTCATAGTAGGTGCGGGAGCGCATGCTGGTATTGCGATGGTTAGAGATTACGATCCAGCTAAACATATTGATAATGTATTAGACAGAATACTTAAAGCAAGAGACGCATTAATTAGTCACTTGAACTGGGTATGTATGTGGTTAGGATTCCATAGTTTTGGACTCTATATTCACAACGATACTATGAGAGCTTTGGGTAGACCCCAAGATATGTTTAGTGATTCTGCAATTCAACTTCAGCCAATTTTTGCTCAATGGGTACAGAGTATTCAAGCATCTGCTGTTGGAACTTCGCTTTTAGCAGGTACTGCAGAAGCTTTACCTCACAAAGCTTTAAGTGAAGTTTTTAATGGAAGTTTAGTAGAGGTTGGTGGAAAGGTTGCTATAGCTCCTATTCCATTAGGTACAGCTGATTTAATGATTCATCATATTCATGCTTTCCAAATTCACGTAACTGTTTTAATACTTCTCAAAGGAGTACTTTACGCTAGAAGTTCTAGGTTGATCCCTGATAAAGCCTCTTTAGGATTTAGATTCCCTTGTGATGGACCTGGAAGAGGTGGTACATGTCAAGTTTCTTCATGGGACCACGTGTTCTTGGCTCTTTTCTGGATGTACAATTGTTTATCAATAGTTATTTTCCACTTCTCTTGGAAAATGCAGAGTGATGTTTGGGGACTTACCGGTGGTAATTTCGCACAAAGTTCCATTACTATTAATGGTTGGTTAAGAGATTTCCTCTGGGCGCAAGCTTCTCAAGTTTTAACAAGTTATGGCCAATCCATAAGCATGTACGGTTTGATGTTCTTAGGAGCTCACTTCATATGGGCATTTAGTTTAATGTTCCTCTTTAGTGGACGGGGATATTGGCAAGAATTATTTGAATCAATTGTTTGGGCACATAACAAACTTAAAGTTGCCCCAACTATTCAACCAAGAGCTTTATCTATCACTCAGGGTAGAGCAGTAGGTGTAACACACTTCCTTGTCGGTGGTATTGCTACCACATGGGCTTTCTTCCATGCTCGCCTTTTCGGCTTGGGCTAATTACCTGAACTTCACCTTTTTAATTCAATGGCAACAAAATTTCCATCATTTAACCAGGGTCTAGCTCAGGACCCTACAACCAGACGAATATGGTACGGAATAGCTACCGCTCACGACTTCGAAAGTCATGATGGTATGACCGAAGAAAAGCTTTATCAGAAGCTTTTCTCCACACATTTTGGTCATTTAGCAATAATCGCCCTCTGGGTAGCTGGTAACTTATTTCATATTGCTTGGCAAGGTAACTTCGAGCAATTTGTACTTGATCCGACCCACGTTCGTCCTATTGCTCATGCTATTTGGGATCCACATTTTGGATCTGGAATCACAGAAGCAATGACACAAGCTGGAGCTAGTGGTCCAGTAAACATAGCTTACTCAGGTCTCTACCATTGGTGGTACACAATTGGAATGAGAACTAATGAGCAACTCTTTCAAGCTTCAATTTTTATGAGTATTTTGGCTTGTTGGACTCTATTTGCAGGTTGGTTACACTTACAGCCAAAATTCAGACCTTCTCTAGCTTGGTTTAAAAATGCAGAGTCAAGATTAAACCATCATTTAGCTGTCTTATTTGGATTTAGTAGTATCGCTTGGACAGGTCATTTAGTTCATGTTGCTATACCTGAATCAAGAGGACAACATGTAGGTTGGGATAACTGGTTAACTGTGCTTCCACACCCTGCAGGATTAGCTCCTTTCTTTACCTTAAACTGGGGAGCATATGCTCAGAATCCTGATTCTCTAGATCAAGTATTTGGAACAGCTGAGGGAGCTGGTACTGCAATCTTTACCTTCTTAGGTGGTCTTCATCCTCAAAGTGAAGCATTATGGCTTACTGATATTGCGCACCATCATATTGCGATTGGAACAGTTTTTGTAATTGCAGGTCATATGTATAGAAATACCTTTGGTATTGGTCATAGCCTCAAAGAAATTACAGAAGCTCATAATACAAGACATCCTAATGATCCGCATAAAGGTAGTTTCGGAATAAATCATGATGGAATATATGAAACTGTAAATAATTCATTGCATTTCCAACTTGGATTAGCATTAGCATCACTTGGCGTAGCAACTTCACTTGTAGCGCAACATATGGGTGCACTTCCTTCTTACGCTTTTATTGCAAGGGACTACACTACACAATCTGCTTTATATAGTCATCATCAGTACATTGCAATGTTCTTGATGGTTGGTGCATTCGCACACGGAGCCATTTTCTTTGTAAGAGATTATGACCCCGAATTAAACAAAGATAATGTTTTAGCAAGAGTTCTTGGAACAAAGGAAGCTTTGATAAGTCACCTTAGCTGGGTAACCATGTTGTTAGGATTTCATACTCTTGGAATTTATGTTCATAACGATGTCGTTGTAGCTTTTGGTAATCCTGAAAAGCAAATTCTAATTGAGCCAGTATTTGCTCAATTCGTTCAAGCTGCTCAGGGTAAGATGATGTATGGATTTAATGCTTTATTATCTGATCCTACAAGTTCAGCAAGTCTCGCAGCTAATTCATTGCCAGGTAATCATTACTGGATGGATCTTATTAATAGACAAGATGCATTAAGTGCTTTCTTACCTATTGGTCCTGCAGATTTCTTAGTTCACCATGCTATTGCTTTAGGACTTCATACAACTGCATTAATCCTTATCAAAGGTGCACTTGACGCTAGAGGAACAAAATTAATTCCTGATAAGAAGGATTTAGGTTACGCTTTCCCTTGCGATGGACCTGGACGTGGAGGTACTTGCGATAGTTCATCTTGGGACGCTATGTACTTAGCAATGTTCTGGGCCTTGAATTTACTAGCATGGGTCACTTTCTACTGGCATTGGAAACACCTAGCAATTTGGCAGGGTAATGTAGCTCAATTTAATGAATCAGGGACTTATCTAATGGGTTGGTTCAGAGATTATCTCTGGTTAAACTCTGCTCAACTTATTAATGGATACAATCCATTTGGAGTAAATTCTTTATCTCCTTGGGCTTGGATGTTCCTATTCGGTCACTTAGTTTGGGCTACTGGTTTCATGTTCCTAATATCATGGCGTGGTTACTGGCAAGAATTAATTGAAACATTAGTTTGGGCACATCAGCGTACTCCTATAGCTAATCTTGTTGGTTGGAGAGATAAGCCAGTTGCACTTTCAATCGTTCAAGCTAGACTAGTTGGACTAGCACATTTCACGATTGGAAATATACTTACGTTTGGTGCATTTGTTATCGCATCAACCTCAGGTAAGTTTGGTTAAATTTTCCTTAAATAATTTAAATCACCACGTTTGTGGTGATTTTTTTTTGTTTAATTTTAGTGTTCTAAATTAAGTTAAAATTATATAGTTATTATTAAATATAAATGTCAGATATAAAACAATTAATTTCTATTATCGTCCCTGTTTTCAATGAAAGTGAGAGTATTGCCCTTTTATTGGATGAAGTTATAAATGTAATGTCATTTTATAAATTTAATTTTGAATTGATTGTTGTAAATGATGGTTCTAAAGATAATACTCAGCAAGTATTAAAACAACTAACTCTAAAAATTAAAGAATTGTCAGTTATTTCCCTTCGCAAAAATTATGGGCAAACTGCTGCAATGTCAGCTGGCTTTGATAATTCTAAAGGGGATATCGTCATTACTTTGGATGGTGATTTACAGAATGATCCAAATGATATTCCTAAATTAATTTCTGAAATTAATAATGGCTATGATTTGATTTGTGGGTGGAGGTTTAATAGGAAAGACAAATTAATTAATAGAAAGATACCATCAAAAATAGCGAATAAATTAATAGCTCTGGTAACAGGTTTGAAATTGCATGACTATGGATGCTCATTAAAAGCTTTTAAGAGAGAAATAATAGATGATATTAAGTTGTATGGTGAACTGCACAGGTTTCTACCAGTTTTAGCAAATATTGAAGGTGCAAGAATCAAAGAAATAAAAGTCAATCATAGAAGAAGGCAATATGGATCTAGTAAATATGGAATTGATAGAACTTTTAGAGTTTTAATGGATTTACTTACTGTTTGGTTTATGACTAAATTTTTAACAAGACCAATGTATGGATTTGGTTTTGTTGGAATTATAAGTATTTTTATTAGCCTTTTAATGAGTTCTTATTTGATAGTTTTAAAATTAATAGGTGAGGATATTGGAAATCGTCCCTTGCTAATGTTCGCATTAATATTAGGAATTGCTGGTGTTCAATTATTTAGCTTTGGATTATTGAGCGAACTATTAATTAGGACATACCATGAAAGTCAAAGTCGTCCAATTTATAGAATTAGATCAATAAGTAATACCAATCAAAATTGAATTTTTTACTTGAACTTTCTTATTAATAAAGCTGAAATTTCTACTACTTCAGGAGAAATATCTCTTAAGCCTTTTCGCAAAATTGGTAATGTTGATTTATCACTCAATTCTTCCGCAATTTTTAATGCTTTTAATTTATTTTTTGTATTACCCTGAAAAAGATTAAACATTTTATTTCTTTGAGAATTTTTATAAAATAATGAGTACTTTTTTTCTTCATGATTGTACAAAAAACTATTTTTACTAGAAAGAAATTTATTTTTTTTGTTTAATTTGACAGAATATAGATTGCCTTTACTAATTAACTTTTTAAAGTTTCTTTTTTTAAAAACTAGAAGTAATATTCCTATAAAAATAATAAGTACAATTACGAAAAAATTTAACATGTAAAAAGTTAATAATTTTTATATCATCCAGTAATAAAATTAACACTATTTCGCAGATAAATACTAAAGTGTTTAAAGATGTTTAAAGAATTATGCCATCTGATTTACCAAGTCTTTTACCTTCAATTTTTATTCCATTAATTGGTATAGCAATGCCTGCTGTTTTTATCGTATTGATTGGAAGATTTATTACAGCAACTGAATAAATTATTAAACACAAAACTATTAAAAAAATGAGCGACTTTCAAAAATCATTCTCAGAATCAACAAGTTCAATTAAGTTTGATGAGAAATACATAGATAGTTCTGTACAACCAAATGATATTGGTGTTGCAGAACAATGGGCAGTAAAAACAGTTGCTGATCCTTGCGTTGGTAATTTAGCTACTCCAGTTAATAGTGGTTATTTTACAAAAGCCTTTATAAATAATTTGCCTTTTTACAGAGAAGGTATTTCTCCTAATTTTAGAGGTTTAGAAACTGGAGCAGCTTTTGGATATCTTCTATACGGTCCTTTCACTATGACTGGCCCATTAAGGAATTCTGAATTTGCTTTAACAGCTGGACTTCTTGCTGCTATTGGAGCTGTTCATATCTTGACAGCACTTTTAGTTCTATACAATGCACCCGGTAAATCACCTAATGTGCAACCTCCAGATGCGACTGTTAATAATCCGCCAAAAGACTTATTTACGAGAGCTGGTTGGGCTGATTTTACAAGTGGATTTTGGTTAGGAGGCTGTGGAGGAGCTGTTTTTGCTTGGTTACTTGTTGGTACATTACATCTAGATACCATAATGCCAATCATTAAAAATATTTGGACTGCTGGTTAATTCTTAATTCCTAAATAAAAGAATAAATAATATTTTAAATTTAATTTGAAATTTAACGGCAGGCTTTAGTTACTAACGTATGGTTCTGTCCCATCTATAACTTCTAGTTACTCTTCCTGCTGAAATTAGTTTGGATTTATAATGCTTTGAGATTTTATCATTAGACTGTTTTAGGGTATCTAATCCTATTCCATTTCTGCCGAAATCCCTTCCAGAGCTATGGTAATAGAATCCATTTCCTTTGTAGATTCCAATATGATCACATTTCCCTTTATTTCCGAAAAATAAAAGATCACCTGGTTGTAGAGTTGAATAAGATTCGTTGAAATAAAAAAGGTGTTTACAAAAACTTTTTATTTGATAAGAGTCTCGCGGTATGGGGATATGATGTTTAAAAAAAGCAGTCTGAATTAACCCGGAACAATCAAAGTTGGGCCCTAATGTGCCTCCCCATAGGTATTCATTAGTTAACTCAGATTGATCCTTGATCCATTTTAAAATTGAGTTAACTTTATCTTTAATAAAGAAGTGTTCATTTTTTGAATGCTCAGTTTTTCCAAATTCGTATTTCTCAATAATTAATCCATCTAAATTTATCCAGCATATGTAACCATCTTCATACAGTTGAACAAGTATTCTTGAAAAATTATGGTTATGTTGATAAATGTTTGGATAAATTAGCCTAAAAATTCTATTTTTAAATATTTCAGTGACTAATTTATCTTCTTTTTCGTTTTGATATCCAGAAATATTAACTTTTAATTTCCACCAAATAGTTTTTGAAAAATTAGTTTGTTTAAATAGTGAGATAGGATTTTTATAATTTTCCATACAATGTCCTTTTACTATTTAAGTAAAGAGATGGGTCTAGCCTTAAATAATATTTTAGGGAAAGCATGCTCTTATAATAAAGATTTTTCAAGAGAAGATATAGCCATAACTTGGATTAATTATAAAAGTGAAAATAAAAGTGTATTTAAAGGTTTTGGAACTGGTATTAATAATAAAAAAATGGTTTATCCTGCAAGCATAGTCAAGCTGGTTTATGGCCTTGCTGCATATTATTGGATAAAAAAAGGAAGTTTATTTTTATCAGATGAACTTATTGATGCTGTAAGTAAAATGTTATCTTTCTCGAGTAATAATGCAACAAGCTTCTTAATTGATTTACTTACTGGTACAACAAGTGGACCTTGTATTGAAGGCGAATTATGGGAAAATTGGAAATATCAAAGAAGTATAATAAACGATTGGCTAAATGATTTAAAATGGAAGGAATTGAGTGGTATAAACTGCTGTCAGAAGACTTGGGATGATGGCCCATTCGGTCGGGAAAAAGAATTTTATGGATATGATAATAAGAATAGAAATGCAATGAATTCTGATTCAGCTGCAAGGGTTTTGGAGGAAATTATGATTCATATTGATTATGAAAAAAATGACTTAAATTTACGAGGTTTTTTAAAAAGAAATTTAGATAAAGTTGCTCTTAAAAACGATTCTCTCAATCAAATAGATGGCTTTTTGGGTGAAGGATTACCACAAAGCATTAATTTTTGGAGTAAAGCAGGCTTAACGTCTGAAGTTCGACATGATTCAGCTTGGTGGACTAATAGTCAATCTTTACACACTTTATTAGTTGTTTTTTGTAATGGAGAAAAATATTCTAAAGATGCTTCCTTTTTACCATTAATAGCCCAAAAAATATATGAATTTAATAAGAGATATCCTTTTGAGGACTATAGTAAATCGTCTAAATAACTAGAATCTATTTTATCTGTATAGGCTTCATAAGGTAACATCATTACCTCTTCAAAATCTAAATCATTCATAATCCATTCTCTATATTCTTCTAATAAACTTCTTCTATCTTCATTACCTAATTCATAAATACGCAATGCTGTATCTTTGAAATTTTCCTTAATTAAATTTTCAATTTCTTTATTTATCATTTTACATTAATTCTCCTTCTAAAATCACTCTTCTTATTGTTGATAATGCAATTCCCGTTTGTGATCTGATCGATCGATATGAATATCCCTCATTACGCAATCTGATGACTAAAGATTCTTTTAAAGGACTTATTTTGGGCCTGCCTCCCAGATTATTTCCAGATAATTTTCTGCGTAATAGTTGTTCTTTTTTTCTTTCACCTAAACTTTTGTCTTCTAAATTATCTAATTCATATAAAATCTTAAAAATTGAAGAATTTGATTTAGAGGATTCATTATCAGCAAAAAAATCATTCAAAGTTCTCAATTTAATATTCTTATTAATAAGTTTATTTATTGTCCGCAAACATTCTTTTTTATTTTTAAATGCTCGATCAAGCTGAGTCATTATTAATTGATCGCCTTCAGATAAGCAATTTATAGCTTTATTGAGTTGGGGTTTAATTTCTTCATCTAAACTTATCAATTCAGAGAAAACTAAACTACAACCCTCTTCCTTTAAATTTTTTATTTGTTCTTCTAAGTATGCATGTTCATTATGAATAGCTCTAGCATAACCTATTGCTTTAGAGCTTTTATATTTTTCAGATAGTAAAAGACGTTTTCTTTTAAATTTAAAAGACAATGTTTTATTAAATATATATTTTTTACTGTACCAATAAATTAAAAAAAAACACATTTTTAGTACAAAAAAGTACTTTAGACTCTTAATTTTTGAGCTATCTGATATATAATTGAATTGTTTTGAAATCTGTATTAAAAATAACGTTCTAAATACTGTTTTAATTTTAGTTTATGAAACAAAAATATTGTGTATGTAATAAATCGAATTAGCAAGTTTTTAATTATCGATGGATTAGTTAAATTCATTTATTTTTTCACTTCATAATGAATAGACTTCATTGTTGAAATTATAAATAGTTAATTCAAATTGTTTTTAGTAAAATAAGTTTATAGGTTAGAAACAATCAAATTGACTAACAATCCAAATAGTTTAATATCAAAACCTGATTGGTTAAGAGTAAAAGCTCCACAAGTTGAGAGAATTGGGAATACTGCAAATTTGTTAAATGATTTAAATCTCAATACTGTATGTCAAGAAGCAAGTTGTCCTAATATTGGTGAATGTTTTGCTAGTGGAACTGCCACTTTCCTCATAATGGGTCCTGGCTGTACTAGGGCATGTCCATATTGTGATATTGATTTTGATAGATCTAAAAGAGAATTAGATCCAACAGAACCATATCGTTTAGCCGAAGCCGTTTATAGAATGAAACTTAAACATGTTGTTATAACATCAGTCAATAGAGATGAACTTGAGGATGGTGGCGCATCTCAATTCTTTGAATGTGTTTATCAAGTAAGAAAAAAATCTCCAGAAACTTCTATTGAGCTTTTAATTCCTGACTTTTGTGGCAACTGGAAAGCTCTTGAAAAAGTTCTTGATTCAAATCCAAACGTTTTAAATCATAATATTGAGACTGTGCCTTCGCTATATAAAAAAGTAAGACCTCAGGGAAAATATGAAAGAACTCTTGAGTTACTTAAAAGAACCAGAGACTATTCTCCCAAAGTTTATACAAAGTCAGGCTTTATGCTTGGTTTAGGGGAAAAAGATGAGGAAGTCTTAAGTCTTCTTAGGGATTTAAAAAGTAATTTCGTTGATATTGTTACTATTGGCCAATATTTATCTCCTGGCCCTAATCATTTACCTGTTCAAAGATTTGTGAGTCCCTCAAAATTTAATTACTTTAAATTTTTCGGGGAAAAAGATTTGGATTTTATGCAAGTAGTTAGTTCTCCTTTAACTCGAAGCAGTTACCATGCTGAAGAGATTCAAAAACTTATGAAAAAGTATCCAAGATAGTTATTTTTATTTATTTGAATCTACCCACTCATTTAATTTCCATTCAACTAGATTATTCTTAATCATTGGATCATTTTTAATGATTTTTAGCGCATTTTTATAATTATTTATTTCAATAATGAGTAATCCTCCGTCACCAGGCCTGTTTAACTCATCTACCAAAAAACCACTTTTTATATTTATTCCCTCTTTTTTTAATTTTTTTATCCAATCAATATGTTCGTTAATTATTTTTCGTTTTAAATCATTATTTATTAAATATTTTTTTTTTATGATTTCAGTTTTTACAAAGAAAGCCATTTACATTTTTTTTATGTCAAGCATCTCTTCTTCGCTTGGGGGAACAATTAATTTGAAATTACACTTGAAATCAGACCAATTTTCAATTATTTTGGCAGCCTTAAAGCTATGTGTTTTTGCTTGATATTCTCTAATAATTTCCAATAAAATATCTTCCTGCTTGGATGAAGTTATTTTATGAATGCTAACTATTTCTTTATTAACTTTATTACTTAAATCATTATTCTCATCGAGTATAAATGCTATTCCACCAGTCATGCCCGCACCAATATTCCTTCCTGTGGAACCTAGAATAACTACTTTACCTCCAGTCATGTATTCACAACAATGATCACCTGCTCCCTCTGTTACTGCTGTAGCGCCACTATTTCTTACTGCAAATCTTTCTCCGGATTTTCCTAATGCAAATAATTTCCCTCCAGTTGCTCCATAAAGGCAAGTATTTCCTAGAATAACTTGTTCGGAGGAGATTTTATCTGCTTTTGGTGGAATGATTGTGAGTATTCCACCATTCATTCCTTTACAAACATAATCATTAGCTTCTCCAATTAATTGAACATTCATTCCCTTCAATAAAAAGGCACCAAAGCTCTGTCCTGCATACCCTTTGAAATTTAAGTTGAGTTCTCCATTGAAGCCTTTGTTTCCATGAAGTTCTGCGATTTCCCCTGATATTTTCGCACAAACACTTCTATCTGTATTTTTTATCTCAATTTCTTTGGTTAATTTTTCGTGATTTTTAATTGAATTTATAAATTCTGTATCAGACAAAAACTCGTCTTCTAATACAGAACCATTACTATGAGCATTTATTGAATGATTTAACCATGATCTATCAGTGGTTGAATTTTCACTATTTACTAAAGAAGAAAGATCGATATTAGAAGTTTTTGGAAGACTGACATTTCTTGCAGAAAGAAATTCTTGATTACCAATCAGTTCCTCCATATTAGAAACTCCAATACTACTCATTATCTGTCTTACTTCTTCAGCAATATATAAGAAAAAATTGACAACATTTTCTGGAATACCTTTAAATCTTTTTCTTAATTCTTCTTTTTGAGTGGCAACTCCAACAGGACACTTGTTTGTATGACAAACCCGAGCCATTATGCATCCTTCAGCAATCATCGCTACAGAACCGAAACCGTATTCTTCAGCACCTAGTAAAGCTGCAATAACTACATCCCAGCCTGTTTTAAGACCTCCATCAGTTCTTAAAATTACTCTTTCTCGTAAGTTATTTTCTAATAGAGATTTATGAACCTCAGCAACACCTAGTTCCCATGGTAAACCTGCATGTTTAATAGAACTTAGGGGTGAAGCACCTGTGCCTCCGTCATGGCCTGAAATTTGAATTACGTCTGCATTAGCTTTGCTTACTCCAGCAGCAATAGTGCCTATACCAATTTCAGAAACAAGTTTAACGCTCACTTTCGCTTTTGGATGAACTTGGTGTAAGTCATGGATAAGTTGAGCTAAATCTTCGATTGAATAAATATCATGATGCGGAGGAGGAGATATTAGAGCTACTCCAGGTTTACTATTTCTTAGTTTTGCGATGTAAGAATCAACTTTTGGACCAGGTAATTGTCCCCCTTCTCCAGGTTTTGCACCTTGAGCCATTTTAATTTCGAGTTGTTTACCACTTCTTAGATATTCAGGTGTAACACCAAATCTACCTGATGCTATTTGTTTAATAGCTGAGCATGCGGTATCTCCATTTTTAAGACCTTTAATAAATGGCAACGTCTTTGATTGAGTATTTTCATCGATATCATTTAAAAGATTAAAACGAGCTGGATCTTCTCCCCCCTCTCCACTATTACTTTTTCCACCAATTCTATTCATCGCAACTGCTAATACTTCATGTGCTTCTCTTGATAAAGCACCCAAACTCATTCCTCCGGTACAGAACCTTTTACAAATTGATTCAACACTTTCAACTTCCTCTAATGGGATGCTTTTTCTTTTTGAATTAATTGTTAGTAAATCTCTTAGAGATGTTGTTGGTCTATTACTAATGAGTTTTTTGTAAGTTTCAAAATGATCGTATCCTGGTCCTTGTTTTACAGCTGAATGTAAAACTTTGGACATCTCAGGATTATTTGAGTGATATTCTCCATTATTTCTAAACTGCACAAATCCTAAAAATTCCAATTTTTTTAAATCGATCTCTGGATAGGCTTTCGTATGTATCGAAAGTGTTTCATTAGTTAATTCTTTTAAAGTTATCCCAGCAATACGGCTTGTTGTACCATTAAAAGCAATTTTTATTAAGTCAGATCCAAGGCCTACAGCTTCAAAAATTTGTGCGCCATGGTAACTAGATAAAAGTGAGATACCAATTTTTGAAAGAATTTTTCTTAGACCGTCTTCTAGGGCTTTTTTAATATTTTCTTGAACATCAATTATTGATAATGGATTTATTTTTTTGCTATCAATGAGTTTTTGTGTTTTTGGATGTTTTAACCAGTGTCTTCCCGCTTCGAACGTCAACCATGGGCAAACTGCACTCGCGCCATAACCAATCAAACAAGCTAAATGATGAGTGCTCCAACATTGACCAGTTTCAATAATTAGGGAAGCTTTTAGCCTTATTTCTTTTTTTAAAAGATAATGATGAACTGTCCCAACAGCAAGTAAAGGAGGAATAAAAGTCTTTTTAGGATTAATTCCCTTATCAGAAATGATAATTAAAGAGCAACCATCTTTTATAGAGAGTTCACTCTGTTCGCAAATTTCTTTTAATTGGTTTTCTAAGCCTTGAACACCTTCCTCAATATCAAACAAACTTGAAATTGTTTGAGATTTAATTTTTGAGTTTTTAATGGAAATGAGTTCTTCCTCATTGAGAATTGGACTTTTTAAATGAACAAAAGGTTTAGGAACTTTAATCTCAAATGGTGTACACCTTTCTCCAAGATGCATCTCTAAACTCATTACAAGTTTTTCTCTCAGAGGGTCAATAGGAGGATTTGTAACTTGCGCAAATCTTTGCTTGAAATAGTCATATAAAATATGTGGCTTTGAAGAAAGCACTGCTAATGGGATATCGTCTCCCATGCAATAGGTTGGCTCTTTAGCTAATGAAGCCATTGAATCTAATATAAGATCATTGTCTTCTGATGAAAAACCATACGCAGTTTGTTGTTGTAACAACTCAAGGTCTTTTAGTTTGCAGTCTTTAAGCCATTCACTATTTTCAATTTTTATAGTCCTCTTACTTAGGAGATTTTTATAATCATGCCTTTGAGCTGCTTCAGATTTTACCTCCCAATTTCGGAGGATTCTATTCTGATGAAAATCAACCGCTAACATTTGTCCAGGTCCTAATCGACCTTTTTCTATGACTCTTTCCTCGTCAAGATCTACTACTCCTGTTTCGGAACCCATTATTACAAAACCATCATTTGTTATTGAATATCTTGCTGGTCTAAGACCATTTCTATCAAGCGTTGCCCCTACAAAATTTCCATCAGCAAATACAAGTAGAGCAGGACCATCCCAAGCTTCTTGTAGGCTTGCAGAATACTCATAAAATGATTTAATGTCCTCTCTTTGTTCAAGTTCTGGTTGATCTCTAAAAGCTTCAGGAACAAGTTTCAATAATGAGTCAGTGATGGGCTGACCTGAACGAATATTGATTTCAAGAGTTGCATCAAGGTTTGATGAATCACTTTTATTTATATCTACGATTGGCTTAATTTCGTTAGATAAGTTTCCCCAAAAATCATCTATGTGTGTTTCTGAAGCTTTAGCCCAGTTGATATTACCTAAGAGAGTATTGATTTCTCCGTTATGACCTAAGAATCTCATGGGCTGAGCTAGTGGCCATTTTGGAAGTGTATTTGTACTAAATCTCCTATGGTAAACGGAAAATGAAACTTTAAAACTCTCATCTTTTAAGTCTTGATAAAACTCAGATAATATTTCAGAACGAACCATGCCTTTATAAACAACTGTTTTAGAACTTAGTGAGGCAAAATAAAATTCACAATCGCCAACATGGTTTTTAAAACTTTCTCTTATTTTTTTCTCAATTCTTTTCCTTAGTTGAAATAAAAGCCTTTCAATATCGTTATTGTCTTTTTTATCTATAAATAAAATCCACTGACTTATAAATGGAGCATTTGCTTTAGCTAAAGGACCTAAGATTTCATTATTAACAGGTACTGTTCTCCAAAATGTCTTGTTGATTCTTAATTTATCTGCTTCCTCTTCACATATTGATTTACATTCTTCAATTTTCTCTTTTTTATTAGGCATGAAAATCATCCCTATACCTTTATCATATTCTTTTTTATTTTTAAGATTAACTTCTTTTTCTAAGTAATTCCAGGGAATTGAACATAAAATACCCGCTCCATCTCCTGAGTCACTATCCCCTCCACAACCTCCTCTATGCTCCATGCAGCTAAGGCCTTTAAGGGATTGTTTTAGGATCCAGTTGCTTTCTAACCCTTCAATATTTGCTATGAAACCAACTCCACACGCGTCTTTCTCACCAATTATTCCATTGGGGGAATAACTATCTTGATATGGCTCAACGATTCTTTTGATACTCTCTCCCATAGATTATTTAATTCTTTTTAGTTAATTATGTATTTCTATTATAAAAATAAATATGAAAATAAATCTAAAGATAATGAATATTTACCTAAGAAATTTAATTTCACAAATTTTTTAAAAAATATCATTAAAAACTTTTAGTTGGTGCTCTTAAAAGGTTATGATGATTAAATGTTTATTTTTTTTTAAATATAATAGATGCCTACCATCTCACAATTAATAGGTTCAGAAAGAAAACGTCTGACTAGAAAAACAAAATCTCCTGCACTTAAAGCTTGCCCTGAAAGAAGAGGGGTATGTACGAGAGTTTATACATCAACTCCTAAAAAACCTAATTCAGCTTTAAGAAAAGTTGCAAGGGTGAGATTAACTTCTGGTTTCGAAGTAACGGCTTATATTCCTGGAATTGGTCATAATTTGCAAGAACACTCTGTAGTACTACTAAGGGGTGGAAGGGTTAAAGATTTGCCAGGAGTTAGATATCATATAATAAGAGGAACTTTAGATACCGCTGGAGTCAAAGATAGACGTCAATCCAGATCAAAATATGGTGCAAAAGCTCCAAAAGATTAATTTGTAAACATCACTTCTTTAAAAAAATGTCACGTCGAAATGCAGCAGTAAAAAGACCAGTTCTTCCAGATCCCCAATTTAATAGTCGTCTTGCTTCAATGATGATTTCTCGGTTGATGAAACATGGTAAAAAATCAACTGCTCAAAAAATACTATCTGATGCTTTTTCTATAATAAGCGAGAGAACAGGTAGTAATGCAGTAGAGTTATTTGAAACAGCCGTAAAAAATGCTACTCCTCTTGTCGAGGTAAGAGCTAGAAGAGTTGGTGGTGCAACATATCAAGTTCCTATGGAGGTTCGCCAAGAAAGGGGTACAGCGATGGCTTTAAGATGGCTCGTAACATTCTCACGTGCAAGGAATGGCAAAAGCATGTCCCAAAAACTTGCTAGCGAGTTGATGGATGCAGCAAATGAAACTGGAAGTTCAGTTAAGAAAAGAGAAGATACTCATAAAATGGCTGAAGCCAATAAAGCTTTTGCACATTACAGATATTAATTTCATCAAAAAGGTACTTAAGTAGTTTATTATTATAAAAGTTTGCTTTTAGGGTGAACTATACTTATCAAAAATTATTTTATTTGGAGCTTTAAAATTGGCACGCGACTTTCCCCTAGAACGAGTAAGGAACATAGGTATAGCCGCTCATATTGACGCAGGTAAGACAACAACAACTGAAAGAATCTTATTTTATTCAGGAGTAGTTCATAAGATAGGAGAGGTTCATGATGGTGCTGCTGTAACAGATTGGATGGACCAAGAAAGAGAAAGAGGAATTACTATTACTGCTGCTGCAATATCTACTAGTTGGCAAGATCACAGAATTAATATTATTGATACTCCCGGACACGTCGACTTCACTATTGAAGTGGAAAGATCTATGCGCGTCCTTGATGGAGTCATAGCTGTATTTTGTGCAGTTGGTGGAGTTCAGCCTCAATCTGAAACTGTTTGGCGTCAAGCAGATAGATACTCTGTTCCAAGAATGGTTTTTGTTAACAAAATGGACAGAACAGGTGCAGATTTCTTAAAGGTTAATAAACAAATTAAAGATCGATTAAAGGCAAATGCACTCCCAATTCAGCTACCTATTGGAGCTGAAGGTGACCTTACAGGCATTATTGATTTAGTCGCAAACAAAGCGTATCTTTATAAAAATGATTTAGGCACTGATATTCAAGAGGCTCCAATTCCATCCGAAATGGAAGATGAAGCTGCTGAATGGAGAAATAAGTTAATGGAGAGTGTTGCAGAAAATGATGAAGAGTTAATTGAAATTTTCCTTGAAACTGGAGAACTATCTGAAGAACAACTAAAAAAAGGAATTAGGGAAGGGGTTTTAAAACATGGATTGGTCCCAGTATTGTGCGGCTCAGCTTTCAAGAATAAAGGGGTTCAACTTGTTTTAGATGCTGTTGTTGATTACTTGCCAGCTCCAGTTGATGTGAAACCAATACAAGGCGTTTTACCAAGTGGTAAAGAAGATGTAAGACCTTCAGATGATAATGCTCCTTTCAGTGCGCTCGCTTTCAAAGTAATGTCCGACCCTTATGGGAAACTAACTTTTGTAAGGATGTATTCGGGGGTTCTTTCAAAAGGAAGTTATGTAATGAATTCTACTAAAGACGCCAAAGAGAGAATCTCTAGATTAGTAATTCTTAAGGCTGATGAAAGAGAAGAGGTGGATGAACTAAGGGCTGGAGATTTAGGTGCTGTATTAGGTCTTAAGAACACAACAACTGGTGACACTTTATGTAATACAGAAGATCCTATAGTTTTGGAGACATTGTTTATCCCAGAACCAGTTATTTCAGTAGCTGTGGAGCCAAAAACTAAAGGGGATATGGAGAAATTATCAAAAGCTTTAACTGCTTTGTCTGAAGAGGATCCTACCTTTAGGGTCAGTACAGATCCAGAGACAAATCAAACAGTGATAGCTGGTATGGGTGAACTGCACCTAGAAATTCTTGTTGACAGAATGTTAAGAGAATTTAAAGTTGAAGCAAATATTGGAGCGCCTCAGGTTTCTTACAGAGAGACTATTAGGTCCAGTTCTAAAGGTGAAGGTAAATATGCAAGACAAACTGGAGGAAAAGGTCAATATGGTCATGTAGTAATTGAAATGGAACCTGCTGAAGTTGGTAAAGGCTTTGAATTTGTTAATAAAATTGTCGGTGGAGCAGTACCGAAAGAGTACATTGGTCCTGCATCAAATGGCATGAAAGAAACCTGTGAATCTGGTGTTCTTGCCGGTTATCCACTAATTGATGTAAAAGTAACACTAGTCGATGGTTCATTCCACGATGTAGACTCATCTGAAATGGCCTTCAAAATTGCAGGTTCAATGGCTTTTAAAGATGGGGTTAAAAAATGCAACCCTGTCCTTCTAGAGCCTATGATGAAAGTTGAGGTCGAAAGTCCTGATGACTTTCTTGGATCTGTAATTGGTGATCTCTCTTCTAGAAGAGGTCAAGTAGAAGGACAATCTGTTGACGATGGATTGTCTAAGGTACAGGCCAAAGTGCCCTTAGCCGAAATGTTCGGTTATGCCACTCAACTCCGATCAATGACTCAAGGTCGGGGTATATTTTCAATGGAGTTCGCAAATTATGAGGAAGTTCCTCGTAATGTTGCTGAAGCTATCATTTCCAAGAATCAGGGCAGCTCCTGATCTCTAAACCAAAAAAACTCTTAAACCCTCGATTCTTTAATTCAAAATGGCTCGCGAGAAGTTCGAAAGGAACAAACCACATGTCAACATAGGTACTATTGGCCATGTTGATCATGGAAAAACAACACTAACTGCTGCTATTACTAATGTATTAGCCAAAAAAGGTCAAGCCCAAGCTCAAGACTATGGAGACATTGATGGTGCTCCTGAAGAAAGAGAGCGTGGCATTACAATTAATACAGCTCACGTCGAATATGAAACTGAAGGCAGACATTACGCTCATGTCGATTGCCCAGGACATGCTGATTATGTAAAAAACATGATTACTGGGGCAGCTCAAATGGATGGAGCTATTCTAGTTTGCGCAGCTACTGATGGTCCTATGGCACAAACAAAAGAGCATATTCTTTTAGCTAAACAGGTTGGTGTTCCTGCTCTAGTAGTTGCTCTAAACAAGTGTGATATGGTCGATGATGAAGAAATCATTGAACTTGTTGAAATGGAAATCAGAGAACTATTAGACAGTTATGACTTTCCTGGAGATGATATTCCTATAGTTCAAGTTTCAGGTTTAAAAGCTCTCGAAGGAGATTCAACATGGGAATCAAAAATCGAAGAATTGATGAAAGCAGTTGATGCAAGTATTCCTGAACCTGAAAGAGAAGTTGATAAACCATTCTTGATGGCAGTAGAAGATGTTTTCTCAATTACTGGTAGAGGAACTGTGGCTACTGGAAGAATTGAGAGAGGTAAAGTTAAGGTTGGAGAAGAAGTCGAAATCGTTGGAATAAGAGATACAAGAGTGACAACTGTTACTGGAGTAGAAATGTTCCGTAAACTTCTAGATGAAGGTATGGCTGGCGATAACGTCGGTTTACTTTTACGTGGTGTTCAGAAAGAAGATATAGAAAGAGGAATGGTCCTTGTTAAGAAAGGATCCATTACTCCTCATACTCAGTTTGAAGGTGAAGTTTATGTCCTCAAAAAAGAAGAGGGAGGCAGACATACGCCTTTCTTCGCAGGATATAGACCTCAGTTTTACATCAGAACAACTGATGTAACAGGTCAAATCACAGCATTTACTTCTGATGATGGCTCTAATGTTGAAATGGTTATGCCAGGTGACAGAATCAAGATGACTGGAGAATTAATTTGTCCAGTTGCTATTGAACAAGGTATGCGATTCGCAATCCGTGAAGGTGGACGTACTATTGGGGCTGGAGTAGTTTCTAAGATTCTCAAATAATATTTTTGAATCTTAATAATTTAACCTCAATCATCTAAGATAAGTAAATGGATTAGGGTCATTGTCAACCAATGGCCCTCAATCAAAAGTTAATTTTGAAATCATGACTGCATCAATTGCACAACAAAAAATAAGAATAAGACTAAAAGCATTTGATAGAAGAATGCTTGATTTGTCCTGCGATAAAATAATACAAACTGCCGATACTACCTCTGCTTCAGCAATAGGACCAATACCTTTACCTACAAAAAGGAAAATTTATTGTGTTCTTAGGTCTCCCCATGTTGATAAAGATTCTAGAGAGCATTTTGAAACAAGAACCCATCGAAGAATTATCGATATTTATAGTCCATCTGCAAAGACTATTGATGCCTTAATGAAGCTGGATCTTCCTAGTGGTGTAGATATAGAAGTTAAACTGTAAGAATTCCCGAAAACGACTTTAATTGACTAACATAAAATATATTTATGAGGTTTAAATGGGAGAGCTCTCAGTAAGGGAATTACCTTTGTTTCCTTTGCCAGAAGTAGTCCTTTTCCCTCAAGAAGTATTGCCTCTACATATTTTTGAATCAAGATATAGAATTATGCTTCAGTCTGCTCTAGAGACTGATTCAATGTTTGGGGTTATAAAGTGGGATCCAACCTCTAAAACTATGGCTAGTGTAGGCTGCTGTGCCCAAATAATAAAACATCAAACAGCAGAAGATGGGAGAAGTAATATTATCACTCTTGGACAACAAAGATTCCAAGTTTTAGAAATAGTTCGCTCAACTCCTTTTTGTACAGCGATGGTAAGTTGGATTAGTGATGACAATACTGATAATCTTCAAAAATTAGACTCTCTTAAAGATTTAGTCAAAGAAGCACTTAATGATGTAATTAATCTTACAAGTAAATTAACTAATACCAAAAAAAATCTGCCCGATAAATTACCAAACAACCCAATGGAATTATCATTTTGGATAGGCGCTCACTTGGGAGGTCCCGTTGCTGAGGAACAGCAAAGACTTCTTGAAGAAAGAAATACTTATATTCGTTTGCAAAGAGAATATGAAATGCTTGACCATACAAGAAAACAACTCGCTGCAAGAACAGCTTTGAAAGAAAGTTTTCCTGACATAAAAGAAAATTAAATGATTGAATTAATATTACCTGTTCTTTTATTATTTTTTTTTATATTAGTCTTATTCATTGTTTGGAGATTTAAAGCTAGAAAATATATTTCTTCTGGTACAGTGGCAACTGCATATGATGCTTGGACAGAGGATAAATTACTTGAGAAATTGTGGGGAGAGCATATACACTTAGGCTTTTATGCTCCTGGAAATAAAAATATTGATTTTAGAGAGGCTAAAGTCCAGTTTGTTCATAAATTAGTCAAGTGGAGTGGTTTAGACCAACTGCCTAAAGGTTCCAGAATACTTGATGTAGGTTGCGGAATAGGCGGAAGTTCTAGGATTCTTGCAAAACATTATGGGTTCAATGTTACTGGAATTACAATTAGTCCTGCTCAAGTAAAACGAGCAAGAGAACTTACACCTTCTGCACTTAATTGCAATTTCCAAGTTATGGATGCATTAGATTTAAAATTTCAAGATGGAACATTTGATGCGGTTTGGAGTGTTGAGGCAGGTGCACATATGAATGATAAAGTAAAATTTGCTGATGAAATGTTGAGGACTTTAAGGCCTGGAGGTTATCTGGCATTGGCTGATTGGAACTCAAGAGATCTCAGAGCATATCCCCCATCTTTTATTGAGAAGTTAGTTCTTAAACAGTTACTTGAACAGTGGGTACATCCTAATTTTATTAGCATTAACGAATTCAGTAATATACTTCGAACTAATAAAAATAGTGCAGGAAAAGTTTTTTCTGCAAATTGGAATTCTTATACCAATCCTTCTTGGTACGACTCTATTATTGAAGGTATTCGAAGACCTTTAGTTATTTTGTCTCTTGGTCCTTTAGCTATAGTAAAGTCCATCAGAGAGATTCCAACAATACTTCTCATGAACTGGGCATTTAGAAAAGGTTTGATGGAATTTGGTGTTTATAAATGCAGAGGATAAATTAATCTAGCTCAATATTTTCAGAAAAATAATTTCCAAAATCTACAAACTGGTTACATAGGGGTTTGAGATTATTCTTTAATTCAATAAAATCTTTAATATTATTTTGATTATTAATTTCTAAATCAATAAAAATGACATATTCTCCTAACTCTCTTTTTGAGGGCCTTGACTCAATTTTACTCATATTAAATCCATAATCTGCAATATGTTGTAAGGCTTTAAGTAAAGCACCAGGTTGATTTGAGATTAATGAGAAAGCAAAACTGACAATATTAGCTGAATTATAATTTGATTCTTTACTCAATAAGACAAATCTAGTGCAATTCCCTGTGACATCGTTAATAGGAAATGCTAATTCTTTAAGTCCTTCTATTTGAATTAATGATTTTGAACCAATAGCTGCTCTAAATTTACTCCCTTTTACCATATTTACTGCTTCAGATGTTGAATTTGTAGGAAGAGGGATCGCATTTGGAAGATTTTCAGATAACCATTCTGAACATTGAGCTAATGCTTGAGGATGAGATAATACTTCGGATATGACTGACATGTCTCCATCACTTATTAGTGCGTGTTTTATGGGTAAAACAATCGCTCTATTGATAAAAATATCAGGAAATTTCCAAAGTGCATCAAGAGTAGCAGTAACTCCCCCTTCAACAGAGTTTTCAATAGGCACTACAGCAGCATCACAATTGTTGTAGGCTATCGATTTAATGACCGAATGTAACCCATTACATGGTACAAATATAGGTGTCTGAAAATTGGCAAGCTTTGATAGTATATGAGCTGCTTTTTCTGCATATGTCCCCTTGGGACCTAAATATGCAACTTGTTTGCGCATGATTAATCGTAAGAAAAAAAAGAGTTCAAATAAGCATTGGAGGGATATAGAAAATGTTGTTGTCTTTTGATGCCAAACAGAAATTAAAGCTTTCTGTAACACGAAATAAAGAATATCTTTCTAAATATCTTTTGGAAGAAGAAAGAGTTGTTGGAGCAATGCTGGACTCCAAAAAGTTAGTGCCTGAAGGAGAAGGTAGATACAAGTATACAGTAACAAGTTTTAAGGTTTTCCAATTAGATATTAACCCTGTTGTTTCAATTGGGGTAGAGAATAAAGATGGAATTTTAAGAATGAGTGCCCTTGAAAGCACTTTAGATGGTCTGGGGATGATTGATGACTTTAATCTTATTTTGAAAGCAAATTTGGAAGCAACTGATATTGGATTAGAGGGCGAGGCGCTTCTAGGTGTATCTGTAAGTCAACCTCCTTTGTTGAAATTGATACCAAAGAAAATTTTGGAATCCACTGGTCATTCTGTATTAAATGGGATTTTGCTAGGTATAAAGTCAAGAGTTCAACAACAATTAGTTAAAGACTTTTTGTATTGGTGCGAATCAAATAAGATTTGATTTTTTTAAAAAACTTTTTCTATGCAGATTAGTTATTCCATTTTTTTTAATAATTGAAAGATGTTCTACAGTACCATAACCTTTATTTTTAAATATAAAGTAACCTGAGTATTGTTTTTCTAACCTTTCCATTAGATTGTCTCTAGATACTTTTGCTAATATGCTTGCCGATGCTATTGATATAAATTTGGAGTCTCCCGATATAATATTATTTTGCTCGCCGTTCCATCGTCTTAATCGTAAGGGACCGTCAATTAAAATTTCAGTTGGTTTCTTTTTTAATTTTTTTAAAGCTCTTATCATGGAAAGTTCTGTTGCATCTCTTATTCCAAGCTTATCTATTTCCCTGACCGATGATTGCCCAATTCCATAATCTGATGAAAGCAATAAAATTTTTGGCAAAAGTAATTTTCTTTTTTTAGGAGTTAATTTTTTACTATCCATTACTCCAATTTGCTTTAGGATATTTTTATTTTTTTTAGTTATCACTACTACTGCTGAAAAAACTGGACCAAAAACTGCTCCCTTTCCAACTTCATCTAATCCAACTTCAGATATTTTATTCAATATTTGCTGAAGATCTTCTCCTTTTTTTTCTTGCATTATTTATCTCATCTTCAAATTCAATTTCATTCTTTTTATCTAAAAATTCATCTTGTTTGTTCTCATTAGGTATTTTCGTTGGTTTATCTTGGGAATTTGTATTTGTTTGAATATTACTCTCTACATCTTCTGATTGTTTAGAATTTGAGATTTTTTTTACCTTTTTTGTTGTTTTTTTATTAACTAATGTTTTTTCTTTAACGTTTTTATTATCGTTTGTTAAACGTATAAAATTATTACTAGTGAGATATTCTTTACCTAACTTTATCAGTGGATTGATACCTAGTTGACTGAAAACAATTTTTTCTTCCTCAGTCAAGTCTACGGTTATTATATTTTTTTCTTTTGGATTAGGTGTATTCAAATCATTATTATCATTTTCTTTTTTGTTATAAGAATCATCCTTATTTTGGTTGTTGGGATTAAGGATTTCCTTTTCAGTTATTTTTTCCTGCTTATCAGTTAATTGAGAAGTATCAATATCCGCAGGTTTTATAATATTTGATTTATTAGGCTTGTCTTCAAAATTTTTAATTTTCATATTAAAAATTTCGAAATTCAATATATTTTCTACATGGCCTGTACCATCGCAAATAGAACATTTTTTACCAAATAATTCATATATATTTTGGCCTTGTCTTTTTCTGGTTAATTCAACTAAACCTAACTCAGTAAGTTGAGCTATCTGAGGCCTAGCAGAATCATCTTTTATCGCAGAAGTAAAATGCTCAAGTAACTGGAATTGATCTCTTCTAGATTCCATATCAATAAAATCTACAACAATCACTCCACCAATATTTCTTAATTTTATTTGTTTTGAGATTTCAACTGCTGCTTCGCAATTTGTCCACAAAACAGTTTGTCGTGAGTTGGCGGATCTTGTAAATGAACCAGAGTTTACATCAATTACTGTTAGAGCTTCAGTTGGCTCAATAATTATATAACCCCCCGAAGGAAGATCTACCTTAGGTTGAAGTGCTTTTTGAATTGCTTTCTTGATTTCGTATTTTTCCAAAATATGTTGGTTTAAATCGTTATCGTGAAATTTAATATCTAAATTAGATTCATTATTTGTTAAAAAATCTTTTGCTCTTTCAACTGAAAGTTTACTATCGATAATTATATTTTTAGTTGATGATTTAATATGATCTCTCAAAATCTTGAGAGAAAAATCATTATCTCTTTTTATTAAATAAGGAGGACTAGAAGACTCAGAAACTTTTAAAATGTTTTCCCATTGTTGAATTAAGTTTTCTAAATCTTCAATAAGAAGTTCTTCTTTTATCTGTTCCGCCTCTGTTCTAAAAAGTAAACCTGTGCTGGGTGGTTTTATTAAAACTCCAAGTGCTTTTAAACGATTTCTTTCTGTTTCTGTATTTATTTTTCTGGAAATATTTACACCCAGACCATATGGCTGAAGTATCAAGTATTTGCCTGGTATTGAGATACTCCCTGAGAGTCTAGGCCCTTTGGATCCCGTGGGCTCTTTTATTACCTGAACTAGTACTTTTTGTTTTGGCTCTAGTAATTCAGTTATCCCCAAAATACCTTTTTTGAGTCTTAATGGACCTAGATCTGAAACATGGATGAATCCATTTTTATCACTTTCACCAATATCTATGAAAGCTGCATCAATGCCAGGGAGAACATTTTCAACTGTTCCTAAAAATATATCGCCAATTTGATATTGACCTTGTGCGACGATTAATTCATCAACTCGATCATCTGTGAGTAGTGCTGCAATTCGCGCCTGCTCAGCGATGATAATTTGCTGAGACATATAATTGTTTATGAGTGTTTTGAATTTTGAAAATCATCTAAACTTAGGATCTAAATTTTTATCTTTTAAGAAAGAAATCTTTTAAAGTTTTAAAATTAGTATTATTTACTTTTAAATTAAAATTAATAGCAATTAGATTCTGCTATGTATTAGTTTTAGACGACTTTTAAAGTATTGAAATTGAATTCATAGCTATGATTATCTATTGATCTAATCATAACTACTATAATGTTAACATTTAATCACCACTAAAGCACGTTGATCCATTATCCTAATAATGGGTTTAATTTTATCTAAAGTGGTCCAAGTAAACGAAAATTATTTAAAACTCAAAGCCGGCTATTTGTTTCCTGAAATTACTAAAAGAGTAAGAATTTATTCTCAAGTAAATCAGGGGGCTGACATAATTAAACTTGGAATAGGGGATGTAACAGAACCTCTACCTAAAGCATGCAGAGATGCCATGGGTAAAGCTTTAAATGATATGGGAACAATTGAAGGTTTCAGAGGTTATGGACCAGAACAAGGTTATTCTTGGCTCAGAGAAAAAATATCTGAGCATGACTTTATTTCTAGAGGATGTGAAATTTCTCCTGAAGAAATCTTTATTTCAGATGGTTCAAAATGTGATAGTAGCAATATTTTAGATATTCTTGGTAGTGACAATTCAATTGCAGTTACAGACCCTGTTTACCCAGTTTACGTTGATAGTAATGTAATGACCGGAAGAACTGGGAATGCTCTCGAAAATGGTATCTATCAAGGATTGACATATCTTGCAATTAACGAAGAAAATAACTTTTTGCCAGAACTACCTAAAAATAAAGTTGATATTTTATATCTTTGTTTCCCAAATAATCCTACTGGAGCAACCATTACTAAAGAAGAATTGAAAAGGTGGGTTGATTATGCACTTCAAAACAAATCGTTAATACTTTTTGATGCAGCCTATGAAGCATTCATTAAAGACGAGGATCTTCCTCATTCAATATATGAGATTGAGGGAGCAAAGGATTGCGCAATTGAATTTAGATCTTTTTCAAAGAATGCAGGATTTACTGGAGTTAGATGTGCTTTTACAGTAATACCTAAAAATCTTAAGGGTTTTAGCTCAACTAATGAGGAAATAGAATTATGGCCTCTTTGGAATAGGAGACAATCTACTAAATTCAATGGAGTAAGTTATATTGTTCAGAGAGGAGCAGAGGCTGTATATTCTTTTGAAGGAAAAAAAGAAGTTAGAGGATTGATAGATTTTTATATGGAAAATGCAAATATTATGAAAAATAAACTTCATACTGCAGGATATAAGGTTTACGGTGGGGATAATGCTCCGTATATCTGGATAAAAGTTCCTGATCAAATGACATCTTGGGACTTTTTTGATTTTCTTCTTCAAAAAGTCAGTGTCGTCGGCACCCCTGGGAGCGGATTTGGATTAGCAGGAGAGGGTTATTTTCGCTTGTCAGCATTTAACTCACGGTCAAATGTCTTAGCTGCAATGGAAAGAATAATTAATATATAATTAATATTATTATCTAAATTATAAATTTTAATGGCTCCTATAAAGTTAGAACAAAGTGTAAGTAATAACTCTGCAGTTATTGAAAAGAAACCTGCCGAATTAAAAAATAAATCCCCTAAATATAAGGTTTTACTTCATAATGATCCAGTTAATTCTATGGAGTATGTCACCATTTCACTAAGAGAAGTTGTACCGCAATTAAGTGAGCAAGATGCTATTTCCATAATGCTAGAGGCTCATAATACTGGTGTGGGATTGGTAATTGTTTGTGATCTAGAGCCGGCAGAATTTTATTCAGAATCATTAAAATCAAAAGGTATTTCTAGTTCAATTGAGAAAGAAGATTAATAAGAGTAGAATTTAATGTTTTGAATTAGCTAATTTTCTCTCAGATAAAGGACGAACTTTTAAGGATTCTTTTAAAGCAGACTTACCATACTCTCTCTCGAGTATGTTGATAACTGTTTTACCAAATTCATCTTCTTTATTATCAAAAGCTTCTAAACAAACTTGACCAAGTTTTTTCCCTAATGAGCCTGGATTCCATAAAAGTTTTCTTGCTGTCCAGGGCATCATGCTCATTGGATTATAATCAGGTTTCAAAATGTTATTATCTATTGCATACTTCTCAAGGAGAGTATGAGGTTGTAATCCAATGAAGAAGATAGCTGGGTCAACTAAGCCTTTGCCAAAAATATTTTCTAACTCTCTGTGGTAAGCAATAGTTTGTCTTATGGTGCTTGGAGTTTCATCAAAAACATTAAATGAATAATTGACTGAAACATGATTATTGAAGCCTGATTTGACAAGCATTCTGCAATTATTTAGTACCGTTTCGAGGTCATATGCTAATCTCATTTTTCTTACAAGCTCTTGAGATCCAGAAGTGATACCTATCTCAAAGTAACTCATACCTGTATCCACCATTAGCTGTGCAAGATCAGCATCAATATTATCTGCTCTTATGTATGCAGCCCAATTAATGTCTTTCCAGCCTTGATCCTTAATAGCTTGCAATAGTATTTTTGCATCTTCAATATGTTTTTTTGCTGGAATAAACTGCGCATCAGTAAACCAAAATCCTCGAACTCCAAGATCATATAATTGCTTCATTTCTTTTATTACCTCATCAACAGGATTAACACGAACCTGTTTACCCTCTACAACTGTATAAACACAGAAACAACAATTATGCGGGCATCCTCTTTTTGTTTGTACCCCTACATAGTAATCTCCACCTTCTATATACCAATTAAATTCTGGCCAGATAGATTGGATGTATTTATAGTTGCAAGCAGTTTTAATCGTTCCTGAGGGTTGTTCATGTATTAATTTTTTACGAGGTTCTTGTCCAGCAAGATAACATCTTTCTTCCTCTATTGGTTCATTCCTAATTATTTTCTCTATAAGATTTTCTCCTTCTCCAACAGAAATAATAGTCCCTTTTGGAAGTAGATTCCCTAATTGTTCATAGAAAACACTAACAGCTCCACCTCCTATTATTACTTTTACATCTCTGTTGTATTTTTGCGCTCTTTTAAGTCCATTTCTAACTAAAGTAGTATTTCTGTATATTTCTCCATAATGAGATGCAATCAATTTTAATCCTCCCCAAGAACCTCTAATTTTTTTTAAGATATTTTTTGAGTAAAAAACCTCAAAAGAGTTCTGAAGGGGATTCCCACTTCTCCCATCAACTGGAGCATATATTTGTATATCTCTCCATGAAAAAATAATTAGATGAGGTCTAAATTGATCAATTTTTCTAGCTAAGAATTTGGAAACTTTATTAGATGGAACTATTGCTAAATCAATAAATTGTTGTTCAATTTCTGGAAAACATTTATGAATGTGGTCAGCTAGGTAAATAGGACCTATTGGAAATATTGGGTTACATGGAAGTCTTACAGTAAGAATTTTTCTATACTGTTTTCTTTGGCAATTTTTTTTATTTAATTTTTTGAACCCGAAATTAAGTTCCATGCGATGAAATTCCAATGAATTTATCTTCATTAAGAATCTAACTATTTTATTACTAATTTGGTGAAATTAAAAATCTTCTGAAAATTCTTCTGTAAATTTATTTCAATTTAAATATCAGAAATCATATAAATCCAACAAACCTTAAGAAGTTTTAATCCATCAATCCATCTCGATATATTTGGAGCTCCAGATTTTCTAGCATAATACCTAACAGGATAATTAAGTATTTTAATATTATTGTTTGCTGCTTCAAATATTATTGTGAAGTCTCCAAATGGGTCAGATTTGGAATCCCAACTTCCATTTTGTTTCATAAGTTTGAAAAATTTTCTAGAAAAAACTTTTGTTCCGCAAAGTGAATCTGATACTGGTTTGTTTATGAGAATTGATAAAAATATTGCAAATAATCTATTTCCGATATAGTTAGCCCATCTCATTGCGTCTTTTTCCATTGGGAAAGTTGTGCGGGCACAATTAATTAAAATATTTTCATTTTTAGTTGATTCCATGATTGCAGCAATACTATCATCAATATCTACTGTGAAATCACTATCAATTATGGCAAGGGTTTCACCTGTTGAAATATTAAATCCCTCTACAACAGCATTCTTCTTTCCTTTAGAAGTTTGTCTTAAAAGAGATATTTGGAAGGAATCTGAGAAATTTTCTCTTAATTCTTGAAGAATCTCATATGTATTATCAGTACTATTTCCTTCAACAAATATAATTTCTAATTTATTGGGTATTTTTTTGAATTTATTAAGTGCATTTATTAAAAGTTGTTTATTACCAGCCTCATTTCTTGCAGGAATTACTATTGATATTAAGTGGTTGGAAATATTTTCATTATATTTATAAAAAAATATTTCTAGTTCATAGGCTAGTTGCTTAATTATTGGGAGTTTACGACAAATATTTTTTAAAGATTTTGGAATGAGTTTAGTTGTCAAAGGTGTTAATTTTTTTGCTTTCCATCTAATAGGCCTATAATTATAAATTTCTGCAAGAGATTCAATATCGCATAAAGTTATTCTCGCTTTGCTTGTGGTTTCTCTAAAAATTCTTGAATCTAATCTCAGCCATCTAGTTATTGGCTCCCAAGTATTACCTCTTACTTTAATTGAAATAAATTCATTATTTTCTTTGAATAATTGATGAAGTTTATTATTCGTTAAATTCCAAGAATTAACAGATTTCATCACTTTATTTGTTTGCTAACGACACTTTAGTATATATGGATTATTTTTTTTTTAATATTAATTTCCATGGCTGTAAAACATCGTTCTCGTATATTATTTCATAATCAGAATTATTGTTTTTTATATCTTTAAATTCGGTGGACCATGCCAATTCTGACTTATTTAACTGATCAATACTTTCCAAACTTTCACCTAATATCGGAGTTAATAAAGAAATCTTTATGATTTTTGATTGAGATCTGGGATTTTTTATTCCACTTTTATCAACCTTTATTTGTCGATTTTTTACGACATCAAGGGATGAAACGTATTCCATTTTTTCTCTTATTTCTCTTGATCTATCAGTAAATAATCCTGATTGTAAAAGGAATGAAGTCAGTAAGTAAGGCCCAATGATGAGTGTTATTAATATTTCTTTAAATGAGTTTTTATGTTTTATAAATGTCCACGATAGTCCAAAAAATAATAATCCAAGAATTAGAAATGCATTTTCCTTGGAGTTAAAGTTATTTGTATTTTTAAAGAAAAAATAATAAATTAATGTAATTGAGACTAATAAGAATGGAATTATTTTCGAAGATACAAATATTAAAGTAGATTTATATTTTTCAGAATTAAATAAACATTTAATTCCAACATAAGAATTTAGTGTCAAAATAGATGAAATTTGTAGAGTATAATATGGAGTCTTTGTAGAAAAAATACTTAATATTGCAATCAAGATTAAGGGAAAAAAGGCAAGTATATATTTATTCTCTTTGCGTTCATACAAATTATGTATTATGCCTATGATTCCAAAAATACTCCATGGTAGATATGTTACGGGTATATTCCAAAAGTAATAATAAATAGGATTTGTAAAAGTATTTTTATTGGAAAGAATATTAAACTTTTCGAATAAGTAAAAAATAATATTTTTCTCTAAATAAGGGTTAATAGATAATGACCAAAATAAAAACGGAGCAAATCCAATAAGTAGACCAATCCAAAAGAACTTACTAAATAAAATTTTCTTTTTTTTATATAAATAAGGTAAAAGTGATAATAAAGGTACACATACTAGAAAAGTTTTCATCATAAAAGACAAACCAATCCAAATACCAAAAAGCAGAATATAAAATTTATTATCTTTACTTTTTACTTTGACTAAGGAAAATACTCCAATTGTAACCAAACATGAAAAAATAATGTCTTGACTAGCTAGGTGTGAGTAGTCAAACCATATATATGTAGTGGCAAGTAAGAGTGGAGATATAATTGCATATTTTTTATTAAAAAATTCTTCATGTAACTTGTAAGTTATAAATAGCATCAATATTGCAGCAGTTGTTGTGGGCAGATATGCGGAAAACATATTTCTTCCAAAGATGTCTTGAGACTTTGCAATTAAAAATTGCAACCCTATTGTCCTATCTAAAACATATTCATCCCACCAAAGAGGAATTGTCCAGTTGCCTTTATCTAGTATCCATCTTGCTTGTAATGCATAAAATCCTTCATCAAAAGCGATGTAACTTCTTTTGCCAAAATAAATAATTAGAGGGATAAAAATTAATAGTTTAAAAAGATATTTAGATTTAAAAATTTTACTAATCATTCTTTTTTTATTTTGCTTTTAAATGCCGATAATTGGAATTGAACCAATGACCTACTGTTTACGAGACAGTTGCTCTACCGCTGAGCTATACCGGCAAAATTAAAATGTTTAAATTTTCATATAGACTTCATATTATAAATGAATGAATTTATGTCAAAAATAGATCCTGAATTAAAAAAGAAATTACTTAAGGAATCTCAAGCTCCTTTTAAGGGATTAAGGAAAATATTATGGATTGCTTTTAGTGGTTCAGCATTTTTAGGACTTCTAATTATGCTTTCCAAAATTGCAAGCGGCAGTGAATTACAACAAAATAATCTTTTAATTCAACTTTGTGCCTGTATACTATTTCCCACTTTATTAATTCTTGATAAGGATAAAAATTAAAAGTTTAAGAATTTAATTATTGAGTTAATGTACGCTTTTTAGTAACAAATTTGAATGCTTCAATTATGTCTCCTTCTGTCCACGAAGAGAATTTATCGCAACCAACTCCACATTCAAATCCTGTATTTACTTCTTTTACATCATCTTTTGACCTTTTTAGAGAGTCTAAATTACCCTCAAAAATTATTTTTTCTGATCTAATAACTCTTAGAGAGCAATTCCTTTGTAACTTTCCAGTTTGTATATAACAGCCAGCGATAGCTCCTTTGCCAACTGCAAAAGTTGCTCTTACTTCTGCTTTGCCCAATGATTCCTCTACAAGATCGGGCTCTAGTAGGCCTTCCATAGCCAATTGAATATCTTCTAAAAGTTTGTAGATGACTTCGTATTCTCTTATGTCAACATCATTTGTATCAGCTGCTCTCTTTGCACCAGATGCCAATGAGGTATTAAATCCAATGATTACTGACCCTGACGCAGCTGCAAGATCTATATCGGTTTCAGTTATTTCTCCTGGTGCAGAGAATAAAACTCTCACTTGAACTTCATTTTTTGGCAATTGTTCTAGCGATCCTAATATCGCTTCAACACTCCCTTGAACATCAGCTTTAAGAATTAAGTTTAATTCTTTTAATTCCCCATCATTTGCTTGTGTCGATAAAGATGATAAGCTTACTCTTCTCGAAGCCATTTGCTGAGCTAATTTTGTAGCTCTAGCATCTGTAGCTCTATCTCCAACAATAGCTCGAGCAGTTTTCTCATCCGGGTAGACTTCAAATTCATCTCCTGCTGTTGGAACTTCACTAAAGCCTAATGCTTCGACAGGGAATGATGGTCCAGCCTCTTTAATTCTATTACCATGTTCATCAACCATTGCTCTAATTTTCCCAAGTACTGAACCTGCAGCTAGAACATCTCCAGATTTCAAAGTACCATTTTGTACTAATAAAGTCGCTACTGGACCTTTGGCTTTATCTAGATGGGCTTCAATTACAGTACCTTTTGCCGATCTTTCAGGGTTGGCTTGCAGATCTTCAACTTCTGAAACTAATAAAATCATTTCAAGCAATTTATCAATATTTTGTTTTTTAATTGCACTGACTGGAACCATAACAGTATCTCCTCCCCAATCTTCAGCAATTAAATCTTTTTCTGAGAGTTCTTGCTTGACTCTTTCTGGAGATGCACCTTCTTTATCAATTTTATTTATTGCAACAACAATTGGTACTTTTGCAGCCCTTGCATGACTAATAGCTTCAAGTGTTTGAGGTCTACAACCATCATCTGCCGCTACTACAAGTACAGCTACATCAGTTACTTTGGTACCCCTTGCTCGCATCGCAGTAAAGGCTTCATGACCAGGAGTATCGAGGAAAGTTAATTTTTTCTTTTTAGATTCATGCTCAAATTCAACTTGATAAGCTCCTATATGTTGAGTTATTCCTCCTGCCTCTCCTGAAGCTACTCTAGATTCTCTAATGGAATCTAAAAGACTTGTTTTGCCATGATCTACATGCCCCATTACTGTGATAACAGGAGGCCTTTTTATTAAACTATCAATATCATCAGATTCAATCATATCTACCGTTTTTTCAGCAGCTTCTTTTACATCATCTTGCAAAACAGGTACTCCAAATTCTTCTGCTACTGCTTCAATAGTGGCTAAGTCAAGTGATTGAGTTACGGTTGCTGTTATTCCTTTAAAGAAAAGAGATTTAATTATTTCAGAACTTTCAAGACTTAGCTTATCTGCTAATTCTTGAACCGTTAAATTATCTTCGGGAACTATTATCATTTCAGGTCTTACCTGCTTAGCCTCTTTTGCGGCCTTTAATTCCATAGCTCTTCTTTTCTGCCTTTGTCTTGTGGACTCTTTTTTCTTCTTCTTAAATTGTTTTAAAGATTTTTGAGATTTAGGTTCAGAAGCTTTCTCTTTCTTTGGCCGGGCTAAACTGGCTGATAGTATTGAAACTTTTTCACCTGAGTATCCACTTGTTTCTGAAGTTAGTGGATCATCATTCTCTCCAATAATATGAACTTTCTGTCTTTGTTTCTGTGGATTTTTATTTCTTAATGCCTCTAGTTTCGCGCTATCGTCCCAATCTGTCCTGCCTGGTTTTTTTGAACTATTTGAAAATGCTCTATTGGGTGGTTTTTTAGAGTTTAGGGCACTATTTGGACGACTATTAGGAGCCTTAGCCTTCTGTTTAGATGTATCTATAGTCGGTTTTTCGTTAACCTTTTTACTTAGTTTGTCTTTCTCGGATTTATTAGTTTTTTGAATCCGTAAAAGTTCATTAGGAGAAACAGGTTTCCTAATCCCAGTGGGCTTTTGGCTATTGAGTTTAGAACCAGGCCTATTAAAATCGCTTTGTCTGAAATTACCATTAGGACGATTTGGGCTTCCAGTTCTATTAGGATTGCCCTGTCTATTGAATGAGCCAGGTCTGTTTTGGGCGCCAGGTCTGTTTGGAGCCCCAGTTCTGTTTGGAGCCCCAGGTCTGTTTGGAGCCCCAGTTCTATTAGGATTGCCCTGTCTATTGAATGAGCCAGCTCTGTTTGGAGCACCAAGTCTGTTGGGGTTAGATTGTTTAAAAGAAACGTTTTGTTTATTATTAGAATTTTGCTTATTGGGGTTTAACTTTGTTTCGTCTCTCCTTATCGGAGCTCCAACGAGCTCAGGAGTATTTTTTTTATTATCAAGATTTTTTGATTTAGGTCTGTTCTTATTTTGATCAGATCTGTTTAATAATTGTCTTTTGTCTTCTGAGTTATAGACGTTTTTGTTAGTTTTATAATTAATTATATTTTTAGGTTTTTCAATTAGTTGAATAGATGGTTTTGCAGGACTTTTGATGGGTGGAGTTGTGGTATTGCTGAAAGTATTTTTTTTATCTCGGTTAAAATTTTGCGAAGGTTTATTATTTAAATTCGGATTTCGAAGATTTGTTTTGGTTTGTGAATTTGTGCTGATAATAGTAGGTTTGTTTACATTTTTGGATTGATTTAAAATGTTTTTTGGAGCCTCGGGTTTATTAAGAGGTTTTATTAATAAGGGCTTTTTATTTGAATTATTTTTGAGAGATCCTTCTCCTTTTGTAGAGGAGGAAAAAGGAGATTTATCATCTTTCTTTTGCTTGGAGGTCTCCTCTTTAAAAGACGGTTTATTAATAGAAAGTATTTTTTTATCTGAATTTTTTTTATTAATAAGACTTTTTATTTTATTTGCATCTTCTGCCGTTATAGAACTACTATGACTTTTGACAGAAATTGAGAGTTTTTGGGCGGCATCCAATATATCTTTATTTTCCAGATTTAAGTCTCTGGAAAGTTCATATATTCTTATTTTGTCGCTGATAGTCATTTAATCTGATTTTACTTTTTTGAATTTAAAAAGAATCTAATTTTATTATATTCTCTTATTGGGCTGGTCATTGTAGCTTGCAATTTCTTTTTCAAAAATATCAATAAATTCAGGTTCTAAAAATGTTTTTAAAGCTTTTTGAAGCTTTTTTTTGATCTTTGAATCTGAATAACACTTTGTTGACTTACAGATATAAGCTGAACGACCCATACCTTTTTGAAG
Source organism: Prochlorococcus marinus XMU1402 (assembly GCF_017696205.1). NCBI lineage: Bacteria > Bacillati > Cyanobacteriota > Cyanophyceae > Synechococcales > Prochlorococcaceae > Prochlorococcus > Prochlorococcus marinus. The sequence goes on along the minus strand of NZ_JAAORD010000002.1, from coordinate 400,385 downwards.
CATGATGCCTTGCTTATGATCTTTGGTAATCTTAAAAAGATTTTTCCTGTCGTAGGTTTTCCTGCATGAAATGCAAATACGCATGACAGGGGTTTGTTTTATCACCGTTGTCTTTCCTCGTAAGTAGGTAGTTCACCACCTTGAGAGGCCTCAAATTGATCATTAGCTGATAAAGGCTCACCATCATATTGTTCTTCTCCATATTCTTCGTCATCTTCAGGAAGGGGATAAAGTTCTCTTAATCTTGCATCTTCTGCAGCACGTTCAGCTTGTTCTGCTTCTAATCTTAGCTCAGCTTCTCGTTGGAGATTTTCTTCATCTTCCCTTTGAGTAATTAATTCGGAAACTGCAGCATCCTCTGCTTCCTGATCGTATTCATGTGAGTTTTTAACATCAATCTTCCAACCAGTTAATCTGGCAGCAAGTCTAACATTTTGACCTTCTCTACCAATTGCGAGACTCAATTGATCAGGAGGAACTAGTACGTGTGCATGTTGTCCTGCTGGGTCAACTAGTCTCACAAGATCAACTTTCGCAGGACTTAAAGAGTTTAAAATATACTGAATTGGATCAGATGACCATTTAATAACATCAATTTTTTCTCCTCTTAATTCATTAACTACTTGTTGTATTCTCGCTCCTCTAGCGCCAATACATGCACCTACAGGATCTACTTCTTGCTCGACACTATCAACAGCTACTTTAGTTCTTGGCCCAACAGCTCTTGAAGGAGGGTTTGCTTCTCTTGAAACAGCAACTATTTTTACTGTACCTTCTTGAATTTCCGGTACTTCATTTTCAAATAAATAAACTACTAAACCAGCATTTGCTCTGCTTACAAAAAGTTGTGGCCCTTTTCTTGCTATTTCGCTAACTTCTTTCAAAAATACTTTAAAAGTTGCATTTGCCCGGTAATTATCATTTGGTAATTGATCTCTCTTAGGAAGTTCTGCTTCAACTTCAGGTCTACCAATACCTGAACTAACTCCCATAATGACTGATTGCCTCTCAAATCTTATGACTCTTGCTGTTAAAACAGGATCTTCTAAATCTGCAAATTCTTCCTGGATCATTTTTCTTTGTTGATCTCTTAATTTTTGGGCTAAAACTTGCTTTGTTGTTGCAGCAGCCATTCTCCCAAAATCATCTTTTTCAGGGGTGACGTCTAAAACTACTGTGTCACCTATTTGCGCATCATCGGCCACTTGTTTAACCTCTACTAATGATATTTGATGATCTTCACTTTCAACTTCTTCAACAATTATTTTACTCGATAATATTCGATAACCTTCTTCATCTAGATCTAGTCCAACATCAAAATTACTGAAGTATTCTTCATCAAATGGATCTTCGTTAATTCCAATGTAAAAAGTTTTTCTATATTTTTCGTATCCTTTTAACAAAGCATCGCGCAATGCTGCTTCTACGATATTAGGAGGTAACTTTTTTTCCTCACTAATATCTTCAATAAGATTGTTTAAGCCTGGGAGAATAACTAATGCCATCTATGATGGGAAAATTAAATTATGGGTGGAAATAATTAATCTTTCAATGTACAAAGACTAATTTTAAGTACTTCATCCAAAGGGATTTTTTTTATCTTACCTTTTATGTTAATGGCTAAATAATCTTTAGACTTTTCATAAAGTAAACCATTCAGAAATTTAATTTTTGAATTCTTCTGGTTTAACTCAACATTAACTGGAAAACCCTTAAAAGTTTTGAAGTCTCTTTCTGAGGTTAATTCATCACTGACCCCTTGACTACTAATTTCTAACACATATGAACAATTTAAAAGATTTGAATTTTCTATTTCTTCAGATGCTGGGCTATTAAAAAGCGCACAATCATCAAGTGAAATATCATCTTCATTAGTTTTTTTTATAATAATTTCTATAGCGATTGGATTTTGATTAGTTTTTATTTTAAAACTGCAGATTTCGAAATCCCTTACACTGGCCACTCTTTTTAACAGAGTTTCCAATTTACGTTGGTTTTCTTTATTCAAATTTATTTATTCAAGTTAATTTAAAATAATTTTCACATATAAAAAAGTTTTTTCTATAAAAATTGAAAATTTTTTATTTTATGGATGTAAACAAAAAAAACAACAATAATATGTTTCTTCAATTAGATTATCTTATAAATCTAAAATAAAATATAATGAAGAAGCTAAAGATTAAATTTATTAATTTAATCCAAATTGCCATTATTTCTAGTTTTTATTTACTTAATTTTTTTCAAAATGCTGAAGCTTTAGCTTCTAATTCTTATGAAAGTCATAATTTTGTTTCATCTGCAGTTAAAAATGTTGGACCTGCAGTTGTAAAAATTGATACTGAGCGATTGGTTGAGAGACAACAATTTGATCCAACTTTACTAGATCCTCTTTTAAGGGATTTACTTGGAGAGCAAGGAATTAATCCTGAGAGAGAGAGAGGTCAAGGTTCTGGGGTGATTATTAATGATAATGGTTTGGTTCTTACTAATGCTCATGTTGTAGAGAGAGTTGATGATGTTTCAGTAACTTTGGCAGATGGAACTATTTGTGATGGACAAGTTTTGGGAACAGATGCAGTAACTGATTTGGCTTTAGTAAAAATTGAGGAATCTACCTTTTCTAGTTTTGCTCCACTTGGAAATTCTGAAGATCTCGAAGTTGGAGATTGGGCAATTGCTTTAGGCACGCCCTATGGTCTAGAAAAAACAGTTACCTTAGGGATTATAAGTAGCCTACATAGGGACATTAATAGTCTTGGGTTTTCAGATAAAAGGCTTGATCTTATACAGACTGATGCGGCAATTAATCCAGGGAATTCTGGAGGTCCGCTTATTAATTCAGATGGTGAGGTAATAGGTATTAACACATTGGTGAGAAGCGGCCCAGGGGCAGGTCTAGGATTCGCAATACCTATTAATTTAGCTAAAAGCGTTTCAGATCAGCTTCTTAAAAATGGGGAAGTTATACATCCATATTTAGGAGTTCAATTGATTTCTTTAAATCCTAGAATTGCTAAAGAACATAATCAAGATCCTAACTCACTAGTTCAATTACCTGAAAGAAATGGAGCTTTAATTCAATCAGTCATACCTAATAGTCCTGCTGAAAAAGCCGGTTTAAGAAGAGGAGATTTAGTAATAGCAGCTGAAAATATCTCTATAGATGAACCTAAGGCTTTGCTAGACGAAGTAGAAAAAGCTCAGATAGGTAAGATATTTCTCTTAAATGTTTTAAGAGATAATAAAGAGATACAAATTAATATCAAACCAGAACCACTCCCAGGTTTGACATAAATCCCCCATTGAAATTTAATAAACTATAAAGTCAAAAAAAAGATTTTGGATTCACAAACTCAGATGAAAAAAATAGTTGCTGATGCAGCAATTCAAGAGGTTAAAAGTCACATGATCCTTGGATTAGGATCTGGATCTACAGCCGCTCTTATGATAAAAAGTCTCGCTGATAATATTCGTTCTGGAAAACTGCAAAATATAAGAGGTGTTGCAACTTCCTTTCAGTCAGAAGTTTTAGCACTTCAACTCGATATCCCACTTATTGATTTAGCTTCTGTTTCTCAAATCGATTTAGCTATTGATGGAGCAGATGAAGTTGATCCTAGATTTCAATTGATAAAAGGGGGAGGAGCATGCCATGTCAGGGAAAAGTTAGTTGCATCTAAGGCTAATAAATTGCTAATTGTTGTTGACGAAACCAAACTTGTACAAAATTTAAATCGATCTTTTCCCTTGCCGGTAGAGGTTCTTCCCAATGCTTGGAAACAAGTGCAGGAATCGATTTCAAAAATGAATGGTATATCTACTCTAAGAATGGCCACCAAAAAAGCAGGCCCGATAGTGACTGATCAAGGTAACTTAATTTTAGATGTATTGTTTAATGATGGTATTAAGAATCCAAAAGAGATTGAAATGACTATAAATAATATTCCGGGTGTATTAGAAAACGGATTGTTTGTTGATCTTACAGACAAAGTATTGGTTGGTAAAATTGAAAACAATATTCCAGTTGTTTTTTCTCCCTCAAAAGTGGGCTAATCCTTAAACCTTATTTGTACTGAATTGGCGTGACTATGTAATCCTTCACTTTTAGCAAGGTTAATAATATCAAGACTGTTAACTTTTAAACTTTCTTCATTAAATTCTATTATTGAAGTATTTTTCATAAAAGTTTCAACTCCTAAAGATCCACTAAACCTTGAATTTCCTGATGTAGGTAAAGTATGATTTGGTCCGGCCAGGTAATCTCCTACTGCTTCGGGTGTCCATTTTCCTAAAAATATTGCTCCTGCATTCTCTATACCGTCAAGAATCTTTTTTGGATCAAAAGCTAAAATTTCTAGATGCTCTGGAGCAAAGTTATTGCTTAGTTCAATACATGATTCATGATTTTCACAAATAGCAATTAATCCCCAATTTTTTATTGATTCCATACAAATTTCTTTTCTTGGATGATCATCTATTTTTTTATAAACGTCTTTTAAAACTTCTTTAGCTTGCTCTTGTGATGTAGTCAGAAGTATTGATGAAGCTAAGGGATCATGTTCTGCTTGTGCAAGTAAATCAGAGGCTATATGAGTACTTTTTGCGGTTTCATCTGCAATAATTAATATCTCACTTGGACCTGCTAAGGAATCAATACCTGTAGAACCGTAAATTAATTTTTTGGCGGTAGTTACATAAATGTTACCTGGACCTGAAATAACATCGACTTTATCAATTTGTTTTGTACCAAATGCTAAAGCTCCAATTGCTTGAGCTCCTCCAATTCTAAAAACTTTATTAATTCCTGATAAGTAAGCTGCAGCTAAAACAGTTTCATCAACCCTTCCTTCTCTATTACCTGGAGATACCATGATAATTTCTTCTACACCAGCTACTTTTGCAGGTATCGCATTCATTAATACTGTACTTGGATAAGCAGCTCTGCCTCCAGGAATATAAATTCCTGCATTTTTTACTGGCCTCCATATTCTTTGAACTGTATCACCATGTTCACCTTTTATAGAGAAGGATGATGGAATTTCTTTTTCATGGAATTTCTTAATTCTTTTATGTGCTACCTGAAGTGCGCACTTTAAATTGCTATCAATTCTATTCCATGCATCTTTTAAATCATTCGCCTTTATTTGCATAGGTTTAGGATTGAAACCATCAAACTTTTTTGTATATTTTTCTACAGCTATATCTCCATTAGTTTTTACATCTTGAAGAATTTCTTCGACAATTAAATTTATCTTGGTATTGTTTTCTAAATTAGTTCTATTAGAGATCCTTCGTAGTTCTTGGAAAGCTTCTTTTTTATTACTTACGATCTTCATATTTTTAGTTTTTTATTAATTGAAAGGCACAAGTCCAAATTTAATCCTTATTTAAATTATATAGGATTGATAAGTTGTCGATTTATTTGTTATGATTAAAATCTTATATTTATGTGTCTCAAGTGGCCAATAACAAATCAGCAAAAAAGAGAATACAAATTGCGGAAAGAAATCGTTTAATTAATAAATCATACAAATCTACAGTTAAGACTTTGACTAAAAGAACTTTAGAAAATTGTACAAAATTTAAAAAAGATCCTAGCGAAGAGAATAAAAATTTAATTAAAAAAACTCTTAATAAGACTTTTAGTTTAATTGATAAAGCAGTCAAAAAAAATGTTCTACATAAGAATAATGGGGCTAATAAGAAATCAAAAATCAATAACATTGTAAAAAATACACTCACGACTAATTAATAAACAGATCAAAATTATGAGCGATATTGAACTCATAGATTCACACTGTCATTTAATATTCGAAAATTTTGAAGAAGACCTTGAAGATGTTGTTGAAAGGTTGCGTTCAAAAGGTATAAAAAAGTTGGTTCATGCTTGTTGTGAATTAAAAGAAATTCCTAAATTAAAAAAAATATCCCAAAAATTTAATGAGATTTATTATTCAGTGGGGTTGCATCCGCTAGAGGCACAAAAATGGGAACTAAGTTCCAAGTCTATTTTAAAAAAATCAGCTCAAGAAGATAGAAAAGTTGTTGCGGTTGGAGAACTAGGCTTGGATTTTTTTAAAAGTAATAATAAAACTCAACAAATTGATGCTCTTATTCCGCAAATGGAGTTGGCTTATGAACTAAATTTGCCTGTAATTATTCATTGCAGAGATGCTGCAAATGACATGATTGATATATGTAATAGTCTCTCTAAAAGAGGTAAATGTCCTAAAGGAGTACTTCATTGTTGGACAGGAACTCCAAGAGAAATGAAGCAATTCTTGGATCTTGGTTTTTATATAAGTTTTAGTGGGATAGTGACTTTCCCAAAAGCAATTGCAATTCATGAATGTGCCAAGATAGTTCCTAATGATAAATACTTAATTGAAACCGACTCGCCCTTTTTAGCGCCTGTTCCTCACAGAGGTAAAAGAAATGAACCTGCATTTGTTGAAAATGTAGCCAAATTTATGGCAGATCTTAGATCTACTCAATTAAAAACAATTGCCAAAGAGTCATTTAAGAATGCTGAAGATTTGTTTAAATTTGACTTGTTAATTTGACATATCAGCTGCTATTATTAGGAATTACTGGAAAATTTTCTTAATTTTTAGTTTTAACTTTCTAAGGTAACAGTTTTGCGACTAGAAAGATCAATTTTTTTGTTTTTAATAAATTGATTTTTTGTTGAAATCGAGATTTAATGATTGATTTCAAATAAAAAGAAAAGTTAAAAAAATAATTATTGAGTAGATTTAAGGTAAATAGTAAATCTCACAAAATCGCAGGTTTTCTTGGATGAGCAGTAGCGCTTTACAAGTAGCAAAAACAGCTACTTATCTACCAGATTTGGTTGAAGTACAAAGAGCAAGCTTTAAATGGTTTTTGGAAAAAGGTTTAATAGAGGAATTACAAAATTTTTCTCCAATATCTGATTACACAGGTAAATTAGAATTACATTTTATTGGAGAAGAATATAGGTTAAAAAGACCTAGACATGATGTTGAAGAAGCTAAAAGAAGAGATGCGACATTTGCTTCTCAAATGTATGTAACTTGCAGACTAATTAATAAAGAGACAGGAGAAATTAAAGAACAAGAGGTATTTATTGGGGAATTACCTTTAATGACAGAAAGAGGAACTTTTATCATTAATGGAGCTGAAAGAGTAATTGTTAACCAAATTGTTAGAAGTCCAGGAGTATATTTTAAAGATGAACAAGATAAAAATGGGCGAAGAACTTACAATGCCAGCGTTATTCCTAATAGGGGCGCATGGTTAAAATTCGAGACGGATAAAAATAATTTACTCTATGTAAGAGTCGATAAAACTAGAAAAATCAATGCTCATGTTCTCATGAGAGCAATGGGACTTTCTGATAATGATGTGGTTGATAAACTTCGGCATCCTGAGTTTTATCAAAGCTCAATTGAGTCAGCCAATGAAGAAGGTATAAACTCAGAAGATCAGGCCTTACTTGAGCTCTATAAGAAGCTACGTCCTGGGGAACCACCCTCTGTTTCTGGTGGACAACAACTATTACAAAGCAGATTTTTTGATCCAAAAAGATATGATTTAGGCCGAGTTGGAAGATATAAAATAAATAAAAAATTGAGGCTTACTGTACCAGATGAAGTGAGAACACTTACACATGAAGATGTTCTTTCCACTATTGATTACCTAATAAACTTGGAATTGGATATTGGCGGTGTAAGTTTGGATGATATTGACCATCTTGGTAACCGAAGGGTTAGATCTGTAGGAGAACTTCTTCAAAATCAAGTAAGAGTAGGACTTAATCGTTTAGAAAGGATTATCAAAGAAAGAATGACTGTTGGAGAAACAGATTCTCTTACTCCTGCTCAACTAGTCAATCCTAAACCTTTGGTGGCTGCAATAAAAGAGTTTTTCGGATCCAGTCAATTAAGCCAATTTATGGATCAAACTAATCCTTTAGCTGAATTAACACATAAGAGAAGAATCTCGGCATTAGGTCCTGGTGGTTTAACACGAGAAAGAGCAGGCTTTGCAGTGAGAGATATTCATCCATCACATTATGGACGATTATGTCCTATTGAGACACCTGAAGGTCCGAATGCAGGACTTATAAATTCTTTAGCTACACATGCAAGAGTTAACGAATATGGTTTCATTGAAACTCCTTTTTGGGAAGTTAATAATGGAAAGGTTAACAAAGAAGGTAATCCTGTTTACCTTTCTGCTGATCTAGAAGATGAGTGTAGGGTTGCCCCAGGAGATGTTGCAACTGATAAGGATGGGAATATACTCGCAAATTTAATACCGGTGAGATATAGGCAAGATTTTGAAAAAGTCCCTCCTCATCAAGTTGATTATGTTCAACTTTCTCCTGTTCAGGTAATTTCAGTTGCAACTTCACTCATTCCCTTTTTGGAACACGATGATGCAAATAGAGCTTTGATGGGATCAAATATGCAACGACAAGCCGTTCCATTGCTTAGACCAGAACGTCCTTTGGTGGGCACAGGTCTAGAATCTCAGGTTGCAAGAGATTCTGGAATGGTACCTATTACAAAAGTTAATGGGACTGTATCTTATGTAGACGCTAATGAGATAGTTATTAAAGATGATGATGGCAACGAACATTTTCATTATCTTCAAAAATATCAAAGATCAAATCAAGATACCTGCCTAAACCAAAGACCTATTGTAAAAATTGGAGATCAAGTTATATCTGGGCAAGTGTTGGCAGATGGATCAGCTTGTGAAGGTGGAGAAATAGCATTAGGCCAGAATGTCTTAATTGCATATATGCCATGGGAAGGATACAACTATGAAGATGCAATTCTTGTGAGCGAGAGGATGGTAACTGATGATTTATATACATCAGTACATATTGAAAAATATGAAATTGAGGCAAGACAAACAAAGTTAGGACCAGAAGAAATTACAAGAGAAATTCCCAATATTTCTGAAGATAGCTTGAATAATCTTGATGAAATGGGAATAATTAGGATTGGTGCTTTTGTAGAGAGTGGAGATATCCTTGTAGGAAAAGTTACACCAAAAGGGGAATCAGACCAACCTCCTGAGGAAAAACTTTTGAGAGCGATTTTCGGAGAAAAAGCTCGTGATGTTAGAGACAACTCCCTTAGGGTCCCAAAGACTGAAAAGGGAAGAGTTTTGGATGTTCGAATTTACACTAGAGAACAAGGTGATGAATTACCTCCAGGGGCAAATATGGTTGTTAGAGTTTATGTGGCCCAGAGAAGGAAAATCCAAGTAGGCGATAAAATGGCTGGTAGGCATGGTAATAAAGGTATTATTAGCAGAATCTTACCTAGAGAAGATATGCCTTATCTTCCTGATGGAACTCCAGTAGATATTGTTCTTAATCCTTTAGGAGTTCCAAGTAGAATGAACGTGGGTCAAGTTTTTGAATTATTGATGGGTTGGGCAGCTTCAAACTTAAATTGTAGGGTTAAAGTTGTACCATTTGATGAAATGTATGGTGCTGAAAAATCACATCAGACTGTTCAAGCATTTTTAGAGGAAGCCTCAAAACAGCCAGGTAAAGCATGGGTTTACAATCCTGAAGATCCAGGCAAATTGTTACTTAAAGATGGTAGAACAGGAGAACCTTTTGATCAGCCAGTTGCAGTCGGATACTCGCATTTCCTTAAGTTAGTTCATTTGGTGGATGACAAAATTCATGCCAGATCTACTGGTCCTTACTCTCTCGTTACACAGCAACCATTGGGTGGTAAAGCTCAACAGGGTGGACAAAGGCTTGGAGAAATGGAAGTATGGGCACTTGAAGCATATGGAGCAGCATATACTCTACAAGAACTATTAACTGTAAAATCTGATGATATGCAAGGAAGAAATGAAGCTCTAAATGCAATCGTCAAAGGTAAACCAATTCCAAGACCTGGTACTCCTGAGTCATTCAAAGTTCTTATGAGAGAATTACAATCTCTAGGACTAGATATTGGGGTCTATACAGATGAAGGAAAAGAGGTTGATTTAATGCAAGATATAAATCCGAGAAGGAATACTCCATCTAGACCAACTTACGAATCACTTGGAACCTCTGAATATGAGGAAGATTAAATACTTGATTAAAACTTTTAATTTAAATTCCCGAATAAACTCCCAAAAATGACAAACAGCAACTTAAGAACAGAAAACCACTTTGATTACGTCAAAATTTCAATAGCCTCTCCACAAAGAATAATGGATTGGGGACAGAGAACTTTACCAAATGGACAAGTGGTTGGTGAAGTTACGAAACCTGAAACTATCAATTACAGAACACTTAAACCAGAAATGGATGGATTGTTTTGTGAAAAAATTTTTGGGCCCTCTAAAGATTGGGAATGTCATTGCGGTAAGTATAAAAGAGTGAGGCATCGTGGCATTGTTTGTGAGAGATGTGGAGTTGAAGTAACTGAAAGTAGAGTTAGAAGACATAGAATGGGCTACATAAAACTTGCTGCGCCAGTTTCCCATGTTTGGTACTTGAAGGGAATTCCTAGTTATGTCGCTATTCTTTTGGATATTCCTCTTAGAGATGTAGAACAAATAGTTTATTTTAATTGTTATGTTGTTTTAGATCCAGGTGATCATAAAGAACTCAAATATAAGCAATTACTGACTGAGGATGAATGGTTGGAAATTGAAGATGAAATATATGCTGAAGATTCAACAATTGAAAATGAACCTTTTGTTGGTATTGGTGCTGAAGCCTTAAAACAATTACTTGAGGATCTTGATTTAAATCAGGTTGCTGAGGAACTCAGGGAAGAAATTACAAATAGTAAGGGTCAGAAAAGAGCAAAACTTATAAAAAGAATAAGAGTTATTGATAATTTTATCGCAACTAACGCACAACCAGAGTGGATGGTCTTAGATGCAATTCCAGTGATACCGCCTGATCTTAGACCTATGGTTCAGCTTGATGGGGGAAGATTCGCAACTTCTGATTTAAACGATCTTTACAGAAGAGTAATTAATAGAAATAACAGACTAGCTAGGCTTCAAGAAATTTTAGCTCCAGAAATCATAGTAAGAAATGAAAAAAGGATGCTTCAAGAGGCAGTTGATGCTCTCATAGATAATGGAAGGAGAGGAAGAACAGTTGTAGGGGCAAACAATAGAGCCTTAAAGTCTCTTAGTGATATCATTGAAGGAAAACAAGGAAGATTTCGACAGAATCTTTTGGGTAAGCGTGTTGACTATTCAGGAAGATCTGTCATAGTCGTGGGACCTAAATTAAAAATGCATCAGTGCGGTCTTCCAAAAGAAATGGCGATTGAACTCTTCCAACCTTTTGTAATTCATAGATTAATACGCCAAAATATTGTAAATAATATAAAAGCTGCAAAAAAATTAATACAAAAAGCTGATGATGAAGTTATGCAGGTGCTTCAAGAAGTGATTGAAGGCCACCCAATTCTTTTAAATAGAGCACCTACCCTGCATAGATTAGGAATTCAAGCTTTTGAACCAAAATTAGTTGGTGGAAGAGCAATACAACTTCATCCCCTAGTTTGTCCTGCATTTAATGCTGACTTTGATGGAGACCAAATGGCAGTTCATGTCCCCCTAGCTTTAGAGGCGCAGACTGAAGCACGGATGCTTATGTTAGCTAGCAATAATATCCTCTCTCCTGCTACTGGGGAACCAATTGTTACTCCATCACAAGATATGGTTTTAGGATCTTATTATCTGACGGCTTTGCAGCCTAATTATCAAAAACCTGACTTTGGTCAGAATAAGACTACCTTTGCTTCACTAGAAGATGTCATTTCTGCTTTTGAAGATAAAAGAATAAGTCTACATGAATGGATATGGGTTAGATTTAATGGCGAAGTTGAAGATGAAGACGAAATGACTAGCCCTAAAAAAATTGAAGAACTAGAAGATGGTTCAAGATTAGAAATATGGAATTTAAGAAGAGAGAGATTTGATCCTCAGAATAACTTAATCAGTAGATTTGTTCTAACAACTGTTGGAAGAGTAGTTATGAACTATACAATCATTGATTCTGTATCTAAAACGTAATCTTCAAAAACTATTTTTTATTCACCTTAAAACCATGACATCATCTAAACCTAAAAAAAATTCTAGAGTTCGTAAAACTACTAAAAACTCAAAAAAGAATATTCCAGTTACTATGCCTGCCTTAGCCAAAACTCCTCCGTCATTCAAGAATAAAGTAGTTGATAAGAAAGCTTTAAAAAATTTAGTTTCTTGGGCTTACAAAACTCATGGTACTGCTATAACTGCTGCAATGGCTGATAATTTAAAGGACTTAGGATTTAAATATGCTACTCAAGCTGCTGTTTCTATTTCAGTAGATGACTTAAAAGTTCCTGAAGCTAAACAAAATTTGATAGGGCAAGCTGAAGAGCAAATTTCTGCTACAGAGGAATGCTACAGACTTGGTGAAATAACAGAAGTGGAGAGACATACAAAAGTTATAGATACCTGGACTGAAACTAATGAGAGATTAGTCGATGCTGTTAAAAATAATTTCAACCAAAATGATCCTCTAAATTCAGTTTGGATGATGGCTAATTCAGGCGCAAGGGGTAATATGTCTCAGGTAAGACAACTTGTTGGTATGAGAGGATTAATGGCTAATCCTCAAGGCGAAATTATTGATCTTCCAATAAGAACAAACTTTAGAGAAGGTCTCACTGTTACTGAATATGTAATTTCATCTTACGGAGCAAGGAAAGGGTTGGTGGATACTGCTTTAAGAACTGCGGATTCTGGCTATTTGACCCGAAGGTTAGTTGATGTCGCCCAAGACGTAATTGTTAGAGAAGAAGATTGTGGAACGGAACGATCAATAGTTGTTGAAGCTGAAGATGGTAAATTCGAAACAAGGCTTCTTGGGAGACTCACCTCTGAAGATATTTTAGATTCTGAAGGTAATTTAATTATTCCTAAGAACACTGCAATTGATCCTTCATTGTCAAAAGAAATTGAGAAAGCATTAATTACAAAAGTCAATATAAGATCACCATTAACATGTGAAGCTAATAGATCTGTATGTAGGAGATGTTATGGATGGGCTTTGGCTCATAATCACTTGGTTGACTTAGGTGAAGCAGTTGGCATCATTGCTGCTCAATCTATTGGAGAGCCAGGAACTCAATTGACAATGAGAACTTTCCATACAGGAGGTGTATCAACTGCTGAAAGTGGAGTAGTAAGATCAAAGATTTCCGGTAAAGTTGAATTTAGCTCAAAAGCAAAGATTAGAGGTTATAGAACTCCACATGGCGTAGAAGCTAAACAAGCAGAAGTTGACTTCATACTAAAAATAATTCCTCAAGGAAATAATTCTAATAAAGCTCAAAAAATTGAAGTTTCGAGTGGATCTCTTTTATTCGTTGAAGATGGTGAAGAAATTAATTCTGACATAACAGTTGCTCAGATTACTGTTGGAGCAGTAAAAAAGAGCGTTGAAAAAGCTACAAAAGATGTTATCTGTGATTTAGGCGGTCAAGTCAGGTATGACAAGGTTATTCAACCAAAGGAAGTTACAGATAGGCAAGGAAATATTACTTTAAAAGCTCAAAGATTAGGTAGATTGTGGGTACTTGCAGGTGATGTCTATAATTTACCACCTAATGCAAGACCAGTTATCTCATCTGGAAAGTTTGTAAATGAACAAACTGTTTTAGCAGAGGCAAGTCAAGCAAGTGAGTTTGGCGGACAAATTCGATTAAGAGATTCAGTAGGAGATTCAAGAGAAGTTCAAATTGTTACCACTTCAATGTCCATAAGCAATTTTAAATTAATTGAAGAATCTACACACTCAGGTCAAATATTTAATTTGGAATCTAATGATGGAACTACTTATCGTTTAAATGTTTCGCCTGGTAATAAAATCAGTAATGGTGAAGTCATAGCAGATTTAACTGATGAAAGGTTCCGTACAAAAACTGGAGGATTAGTAAAATACTCTCCGGGATTAAGTGTTAAGAAGGCAAGATCATCTAAAAATGGTTTTGAAGTAAGTCATGGCGGAACATTGCTTTGGATTCCTCAAGAGACACATGAAATAAACAAAGATATTTCTCTTCTAATGATTGAAGATATGAAATGGATTGAAGCAGGAACAGAAGTAGTAAAAGATATATTCAGTCAAACATCAGGAATTGTTACTGTAACTCAGAAAAATGACATCCTCCGTGAAATAACTGTTAGAAATGGAACTTTTCATGAGTGCGACGATGAAGAGGTTTTGAATAGATTTACAGAAGAAGGTAATTTAGTAAATCCTGGTGAAAAGATTTTAGATGGTATTGATAATAACGAAATTCTATTTGTGCAGAAAATAGAAACCTCCAAATGTAAAGGCCTATTATTAAGAACTGTAGAGGAGTTTACTATACCTGATGAAGCAGAATTACCAGAATTATCTCATGTTAAGCAAGAAAAAGGACCACATTTAGGTTTAAAAGCTATCCAAAGACTGACCTATAAAGACGGTGAATTGATAAAATCAGTTGAAGGAGTTGAACTTCTTAGAACCCATTTGAGAGTCGAAAGCTTTGATGCTACTCCTCAAATGACAATTGATGTCGAGTCGATTGAAGATAAACATGATGCATCTATAAATAGGTTAAATTTAGTAATTTTAGAGTCTATTCTTGTAAGAAGAGATACGATATCTGACTCTAGTCATGGCTCAACTCATACAGAATTGCAAGTCAAAAATAATCAAACAGTTAAAGCAGGAGATGTAATAGCAACCACTCAAATTCTTTGTAAAGAAAAGGGATTGGTTCAATTGCCAAATGCTGTTGATGATGAGCCCATAAGAAGGATAATTGTTGAAAGAGAACAAGATAAAATTCAAATTAAGATAAGCAGTAAAGCAGTCGTTAAAATTGGTGATCGAGTAGTTGATGGTGATCCTGTTAGTGAATCAGAGAAGTCCACTTCTTGTGGAGAAATCGAAGAAATTTCTAAGAGTTCAGTAACACTTAGACTTGGCAGGCCTTATATGGTTTCTCCTGACTCTGTTTTACATGTTAAAGACGGAGATTTAGTTCTTAGGGGAGATGGTTTAGCTTTACTTGTGTTTGAGAGACAGAAAACTGGGGATATTGTTCAAGGATTGCCACGAATTGAAGAGTTGTTAGAAGCTAGGAGACCCAGAGATTCTGCAATTTTATGTAAAAAATCAGGAATTGTTCAGATTAAACAAGGTAATGATGAAGAATCAGTTTCTTTAACTGTTATTGAAAAAGATGATTTAGTTAATGAATATCAACTAACAATTGGAAAAAATATAATGGTTAGTGATGGACAACAAGTTTCAGGTGGAGAGACTTTAACTGATGGGCCAATAAATCCGCATGAATTATTAGATTGCTATTTCAGCGATTTAAAAGATGTAAAACCTTTAATTGATGCTGCTCGAGAATCTATTTCAAAACTACAAAGAAGTATGGTGAATGAAGTTCAAAACGTCTATAAGTCTCAGGGTGTTTCAATTGATGATAAACATATTGAGGTTATTGTAAGACAAATGACAAGTAAAGTCCGTATAGAAGATGCTGGGGATACTACTCTCTTACCAGGTGAACTTATAGAATTGAGGCAAGTGGAAGATACAAATCAAGCAATGGCAATTACAGGAGGAGCCCCAGCAGAGTTCACCCCTGTTTTGTTGGGTATAACTAAAGCTTCTCTCAATACAGATAGTTTTATATCAGCAGCTTCATTCCAAGAAACTACAAGGGTTCTCACAGAAGCTGCAATTGAAGGTAAATCTGATTGGTTGAGAGGTTTAAAAGAAAATGTTATTATCGGAAGATTAATACCTGCAGGCACTGGTTTTAGCGGATTTGTAGAGGAATTAGCTTCAGAAGCTGGTCCTCATCCTGATATCCTTGCGGAAGAATCTGGTGGATATAGAAGAGCACAGAACTTAAGACCAGATTATACAGTTGATATGCCACAATCACCTGCAGTAAGTTCTACTGCAATACTTGATGATCCTAGCGATGAAGATTTGGAAACTACTCGTAACAGACATGGAATAGATCCTTCTTCAAGTAATTTCGCTGCTTTTGCAAGACCAAGTGCTGAAAATCAATTTTCTGAAGATCAATTACCAGATCCTGCAGCATTAGAGGGATTACAGGAGGAGGGCCTTCTTTCTGATGAATAAATATTATCTATTATTATTTTTAGTTACTAGAATAAATTTTTAATTTACGAGTGATGATTAAGCCAGAGATTGTTCCCAAAAGAAAATTACCTCGTTATGGATTCCATTTTTATAATGAAAGACTTAATGGAAGAATGGCCATGATTGGATTTATTGCACTTATTCTTACAGAATTCTTTTTAAAACATGGTTTGCTGTTATGGTAAAAATAGTTCTGAACTAAAGACTTCATAATTTGAAAAATCTTCTTGGAAGTAGTATTAAAGATTTAGAAAATATAGCTTTAGATTATGGTCAGGCTGCTTTTAGAGGACGCCAAATTTACAGTTGGATATATAATTATAAAAATAAGAATAAAAATATAGAACAAATAGAAGTTTTACCTTTAGATTTTAGAAAAAAATTAAAGGATGATGGTTTTAAAGTAAACGAACTTTGTTTTCAAGAAAAAATATTGGCTAATGATGGCACTCTAAAGTTATTACTTTCTACAGGTGATCATGAAAGTATTGAATGTGTCGGCATACCAACTGAAAAAAGACTAACTGCATGTCTTTCGAGTCAAGTTGGATGCCCTATGGACTGTAAATTTTGCGCGACTGGGAAAGAAGGATTGAAGAGATCTTTAAAAGCGAGTGAAATCCTAGATCAAATTTTATTTATTGAAAATGTAATGAATAGAAAAGTGACTAATATTGTGTTCATGGGAATGGGTGAACCATTGTTGAATATTGAACAATTGCTTCTTTCAATAAGATCCATAAACGAGGATTTTCAGATTAGTCAGAGAAAGATAACTGTAAGCACAGTTGCTGTTCCAAAAATGATAAGTAAATTATCAGAAAAGTCTTTTCAAATTTTAGGTAATTGTCAATTTACATTAGCAATAAGCCTACATGCTTCAAACCAAAAAATAAGAGAAACGATAATACCAAGTGCTAAAAACTACAAGATCAGAAACATAATTGAAGATTCTAAGCAATTTGTAAAAGATACTGGTCGGAGGGTAAGTTTTGAATATCTAATGCTTAGTGGGGTTAATGATAAGTTAGAACATGCTAATGAATTGACAAATTTGCTAAAAGGTTTTCAATGTCACGTAAATCTAATACAGTACAACCAAATTGATGAGGTTGAATTTAAACGAGTATCTTTAAAAAATCTTCAATTATTTCAATCTAGACTTTCTAATAATGGCATTGCTGTTAGCCTCAGAAAAAGCAGAGGTCTAGACAAAAATGCTGCTTGTGGTCAGTTAAGACAAAATGCAAAAAATAAATGATAACCAAGGAAAAATTTTTAAAAGTATATTAAACAGGTTATTATTGACTTAATTAATTTTAAATCTTTGGGTTTTATTAAGACAAAAGTTTTACCTTTCGCTATCGTTGCACTTTTTGGGATTGCCTTCTTTGCAGTTAGTGCAAGAATTTGGTTGCCAGGAGATATGATGTCGCCTGCCCCCATGAATTAATATTTTTAGTATTTGAAAATGACACAAAATAAGGATCCTAAAAAAGAAAGCCTTGCTGAAATTGCAGTTGATCCAGATATTTTGGCTAAAGAATTGGCTTTAGAGATTGAAATAGATCCTTTAGAGCAAATTGATGAAGATAATTTTTCAAAAGGTTTAAACATAACTCAAGAGTGCAATGAAGCTTTAAAAATGCTTGAAGGCAACAGAGAAGAGAGAATACAAGGCTTAAGAATATTTTGTGAATATAGAGATAAAAGATCTTTCCCCCTTTTGTTACCATTACTCGATCAACCTTGTCCTGTTGAGAGAATGAGTGCAGTATATGCTTTAGGTCGTAATCCATGCCCTAGCGCAGTTAAGAAACTTGTCAGTCTATTGGAGACTGATGATAATGCTTATGTGAGAAGGGCAACTGCGTGGAGCTTAGCTAATTATGATGACCAAATTGTTTTAAAGCCATTAATTAGTGCTTTAAAGAATGATGTGGCTGCAGTAAGGTTATGGTCATCTAGTTCTTTAGCTGAAATTGGAAATGTTTCTTTCGAAAACGCTCAGTTAGCAGCAGAACAACTTTTTATAAGTTTAAAGATTGATAATGAATCTGGTGTAAGAAGTAATTGCATCTGGTCATTGTGCAGGCTGTATGAAAAATTAGATAATACATATCAAGAAAGTTTCGTTGATGAATGTACCAAAATAGCCCTTTTCGATAAGGAGCCATCTGTTATGGAAGAAGCAAAAACAGCCTTGGATTCAATGGGTATGCAAGGTTTTTATAATTAAAAAAACTAAATTTTTTTACTAGAACTTTGCAAAAAAAAAATTATTTATCAGATATTCAATATAAAAATTAAAATTATTTAACTTGTACCAACTGAAACAAAATATTTTCGTTATTCTATATAAAGTAAAAGTACTAAGTACTTGAATTTAATGCCTCAAAAAACATTGAGATTCAAAATTCATCAAGACGGAAGGGTTGAAGAGACTGTTGAGGGATTTATTGGTAATTCATGCAATGAAGCTACAAAGAATCTCGAAAACGCTCTCGGTAAAGTAACAGTAATGAATAAAACATCTGATGCTTTCCTCTCTAATCAAAGTGAAAACTTAACACAATTAAATAACGAATCTAATGTCACATTTTAGTACGATTAAAACCCAGCTCAAAGAAGCAGAGCCATTAATTAAAGCTTTAAATCATTTCGGTTATAGTATTAATCAAGAAGATAAGTTTGTAAAAGGATATAAAGGTCAATTCACAGCCGTTGATATAAGCATGAATTTACCTGGTGATACCCAAGTTGGATTTAAATGGGATAATAATTCTAATGCATATGAATTAGTTACTGACCTTGATCTATGGAAATTTGAGATTCCAGTAGAAAGATTTATCTCTAAAGTTACACAAATGTATGCTTACCAAACAATTGTTTCTAAAACTCAAGAAGATGGATATCAAATCGTAGAGCAAAAAAATAAAAATGATGGTTCTATTGAATTGGTCTTAACTAAGTGGGAAAACTAATGCCAAGATATGGATTTTACGGATCCATTTCATAATACCGAAGAAAATATTGAGATTACAGGCTATGAGCCCGTTTTGGGTGGTAAGTTAGCCGAAAAAGCTGTATGGGTTGATGAAGCAAAGTGTATTGGTTGTCAGTACTGTGTTCACGTCGCTTCGAACACTTTCACTGTTGATGAATTTCATGGTAGAAGTCGAGCTATTAGGCAAGATGGAGATAGCTCTGATGTTATACAAGAAGCAATAGATACATGCCCTGTTGATTGTATTCATTGGGTCAAATTCGAAGAATTAGATGATCTAGAGAATAGTCTCGATAGGGATATGTTTCAAACATTTGGAAAGCCACCGAGAATGAATAAGCACTAATATACAAAAGATGCAATATCGTAGATTTGGTAGAACCAATCTGAAGATTCCTATTTTATCTTTGGGTGGCATGAGATTTCAAAAAAGTTGGGATCAATTAGATTTCTCTGAGATTTCTTATAAAGAACAAAACAAAGTAGAGAATATTTTGAAACTGGCTAACAAATATGGCCTTAGTCATGTCGAAACTGCTAAGTATTATGGAACTTCTGAGGTGCAATTAGGAATGGGGTTTCAAAATACTAAAACAATTCCAAATATTATTCAAACAAAGGTCCCACCAAATATTGATCCGGAAATTTTTGAGAAAGATGTTTTGACTAGTATTGAAAAATTGAAAGTTAACAGAATTGACTTGCTTGCAATACATGGGATCAATACTGATGAGCATTTACACCAATCTGTTAAAGATGGAGGTTGTATTGACATTTTAAGAAATTTTCAAAAACAAAATTTAATAGGTTCAATTGGATTTTCGACGCATGGAAAATCTTCGCTAATTGAGAAGGCTATTTCAACAAATTTATTTGATTATGTAAATTTGCACTGGTATTTCATTAATCAGGAAAATGCAAAGGTTATAAATTTAGCAAATAAGTATGATCTTGGGGTTTTTATAATAAGTCCTACTGATAAAGGAGGACATCTTCATACTCCCTCAAACAAAATGTTGGAACTTTGTAGACCACTTCATCCTATAGTTTTTAATGATCTTTTTTGTTTAAGAAATAATAATGTCCATACCATTAGTGTGGGTATCGCAAAAGAGACAGATTTTGATCTTCATTTAGAAGCTGTTTCGTTGTTATCAGAATCCGATAAGTATGTTCCAAATATAATAAATAGATTAAGGCAGGAATCAATTAATGCTTTAGGTCTAGAGTGGCACCAAAATTGGAATAGAAATCTACCGAGTTGGGAATATACTCCTGGTAATATTAATATTCCCGTTTTGCTATGGCTTTCTAATTTAATAGAGTGGTTGGATATGGATGGATTTGCAAGAGCTAGATATCAACTGCTTGGGAATGGCAGTCATTGGTTTCCAGGATCTAATTCTAATTTACTCGATGTGGATGTTTCTGAAGGGCAATTATTGAAAGTATTAGAAGGTCATATAAACCCAAAAAAAGTTATAAAAAAATTGAGAAATTTAAAAGAAAAGTTTGGAGATAAGAATGCTAAAAGATTATCAAGAAAATAATTTCATAATGGATTTTTTTCAGGTTTGCCAACTTTTCTTGGGTAAATTTCAGGACAAAAATTCTTTGGTTGAATAAGAATAATATTTCGGGTGCCTTTATTTCTTGGTAATAGTATCTCTTTTTTATCTTTAACTTTCCCTTCTAATATTTCTAAAGTTTTATCTAGATTTTTGCTTTCTTGATTCGTCCATTTGCCACAATATAAAACTCCAAACCCTTCTTTTTTTAACATTGGTAGTATATATTCTGAAACTGTTGATGGATTACTAACCGCTCTAGTTGTTGCAATATTAAAATTATTTCTCATTGACAGTTGGTGGGCTAAATTCTCAATACGATCATTGATTACATGAATATTGTTTTTGAAATTGATCTGCTCAACTAAAATTTTTATTGCATCTGTTTTCTTTTTCAAAGAATCAATTAGGTAAATCTCAGAATTAGGATGAGTTATTGCATAAGCTAAACCTGGGAAGCCACAGCCTGATCCAATATCTAAAAATTTTTTATTATCAAAATTAATATTCGTGAAAGCTTTGAATGGCCAAATGCTGTCAAAAACTTGAGATACCCAATAATCATCACCATCAGTTAATCTTGTGAGATTGGTCTTATTATTTAATTCTTTAATTTTAATTTGTAACTCTTGAAATAAATTTATTTCTTCTTCAGTTATTAAGGAAAGAATTTCTTCTGGAATGTTTTGTTTTTTCATTTCGTTATTAATATGAATTTTAACCATCCATTAAATACATTCTATTTAGTAAAAATTTATTAGAATTACAATATTAATAAAAGATTATTTTGAAAAGGGAAACTTCCTATTACAAAATTTTAGGTGTAAATGAAAATGCATCCAATCATGAATTAAGAAAGGCATTTTGTAAACTTTCTATTGAGTTGCATCCCGATACAACTTCATTAGAAATAGACGTTGCTAAAAGTAAATTTCAAGAAGTTCTTGAAGCTTATGAACATTTAAATAATAGTAATTTAAGGAAAATATATGATGACAAACTAAAAGAAAACTCTAGGATTAAAAATAATACTAATGTTTTAAATAATTTAGTAATCGATTCTAATAATCAAAATTTAATAGGAAATAGAAGACCTTTTTCGAATGGAGAATTGTTTTCTTTGTTCCTTTTAATTATCATCATTTCTATAAGTTTAATTGGTTCGATTTTTATTGCTTCTATTACTGGAAAAGAATTAGAGACAATACCGCTTTGGCTAATTAAATAATTTTAAAAAAAGTCTGTGAATCCCTCTAAAAAACCTATCAATCAAAATTCACTGCAATCATTGGAATTGTGGCTAACTGGTTTAGGTGCTGTGAAGGATATTAATAATCCATCTAAATGGTATCTGTTACTTTCAAATTGGAATGCAACTATTATTTTTGAACAAGAAGATTTAAGTGTTACATGGGAAAGTGAAGGACAAGAAACTAAAAGACTATTTTCCTACTGCATTAATAGAGAAGATGTGGAAAATGCAATATTGCAGGGACCTTAAACTTCTATCTAAAGATTGTCTAAGATATGCCTTATTATCCAGTAACTTTTGCCCAATTGATCATCTGTTATACAGAGAGGCGGCAAGAGGTAAATAACATTCCCAAGGGGCCTAATGAATAAACCTTGCTCCATTGCAAGACTCTTAATTTCTTTCCCAATATTATTGAAATAACCTTTTTTGTTTCCCATATCTAAATCGAAGGCAGCTATTGTGCCGGATACCCTAACCTTCTTTATATAAGGTAAGTTTTTAAATTTAATTAGATGAGATAAATGTTTTTCTTCAAATGAAAGGTATTTTTGTGGTTCTTTTTCTAATAAATCAAGGCTAGCGTTTGCTGCAGCACAACCTAAAGGATTAGCAGTAAAACTATGTCCATGCCAAAAAGTTTTTCTTGGGGAATCATCAATAAAGGATTGAAAAATTTTTTCTTTACATAAAGTTATTCCCATCGGTAAAAATCCACCAGTTAAACCTTTTGAAATACTCATTAAATCAGGAATGATTTTTGCCTTTTGAAAAGCAAAAAGGGTTCCACATCTTCCAAACCCAGTCAATACTTCATCAGCAATTAACAAAGAATTATTATTTTTTATAATTTCTGAAACTTTTTTTATAAACTGAGGCCTAACCATATTCATCCCTCCTGCTCCTTGAACAAGTGGCTCAAGGATTACTGCAACTGTGGGAGTTTTAAGAAGAGTTTCTAATTTTTGGATCGCCTTATTTTCTTTATTTTCTACTTCTTCATCGTTCATCCAAGTTGAAGGCCATGGGACTCTTCTAACTGGGAACATAAGATTATCGAAATTCTCATTAAAAATATTTCTTTCACCTAAAGCCATTGCGCCAAATGTATCGCCATGATATGCCCCATCAAAAGCTACTATTTGAGTTCTTGTCTCCCCTCTATTTTGCCATGATTGGAAGGCAATTTTTAAAGCGACTTCAACTGCAGTAGAACCGTTATCAGAAAAGAATAATCTTTCTAGTTTTGTTAATTCACTAAGTCTTTCAGCTAATTTTTTTGCCTGTGGATGTAAGAAATCAGCAAATATAACTTGCTCAAGTTTTTTTGATTGATCAAAAATAGCATCCGCAATATATTCGTTACTATGACCATGAAGAGTTACCCACCAACTACTAATTGCATCTATTAGTTCTTTCTTAGGATCTTTAGTAAATAGGAGGGCATCTTTACCACGAGTTACTTCTATCTGCGGTTTGCTGTTATTGATTTGCGTAAAAGGTGGCCAAATATTTGGGTGCCAATCTTGATTTGGAGTTTTTGAATCCAAAGATTTCATTTAACTTATTTTTGAGTTTAATAGTGAGATCAACTTATTCTTGATGTCTAGTTCTTTCCATAGTATATCTAAATTATTTGAGTCCATTTTTTTGATGTAAGGAAATTCAGCAATTAAAGGAATACCACTAAAATCAACTAGAGTTTTTGGATTATCTAGGTGTTTTTCGCCATTGACTACTAAACCTAAAATCTCAATATTTCTTCGTTTTAAGGCCTCAATACTAAGCAGGGTATGGTTAAGAGTACCAAGTGAGCTCTTACATACAAGTATTACCGGAAGATTCCATTCTTTTATTTGATCTATTTGCAAAAAATTGCGTGTTATTGGAACCATTAATCCACCTGCAGTTTCTATAATTAGTGGCCCTTGTACTTTTGGCAATCTCAACTTGTCAAAGTTAATAGCTTTTTGATCTATTTCAGCAGCCCAATGCGGAGAAAGAGGTTTTGTAAAGACATAAGCTTCTTTGATTATTTTCTCTTTACTTACTTGTGCAAGTTGTTCTACAGTTTGACTATCAGTTTGCGATTCAATCCCACTTTGAATAGGTTTCCAATAAAAGGAATTTAATCCTTTAACGAAAAAAGAGCTTATTAAAGTTTTTCCAATATCAGTATCTGTTCCACAAATTATAAATTTGAAAATACTATCCTGAATCCTCATAATTTCTTTATGATTTGAATCTCAACTTGCCATGAAAGGTTCACTGTATTATTGTAATTCTTTGGCCAAAACTTTTGAATTTCCTTTAACTCTTTCACTGTTTTGCGTTTACAGTTTGTTGATTGTGCTCCTACATTTTTAATGCTTCTAAAAAGTTTATATACATCTTCAAAATTTTCAAGATAATTAAACCGTTTTGAATAATGTATTTCAGTTGATTTGAAATCTTTTAATAATTCTTTAGAACAAAGGAAATTAAGACCACTATATTCAATATCAATTTCTTTACAAGTATCTTTCCATTCAGGAAAACAATCTTTTGATGGATATGAAATGATTAAAAAACCTCCAGGTGTTAATTTGTTAAACCAATTTTTTATTATCTTTTCTGGGTTGTTTAACCAATGTATGCAAAAGTTAGATGTTAATAGAGAACAGTTATTTATTTCAGAAGGTAAATCATTATTCAAATCCCATAAAATTTTTTTTCTAGATAATTTATTCTCAAGAAGCATTTTCTTGCTGAAATCAATTCTGGATACTTTTTGGGGAGAAATTCTTTCTATTTCATCTGCTAATAGTCCTGGTCCTGATCCTAGATCTATCCATTCACCTTTTTTTTGAGGATTTAATTCTTTGATAAGATGAACAATCTTTTTTGCAAAAAATTTCTGAATATTTGAATGCTCTAAATACCGATATGCAGCATCATTAAAATTATTTTTTATTTTCTCATTCCACTTTTTACTATTCATTTCAATTGTTAAGCGTATTACGTAAGATCTCGTATAAATTTAAATTATTCAAGCAATGACCTTGTTGAGCTAATTTAATTAAAATTGGCTTCCTTTCAAGTGTTTTATTTAAGGAATCTAAAAAGTTATTATTTGATTCGTTGTCAAGAATTAAATCATTTTCTGATTTTATAAAAATAATTTTGCAATTTTTTCTTAAAAATACTGGAAAATCTCTATTGATGTAAAGTTCTTTTAAATCACTTAAAAGAAGAGTTTTATTTAAACTCTCTAGACTTTTATAAAAGATATTTTTAAAACTATTATTCATATGATTTGGCATAAATGATCTATATATAAATTCTTTCAACATATCCTTAGGTTCATCTTTTATGATTTTTGTTTCCATTCTTTTTAGAGACCTCAAAATAAAGTTTCTCTTATTACTAAAAGGAAGAAAATTATTAAAAGAATTTATAAGAACAATATGAGTTGCTTCTTTTAAAATTTTTTTTGGCATTAAATGAAAACCAAATGAATGGCATAAAGTCATTCTGATTTCTTTTTTAGATTCGCTTTCAATCCATTTTGCTTGATAATTATTTGTCGAAAAATAGCCCCTGTCATTATCTTGCCAATGCCAATTATTATTTAAAAAATCAACTTTATAATCATCCCAGAAATATTTATTTAGTCCCCAACCATGTTGAGTAATAATTTGTTTCATTTAAACTCTTTTAATACTGCAATGAAATTATTTAGCAGATTAAAGTCTAAGTTTCTTCGTATTGTTATTCTGATTCTTGATTGCCCCACTGGAACAGTTGGAGGTCTTATCGCAATTGCTAAAAACCCTTTTTCTTCGAGATATTTTTGTAGATAAATTGCTTTCTCTTCTTGGCCAACAATAATTGATAAAATGTGAAAATCTCCCTGAACTGGAAAACTAAAATTTTTAATAATTTCATCTTTCCATACATTTGCAGAAGATAACAAATCATTCCCCCATTCTTTATTTTCTAAAATTTTTTTTAAACCTTCTAGCGCCCCAGCAGCTAAAGATGGCGCAAGTGCGGTTGTATACCTAAATGCACCACTTGTTTGGATAAGATATTCTCCAATCTCTGAATTGGAAGCTATGAAAGCTCCACCGCTTCCAAATGCTTTTCCAAAAGTTCCAGTAATCATAGTTATATCTGAACGACAATTAAAACTTAAACCCCTGCCTTCAGGTCCCAAGATTCCAATTGCATGAGCTTCGTCAACTAATAATTGTACACTATTTTTTTTGCAAATTTCCGTTATTTCTCTGAGCGGGGCAATTGATCCCTCCATGCTATAAAGAGATTCAACAACAACTAAAATGGAATTTTTTGTGGGGTTAGATTTAATAATTTTATCTTCTAAATCTTTTAAATTATTGTGTGAGAATCGAACTAGTTTTGCTTGAGCAGCTTTGACTCCAACCAATAAAGAGTTATGGATCAATTTATCTGCTATTACGATACTATTTCTGTTTGCTAAAGCCTGGATAGCGGCTATATTTGCTTGAAATCCGCTTGGGAAAAGTAATACTTTCTCTTGATCAAGCCACTTGGCAAGTTCTGTTTCTAATAATTTATGGATTGGTCTTGAACCTGTAATAAACCTAGAGCTTCCTGAACCAAAGCCTTCTAACAAGCTTATTTCGTAAGCAGCTTTTATTAAATCCTTGTCCCTGCTTAATCCAAAATAATCATTACTGCATAAGTCTATAAGTTTTTTATTTTGCGAATTTAAACTTAGAAGTTCGAAGGATTTTTTACCTAAAGAAAATGTTTTTAATTCACGGATTCTATTTTTTGGAATTTTTACTTTTTTCATTTTGGCAAAATAAAATATATTGGATTTAATTAAAAAGATTTAGATTTACTTTTAAAGTTTGCAAGGTATTTTTTGTTTATTAATATCTATATAGATCATATATTAAGAAGTTAACTCATCCTCTCTTCAATCACAATTATTGCTTAATTTAGAGGAATATTTCCCCTTTCCGCTAGATGATTTCCAATTAGAAGCAATACGAGCTATTAATAGCGGAAATTCTGTTGTTTTAACAGCACCAACAGGTTCGGGTAAAACATTGATAGGTGAATTTGCTATCTATAGAGGCTTATCTCATGAGAGCAGAGTTTTTTATACAACACCTTTAAAGGCCCTATCAAACCAAAAATTTAGAGATTTTGCTAATCAATATGGTGAGAATAAAGTTGGTCTTTTAACAGGAGATATCAGCATAAATAGAGAAGCACCAATCTTAGTCATGACGACTGAGATTTTTAGGAACATGCTTTATGGCGAATTTGATGAATTTGATGATCCCTTAGAAAATTTAGAATCTGTAATTCTTGATGAATGTCATTATATGAATGACCCCCAAAGAGGTACAGTTTGGGAAGAAACTATAATCCATTGCCCTACTAGAACTCAAATAATTGCTTTATCAGCAACAATAGCCAATGCAGATCAATTGCAAAATTGGATAGAAAAAGTTCATGGCCCCACAGTACTAATTAATAGTGATAAGAGACCAGTCCCACTTGATTTTATTTTTTGTAGTGTTAAAGGCTTCCATCCACTTTTAAATAATAAGGGTAATGGAATTCATCCAAACTGTAAGATTTGGAGAGCTCCTAAAGGGCAGAAAACAAGAGGGAAAGTGGGCAGGATAATGCAACCAAAGTCTCCTTCAATTGGCTTTGTGATCTCGAAACTAGCTGAACGGAGTATGTTGCCAGCTATTTACTTTATTTTTAGTAGAAGAGGATGTGACAAGGCTATTGAGAATATAAAAGATTTAACTTTAGTAAATTATTCAGAAGCAAATATGATATCCCAAAAATTAGATGTTTATCTTAAAAATAATCAGGAAGCAATTAAAGATAAATCTCAATGCGAGGCATTAAAACGCGGTATTGCATCGCATCATGCTGGATTATTGCCTGCATGGAAAGAATTGGTTGAGGAATTATTTCAGCAAGGTTTAATAAAAGTTGTTTTTGCAACTGAAACTCTTGCTGCAGGAATAAATATGCCTGCAAGAACAACTGTTATTTCTTCTTTATCAAAAAGGACAGAAGATGGCCATAGATTATTATTTAGCAGTGAATTTTTGCAAATGTCAGGAAGAGCTGGAAGAAGAGGAAAAGATACCCAGGGATATGTTGTTACATTACAAACAAGATTCGAAGGTGCCAAAGAAGCAAGTGCACTGGCTATAAGTAAACCAAATGCTTTAGAAAGTCAATTCACTCCAAGCTATGGAATGGTACTTAATCTTTTACAAAGTTATACTTTAGAGAAGTCTAAAGAATTAATTAAAAGAAGTTTTGGTAGTTTTTTATATTTAGGTGAATCATCAGGTGAGAATAAAATTCTTGAAAATTTAGATAAGGATTTAATTGAGTTAAAAAAAATTACATCTAACGTTTCATGGAAAGATTTTGATGCATACGAAAAGTTAAAAAATCGTCTTAAAGAAGAGAGAAGACTCTTGAAAATTTTAGAAAAACAATCAGCAGAAAAATTATCAGAAGAGATAACAAATGCACTTCCATTTATTAAAGATGGAAGCTTAATTTCAATCAAAGCTCCCCAAATTAAAAGAAAAATTGTTCCAGGATTAATTTGTAAGAAAATATATGAATCCCAAAAAATTAAGAGTTTATTGTGTTTGACAATTGATAATATATTTATTCTTATAAAACCTTCATACATAGTAAGTATTTTTAATGATTTGGATGCAATTGATGTTTTAGGACTTGAAGCGCCAAAGATGTATTTTTCTGGAGAGGTATTTAGGGGAGATGATATGTCGCAGTGTTATGCGGATCGAATTTTAGAAGTTTCTAAAAAAATTGATTTACAAACTCCACAATATGATTTGACAACGGAAGTTTTGGCACAAAAGCAACAAATTAATAATTTAGAAGAAACAGTTACTGATCATCCCGCACACAGATTTGGAGACTCCAAGAAATTAAAGAAATATAGAAAAAGAATTATTGATGTTGAACAAGAAATAAATATTAGAAAAAAACTTCTTGAGGATAAAGAAAATCAACACTGGAGAACTTTTACTGATTTGATTAAAATTTTGAATCATTTTGGTTGTTTAAATGATTTGGAATTGACAGAAG
Organism: Prochlorococcus marinus XMU1402; assembly: GCF_017696205.1. Lineage (NCBI taxonomy): Bacteria > Bacillati > Cyanobacteriota > Cyanophyceae > Synechococcales > Prochlorococcaceae > Prochlorococcus > Prochlorococcus marinus. The sequence goes on along the minus strand of NZ_JAAORD010000002.1, from coordinate 371,220 downwards.
TTGGACAAACAGTTGGTGCAATAAGAAGTGAAAATGAATTATGGATTGGTCTTGTTTTAGTTAGTGGTTATTTAGACGATTTAGATCCTCCTGAGTTAGCTGCAATTATTCAAGCTATATGTGTTGATGTAAGGAGGCCTAATCTTTGGTGTAATTTCAAGCCTTCTTTAAAGGTAATAGATGTTTTTAATGAATTAGATGGATTAAGAAAATTAGTCTCTTTTCAACAAAATAAGTATCATATTGAAATTCCTATCTATTTAGAAACAGAGTTGACTGGAATTATTTCCGAATGGGCAAAAGGAAAAAAATGGAAAGATTTAGTTTTTAATACTTCATTAGACGAAGGTGATGTGGTGAGGATTATTAGAAGATCAATTGATGTCCTTTCTCAAGTGCAATACTGTATTGGTGTTAGTAATAAATTAAAAAGCAAAGCTAAAATAGCATTAAAAGCTATTAATCGTTTTCCTGTTTCTGAATCTAATGATCTTATAAAAGTCTCTGAAGATATTAATCCTGCAACAAAAAGAATTGACAATAATTTTTAAATTTTTTTAATCAAATCATTGAATTGATATTCATTGCTTCATCAAATTCATTTTCGTTTAAATAACCCAATTTAATTGTTGCCTCTTTTAAATTTAATGATTCTTTGAAGGCAAGGTTTGCAATTTCAGCTGCTTTTTCATAACCAACTTTTGGCACTATGGCTGTAACCAACATTAGTGAATTTTCTAAATTTAACTTCATTCTCTTTTGATTAGGTTCCATCCCATCAACTAATTTTATTCTGAAGTTTTCAATTACACTTTTAAGTAATTTTAAACTTGTAAGAATATTAAATCCAATAAGAGGCTTATATTCATTCATCTGTAAAGTGCCGCTAGAATTTGCCATTGAGACTGCATATTCAAGACCCATTATCTGAGTGCATACCATTGATAAGGCTTCGCATTGAGTTGGATTTACTTTACCAGGCATAATAGAACTTCCAGGTTCATTTTGAGGAATAATTAGTTCATATATTCCTGATCTTGGACCAGAAGATAGAATTTTTATATCATTTGAAATTTTAAATAATGCACCTGCTAGTATTTTTATCTGACTCATTACTTGAGCAAGACGATCATGCGAGGCCATGATAGAAAAATTATTTTTTGATTTATAGAACATTAGATTAGTATCATCGGAAATTGATTTTATAGACTCTTCACAAAATCCTTTTGGACAATTAATCCCTGTACCAACCGCAGTTCCTCCCAATGGTAAGAAATACAATTCATTCAGACTCATAATAATTGCATTCTCAGCATCTTTAAGTTGCTCTGACCATCCTGATATTTCTTGCCCAAAAGTAAGGGGAACTGCATCTTGAAAATGGGTCCTTCCTATCTTTATAAGGTCTTTCCATTCTTCACTTTTTTTATCAAGGACCTTAGTAAGTTCTCTGATCGTTGGGACTAAATTTTTGATTATTTCATTAACAACAGATATTTGAATAGCAGTAGGAAAAGTGTCATTAGTTGACTGAGATTTATTTACATCATCATTCGGATGAATTGGTTGATGACTACCAAGCTTTGAATTAGTTTTTAAAGCTGCAATATTTGAAATTACCTCATTAACATTCATATTTGTTTGCGTGCCACTACCTGTTTGCCAAACCTTTAAGGGAAACTGTGAATCGTGAAGCCCATCAAGTATTTCCGTACATGCTTCTACAATCAAATCTTTTTTTCTTTTATTTATTAAACCTAAATTGAAATTCGCAATTGAAGCAGCTTTTTTTATGAGGGTCAGTGAATAAATTAACTCAATTGGAATTAATTCTTCTCCAATAGAAAAATTTACTATCGATCTTTGTGTTTGAGCACCCCACAAAGCTTCCATGGGAACCTCTATTGTTCCCATACTATCTTTTTCAATTCTAAATTTTTTGGTCATTAATCCTCTGAAAACACTGGTTTAACTTAGATAAGGTTTTCAGTAATCCTAGATACCTAACTTCTCCCATATTACACTTAAATGATTAAGATGAATTGAAGGATTAAAACATTCTTCTAAGTCAGTTTGATCAATAAAATCCATAATTTCATTATCTCTCTCTATATTTTGTTTGAAATTCCCATTCTGAGTATTCCAGGCCTGATGCGCATTTTTTTGTACTAAGCTATAAGCTTTTTCTCTAGACAAGCCCTTCTCTACAAGCAAAAGTAAAACTTTCTGACTAAAGATTACACCACCATATATATTTAAATTTTTGAGCATATTTTTTGGATAAACTTCTAAATTGCTAACTATATCTTGCATTTCCCTGAGCATAAAATGCAAGCAGATTGAAACGTCAGGTAGCATGATACGTTCATTTGAACTATGGCTTATATCTCTTTCGTGCCAAAGTGGAACATTTTCAAGTGCTGTTAAGACGTAACTCCTCAAAATTCTTGCTAAACCACTTACTCTTTCACTTCGAATAGGATTTCTTTTATGAGGCATGGCAGAACTCCCTTTTTGCCCTTTTGTAAAGCCCTCCTCAACTTCTAAAACATCAGTTCTTTGTAAATTTCTTATTTCAGTTGCGAATCTATCTAAAGAAGCGCCAACTAGTGCAATAGTTTGCACATATTCTGCATGTCTGTCTCTCGATATAACCTGCGTACTTGCTGTATCAGGTTTTAAGCCGAGTAAATCACAAGTTATTTGTTCTACTTTAGGATTCGTATTAGCGTAAGTTCCCATTGCACCACTTATTTGACCAATTGCTACAGAATCTTTCAGAGTTAACAATCTTTTTTTGTTCCTTATTATTTCTGCTAACCATCCAGCAAGTTTAAAACCGAAGGAAATTGGCTCCCCATGAATTGCATGAGATCTGCCAATCATTAATGTATTTTTATGCTTCCTTGCTAATAATCTGACCTCATTTTCTAGGTTCTCAATTTCTTCTAATAACAATTCGCAAGAATCTACTAACTGAAGAGATAAGCCAGTATCAAGTACATCACTACTGGTCATGCCAACATGTATGTATCTTCCTGAATCTCCTACAAATTCATTAACGCTTGTAAGAAATGCTATGACATCATGTTTAACTTCTTTCTCAATTTCTGTAATTCTAGATTTATCAAACTTTGCATTTGAACGTATCTCTTTCATGGCATTCTCAGGGATTTTCCCGAGGGAAAAATTTGCTTCACATGCAGCTATTTCAACCTTAAGCCAACTCTGGAATTTTGCGCTTTCAGTCCAGATTTTCCCCATTTCGGGTAATGTGTAACGCTCGATCACAATTTTTATTTATTATCAATTTAAACTTTATAACAAAATCGAATTATTGCCCTATACCTTTAAAGATGTAATTGCCATTGAACATATTTGACCGATTATTATTTTCCTATGTAACATTTTTCAAGCTGACAAAGAAAGCTTAAATATAAAAATGTTTGCATATATTCTTTCGGTAATCATGGGTAATTTTTTAGTTCTTATTTAAAATTGAAAGGTATTAAAGAATTTGGATCTTAATCTCATAGAAGTTCATTATTCAGTCTTTTTTTATTGATTAATATATGATTAAAAAAAGTAGATTAGATCTTTATCTTCTAAATAAAGGTTTATGTGAAACTCGTCAAAAAGCCCAAGGTTTAATTCTTGCGGGCAAGGTTAGAGATATCAATGGGAAAGTATTTGATAAACCTGGACAACAAGTATTAATTGGATCTGAGTTTTTTATTGATTCCGCGCCTATGTTTGTATCAAGGGGCGGCGAAAAATTATTGGAGGCATTTAAAAAACTTGAAATTAAAGTAAAAGACAAAATATGTATTGACGCAGGAATCTCTACTGGGGGATTTACTGATTGCTTATTGCAACAAGGCGCAAAGTTAGTTTATGGGATAGATGTTGGTTATGGACAAACTGCATGGAAGATTAGAAACAACCCAAAAGTTCTACTTTTTGAACGAACCAATATTCGAAATTTAAAACCTAATGACCTTTTATCTAGAAGTAATGAATTACCAAATTTTGTTGTTGCTGATTTGTCTTTTATTTCATTAAAGTTAGTTTTTAAATCTATTGGTAATTTATTAGAGGGTGATTGTAGTGAGGGAATATTTTTAATTAAACCCCAATTTGAGGTGGGTAAAGATAAAGTCAGTAAAGGAGGCGTTGTTCGCAATCCTAAATTCCATATTGAGGCTATAGAGTCTGTTCTCTATGCTGCTAAAAATTTCCAATGGAATATAAAGAATTTGATAGCTTCTCCGCTGGTAGGTCCTGCTGGGAATCATGAATATCTAGCTTGGATGACCTTAGGAAGTCAATCAAATAAAAGTATTAATAGTGAATATATACAAAATTTAGTAAAAGAAACTCTTTGAATTAAAGAGCTTCTTCGTCTTTGTCGCCAGTTCTAATTCTTACAACTGAATCAATTGATGTGATAAATATTTTTCCGTCACCTATCTCTCCAGTTTTTGCTGCTTCAGCAATCGCATCTATGACTGAATTAACCTTTTCATCTTCTACGACAACTTCTACTTTAAGTTTTTGAAGGAATTCAACAGTAAATTCGGAACCTCTATATCTTTCAACTTGTCCTTTTTGCCTTCCAAAACCTCTAACTTCACTAACTGTCATTCCAACAATACCGGAATTTACTAATGCAATTTTTACATCCTCCAGCTTAAATGGACGTATGATTGCTTCAATTTTCTTCATGATTAAAGATTGAACATTCCTATTTTAATTGTTTTTTGGGAAAACATCCAATATTGAAATATCAGAAAAACATTCAACATTAAGGCCTGCATTCTTGGCGTCTTCAATTAATATTTGGGAATTTTCTTCAGAAATTATTACTGTACTATTTGACAACGCTTCCCACTGATCATTCTCAAAGTGTGTTTGAAGCCATAACATTCCAATTGCAGTTTTTGGTTGAAGGGATTTATTTAAGTTTTTATCGATAGTTATCAAACAAATGTCCATTAATTTTTAATTGAACTAAACACATCTAAACCTTTCGGCGGACTTTATGAATGTGACAGTTGATACAAAAATAAGATTTAACATCTTTTGACTTAGCCAATTGTAATACTTATATTTGTTGATACTTTTGCGAATTTTTATCTTTATATATAGTTTTTATATAGGTTTAGTAAAAAAGTTCTACTAAAAATGAGTACAGCTAAATTAGAAGATTCGACTCAAAGACCGCTATATGGTGAAAGAATTATTGAAGAATCAAAAATAATTTGTTTCGATAATCCAAATAAGAAAAGAATTTATGAAATTTCTATTCAGTTACCTGAATTTACATGTAAGTGCCCCTTTTCTGGTTATCCAGATTTTGCAAAGCTAAATATTAATTATCAACCTAATTTGAAAGTCTATGAGTTGAAGTCTTTAAAGCTTTATATTAATAATTTTAGGGATATAAAAATATCACATGAGGAAGTTGTGAATAGAATTATGGATGATTTAGTGAATGAAGGTTCACCTCACTGGATACATTTAAATGCTGCATTTAACCCCAGAGGGAATGTTTCTATGCAGTTAGATATTTTTAGTGGCCAGAAAAGAAATTAAAAATTTTTTATTTCATCTGATAATTTAAAAAATTCTTTTTTAAAACCGACTAGATTTTTATTACTAAGGCCTCCAATAGATAACTTTTTTGATTCTTTATTTACCAGAATCCATAATTGATTAGTTGGTATAAGACTTATTATTGTTCCAAAAATTATTAAGATAAAAGAAAAATAAATAAATGGTATAGACGGATCATTTTTAATTATTAATCCACTGCTGGGGATTATTTTTTTCAGAGATACTTTTGAAGAGTTTACTTCTAAAGGATCGTCATTGATAAAGATATTATTCCCGGAAAAATTTTCTATATTCGAAATTTTAAGTGGACCATTTTCATTATCTATTGTTAAAAGGAAATTTTTTTTAGTCTCCGATCCTAATTCAACTAAAACTCCCCAAACTTGATTACCGATTTCTGGAATCTCCTTTAACTGTAATTGATAAAGGATATTATCTATTTCTAAAACAACATTTGATATTGCCCAATCTGCTTGATAAATAGTTAATCCTTTAAACCTGATTGGGTGATTAACTTTGGTTGTTTTTATTTCATTTAAATTTAGATCTTCAGAGGAAAAATTTAATTTTGAAATAAACTGTTTGGGCACACCATCACTTTCACGTTCTATAGAAAAATCGACTAACTTTACATTGGCTTTTGAGTTTGTGCTCTCATTAACAAGATCTAAAGTTTCTCCCGGCAGTAAATATTGTTCTTTTGATTGACTTGTAAAACTTCCATATGCTGAACCTATAAGTAAGAATATTAATCCGATATGTACAACTAAAGGACCGATTTTTCCAATTAACCCCTTTCTTGCAGAAATATGACTATTAAATTTGTATGTTTTCCATCCTTTTTTTTTAAGTAATAAATCTACTTTTGATATATGTTCTCCATCTTGATTGATTGGATGACTTGTAGTTAGTTGCAGTTTGCTAAATTCTTTTTCGCTCTTATATTCAATCCATTTTAATGAAGCTTTTAATGAAGGAATTTGCCTCCTGAAACTACAAGCTGCCAGAGAAATGCAAAGAAGAATTAATGTAAATAAAAACCAAAAGCTTGTATATATATGATCCAATTGAAGTTTTAAGACTTTTTCTCCATCTAAAAATCCAAAAATGGGAGCTCTATCGAAATTATCAATATAAAATTTATTATTATTATTTTGAGGTATAAAAGTGCCTATGCCACTGGTAATAGCTATGAAGATTATCAGTGATATTGCGAATCTTAAACTTGATATTTTTAAAATTAGATTCTTAAAAATAATCATTTAAATCCAATTTGAAAATAAATTTAATAATCCAAGTGCTACTAAAAATATCCCACTTAAGGTAGGAATTATTTGACTAAATTTTCTAAGCTCTAAAAATTTTTTTAAGTTTTCTGCCGTCGCTCCCGCAATAATTAGTGGAGTGACTTGGCCTATTCCAAAGGAAAATAAAAAAATAATTGAGATTATCGGGTTTTTAGCTTGCGATACCCAAGCCAGAAGAGTTGCTAAAACTGGAGTAATGCAAGGTGAAGATGCTAGTCCAAAAGTAGTTCCTATGGCAAAAGGTGCTAGAAAGGAGGGAATTTTATCTTCAATTATTTTAAAATCAGGTCCATTTGGGAACTGAAACTTTAAAATTCCTAGTAAATTTAAACCCATTATTATTGCTATCAAGGCAACAATCGAAGTGTAATAAGCTGGAATTTGCCCATATATTTTACCTAAGAATCCACTCGCAGCCCCCAGTGCAACCAGCGCAAAAACTACTCCTCCTGAAAAACTAATAAGTTTAAATTTATTTTTTTCTGTTCCTCCTATATAAGCAATTGTCACTGGAAGTAATGATAATGAGCATGGTCCAAGACTTGTTAAAAGTCCTGCGCTGAAAACCAAAAATATAGTAAATGGACTAGGACTATCAAGACCATTCTGCATAAGCAGATTACCCTTTTGAGATAATTCTGAAATAACTAAATTAAATGATTCGATAGCTTGGGTTAAATCTTTTAAATTCTAACTAATTAAGAGTCTTTCGTGTACTAATCATACCAATCAAACCTGTTGACTCTAATGAACATCTCAGTAACATCCCTGCAATAAAAAAAGATGCGATTAATGAATTACCACCATAACTAATGAAGGGTAGTGGTAAGCCAGTAGTTGGCATTGAACCTGTTGCTACAGCAATATGTATTATTGATTGACTCGTCAAAAATACGCCACATCCGATAGCAACTAATTTTGTATAGTTATTCCTGCACTTAAGAGCAATTCTTAAACTTATATATGAGAAAACTGTTAAAAATCCTAAGAATAAAGTACATCCCAATAAACCAAATTCTTCAGCAAAAATAGCAAAAATAAAATCTGTATACATAAAAGGTAAATACTGTAATTTTTGTATAGAGAGCCCAAAGCCTTGTCCAAATAAACCACCTGAGCCTATAGCTAATAAACTTTGAACTAATTGAAAACCATTGCCTTGCTGATCTTTCCAAGGATCTATAAATGAGGTAACTCTTAGTTTTTGATATTCGTTATTGAAGATACTAATACATCCAGTGATAAATCCTAATGAAGCAAATGTGCATAGAGAACGTAGTCTGACGCCTCCACACAAACCCATTACCCAAAAAAGTATCCCTGTTAATGATGCAGTACTTAAATTTGGTTGCTTAAGTATTAGTAAAATTAACAAACCATAAGAGATTATTGAACTTAATTTTTTATCATTTTTAATTAAATTCCAATGAGCAAAGAGGTTAGAACACTCAAGAATTAAAAAAGGTTTGATCAATTCAGATGGTTGCAGACGTAAATTTCCTAGTAATAGCCATCTTGAAGATCCATTTACAGTGATTCCTGAAATATTGGTGAGAAAAATCAAAAAGAATAAAAAATAAAAAATAAATCTTGAAAATTTCAAAAGATCTCTAATCTTCGTATTGATAATCAAATAAAAACAGCCCAATCCTGGTATTGTCCAAATAATTTGTTTTTTCAAAAAGTAAGCCCAATTCCCCATCTCCCTGCTGGCAACCCACCAACTTGAAGACCCTAAGATGAATAAACCTAGAATAGACCAAATTCCGACAAGGATAATTAGTATTTTTGCTTCATAAGGCCATATGGCCCAAGGTAAGGGAAATATAGATTCTTTTAAAAATGTTTGATTCTTTTTGTAATTAGAATTTAGAAAATTTTTACGGTTGGAAATTGTTTTATATTTAATTTTTTCTTGACTTATCTCCAATTTTTTAACTGTAGATATACTATTGAGACGTTAAATTCAGACTTTGCAAGTGTTTATGAACGTATTAATGCGTAAACTAACTAAAACAAATAAAAATTTATATATTTAATCCGTAATATCAAGACACAAAAACTGTTAATGGATTCATCACAAATCTTAAGAATTAATTTTTTATAAATAAAAACTAGCTAAAAGGTACCTCTCCGTGATAGATTCCGTGAGTTTATATACTTACTTCAAACCATTTCAGAGGGGGTTTTTAAGCTATGTTCACATCAGTGGACTCAAATAGAAAAAAACTTGAGCATCCTTCTAATGAGAATGTTCAACTTCCTCAATCTCTAAAAAATTCGATCATCAAAGACAGCAAATATGGCATTGCCAATCCAATAGATAATTTGCTTTCTCAAAATGACGAATACACAAAATTGCAATTAACAATTTTTGGAATTACTTTTATTGTTTCTATTTTGGTAGCATCAATAACTGGAATTTTTCTCGGATTTATTTTTGGTTTTAGTATTTTTATAGGTGCAATTGCCGGTATTTTTTACTTACGTTTGCTTGCTAAAAGTGTAGGAAAACTAGGTAAAGAATCATCAGGTGTATCAAAATTGCAACTTTTAGTTCCAGTTTGCCTCTTTATTTTTGCAAGCAAGCTAGGATCTTTGGATATTTTCCCCGCAATGATAGGTTTTTTTATTTATAAACCTTCTCTCATTATCTATTTTTCACGTTCTTAACTAAATTTTTTATTCAAATCAAATGTTCTTTAATTCCTTGCTAACAAATTTTGCAGCATTAGAAGTTGGTCAACATCTTTATTGGCAAATTGGAAATATCAGACTACATGGCCAGGTATTTTTGACATCTTGGATTTTATTGGGAGCGTTATTAGTTTTTATTTCTCTAGGAACTAAAAAAATGGAAAATGATCCTAAAGGCCTTCAAAATTTGCTTGAGTTTCTCTGGGATTACATAAGAGATCTTGCAAGGACACAAATAGGTGAAAAAGTTTATCGAGATTGGATGCCATTTATAGGAACTTTATTTTTATTCGTCTTTGTTAGTAATTGGGGAGGAGCTTTAATTCCTTGGAGATTGATTAAGTTACCAAGTGGAGAGCTGGGAGCACCAACTGCAGATATCAATACAACAATAGCCTTGGCTTTGTTGGTTTCACTTTCTTATTTCTATGCTGGTTTAAGTAATAAAGGTTGGAGATATTTCGAATACTACGTTCACCCAACTCCAATTATGCTTCCTTTCAAAATACTAGAGGACTTTACTAAACCTTTATCACTCTCTTTCAGGCTATTTGGAAATATTTTGGCTGATGAACTTGTTGTTGGTGTTCTAGTATTCTTAGTTCCGCTAATTCTACCAATACCTGTTATGTTCCTAGGCTTATTTACTAGTGCAATTCAGGCATTGATTTTCGCAACTTTAGCGGCCTACTACATTGGAGAAGCTGTTGAAGAACATCATTAGCTGTCTTCCAATACATTCAGACGCTTTTACAAAGGGTCTGTAATCTGGCAAAATATCTAATCGCGTAGGTCTGAAAATATCAGACCCATTCTTAAATAAAGAATGTCCAAGCGTGTATGACAAAAAAGATTTATCAAAAGTATTAAGCTCTTTATTTCAAAATTATGGATTCGATTACTTCCGCTGCATCAGTTGTAGCTGCTGGTTTAGCAGTTGGCCTAGGTGCTATTGGCCCTGGTCTTGGACAAGGTAACGCAGCTCAAGGTGCTGTTGAGGGTATAGCCCGTCAACCAGAAGCTGAAGGTAAAATCAGAGGAACTCTTCTTTTATCTTTCGCTTTCATGGAGTCATTAACAATTTACGGATTAGTTGTGGCTTTGGTACTACTTTTTGCGAATCCTTTTTCCTAAAAGTTAATATTGCTTCTAATTCTTATTAGCAATATTTAAATTTAATTTCTTAACTTCAACTAAATCATATGTTGGCCTTTAATTTTTTTGGTGCTACAGAAGGTGGATTATTTGATATAAATGCCACTTTGCCACTAATGGCAATACAAGTAGTTGCGCTTACTTACATATTAAATTCTCTCTTTTTTAAGCCTGTTGGCAATGTTGTAGAAAAAAGAGAAAAGTTTGTAAGTAATAATATTATTGAGGCCAAAAATAAACTTTCAGAGGTTAAAAAATTAGAAGCTGATCTATTAACTCAGCTTCAGACTGCTCGTACAGAAGCCCAAAGAATTGTAAGCGAAGCTGAGAATGAATCTGACAAGCTCTATAAAGAAGCACTAGAACTTGCTAACAATGAAGCAAATGCTTCAAAAGAAAAAGCAAGACAAGAAATTGAAAGTCAGACATCTGCTGCTCGTGATCAACTTTCTAAACAGGCTGATGATTTAAGCGAACTTATTGTTAATAGATTGATTCTAGAAAAATGAATTTAACTCTCTTAGCTACAGAAGGTTTTGGACTAAATTTCAATTTATTCGAAACTAATATCCTTAATTGGGCTGTAGTGGTTTTCGGCCTTTATAAATTTTTACCTGGTTTTCTAGGTAAAATGCTCCAAAAAAGGAGAGAAGGAATCCTTATTGAATTAAAGGATGCTGAAAATCGACTCCTAAATGCAACTCAAGCTTTAGAGAAGGCAAAGAAAGATTTATCTTCAGCAGAAGAAAAAGCTTCTCAAATAAAAGCAGATTCTCTTAAAAGATCTGAATCAATCAGAATGGAAAGTGAGAAAAAAGCGATAGAGGAGATGGCACGAATTAAACAAAGTGCAATCTCTGATGAGAGCTCTGAAGCATCCAGAGCAATTTCTCAACTTCGAAAAGAAGCTGTTGAACTGGCAATTAAGAAAGCTTTAGATTCTCTCCCAAATCGACTTGATAAAACAACACAAGAAAATTTGGTGACTCAATCAATAAATAATATTGAGGTGAACTAATGCCACTTTTAAATTCAGTTACTACACCATACGCAGAGGCATTACTTCAAGTTGTAAATGAAAATTCGCAAACTGAAGAGATGGTTTCTGAGGTTAAACAACTTTTGGAATTAATAAATGATTCCACTGAATTGGAGAAGGCACTATCCTCTCCTATTTTAGAGACAGATGCTAAGAAGAAAATCATTATTGAAATTTTTTCAAATAAGGTTAATTCTTCTTTACTGAATTTCTTAAAACTATTGGCTGATAGGCAGAGAATTGGAATTCTTACTTCAATTCTTGATAGATTTTTAGAGATTTACCGAGAAAATAGTAATATTGCTTTAGCAACTGTTACTTCTGCAGTCGAGCTTACTGATGAACAGAAAGGTTTAATTACCAAAAAGATCATCAATATTGCTGGAACAGAAAAATTAGAACTTGTAACTAAAATTGACCCATCTCTTATTGGTGGTTTCGTCGCCAGTGTAGGATCAAAAGTAATTGATGCTTCCCTTGCTTCACAAATAAGAAAACTTGGCTTATCCCTTTCCAAGTAACTTTTTAATCAACCTTAAATTCTTAAATCCATGGTATCTATACGCCCTGATGAAATCAGTTCAATCTTAAAACAACAAATAACTGATTATGACCAATCTGTAACTGTCAGCAATGTAGGAACTGTTCTGCAAATCGGTGATGGCATTGCAAGAATATATGGCTTAGATCAGGTCATGGCAGGTGAGTTATTGGAATTTGAGGATGGTACCGAAGGTATAGCTTTGAATCTTGAAGATGATAATGTTGGAGCCGTTTTGATGGGAGAGGCACTTGGTGTCCAAGAAGGAAGTAACGTTAAGTCCACAGGAAAAATCGCATCTGTTCCTGTTGGTGAAGCGATGCAAGGGAGAGTTGTTAACCCTCTCGGACAACCAATAGATGGGAAAGGGGAAATTCCAACAAGTGATACTAGATTGATCGAAGAAATGGCTCCTGGAATAATCAAGAGAAGATCAGTGCATGAACCAATGCAAACAGGCATCACATCTATTGATGCAATGATTCCAGTTGGAAGAGGTCAAAGAGAATTAATTATCGGTGATAGACAAACTGGAAAATCTGCAATTGCTATCGATACAATAATCAACCAAAAAGGACAAGACGTAGTTTGTGTTTATGTAGCTATTGGTCAGAAATCAGCATCAGTAGCAAATATCGTAGAGGTTTTAAGAGAGAGAGGAGCCCTTGATTATACCGTAGTAGTTAGTGCAGGTGCTTCTGAACCAGCTGCTTTACAGTACTTAGCACCTTACACTGGTGCAGCAATTGCTGAACATTTTATGTATCAGGGTAAAGCAACACTTGTTATTTATGATGATCTAACAAAACAAGCTCAGGCTTATAGACAAATGTCTCTTCTTTTAAAAAGACCACCAGGAAGAGAAGCATATCCAGGAGATGTTTTTTACTTACACAGTAGATTACTAGAAAGGGCAGCAAAACTTTCTGATGCAATGGGAGGGGGCTCTATGACAGCTCTCCCAATTATTGAAACTCAGGCAGGAGACGTTTCGGCTTACATTCCTACTAATGTTATTTCAATTACAGATGGACAAATATTTTTGAGTGCAGATTTATTTAACTCAGGACTAAGACCAGCTATTAATGTTGGTATTTCTGTTAGCCGTGTTGGAGGAGCCGCTCAGACAAAAGCAATTAAAAAAATTGCAGGAACTTTAAAATTAGAACTTGCACAATTTGATGAACTGGCTGCTTTTTCTCAATTCGCATCTGATCTTGATGAAGCAACTCAGCAACAACTTGAAAGAGGCAAAAGACTAAGAGAGTTATTAAAGCAACCTCAATTCTCTCCACTGAACCTTGCAGAACAAGTTGCAGTTGTTTATGCAGGTGTTAAAGGTCTTATTGATGAGGTACCTGTTGAAGATGTTACTAAATTCGCAACTGAACTTAGAGAATATTTAAAGTTAAATAAAGCTGAATTTATAGAAGAGATTCTTAAAGAAAAGAAATTAAATGATGGATTAGAAGCAACACTTAAAGAGGTGATAAATGAAGTTAAGTCATCAATGCTTGCCACAGTTTAATTATATTTAAGGAGATACCATGGCAAATCTTAAAGAGATTAGAGATCGAATAGTTTCCGTTAAAAATACAAGGAAAATAACGGAGGCGATGAGACTAGTTGCGGCTGCTAAAGTTAGAAGAGCTCAAGATCAAGTTCTTAAGAGTAGACCTTTTGCAGATAAACTTGCACGGGTCTTAGAAAATATTCAATCTAGAGTACAATTCGAGGCTGTCGATTCTCCTCTATTATCCAAGAGAGATGTAAAGAGCATCACTTTGGTTTGCATAACTGCAGATAGAGGATTATGCGGCGGTTATAATACAAACATAATAAAAAAGGTAGAAATAAGATATGCAGAATTAGTAAAACAAGGGTATCAGCCAAATTTAGTTTTGGTAGGAAAGAAAGCTATTGGATATTTTCAAAATAGAAAGGATAGATATGTAATTAAAAGTACTTTCAAAGAACTAGAACAGGTACCAACAGTGAAGGACTCTGAGGGTATTACAAATGAAATTTTAGCTGAATTTCTCTCAGAAAACTCTGATAGGGTAGAAATTATTTACACGAAATTCATCACTCTAGTAAGTTGCGCACCTGTAGTTCAAACACTATTGCCACTTGACCCTCAAGGAATTGCTGAGGAAAACGATGAAATTTTTAGGTTGACTACAAAAGATAGTAAGTTACTTGTTGAAAAATCAAATATTGAAAAAAGTGATTTAGAGAAGTTACCTTCAGACATTGTCTTTGAACAAAGTCCTGATCAACTATTAGATTCGTTATTACCATTATATTTACAGAATCAGGTACTAAGAGCGCTTCAAGAGTCGGCAGCTTCAGAACTCGCTTGCAGGATGACTGCTATGAATAATGCGAGTGATAATGCTAAAGAATTAGCAAGTACTTTGAATCTAACTTATAACAAAGCCAGACAAGCAGCTATTACACAAGAAATATTAGAAGTTGTAGGAGGTTCATCAGTTTAGCAATAAGATTTAGGATATGCCTGAATACAATATAAAAGTTCAATTTGAACAAAAGACTTTAAGTTTTTTATGTCCCGAGGATCAAGATATTATTTCAGCGGCAAAAATGAATGGAATAGATTTACCAAGTAGTTGTTGTTCTGGAGTTTGTACAGATTGTGCTTCTATGATATTGGAAGGATCTGTAGATCAAGAAGATGCTATGGGATTAAATGATGATTTAAGGGAAAAGGGCTTTGCACTTTTATGTGTGGCATATCCTAAGTCAGATTTAAATATTGTTATTGGTAAAGAAGTAGAAGATGATTTATATAATGATCAATTTGGTAAATATCAAAAATGAAATTAAGTTCAGTTGATTTTTATTTAGATTGGCCAGTTTCAATAAAATTAAAAAACTTAAGGCAATTTATCATGATAAGTCTAGAAAAAAAAGGTGATGTAATTCGATGGTCAATCGTTGATATTCAAAATTCTATTGACACTTTTGGAACAAAAAAACTTAAAATTAAAGCTGTTTTAGCTAATTAAAAAATATAAATTGAAATATTTTTATTAATGGAAAATTCACCAACAATATTTATTATTCCAACTGGTATTGGCTGTGAAGTAGGAGGTTTTGCTGGGGATGCACTTCCTACCGCTAAATTATTAGCATCTGCAAGTGGATGTTTAATTACTCATCCAAATGTTATGAATGGCGGTACTCTTTCTGAAAAAGATAAAAATATTTTTTATGTTGAAGGCTATAGTTTAGACCGACTTGCTAAAGGAGAAATCGCTTTAAAAAGGGTTAAGCAACAGAAAATTGGGATAATTTTTGATTCAGCCATTGAAAGTCAAATATTAGTACGACATTTACAAGTTGCTGATGCATGTGTCTCTACTTTAGGGATTAATGTTCATTCTTATGTGATTACAAAAAAACCATTAAAAATAGTTATTGATTCTGATTCTTCAAAAATAAGTGGAGGCATAATTGAAAATCCTGATACTCTAATTGATGCTGGAAAATGTTTAATAGAAAAAGGAGTTACGGCTATAGCAATTGTGGCAAAATTTCCAGATGATTCAGATTCTTCAGAAACAAATATTTATCGAGAAGGAAAAGGAGTTGATCCTATTTCTGGAGTCGAAGCAGTTATAAGTCATTTAATAAGCAAATTCTTAAAAGTGCCCTGCGCTCACGCACCTGCTTTAAATCCAATTGAATTTAATGAAAATTTAGATCCTCGTGCAGCTGCAGAAGAAATAGGATATACTTTTTTACCATCAGTACTGATTGGGTTAAGCAATGCACCTGACATTGTTGAATTGCCAGCAAAAAATGAATTAATCTCACTTCACCCTGATCAGATTGAATCTATTGTTGTTCCTGATGGGGCACTAGGTGGAGAAGCAGTACTATCAGGAATTGAAAAAGGTTTAAATATTATCTCTGTAAAAAATCAAAATACATTAAATGTGACAAATAAGTTATATGATTATCCCAATCTTTTTGAAGTGGATAATTATTTAGAAGCTGCAGGCATAATTCTTGCAATCAAAAAAGGCATTAACCTTGATTCAGTTAAACGGCCTTTGAAAAAAATCCAACATTGTTCTTATAGCGATTAATAAGATATTGCAATTGGCACTCTCCAGTCACTTCCTAATGATTGGCTGCTTATTTTAAGAATAGGTGGAGCCTGCTTTCTTTTGAATTCCGCTTTTTTTATAAGTGAGATTATTTTTAAAAGTAATTCTTTTTTATAACCATCTTCTTCTAGTTGTTGTAAATCTTTTTTCTCTTCAATAATTCCTTTAAGAATATTATCTAAAATAGGATAAGGTGGAAGAGAATCAGTATCTAATTGATTAGGACCTAATTCGGCACTTGGAGCTTTAGTTCGTATATTTTCTCCAATTATATTTACATTGGTATCTAACATATATGATTTTCTATGATTAATTGAATCCTCACTATCAAGCCAATTGGATAATTGAAAAACATTAGTTTTGTATAAATCCCCAATTACCGATAATCCCCCATTCATATCACCATAAAGTGTGCAATATCCCACAGCTAGCTCTGATTTATTTCCTGTAGAAAGTAATAAATGCTTTTCTTGATTTGCTAAAGCCATTAAAAGCGTTCCTCTGATCCTTGATTGAATATTTTGATTTGTTATTTCAGCCATCTTGAATGATATGGTTTTTAGAAAAGACTCTTCAAAAGAGCTCATCAAGTTTTCAATTGGGATACTATTGAAATTTATTTTTAATCTTCTCGCTAAATCCTTCGCATCACTTTTTGAATGAGATGAGCTCCACTTGGAGGGCATTGAGACGCAATAAATATTATTACTGCCAAGAGCAGCTGTCGCAATTGCTGAAACTAGTGCTGAATCAATTCCACCACTAAGTCCAATTAAAGCTGTTTTAAAACCGCATTTTTGAGCATAATCCCTCACTCCAAGAACTAATGCATCAAAAATTGATGACATATCAGACTTTTCAAATTTATTATTTTGAGGTTTTGTTTGCTTAATGTCCCAACTGGAGAGGTCTTCTGAAAAAGATTTTAATTGCTTAATTTTAGATCCTTTCTTATCAAGAATAAAACTATTTCCATCAAAAATTAAATTATCATTTGCTCCAACCTGGTTTACATATATCAACGGTACTTGAAGATATTGAGCAGCAAAACTGGAAACTTTGGTTCGTAGCTCTAACTTTTTGAAGGTATATGGGGAGGCCGATAAATTTACTAAGATATCAACTTTTTTTTTCTTTAAATCAAAAATTGGATTCTTTTTATGAATTCCTCTGCCTTCTATATTTTTGTTGACCCATAAATCCTCACATATAGTAAAACCAAGTCGCCAAGTTTTATTATTAACTTCTTTTATTAATACGGAAACTTTTTCTTCTGATCTAAAGTATCTTTTTTCATCAAATACCTCATAGGTAGGAAGAATAATTTTGCGAGCAATTATTTTCCATTCACCGCGCTCAAGCAATGCAATAGAATTATAAAGATTTGGGAAAAAAGAATCATTTATTATCTCAGCTATCCCTACTGTGATACTCATATTTCCATATTTTTTTTTGATATCTAAAGCTAATTGGTCAAGAATTTGATATTGATTTTTGATTAAATGTTTTTTTAGAAGCAGGTCATTTGCTGGATATCCCCATAATGATAATTCTGGAGTAAGAACTAAATCAGCTGAAGTTGAGCTAGCTTGCGAAGCAATAAAAAGTATTTTTTTTGCATTGCCCTCTAAATCGCCAACAATTGGATTTATTTGAGCAAGTAAAAACTTCATTCAACTAATTTAGTGGATTCATATAAATTATTCTTCTTAACTATATCTATTAATGAGGTTGGTAAATTAGAACAATTAAAATTTAATCTAAATTTAGAACTTGAAATCTTTGGGATTTTAATGGTTGAAACCTTAAATTTCACGTTATGGTTTTTTAACATTTTAAGAGTCTTTGACTCCACAGGATATCCCTCTCTTAAAATTATAAAAAAACTAACCTCTTCTATAATTTTGTCAAAATTTTTCCAGTAGAAAATATCTTTAATTAAATCACTCCCAATAACAAAATCTAAATTATTAAATTCATAAATTTCTTTACATTTTTTAATTGACTCTACAGCCCATTGGCTACTAACTCTTTGATTAAATAAAATTTTAGGATTATCTAAATCTTGTATAAGGGTTTTTAATAAATGGCTGCGAATTGAGATATCCTCTGTATGCTTTTTTTTGGGATTGTTGCTCACATAGCTAATGGTGAAAGCATAAATTTTGGATAATTCTTCAAGTATTTTTTTATGTCCAATGGTAGGAGGATCTGCACTAGTACCAAATAATGCAATACTTTTTTTCATTTTAGATTTTAAGGTAAAAAACTAACAAAATTATTGTTTAAATTTCTTTTTGATAGATAGATATTCATATATTTGAAAATCTCTGGTTCATTAAGTTTAATATTTTGAATAATTGTATAAGGTTCTATAAAGGAAGCTTTGCTTCTTATAAATATCTCTTTAGCGGCTAATTTACCAAGGATTTTTGTAGAGTACACTGCTACTGCTGCTTGAATAATTGCTATAGGTCCATAAGGTACCAATGATAGCCCATTGGTGAAAGGTGCCGTTAATAAAATTACTTTCTTAATAAGGTTGAAAGATGTATTAACTCCGACTTGGGTAACGCCCAAAAATAAATTATTAATAGAAATATTTTTAAATATTTTTGTTGTAGATTCATCTTTCAAATTAAAGCCGTAAATCTTACTTAATTCACTAATCAATGCCGTATCTATTGCAAAACTACCGGCAACATCAATCAAAATAAAAGGATTAAGAGCTACTGTTGATGCCTTTATGGTCGAAAATTTACCTATTGTTGATTGAGCTAATTTCTGCCTTCTTTTCAACCTTTGCTCTTTTATCTGCAGAAACAATTTGTCAGCTGATTGAAGAGAATTTAGTGTTAATAATTCCTCACCATGTTGATTTATTATTTCTGTTATGTAATCTCTAAGATTGTTTTCATGATTAACAATTATAGGAATATTTAAATCTTGTGGAAGCTTAAGTTTTATATTTTCTATTATTTCCCTTAATTCAAGTTTATTAAAAAGGTCTATTTTGTTAAAAATAATAATAATTTTTTTCCCATCTTTAATAAAAGAGTTAATTTCGCTTAATTCATTTCTATTTAAATCTCCCGAGATTATAAATAAAATTAGATCTGAGTTTTTTATATAGGAATAAACTTTATCTGGGAATTTAATATCGCAGAAATCAAATCCTGGAGAATCTAGAAACTCTACACTATTGAGTGTTTGATCTTTAAGATTCAATTCTTGAGCTTGTATTTCTCTTGTGCTCCCATTGATTATATCAATTTTGAAGATATCTTTTTTTAATAAAGAATTTAAAACAGAGGATTTACCTACGCCTGATTTACCATATGCGCCGATTCTTATTTTTTTTTCTTTAAACCTAAAAAGTTGTTGATTAAAATAAATGATTTCTCTATTAAAAAAACTTTTTTCATAGTTGGTAAAATCAATACTCTCCCACCAATTTTTTAAAAGAAAATAATTTTTATTAATCCTCTTTTTCATGATTTATTTTTTCCACCAGCCAGCTAATACAGATAAAACAGCTTCTGCACCAATAATCCCCACAAATCCCCCAAATTCATCTACTACTACTTTCACTCCTTTATGATTCTTGTCAAATCTTGTTAATAATTGATCAGCCTTGATCATTTCGGGAATGTAGTCCACAGGTTCGCTAATGTCTGATAATAATTTTTTATTTTCCCCATTAATTAATTCAGCTAACATACTCTCGCGCTTAACTACCCCTTGTATTTTGTCAACTTTATCCCCTAAAATTACCCACCATGGAGAGCTATCAAACATTATGAGTTTTGAAATTTCTTCAAGAGAAGAAGAGCCATTAAGACAGGGTACTGATACTCTAGGGATCATTAAATCTTTTGCTTTTAAATCATTTAATTGAAAAACCTTAAATATCATTGCTGCCTCATCAGCTTCTATTAAACCTTTCTGACTACCAATTTTTGCCATTTGTCTAATTTCTTCTTCATCAGTTGAAATTTCATTTTCTGCAGTAATAACTGGAAATATTTGTTCTATTAATACTAAGAACGGCCGCATTAAAGTATTTAATATTCTTAAGATTGGAACAGAAAGTAATGCTATTTGTACGGAAAATCTTGTTCCAAGAGCTTTTGGTAGTACTTCTCCAACTAGAACAACTAATATATAAAAAGCAATTGAGAAAAGGGTTAAGCCATAACTACTCTTAATCACCAATGTTCCGTATACACCGAGGATAAGACTTCCAATTATGTTAAATCCATTATTAGTAATAGTAATTACAGTTAATGTCCGTCCAAGATGTCTTCTAAGTTTAAGGAGTTGATTTGCAGTACTTTTTGGTTTTTGTTTTGATGCTATTTCTAGAACTCGAATTGAATTTACAGCTAAAAAAGCAGCTTCTACTCCCGAACAACATGCTGACCCAATTAATATAATTAATATAAGAAAAACTAAACCGTAAACGCTTGGTTCCATTAAAATAGACTAAATACTAAATCTGTATTAATTCATTCTTCCATTTTTTTTTTAAACACGCCAATACACAATTTTATGTTTAATACTGACAATAAAGTTTTTGAAGAAAGAAGAGAAATTTTCTTAAATAAATTAGATGGAAAAGCTGCTATTATCCCTGGGGCTAATCTTGTAAAGCATCATGCTGATTGTGAATATCCTTTTAGACAAGATAGTAACTTTTGGTATCTAACTGGTTTTGATGAGCCAGATGCAATCGCTCTATTCTTATCGCATAAGCCAAAGGGAGAAAGATTTATCATGTTTGTTGCTCCAAAAGATATTATAAGTGAGGTTTGGCATGGCTTCAGATGGGGTATGGAAGGTGCTGAAAAAGAGTTTAAGGCTGATAAGGCTCACTCAATAACCGAACTAAGAGATTTACTCCCAAGTTACATAGATGGATCTGATGAACTTGTTTTTTCAATTGGAAAGCATTCATTAATTGAAAAAATAGTTCTGGAGATTTTTTCACAACAAATTGAAAATCGTTCAAGATTAGGATTTGGGGCAAATTCTATAAAATCTCCAGAAATTTACTTAAATGAGATGAGATTAATTAAAAGTGAATTTGAAATTAAGAGAATGAGAGAGGCTATACAAATTTCTGCAGAAGCTCATGAACTAGTAAGAGAATCTATCTCATCAAAGAAAAATGAAAGACAAATTCAGGGTCTTATAGAAGGATTCTTTTTAGAAAAAGGGGCGAGAGGACCAGCCTATAACTCTATTGTTGCTTCAGGAGATAATGCATGTATTTTGCATTACACCTCAAATAATTCACCCTTAAAAAAGAATGATTTATTGTTGGTAGATGCTGGCTGCTCACTAACTGATTATTACAATGGAGACATAACAAGGACCATTCCAATAGGTGGAAAATTTTCTGAAGAGCAAAAAGTAATTTACGAAATTGTATTGACTGCCCAGAAAAATGCAATTAAAAGTGCCATATCTGGATCTAATTCTAGTTCTGTGCATAATGTTGCCTTAACAATTTTGATAGAAGGATTAAAAGAAATTGGTTTATTAGCGGGTAGTACTGAGGAGATAATTGAGAATCAATCTTATAAACATCTTTATATGCATAGAACCGGTCATTGGCTCGGCTTGGATGTTCATGATGTTGGAGCATACAGAATGGGAGACTACGAAATGCCATTGCAGAATGGCATGATTCTTACAGTCGAACCCGGTATATATATAAGCGATAGGATACCAGTTCCTGAGGGACAACCCCTTATTGACGATAAATGGAAAGGCATTGGGATAAGAATAGAAGATGATGTTCTTGTTAAAGATAAAAAACCAGAAGTTTTAAGTATTGCTGCACTAAAAGAAATTTCTGATTTAGAGTTTTAAATTTGACTTATCTAGTTAATAGATTTATTTTTATAAAGCTCAATGTTTAAAAATGAATAAGTCAGATTCATACGATTCGAAACTCTCTCAAGCAAGAGGCTTAGCTAGTCAGCTAGGAATGTTTGCAGAAGAAAACGATATACCTAAGGATCTTTGGGATTCATTAGAAGCTACAATTTATGATTTTTATCAAGTTTCGCATGATAGATAAAATTTTTGTTTAGAAAGTATCAATAACTAAAATCAAGAAATTTTGAAAAAATCAATCAAAATGTGTCCATAAACTGATAAATTGTTAATTAATCATAAATATGTGAATGACTTCATCTGATAAGTTAAATCAAAATTCAAAAGAAAAAAATAGTGATGACCCAAAGTCTAAAAATTCTCCACCCAATACAGGAATGATAAGTGCTACAGCTGTTTTAGCAGCTGCCACAATAGATGAAGATGGAGTACCTACTGGTTATACCCCTAAACCTGATGAAGGAAGATTCATTATCAAAGTTTTGTGGTTACCTGATAATGTTGCTTTAGCTGTTGATCAAATAGTAGGAGGAGGCCCAAGCCCTCTCACTGCTTATTATTTTTGGCCAAGAGATGATGCTTGGGAAAAATTAAAAAGTGAATTAGAAAATAAAGGTTGGATTACAGATAATGAGAGAGTTGAGATATTGAATAAAGCAACAGAAGTAATCAATTATTGGCAAGAAGAGGGAAAGACAAAGAAATTAGAGGAAGCTAAGTTAAAGTTTCCGGAAGTAGCCTTTTGTGGAACTGCTTAAAAATTAATTAGTTCTTTGCAGCTTGAATCCTTGCCTCGGCCTTAGAAATTTCCTTCAAAGCTTTTATTCTCTCAGAATTTTTTTCATTTTCAGTAAATTTACTAATTGTTAATTTTGCTTTCTTAAGATCTTGTTCGGCATTTTGAACATTAATTTCTGATCCAATTTCTGCATTGTTAACAAGAACTATGACTTCATCTGATTCGATTTCAGCGAAGCCACCCATTAATGCTATCGATTTCCACTGAGAATTCATTCTCATCCTTAAAACGCCAATATCAATAGCTGTTACTAAAGAAATATGTCCAGGTAGTACACCAAGTTGACCAGTAGTACTAGGAAGTATTACTTCTTCAGCTTCGCCTTGATAAACATTTTTATTGGGAGCTAAAACTTTAAGAGAAATTGCCATTAATTTGAAATTATTTAGAGGTTAATTGTTATAAATTCAGAAATTTATTTTTCTGACTTTATTTTTTCAGCCTTTGCTTTTACTTCATCAATGTTACCAACTAAGTAAAAAGCCTGTTCGGGTAGATCATCTAATTCACCTGACAAAATCATATTGAAACCAGCTATGGTGTCTTCTAATTTTACGTATTTACCTGACATTCCCGTAAATATTTCTGCTACGAAGAAAGGTTGGGAAAGGAATTTTTCAATTTTTCTAGCTCTGTCGACAGTTAATCTATCTTCTTCAGAAAGTTCATCTAAGCCAAGAATTGCAATAATGTCTTGTAATTCTTTATATCTCTGCAAAGTTGATTGAACAGCTCTAGCAGTTTTGTAATGCTCATCGCCAACCACTGAGGGTTGAAGCATAGTACTTGTTGAGTCTAATGGATCAACTGCTGGATATATCCCCTTAGCTGCAAGAGCTCTCGCAAGTACTGTAGTAGCATCTAAATGTGCGAAGGTTGTTGCTGGAGCTGGGTCAGTCAGGTCATCAGCAGGTACATAAACAGCCTGAATTGATGTAATTGATCCTTCTAATGTAGATGTGATTCTCTCTTGTAATTCACCGACATCAGTTCCAAGAGTTGGTTGATATCCAACCGCAGAAGGCATTCTTCCAAGTAAAGCTGATACTTCAGAGCCTGCTTGAACAAATCTAAAAATGTTATCAACAAAAAGTAGAACGTCTTGCTTATTTACATCTCTAAAATGTTCAGCCATTGTAAGAGCAGATAAGCCAACTCTCATTCTTGCCCCAGGTGGCTCATTCATTTGTCCAAAACATAATGCAACTTTTGATTGAGTTAAATCATCTGCATTTATTACTCCTGATTCTTTAAATTCTTCATATAGATCGTTCCCTTCTCTTGTTCTTTCTCCTACGCCTCCAAAAACTGAAACCCCACCATGTTCTTTCGCGATGTTATTAATTAACTCTTGAATAAGAACGGTCTTACCAACACCAGCGCCTCCAAATAATCCAACTTTTCCTCCTTGTCTGTAGGGAGCTAAAAGATCAATAACTTTAATTCCAGTTTCAAAAACTTTTGGCTTGGTTTCAAGGTCAGTTAATTTTGGAGCAGCTCTATGAATTGGCGCAGTATCTTTAGTATTTACTGGACCTTGTTCGTCAACTGGTTCTCCTAAAACATTGAATATTCTTCCTAAAGTTGCTTCTCCTACAGGTACTGATATTGGTGCTCCTGTGTCGATTGCCTCCATGCCTCTGACAAGGCCATCTGTGCCACTCATTGCCACTGCTCTTACTCTATGGTCTCCAAGGAGTTGCTGAACCTCTGCAGTAAGCGCTATTTCCTGCCCTGCAGGATTTTTTGCTTCAATTCTTAATGCATTTAATATTTTAGGCAATTTGCCAGCTGGAAATTCCACATCTAGAACTGGTCCAATTACCTGACGTACTACGCCCTTTGTTTGTGAAGAAGTTGATGGAGTTGCTACCATTTTTTATTGTTTGGTGATGAATAGCTGATTTTTAACAGCTTATAATCCGAAAATACTACCATCTAATGGGTAGATTCGTTAAATCGGTTCGGCCACCCGCACAGTTAAAGTATGGTTTAATTGCTGCTTCGCGGATTATGTTGTTGATGATACGGATAGAGAATTCCTCTTTCCATTTTTATGACGCTAAGCGTCTCAATTATGATCCTCCATTAATCTATGGCAGCTGTTTCACTTACAGTCTCTACAGTAAAACCACTGGGAGATAGAATATTTATTAAAGTTTCCGCATCTGAGGAAAAAACTGCTGGGGGCATTCTTTTGCCTGATACAGCTAAAGAAAAACCACAGGTTGGAGAAGTTGCTCAGGTAGGTCCTGGGAAACTTAATGACGACGGTTCTCGGCAAACTCCAGAAGTGAGTATTGGCGATAAAGTCCTGTACAGCAAATACGCTGGAACAGACATTAAATTGGGGGGAGATGAATATGTCTTACTCTCAGAAAAAGATATTTTAGCTGTAGTTGGCTAAAATATTTGTTTCAAAAATTATTAAAACTTATTACTAAATTACTGCCTAAACATGGCTAAAAGAATTATTTACAATGAGCAAGCTCGTAGAGCGCTCGAGAGAGGAATCGATATCCTTGCTGAGTCTGTAGCTGTAACGCTAGGACCCAAAGGAAGAAACGTTGTACTGGAAAAAAAATTTGGTGCTCCACAAATCATTAATGACGGTGTAACAATCGCCAAAGAGATTGAATTAGAAGACCACATTGAAAATACAGGAGTCGCATTAATCAGACAAGCAGCATCAAAAACAAATGATGCAGCTGGAGATGGTACCACAACTGCTACTGTTTTAGCTCATGCAATGGTTAAAGCAGGTTTAAGAAATGTTGCCGCTGGAGCTAATGCAATCACTTTAAAAAAAGGAATTGATAAGGCTACGGAATTTCTTGTGGGTAAAATTCAGGAAAATTCTAAACCTATCAGCGATAGCAATGCTATTGCTCAATGCGGAACTATTGCTGCTGGTAATGACGAAGAGGTAGGTCAAATGATCGCCAATGCAATGGATAAAGTTGGCAAAGAAGGTGTTATCTCCTTAGAAGAGGGAAAATCAATGACTACTGAATTGGAAGTCACTGAGGGTATGCGTTTTGATAAAGGCTACATTTCTCCGTATTTTGCAACTGATACAGAGAGAATGGAAGCTGTTCTAGATGAACCATATATCCTTTTGACTGATAAAAAAATTGCCTTAGTGCAGGATTTAGTTCCTGTCTTGGAACAAATAGCTAAGACTGGCAAGCCACTAGTAATTATTGCAGAAGATATAGAAAAAGAGGCTTTAGCAACTCTTGTTGTAAATAGACTAAGAGGTGTATTAAATGTTGCGGCAGTGAAAGCTCCTGGATTTGGTGACAGAAGAAAAGCAATGCTTGAAGATATGGCTGTTCTAACTAATGGTCAACTCATTACTGAGGATGCAGGCTTAAAATTAGAGAATGCTACCATTGATATGCTTGGAACTGGTAGAAGAATAACTATCAACAAAGAGACTACAACCATAGTGGCAGAGGGTAATGAACAAGCAGTCAATGCTAGGTGTGATCAAATTAAGAAGCAAATGGATGAGACTGATTCCTCATACGACAAAGAAAAGCTTCAAGAACGTTTAGCAAAATTAGCCGGAGGAGTAGCAGTCATTAAAGTTGGAGCTGCAACAGAAACCGAGATGAAGGATAAAAAACTTCGTCTTGAAGATGCTATTAATGCTACAAAGGCTGCTGTTGAAGAGGGTATTGTCCCTGGAGGAGGAACGACTCTTGCACATTTATCTCCAATACTAAAAGATTGGGCAGATAAAAATTTAGAGGGGGAGGAATTAATTGGTGCTAACATTGTTGAAGCTTCACTTACTGCTCCTCTAATGAGAATTGCGGAAAATGCAGGCTCTAATGGTGCAGTGATCGCTGAAAATGTAAAATCCAAACCATTTAATGATGGATTTAATGCTGCTACAGGAGAATATGTAGATATGTCCTCAGCTGGTATAGTTGATCCTGCAAAAGTTACTCGTTCAGGATTACAAAATGCAGCTTCAATAGCTGGAATGGTTCTAACCACAGAGTGTATAGTTGCAGACTTACCTGAGAAAAAAGATTCATCTGCTCCAGCAGGAGCTCCAGGTATGGGAGGCGATTTTGATTATTAACTATACATATAATCAATAAATTAATTTTAAAAAGGGATCATGAAAATGATCCCTTTTTTTGTTCTAACTTTATGAAATCCAGCCAGCACTAAGAATAATTGCGAGAGAAAGAAAAATAACTAAAAAAGTCCAAGTTATTTTGTTTAGAGATGCTTCTGCACTACTTGCACTATTGAACATTGAGCTTCCACTGGCAGCTATTCCTCCCATTCCATCGCCTTTTGGACTGTGAAGTAAAACTAGAAGTATCAGAAGAACCCCAGAAAATACCCATATCCAACTTAAAATTTGAATCATTGTTTATTGACTTGTATTAACTTTAGACGTGTTGTACGACTTTATTATAACCTTTTAACTCGATCTCTTTAATAAGAGATTTTCCTGTCATTTCTTTTGGGATTGGAAGATTTAATAACTGTAGTAAGGTTGGAGCAATATCTGCTAAGCCAGCATTTTCGCGTAAATTAATCTCATTCCCCATATTCGGGATTTTTCTTTTTTCACCCTCAATAAAAATTAATGGAACTTTATTTGTAGTGTGTGCAGTCCATGGTTCTCCTGATGCCCCTTTCATTACCTCTGCGTTACCATGATCGGCGGTTATAAGAATACTTCCACCCATTTCTCCTGTAGCAT
This sequence comes from Prochlorococcus marinus XMU1402, assembly GCF_017696205.1. Classification (NCBI taxonomy): domain Bacteria; kingdom Bacillati; phylum Cyanobacteriota; class Cyanophyceae; order Synechococcales; family Prochlorococcaceae; genus Prochlorococcus; species Prochlorococcus marinus. The sequence continues at coordinate 343,294 of NZ_JAAORD010000002.1, read as the reverse complement.
TTACTATTTGACCTATACATTTATCAACTTTTTCTATAGCTTTAATTGTTGCATTCATATTGCCTGTATGACCTACCATATCAGGATTAGCAAAATTAATTACAACAAAAGCATAGTTTCCACTTTTAATTGCTTTAGAGCAACTAATTGTTAATTCTTCAGCAGACATCTCAGGTTGTAAATCATAAGTTGCGACTCTTGGAGATGGAATTAAATGTCTCTCTTCTCCAGGTAAGGGAATTTCTACTCCTCCATTAAAAAAATATGTAACGTGAGGATATTTTTCTGTTTCTGCAGTTCTGTATTGTTTAAGTCCGTTTTCTGAAACTATTTGGCCAATAAAATTATTAAGAGATTCAGGAGGAAATGCAACTTTTACAGGAAAACTAATGTCATATTGAGTAAAAGTAACTAAATCAATATTTGGAAAAGTTTTTCTTTCAAAATCTGAGAATTTTTGTTCTGAAAGAGATTTAATTATTTGTCTGGCTCTATCAGGACGGAAGTTAAAGCAAATTAAACTATCCCCATCTTTCAGATAGTTATCTGACATTCTCATAGGCTCTATAAATTCATCAGTAATATTTTTTTCATAACTTTTTTTTATGTAATCCTGAGGAGAAATATTTGTTACTTTAATATCTGGATCAGTTAAATTAGCGTAAGCTTTTTCTGTTCTGTCCCATAAAAGATTTCTATCCATTATCCAGTATCTTCCGCAAATAGAGACTATCTCACCAGTATTGTATTTTTTTATGCATGACTCTATTTGATTAAGATATTTAGATGCACTTTTTGCGGGAGTATCTCTTCCATCTGTGATAATATGTATTGCTACTTTTTCGATGCCATTATCAGATGCCCACTTTATTAAACCTAACAAATGATCTATGTGACTATGAACTCCTCCATCAGAACATAATCCCGTGATATGCAATGTTGAATTGTTCTTCTTTAATGAATCCGCTAAGTCCCTAAACTCACTAACCATCTCTAATTGATTATTTTTTATAACATTTGAAATCCTTACAAGTTCTTGTTGGATTATTCTCCCAGAGCCAATGGTTAGGTGACCTACCTCTGAGTTCCCCATTTGGCCATCAGGAAGTCCAACATCAGAGCCGCTAGCGCTTATTAAAGTATGAGGGTATGCATGCCACAATGAATCCATGATTGGAGTATTGGCACTTTTTATAGCATTATTGGATATGTCTTCACGATGTCCCCATCCATCTAGTATTGCAAGAACTACAGGACTCTGAGGAATACTTGATCTATTTATATTGTTATTAGTAATCTTTGACATATTTAGATCAAATTTATTGTTTTGTGATCCAATCTTAAATTTAGCTTTAAACGCTACTTTTTAACAATTTATATTTTACATAGTTAGCTTTTGCTAATTTATTTTTAAATACTTTACGAGATTTTTTTGATCAATCATGTCTAATAAAACAAAAAGGGTAATAATACTTACAGCAGTTGAGCTTAGAAAAACAATTTCACGTTTAACTTCCGAAATTATCGAAAAAGTTAAAAACCTCGACAACCTTCTTTTGGTTGGGATTCCTACTAGAGGAATTGATTTGGCTGAGGTGCTAGAAAAAGAATTATTTAATAAGTCAGGTGTAAAAATAAGGAGAGGAATAATTGATCCAACTTTTTATAGAGATGATCAAAATAGAGTTGGAACTCGCCTAATAAAAGCAACTGATATTCCAGCACCTATTGAGAAACAAGAAATCCTCTTGATAGATGATGTGATTTATACAGGGAGAACAATTAGAGCTGCAATGGATGCCCTATATTCATGGGGCAGACCTCAAAAAGTGATGTTATTAGTAATGGTAGATAGAGGTCATAGAGAATTACCTATCCAACCAGATTTTTGCGGAAAAATAGTTCCAACTAGTAAAAATGAAAGTATTAGTTTACGTCTAAATAATATTGATAATGAAGAAGGAGTTTTTCTTGAATAACTTTAGTTCAAAAAATATTTCCTAAATTATATTCCCCTAGAAATTCATCTTTAATATCAAAATGCTTAACTAATAAATCAGCTTTTTCATTTATTTTGAAGAAAAGTTTTAAGTTGTCTTCTCCTATATTTAATGCATTTTTTAGTTCGATTTTGAGTGGGTTTTTGTCCCATTTTATAATTTCTTCTTCACTTTGAACCTCTGAAAGTTTTGGTAATCCATTTTCAAAAATAACATCATATGCTTTTTCATTTTTTGTTTCTCCAATTATTATTTCAAATGTTTTTTGATTATTTTTACTAGCTTGAAGAATAAGTTTAAATGGTTTTTCAGTTGGCCATGTTTGACCTTTGCAGAAAATTGGATGCCAAAAGTGTTTTTGTTCTCTTCTATTAAATAATCTTATAGATAATCCTTTTATTAAAATATCTTTAATTTTTGTCCCTGGGGTCATTGCTAAAGCTCCCAAAGCTATTGATTCAATAGGTGGAGGAGATTTTATTGGGATTTTTGGAATCTTTTTACTTATCCATTCTTTAATTAATGGAATTTGGGAACCCCCTCCAACTAAAATAATCGCGCTTAAGTCATCTACTGTGCAAAATTTACCTCTTGCTTCATTCAGTAAATCTTTGAGTAAGGAGTTGAGGAGATTAAGAAAATTATTCTCAATAATAATGTTCTCAAATAGTTTTTTACTTATGTAAAATTCTTTTTCTTTAGATCCTTCAATTAAAAATTTCGTAGTGTATTTATTCTCATATTTAATTTCAGATGAACTGAGTTTACATTTTATTTCTTCTGCCCTTAAAAGATTTTTTGCAAACTTATTGTTTGGAATAAAATAATCGACGATCCATTGATCAATATCTTTGCCTCCAATTTTTGTTCCTATTTTACTTATTATTTCAGCACATCTTATTTTTTGTTTTGAAATTGAGCTTACATCATTCCCTCTAAATTTTAATAATTCAGCTATTGGAGAAGATTTACCTTCTCCTCCTTCTAATTTGACTATGTTCATATCTACAGTGCTTCCTCCAATATCAAATGTCATAATTTTTGAGCCAAATGGCAAATCAATCCCTAAACTTGCTGCAGTAGGTTCATCAACTAGAGCAATTTCCTCTACTGATAAATCCCTACAAAGGTTAACTAACCATTTTCTGTAACCCTTGTAAGTGTCAATAGGAGCAGTTAAAACAAGTCTTTTGATTTCGTATTTTTGAGGAATGTTTTCCCATAAGAATTTAAAAAATTTTTCGCCACATTCAATAGGCTTTAAAATATTTTTCTGATTAATTTTTTCAATGGAATTTCCAATTAATCTTTTAAAATTAGAATGAAAAAATAAATCCGAATTAGGGCTATATTTCATCTTCAAAGCACTATTACCAATTTTTAAAATTTTTGAAGGCTCTTCGTACCAAACTGCTGTGGGTATAACTCCTGGTGATGAAGTAATATTTGGTATTTCAACTAAAATATAATTTATATTTTTTTGATCCTGAAAAGCTACAACAGTGTTAGTATTCCCTAAATCAATAGCAAGCGTTCCAGATAAATTTTTTTCCATATGAAATTTTTATAAATTAATTAAGTTCTTTTTGTAATTTATGCTTTGAATCTGTCCAGTAAACTGTAAAATATATTTTATAATAAAAAATTTTTAATGAACATATCAAATAATACGGGAATCGACTCTAATGATCTTGCAAAAAGAGGTGAGAGTTTAATAAGAAAATCAACTAATAGATACCTAACTACAGTAAAAATTGCTTTTAGAGCTAAACAAAGACGTTTTGATGATTTTGATGGATTATTGGAGGAGTCAACTATAAAACCCGTTCAAAGGTCAATTATTGAACTAAGCGATGAGCAAGACCAACCAGATTTACTACCTGGTTAATTTTGGTAAAAGACCAAAAAAAGTGGAGATTGTTGAAAGATTTTAAAAAAGGCAAATTTTGCTTTTTGATTGGAGTAGATAATTGGTCAATTGAATTACAAAAAAAGGAATTTCATTCACTTTATCTTTTACTTTTAAGAATTAATAAACAACTTTTAGATATAAAGAATGAATTAATGGATGAGGAATTTATTTCTTTAGAATTAGAACAACTGCCTTGGTATATAGAGCTAAAAGGGAAAAAAAAAGAGTGGAGTTTAAGGTTTGTTTTTGAAAGTCAAGAACAAACAAGATCATTCGAAATGTATTGGCCGATACCAATTGCGCAAAATTTATTTTATGAAATAAAAAACATGTGGGAATCAATGGATTAAAAGATAAATAAAATTGGAAATTTTAAAAAATATTTCCCCTTCAAAAAAAATTTTTTCACAACTTTTCCACAACATTTTTATAAAAAATATCTATTGATCTAAACCTTGTGGAAAACTTCTGATTTTACATAAATCTTTATATTTCAGTGAAATTTAATTTTATAAAATTAATTTCCGTGACCTCTGTTTTTATGACTGGAATCTCATTATTCTATTACCTGAGACTATTTTTTAATAATGCTTGTTGACGATTTAGTAATTTTGGAGAAAACTAGAATTTGTAGATTTAAATTTCAACAATTTTTTAATATGCAAGAGTTAAATTACAACGAAAATTCAAAAGTTATAAATCATAAAGATGAAGTAATAAGTTTCAAATGTGAACTTCAAGAAAATCTTCAAAGGGCTATGAAAGAATTTGTTGAGGAGCACCCTAACTGGGATCAATATAGGATAATACAAGCTGCTATTGCAGGATTTTTGATGCAAAAAGGATTTCAAAATAGGGATTTAACGAGACTCTATATTGGCAATATGTTCTCAATGAATTTTAAGGACTAAAATTTTTTATATTTTTTCTAGTAGTATTTTTGCTATATCATTTCTTACAGGTAATATTGATAACCTATTCCCTTTTTTCACAACTAATAACTCATCTTCATTAAATAAAATCTTTAATTCAGGTAAACTTAAAATCTTTTCTGATCTAGATTTGTATTTTACTTTTACACAATCCCATCTCGGATTATCAGGTTTCGATTTTGGATCATAATATTTTGAATCTTTATCAAATTGAGTAGGATCAACAATATTTAAATCTATTACCTCCATAAGTCCCACAATACCAGGGGGTTTACAGTTCGAATGATAGAAAAAAACCTTATCTCCTTTATTCATTTTTCTCATAAAGTTCCGAGCCTGATAATTTCTTATTCCGTCCCATAAAGTTTCACCGTCATTTTTTAAAGTATCTATGCTATAAGCATCAGGCTCGCTTTTCATTAGCCAGTAGCTAGGTTCCTGTTGTGGCATGGGATCTCGGCGAAAATTTCAGGTTCGAATGAAGTTAGAATAACTCGTTCAGATATAAATTCATTATCCATCAAAGTCCCTATTTAGGAAAGTAATGGGTGGCATGGGGTTATCTCCATGCTGCGCATATATGTAAATCCCAAGAGAGATTTATTTTATTTTTTTGGGATTTTTAATAGGTTACATATCTAATGCTTTTTTCTTTAGTAAAGTATATTCCTCTTCACTTATTAAGCCTTCATCAAATAATTGTTTGTATTCTTTTAATTGGTCTTTTGTTGAACTATTTTTTGGTAATGATGATTTTATATCTCTTTTTTTTATTAAACTATTTTCCCTTTTTGATTTCTTAGGTTCTTTATATTCATGATCTATTGAAAGACCTCCCATTTCATTGAAAGTTAATCTTTGGAGAGCAGATTCTGAGAGTATTTTGTTTATGTCCTCTAAATCAGGAAGGGATTTACCTCTATTCTTTGAAACCTTTTTTGCATCTTGGTAGATTTTTTCTGATGCAGTAACTGTGAGATTATAAATATTTCCTAATCTCTCTATAGTTTCTTTTTCTGGAAGTCTAGTTGTAAAAGAATCCACTTTATCTTTTACCCAATTAACTTGAACATCTGAAAGGGTCTTATCTTCTTTTGGATTTAAACTTTTTTGGTTAATATTACTTCCAAAATCAGGATTAAAAGTTATAAGTACTAAATAAAGAGTGCTCCCAGCGCATAGTATTCCTAATAATCCAGCTGTAAACCTCTCTAGTGTTATTGAATAAATAATTACTAAAAATCCTGCCGAAACGTTTATTCCATATAAAAAGCCCACCAATCCAACTATAAAAATTCTTAAAAGATCTTTTAGAGGACTAACATTTATCTTAAATTCCCGGAAGATATCTTTATGAGGTCCATTTTTTAGAGCTCTAAGAGTGTAGAAATTCTGAATAAGGATTGGAATAAGAAGCCATTGATTTTGAGGAATTGTTATTTTGAATAGTCCTACAAGGGAAACTATGTAACCAAAGAGTCTAAACTTATTATTAAGTGGACGATACTCATTTCTGATCATATTTCTCCCCATGACCAGGGCTTTCTAATATATTCCGATAATCTAAATCCATTTGAATACCAACCAGTTACTTTCCCACTTATATAAGTAACCAAGTTAATTTTATTAATGAACTTCGGTTCATCAGGATAAATATTTTTAAACTTCCCCATTGGAATCTGTTCAAAAGATATTTGGAGCGTGTCATCTTTGTGGACACAATTCTCAGGATTATCAAGAATTAATCTATAGGTCCTGTAGGAGATATAACCTATTGTATCTTCAACCAAATTATCAGGATAGTCATTATCATCCTTTAATCTTTTAACCTTATATGAGTCACTACAAACTCCATTAAGAGAAGATCCGTATGCCACATAGTCTTTAGTGATTGTGAGTTCTCCAATTACAGCTTCACCAGCTGTTCCCGTAAATTGCCATGAACCATAAAGTCTTTTTGGTAATTCTTCTGCCAATAAAGGACTAGCAAATAATAGAAGTGTAAGAAGTAAGCGTTTCATTAATCCCATTTTTTATCTGTAGGTAACCATCCATTATTTAAATAATATTTCCAATCTGATTTTGCTTCTTTAATTTTTAATTTAAGCTCCTTTGTTATTTCTGGATGTTGGTTAGGAAGCAATTTACCAGTTTGCTCTACAACATATTGTTTTAAATCTGCATTTGGATTTTTCTCTAAATAAAATCTTTTGCACCAGATATTTTTTTGATCAATTAACCATCCCTCTTTTGTTTCATCACTTAAAAATTTTGGTTCTTTATTCTGAATTATTTTCTTTTGGGATTTAGATATCTTTTTTTTATCAGCAATATATTCAGCTTTAAAGGGTTGCCAAATTGAATAAAGAAATCCTTTATCTTCATTTGGTTTATTTGATAGACCCGCCCATAATAATATCGCCCAAAAAACACTATCTCTTGCTAAGACTCTTGATAATATCTCTATTGATTTTCCATTTCCTTGTGCCTCTTGAAATAAGGAGATAAAACCAATAACGCTAAAAATAAAAATTATTAATATTCCATATGCGAATATTCTCCTTCTCAAATATGAAGCTTTAGGACCTGTATTCCCAGATATTTTTTGAATTACCCAAACAACGAAAGGAATTAATGAGGCAATTAATATATTTAAAAGCATCTAGATTATGGCATTCAAGAAGTACATTAATGGTAAATCAGTTGTCAATAATATTCTTTATTAAAAGATTTCTTAAATAGGATCCTATCTCTCTGAACCATTAACCCAACCACCTGATCTACATTTGCCAGAATTGTTGATTTCGTAGCTATCGCACCAATAGCTATTTAAAGCAAATATGACATTACTTTTAATCCTTTTAGCTCCGCCCTCAACAGGCAAATAATGTATACCTTTTTTTGCATTTAATTTTTCTGAACAAGAGAAATCAGGACCGCACATTGCGTATGCTATGTCCTCTTCATTTACATAAAGTACTGCTCCTGTTCCAGTATTTCTCCAATAAGGTATTCCAGGTAATCCAATATCTTTTGCTTTTTGATGGTGGCGCGCAACTCTTGTTTTATTAGATTCAAAGACATATTTCCATTCAACTTTTGGGAGATTTACAAAAAGAACCCAAAAAATAATCGGTCCATATATAGCTCCTACCCAAGCCCATATTCCATATTTTTTTGGTTTATTTGGTTTTTGATTATTATCTATATCCATCAAAATTATTTTCCCTTTTTAAATAAATTTTGTATTACAAAAATATCTTGAGCTTTTGGATATTTTTGTTGAAAAACTTTGATCGCATGGCTTGGTGAGAGAGCGAAGAGATTTGTTTTGATTCTGTATTCCTCTACTAATCCGGATATTAAAAAACTTTTCACAAAACGATACTAATTAATTCAATTTTATAGTCAGTGTCAACAATTTAATTTGACTAGTTTGTTAAGAATATTTATTCTTAAAAAATTATTATCCATAATTAGTAAAAAGTTTTTAAACAATGGAAGATAGAGAAGTAAAACGGAAAGTTAAAGGAACTGTTGGATCAGTTGGAGGCGCAGCGGCAGGTGGTCTGGTAGGAATAATACAAGGATCTATCTCTACTTCTTTCTCTTTTGGTATTCCTTTGGGTATTTTTATTGGGATAATAAATTTAATTACAGGTGGTGGATTTGCTGGTTTCTTATCAAGTCTTATAACGACCACTGTAATTATTGGTTTTTTAGGAGGTATTCTTGGTCTTATTATGGGATTGATAGGAGGAGGAGTAGTTGGATCGAGTTGGGGTAAAGAAGAATTAAAACAAAGTAAAAATAATGTTATAGATATTGATAAAGAGGAATAAAGTACAGGTTCTCCTCTTATTAACCCGTCAATACTCCTTTCCCAAGAAAGTGCTCTGCCGTTGAGCTACAAGGGCTTAATAGTGTGGAATATTTTTTGATAAGTTTGGCTTATATTTGGAAATTCTTGGTTAATTACTTTAGTAATAGGGGTATACCCTCCGAAAATACTCTTTTTCGATAAGTCAGGCTTATATGTTATAAATCGAGAAAAATTTCTTGAAATCGTAGTAGCGAATCGGGGTATACCACAACTACCACCTACATTGCTCACAGAACGCCCTCTGTGTTGATTAGCGAAATAGCCAGACTTTAGTAATACTAATGATTTATATACTTTATTTGTTTTTTGTTTAATGATGTATTTATTGATTTTTAATTATTAATTATGGCTGTTTTATTAACAAGTCCAGATGGACCAAATGATGAAGATTACAAACGTATCCTCGAAAGGATAGAGGGCATCATGGAGGGTTATATGAGGTCCTCAACTCACATGGTTAATGAACTTGCTCGAATAAGGAAACACCACAGAGAAGACAAGAACGAAGTTGTTGATGAAATGTGCAGACAACACAAAGAGAACATTAATCAATTTAAGGAGATTTTAGATTCTGCTGGTTCTTTTATTGGAGAATTACAGCATATGAGGAGAGTAATGGAAGCATTAGTTCACAGCTATAACATGGAGCAATTAAACCAACCAGACGAAGAATTGAGGTAGGTGTACTTGAAAATGAGTGTGAACACTTAATTATTGAATAATTGACAGTTGATCTAAAATTGGAGGGATAAAACCCTCTTTTTTTATGGTATTAGCTTGGTTTGCTTTAATAGGTTTTTTATCTCCATTTTTATGTGGAGGACTAATGTATTTAAATAAAGAAGAGGATGGATCACCAAAGATTATACAAGGATCGATGAGTGCTAAAGCCCTTTCATTAATGAGTATTTTTGGAGCTTTTTGTTGTTTGATTATGGTCCTAAAAGGTATTCATATTTGGGGAAATTGGGAAATTCCATCGATAGACCCAAATGTAGCCGCAAGAACATCAACAAGAGCAAGAGGTAAAGGAGGAATTATTTTACTTGCTATAAAATTTTTCCCTCAATTTTTGGTTTTTGGTTATGGCATTTGGGGGTGGCAGTTAAAAACTTACCTAAAAAGAGCGAAATGGTTATGGGGTTAATATATAAAAGATGAAATTAATTAAAAAATTTCTACCATCTATAAACATTATAGATTTTTTTTATTTAGGGCTTTTTATATGTGCTTTTTATATAAAATTTTATCCTTACGTTTTTATTTTCCTTCTTCTTTATATTTTTGTATATAGATTATCTTTTTCTTTTGATGAAGAAAAATTTAATAAATTTATTAAATTTACTAACTTTCAAAACTACAAAGTTTCTGAGTTACTTAAAAAATTTTTATATTTAATTGCGTGGTCATTAATTATTGCTTTTGTAGTTTCAAGATTTAACCAAAGTTCAAATTTATTTGTCACTTTACTTTTGCCAATAGCACTGGCAATTGCAGTTGCTTGTAGGCAGTGTATTTTAGCTATTAATTTTTTGATAGAAAAAGGCTTGTTTAATGCACTCTTATTAAACGAAAAGTTTTATCTCTTAAAAGGAACACAACCGGCACCAGATTGGTATTTTCTTGAGGCGGCTAATATGGCTGGTAATTATTCTGAAGAATATTTTCCACTATATGAATTAGCTAAAAAAGCTTCCAAAAAATATCAAAAAGAAGCCCTAAAAAATGGAAAGGAATATAAAGAAATAATTTATGAACAAAGATGTTTGCCAAAAGGCGTATATTTTATAGGCGATCCTTTAGAAGTTATTGATGATTATGAAAATAAAGATAAATGGCAACCTGAAAGAAATGATGTTTTGCAATTAGAGGATGGTACGTATTTCGCTATATTCAAAGCTGCTTTAGGACCAGGAGAATATCCTGATGAAACTGGAAAAAAATATTTCACAAAATCAGGTGACATAATTATTTATCCTCTTAACCTCCTTGATGAAGAAAAATGCTGGAATTTAAGTGATAAAAATAAAGCTCAAATATATAATTTTAAATATACCGTAGATGTTGGTTACGACCGGCAAACTGACGGTTCTATTGATTGTGGACCAGTTATTATATTTACTGGTGAGGAAAGGTGGTTAGAGTAAAAAAAGTTCGAATGAGGTTCGAATGGAATTTTCTGTAAAAAATAAAACCCTTGCTATGACTAGCAAAATGCATCTCGCTCTTTTTTCATTAGCCAGTAGCTAGGTTCCTTTTGTACCATAGGATCTCGGCGAATATATAGGGTTTGAGTAAAGTTTGGGTAACTTCTTTGAATATGAATTTATTATCCATCAAAGTTTCTATTTAGGAAAGTGTACCCCTTTCCTCTATATATCATGACGGTACCCCTTTATAAATTACGCTTATCTGTTGGAAATATTGAAGGAAAAATCTTTAATCGAGAATTTATTAAATAATGACTTACCTATTTGTGAACCCACACCGTTGTTCTTGAGTTCCTTTTGATATGCCTCTTTGCTTGAGAGAATGATATCTTTAATCGAGAATTTATTTAAGAATGACATTCTTATTTGGGAAAATTGCTTTGTAGATGATCACATCATCTCGTAATTATCAAATTTAGTTTTTAACTTTGCTGCTTTATGTATTAGTCCAACTGCTTCTTTTCTTCCAGTAGCTTGTTGCGCCTGATGCATTAATTCAGCATATTTTTTTACGATTTTCTTTTGCATGGTTTAGATTAAATAAAGACCGTTTTTTAATCTAAAGCTGCAAGGAACAACTTTCAGAAGATAAGGAATCAACGGTAAAACCTCAGAGTCAACAAATTGGAACGGGTTAACTCGTGTGTTAAATATATAATCAATTAGCTAAATACCTGTTGGTATCTATGATTACATTGTTTTCAAATCCTGATTTATTTTAGTTTTATCTAAAGTGGAGAAGATTTCTTTTTAAATAATGAGTGTCTTTTAAATCTTGAATTGATCTCTAATAATTTATGGTTGGCTTCAGTTGTATCCCTGCAACTGCCTCATGACAACCATGTATTAATTTTAGGACTGCTTTAGTATTTTTTGATTCAAAATATATACCTCTTCCCGTACCTAATAGTTCCTCAAACCGACCTATAAATTTCAAGGCTATAGGAGGACAATATAAGTATAGATCTAGGAGGTCTAAATGAAACTATTCAATCAATTCACAATCCTTCCAAGATACCTAAAAGCATTTAATTATGCTGGAAACAGAATGGAAGAAATAACAAGAAATCTTGATAGAGATAACCATTTATTTGAAGACTATTGGAAGAGGGAATGTAGAGAACATCCAACTAATCAGCATTGTTTAGTCTATTGCGACTGAGAATTTTAATCTTAAGGGTTGACAAATGAGTATAAATACTCTATAAATAAAGTGTAGTAAATGCTACCAAATCGTCCGATCTACTATTAGATAGACCGCAGTACGAATCAAGCCATAGGACGGGGACTTGATCAAGACCAGGAGCTGCATAATGGTAAACATGTATTTTAACGGCAAATCTTTCGTATATTGCAAGAGCCAAGAAGAGAAAACAATAAAGCTTACTTATAGAGGATCTAGTTACTTGAGATAAATAAAATCTCATATCTATTAAATATTCAATAAACTATTTTTTTTAGAGGTGTTATGCCATGAAATTTACTAATTCTCCTTTTGCCATACTCGATAAGAACATGAACGCATTAGATTATCAAAAAAGAAATTTAAAATATGAGGACTATTGGAGAAGGGAAGGAATTAGCAACAGTAAAGGTCTATCTTAATACTGGAATAATTGCTGGATTAGTTGGTGTTGGATTTGTTGCCTCTACTTTAATTTTTGGAGTATTAATTCTAGTTTTAAAATAAAAAAGGTAGTTTAACTAAGCTTTTGATTAAAGTATTTAATACCTGCCATTAGAAATTAAGAAAAAGGTTTGGTTGAATTAGATGGAACTTCTACTGGAACCAATGACTCACCATAATGTGATATAGCTGATTTTATTAGTAACCAGTAAAAGAAGTTAACTAAAGCTTTCTCCACGAGGATTTAGTAACTAATCTAGATAACCTTATTAGTTTTGTAATAGCAATATACAAAAAATATTTATCAAGTAATCAATATACTTATCAAAACTAGCAGAAAGTTACTTTAATTAGGATAGATTCACCTTTCGGCAGCGGACTAAATCCTCGTGGAGCATTGGACTTTAGCCCGCTCTATCTTTTTAGCAAATGAAAAATTGAACTGCAATTCAGCTCTTAGATGTGACATCCAAGATAATTTCAAAAATATTTTTTTCTAAAAAAAGAATTAAGTATTTTTTCGGAATGCTTTGAAAAGAAATATGTGTTTAATTTTGTTTAAGTTTTATCTCGTAAAACTAATAGGGAATTTTATTTATGAAAAACATTCTGTATAAAATTTTTGAATTCCTAAAGGATCTTTTCCAAAAAATTTCTGAATTTTTAAAAAGAAGATTTTCTGAAGAAGAAGAGAAGCCAGTTGAAGAAGAGATGCCAGTTGAAGAAGAGATGCCAGTTGAAGAAGAGAAGCCAGTTGAAGAAGAGATGCCAGTTGAAGAAGAGAAGCCAGATGAAGAAGAGAAGCCAGTTGAAGAAGAGAAGCCAGTTGAAGAAGAGAAGCCAGTTGAAGAAGAGAAGCCAGATGAAGAAGAGAAGCCAGTTGAAGAAGAGAAGCCAGTTGAAGAAGAGAAGCCAGAATTATAAGCAGAAATTTATTAAATAATTTACCTTCCTTTTCATTAGTTTTTGGCTAGTGAATCAAGTTACCTAAACTTGTTATGAATATATTTTATCGGTATAAGTGGTCTAAGGACTTGTCCTTTTCGTAAGGACTTGAGCCTAGCGGTTTCAAGGTTAACCCCGCACTCCTACACACGAGTACAAAAACCTTTTTAATTAATGCAGATTACTTCCAAGACACTTAGCTTGCTACTTAATGTAGTTTTTGTGCTTTGTGTCTTTGTCATTTGAAGACTATTCATCAAAAGAGATTAATAGTTTCAGGGTTTTCTTACTTCGAACCGAACTCAATATCGGTTAGTTTTTTAGTCTTTAAAAGTTTGAGTAAAGTTTGAGTAAAAAATTACGATTCCCTGAAATCCCAGTAATAGCTAGACGCGCTCACTTTTCATTAGCCAAAACTTTTCTTCAGTCATATCAAGGTATCTCGGCGATTTTTAAGGCTTGGAGGACGTGTTATCCAAACTTTTTTGGTTATAAATTCATTATCCATCAAAGTCACAATTTAGGAAAGTAATGGGTGGCATGGGGGGTGCATATGACCGTGCTGCATCGTATATGTGATCTGATACATTTCTGTTAAAAGTTTACGGGTACAACCTTTCAATAGCTTCTTCCTGTTCTTGCTTTTTTATGTCTTCAGCATCTAAAACAGGGCACGAGTTTTGATTTAGTGATAAGAGGAAAGTGCTTTTTTTGAATAGTTTGAAAAGTGGTGTAAGTAATAAGTTTTTCATTTATTCCCAAGTTTTCATATCAGAGAAGTCGCTTGCTATTGCATGAAGCATCCCTCCTACAAATGATCTAGGGCAACCAAGTTTGTTAACTAAAACTTCTGATTGTTTTTTGATATCTTCCCATGTAGGTCTGATATCCTCATTTATTTGTTTAAGGCTAGGTTTAAATTCTTCTGAATCATTCATATTAAGAGGTATTAACTTATTAAAATTCAAATGATAGTGAAGAAAATCTCATTTATTTAAATAAATATTCAATAAAAATTACAAAATAAATTCTTTAGAAATTATTCTAAGCTGATTTAAATTCAGATTATTTAAATAATTATTTGCAATCAATTTTTCCTCATTAATTTCGAGATCTTTAATCTCAGAAATAATGCTATTAGATATTAAATCAATTAAATGTTCTTTATCCATGACTTATATATAAACCCAAAACAAACATTAATTATTAAAAGTCTTCAACTCAACATATAAGTAAAAATACTCAGATAAATATAAAGCTCAAAAAATGTTGGCGAAAATTTAACACTAGATACGCCGCCACTGACACTCCTTGATAGACTTACACGTCTTCATGTAAACAGATTATTTACTGCAAGAAGTAAACAACAGTTTCACTTTGAATTAACAGAGGGGATTGTTAATTCTGAAGTAGAAGATTTAAATGGAAATCGTAAGAAAGAGCAGAAAGTTCCTCAAAAAGCTGTTATTGGTATTGGGGCAGGAAAAAATTATACTCTTTATGATGTAGGGACTGATAATACTCAATTCGTACAAGCAGGATATAAAATAGAAAAAAGAATTAAGGGATTTGGAAGGTTTTAGTTTTTAGCATCAAGTACCCACTTCATTTTGAGAGAATTAATTAATCAAAAGTAAAAAATTTTTTTAAATTACCTTTTATAGATAAATTTTTGTATGTCTTCGAATAGATTTGATTTTGATTTAAAAAATCCATTGCTTTTTAAATAAGATTTTCCTTTTTCTATATTTTCAATTCTTTTTTCATAAGAATTTTCATCTAAATTTTTTTGCATAAAAAAATAGTCGGACTTTTATTCTGAATAATGCTCAGAAAAAAGCGGTTACCTTAAATACAAAATTTAAATTCTTTTTTGAATTGATTCTCATGCAAACTAAAGATCTAATAAAAAGGTTTCTTTTCTTTAATTTCTAAGAATCTTTTGATATTTTGTTCTTCATGTCCTCAATATTATTAATTAATTTGTCTAACCATCCTGTATTATCTTCTGGTTTTAGATATGTAATTTTTGGTTGATTAATTTCAAGAGTCTCAAAATCTCCACTCATAAATTCTCCTTCGTAAATTTTTCTAAGTCTTAAATAAGTTCTAATTGATTTGAACAAAATACTGCGTATCTAATGTGTGCGGTTTGATGAACATATTGGTACGGAAAGAGGTATCTTTTTTTTAGCCATTTAAATCTATTGCTGACTTAGATTAAAAACATGGTTGTCATGAGTCGGTTGCGTTGTTCCAGCTGAAATCAACCATAAACTTTAAATTGCATTTAATAAAATGACTTACTACAGTTGCTTTGATCAAAAAGGAAACATAATTGCTCGCTGTCAGACTAAAGAAGATATAAATGTTCTTAAGAAAATGGGCAGACCAATAATGGAAATAAAAGAAATGAAAAAAGAGGAATCAGTTGTTTGTTCTTTAACTGGTAGTCCATCCGATTACAATGAAGATTATTAAGAGTATGACTCAAAGAACACTTCAATTAAATCAACATGGAAGATCAGTAGTTCTTTTGTTGGTTGCATTGAATAGCATTTTTACTTTTTTTTCTACTTTTGAAAAAGCATTAACTGATCGTGAAAGAGTGAGATAAAAATATTTAGTTATTTATGGATTAACAGTAAATCAATAAAATTTAAGACATAAAAAAAAACCCTGTTACAGGTCTTTTTTTAATGGTGACGACAGAAAGGAGATCTATTTAATAATCAGATTAAGAATTTTCTTAGAAATTAGTTTTGGAAGTAAAAGTGATTACTCACTTCTTCATGCTTTACAAACGACTTAATTTTTAAGATAGTTCAGAATTAATCCCGAAAGTTTAATTTCTGATCACTTAACTTACTTTCCGTAAAGGTTAGAAAAGTTAATTTACCTTGGTGTTGCAGACCATTGGTTAGTGAAGATCTAGTTGGTCAACCTTGGTCGAGTCGATCACCAGAACTGTCGTATAAATAAAGTAATCGGTCTCAAATATTATGCATGAATCCTTAAGATTGATTTAATAATGATTTATTAAATCTTTATTCATCAGACCACATCATATCTTGGTAAGCGTTTCAATTTATTCAACTGGAGTTAGTGAATAACAAATGTCTTTATAACCATTTTCTTTATCCCACTCTTTCATCTCTGGAGTACTTGTAGCAGCAGCAAATCCTTCTAAATCTTTGACTTTAAGTATCAAGTGACTTTTATGGTCATTTACCTTGATGAGTTCATATTCTTCGACATATTTATGTCCCTCCTTTTCATGGAAATCGGCTACAAATTTATCGAAATTTTCAAAAGAACAATCAAAAGTAGAAACTATTAAGGTATTCATAAAAAAGAGGGTTTTATCCCTCTATGTTAGATCGACTGTCAATCAATTAGTAATTAATTAATTTTCTTTTTCCATCTCTAGTTTCTACTTTATTTATTCTTAACCCTATAAAAGCAGCCCAAATAACTGCAAATAAAATTGGTAAAAAAATGATTGCAAGTTTCATCATTGTTTTAATCCTGTTATTTCTCAAAAGAATAACCTTTAAATAAATAGGAAAAAATAGGTACTTTATCTAATTAAGCAGCATCATATTCTTTATCATCTTCAAGCTCTCTCATAAATCTTTTATCTAATAAGTAATTGTCTATGAGCTCTGCTGCCATCTGTATCTCAGCAGCAGGTTCTTGTAGATCTTTGTCTAATAAGTAATTGTCTATAAGCTCTAGATTGTTATTTTCATTAATTTGTTTATCGCTGTTTAATAGTTCTCTTATGTAGTTATATACAAGCTCTTGATCGTATCCACTTTCTCTAATTTCTTTCAACATTTCTTCTGGAATTTCCATAATCGTTAACCCCCATGTGACAGTTTTTTAGAGCAAATTAGAGCCAATATACTCATACTTACGAAAAAATAAGGAAAAAGCAAGAAAATTGGCAAAAAATCGAGGTGTATAAATCTAGTATTCGCAATCATTTATGGAAAAAGGTTGGAAGAAGAGTTCTATATTTAGGAGCTATTTTTTATACTTAATAGACATCTGCCAATAAGAAAGAGGTGCAAGTAGCAAGCGTTTCATTTATTTAGTTGCATATAAACCCAACCTAAAAAAACAAATCCGTGAGCCATATTTAAAAATATAAATGCTAGACCTGAAGCAAGTGTTGTTAAAGAGACAAATGTTCTTTGAGCAGAAGTTAATGAAGCCTCTTGTTCTTTATTTAAGTAAAAGAACTCTCCTGTTTTTAAAATACTATTTAAATGAAATAAGGTTAGTGGATAGAGAATTAAAAAAACACCACGAATAGAAGATTCACCATCTTTACCCCATCCTTCCCCAGTAAGAAGATACCGTCCACTGTTTAAATAAAAAATCCACCAAAGAATACCTAATATATTTTTCCAATATTTATTTAAAAACTTCACCATTTAAAAAGATGGTTTTTATCACTCTATGTTAGATCGACTGTCAATCGCGAAAAGTGTGGACGAGGTGTGGACGGAATTTATCTGATTTTTGAGATCCATTGCTATGACTACTGGCACATGGTTCATTAGCCAGTAGCTAGGTTCCTTTTGTGGCATGGGATCTCGGTTAAATTTAAAAGTTTGAATGAAGTAAGAATAACATTCTTCAATATGAATTTATTATCCATAAAATTTCTAATATTGAAATTTTTAGTAATCCTATAATTTAATTGCATAAATATTTATTTCTTTTAATTTGGAATCCAAAGATAAACTTATCGTTTATTATTATAAAAAAATTTTAAAATTGAAGAACCAAATAATTGATCTAGCTATTGAATCTTGGCGATTGTCAAAATTTACTGAAGAATTAATAGAAGATAGAGACATAACTGATCAAGAAAAATTTAATAGGAAGGTCTTATGGTTTAACGATAAATTAGAAAATATTCTAGAAACTTTAAATATTAAACTTGTTAACTTAGAAGATAGTAAATTTGATATTGGGATGCCTGTTAAAGCAATTAATATTGAGGAGTTTAAAGGTACTGAAGAGCTTGTAATTACAAAAATGTTAGAGCCAGTTGTTATGTGTGGTGATTTGCTTGAAAGATCTGGTACAGTTTTGATTGGACTTAATTAATTATGAAAAATTTTATTGGAATTGATTTAGGAACCACTAATAGTTCTATCTCTTCTTTTGATGGAGATAAAGTAAAGATTTGGAAAAGTCCAGAGCAAAACGATATAACTCCTTCAGTAATTTTTATGAATAAAAGAACAAAATATTATGGACAAAGAGCTTATGATAATGAACCTTTTAACTCCGAAAATACTGCAAAACTTTTTAAGCGTTTTATGGGGACAAGCACAAAAATAGAATTTCCAGCATTGGAATTGAGCAAAACTCCAGAAGAATGTTCTTCAGAAATCTTAAGTGTTTTATATGGTTATCTACCAGAAGAAATGAGAAATTCAGATGATACATTTTCTGTAATAACAGTCCCAGCAGCTTTTAATCAAGTACAAAAAACAGCTACATTAAAGGCTGCTTCCATGGCAGGCATAGGAAAAGTTGCTCTCATGCAAGAACCTATTGCAGCTGTAATGAGTGTGATGAGGTCAGATAACTCAGATGGCATTTTTTTGATATTTGATCTTGGCGGAGGTACTTTAGATATTGCCATTGCTGAGAGTATAGATGGATCTGTATCGCTCCTTTCACATGGAGGTATTGCGATGTGTGGAGGGAGAGATTTCGATAGATTATTAGTTAAAGAAGTTATAAAACCATGGCTAGAGGAGAACTTTGTGCTACCCAAAAATTTTTCTAATATGAAGGATTATGCGACTTTGATTAAGTTATGTAATTGGGCTGCTGAAAAAGCAAAAATTGAACTTTCTTCAAAACATAATTCTTTAATTACACTTTCAGAAAATGAAATAAGATTAAATGATCTTGATGGAGAGCCTTTATATCTTGATATCCCAATTGATAGAAAAATTTTTAATTCAATTATTGAGGAATATTTGGAGCAAGCAATTGATTCAATTAGACAAACATTAAAAAAAGTTGGTTTAGAAGAGGAGGATATACAAAAGATTGTATTTATTGGGGGACCGACAAGCTATAAACCTCTTAGGGACAGAATTACATCATCCCTAAATATTGAAGGAAGTACAGAATTAAATCCTATGACTGCAGTATCAGAAGGGGCATCAATATTTGCCGAATCTATTGATTGGGATTCTATAAATAGAGAACGAAAACGAAGTTCTGCAGAGATTAATGATATTGGCGAATTGAGCTTAAAATTTAACTACCTTGCTAGAACTCCATCTAAACAATCAAGGCTTAGAATTTCTCTGGAGAAAGATGCCCCTAAAAATATTGAATTGGAAATTAAAAGTAAAGATACTGGATGGTCATCGGGAAGAATAAAAGTTGAAGATGGCACTTCATTGGAGTTGCAACTTTATAAAAGTGGTATAAATAGATTTTTGGCTTCAGTTTTCGATGAGAATGGAACTGAAATAAAAATAAAGAATAATGAGATTTCAATTACTAAAACAGCAGCATCTATTGATGGAATACCAGCATCTCACTCAATTGGTGTCGAAGTTCTTGATAGATTAGGCGGAAACTCTACTCTTGATTTTATTGTCAAAGAAGGTGATCTTCTCCCAAAAAAAGTAAAAAAGATTTTCAAAACCAGCCAATCTCTTCAGGCAGGTAAAACTGGATTTATAAAAATAAAGCTTTGGGAAGGAGAAATAAAATCACCAATATATGACAATAGATATATTGGTAATTTAGAAATAACTGGAAATGATTTTTATGAAGGATTTATCCCTGTAGGTTCAGATTTAGAATGTGAATTTGAAATCTTAGACTCTGGGAATATAGTAATTGGATTAAAAATACCTTCAATTGGCGAAATATTTAATAATAAAAATTTTTATTCTATTCAAGATGGTAAGTACACCTCCGAAACAATGTATGACTTAGCTCAAGATCAAGTAGAAAATCTTATGGTGCGCTTAGAGCAACTTGAAACTGTAATAACAGATGAAAAAATCCAGAAAGCTAAACAGAAAGTTGATTATATAAGTAAAAATAAAGTCAATGTAAATGATCCCGAGGATGTTCAAAAATCTTTAGAAAATGTTCAAGAGAGCAAAAAATTACTTGCTGAAGTGAGGCAAGAATATCTAAGAGATATTCGTAAATTAGATTTAAAAAAAGCTATGAATACCTTTAATAATTATTCTAAAGAATATTCAACTACATCTGAATCTAATAAAGTTGAAACTCTTTATAATTCAGCAAGTAAAACTATCGAATTAGATAATAATAATTTTGAGTTATCTTTAAATCAAATTCATCAAATAAATTTTAAAATTCTTTGGCGTCAAGATGAATTTATTATTAGAAAATTTAAGGAATTTGAAAATTCACCTCATCTCTTTTTAGATAAAGAGAATTATAGAAAACTAATAGCTGAGGGAAATGAAATGATATTTAAAGAAAATACAATGAATTTAAGAAAAATTCTTAATTCTCTCTGGGAGTTAGTTATATATGATGATGACGAGAATAGGTTGGATGATGCAAATATTTTGAGGGGTTAAAACTAAAAATGGATTTAAATGACAATCCTTTTTATTTATTAAAAGCAAAAACTACTGACGACAAAAGAAAGTTATTAAAACTTTCTGAAGAAGCTCTTCTAAATAATGATTCATCAAAAATTAACTCAGCTAGACTTGTGTTAAGTAGTCCTAAGAGAAGAATTTTTGCAGAATGTTCTTGGTTTTTAGGTGAAGATAATAAAAATCTAAATAGGATTTTAGAATCTATTAAAAATATAAATATAAAAAAAATTGATTTTGATTTAACTAATTTATCTGCGGCTAATTTTTTTGCTTATTCAATTTTAAATTCAGATTTACATGAAGATGGTTTATTTTTAATAAAAAACCTGATTATTTTTTTTGATTTTATTGATAGTAAAAAAGTACTTGAAGCAATTAATCAGGATAGAAAAATAAGCAATATAAAACTTGTTAATGAAGCTAAAGACTTAAATGAAGAGCTTAATAATTTGAGGAGATTTTATATATCAACAATAAATAAATTCTTTGATAAATTAACTATTTCTGAATATTCTAATTTTTTTTCAAATATAATTTACGACTTATACTCTGATAGCAAATATGAATATAACTTACTTCCAGAATTAGTAGATAGATATGAATTAAATGCGAAACAAATTATTGATGAAGGGGAAGTTAAAATATCAATGCAAATTGACGCTATAGAAAAGTATATTTCGCCCAAATTTTATAAAGGAAGCCTTTCACTTAGTTTAATGACAGATAAGTTAATTAAATCCATAGATGAATGGGTAAGATATGTAAAACCGATCCAAATAAATTTTGAACAAAGAGGGCTTGTTCATTCACAAAGTAGGAATTTAGCAGTTGTTCTTAGAACACTTGTTGGAAATATTTCTGATCTGGATATCGATTTATCTCTTGAAATATCAATAGATTTAAAAAGATTATTTATTGAAGTTTCAGAAATAAAAGATTTGATTAGCCAAGATATAAATGCATTAACCATAGCCGGAGCAAAAATAAAAGTCAAAAAAACTAAATTTAAAAATAAAAAAATCAAGGAGAAAACTGAATCAAAATCTAAATCAAAAACGCAATCAAAATCTTTGAAAAAAAAATATAAAAACTTTTCTGAAGTAAGAAAGAATAATAAAAATAAAAAGGATAGAAAAAATATATATACAATTTTTAATGAATTTAAATCTTTTTTAAAATCAGAAAAAACTTATCTTATAAAATTATTTTTAGGTATTAGTATTGTATTCTTAACAATATATTTTTATGGTAAACAATACGATAACTTTAATCCGATAGTAATTAGAAATTCAAAAATTCGTGAAACTGATAATAAATCAGACTTTCTTTTTAGAGGTAATAAACAGTATAAGGCTAAAAATTATAAATCTGCTATAGCACATTATGAAAAAGCTTTAACTCTAGATCCCAATTATTTTAAAGCTATTTTCAATCTGGGATTAGCTCTATACTATTTGGATAATTATGATGAATCTATTTCTTATTTTAGAAAAATAATATCTGGGAAATTCGAAAATTTTGAAAAAAGAGATGCATATCTGAAACTTGGAGATAATTTGTTTCTACAAAAAAATTATCAATTATCAACAGAAGCATATACTAATGCAATTAAATTAGATAGATCCTTTTCTAAAGCATACTTGGGTAGGGGGAGAAATTATTTGAAATTAGAAGATTATGATTCTGCTGAAAAGGATTTATTAAAGTATACAAATTCAGGTATTAGAAATTGGTATGCATATCAATTGCTTGGCGATACATATTTTTATAATAAAAAGTATCAACAATCTATTTTTTATTATGACTTAGCAATTAAATATGCAGATAAAAATATAGATAAATCAATTACTTACTTTTATAGAGGATTCTCGAAAAAAAATCTCAACAAAATAAGTGATGCTTGTCAAGATTTTGATATTGCTTTGAAATTATCACCAGAAAACAAAAATATAGAAAAAATTTATCAAAAAAACTGTAATAAAGAATAATGTAATTTAAGTTCTATGATCTTTAAATTGTTTAAAAAGATTAATAAAAATGTTAAATATATAGGTTTATACCTTTTAGTAATAATTTCGTTTCTTTTCGTAAAAGAAATAATTTTTTATTTGTTTGATAGTAACTCTTTCTTATTCTTGTTGGGTTTTTTATTTCTTCCATCTTTTGTTTCTACTATGCTTATTTCAATTACTCCTCCTGCGTTATTTTTAAGTTATTTAATTTATTATCCTCTTAATAAGTTATTTAAAAACTGGCCTTATTGGCAAAAAAAGACAGCCGATTACAAAGATTTTAGATGGCTATTGTTTTTTACTTTAAAAAATATCTACTTATCACCTTTGAATTTTTTCGATCCTATTTATAGATTAATAATTAATAGACTATTAAAACATAGAACTATAATTTTGGGTTTTGATTCTATGGAACCTACAATTTGTAAAGAAGATATTATAGTTTATAAGTTATTTAATAAAAATCATGCAGATTTAGATATTGGAGAAATAGTCATTTGTAGATACAAATTAAATATATTAATAGGTCGTATTTATTCTATTAAAGACGAATTTATATTAATTGCACCTGATAATAAAAAATATTTGAATTATTATTTAGAAAATTTTTCAATACCAATAAATAATATAATTGGTATTTATCTTTTTCATAATCCTAATTTAGAGCTAAATAAGAAATGATGGAGATTTTTATTTTAAATTTTTTTGAAGCTAATTTATGATCCTTTAAAAAATTCTCTTTCCCATTTGATTTTAAGATTATTCATCGCTTTTTTATATCTTAGAACTTTCTTTTGCCATGGAGATAAGAAAAGGAAAATTAATCCTATATTCAAAATAAATATTGGCAGGATAATAATATTAATTAAAACTAAATTCCAAGGTCTTTCTACTACAAAAAATATCCAATATTTTGGTTTTTCAGGTAAAAATATTCCTTGGGATTTACCCCATTCAACACATGCTTTCAGCTCATTATCAATAATTTCAAATTCGTTTTTATAGATCTGAAATCTCCATTTAAACCAGCTGAAAGAGATTAATGCAGGGAATAGCCAATACCTAAGAAAAATCATATTTTTCTTTTTTTTAATATTAACTTCAAACATAGTTTTATTCATCATTAGTGATGAATAAAAGTTTTTGATTATTTCTAAATTGTTATTCATCAAACAAACTTATTGGCTATGGGTTAACTCTCTTTGATCCAAATTCAATATGAATTTTCGTCATTATTTATAAATTAAATCTTAAATTCGGCAGAGAAACTTATAAACGAGTGGGTAATACATAAGTTATATAAATCAACAAAAGTAGTCTATATTACCAATTTAGTAAATCTGTTTTAAAATCCATATTTTTGTCCTTGAAAACCCTCTAAAAAATACTTTTTCTTGAAATAAAGATTGACAAGACATTCATAAAAAAAACTTCTATAAAGCATTAACTTCTTTTATGTATATGTTTCTAACAAACAAGTCTCGTTTAAAAATTAAAGACATTTTGAAAAGGATTTCACTAGATGCACATGTTTCATTGGAGGAAAGAATTTATGTAGAAAAGTTTTCAAAACATAATTCAACTATATGGACATGGCTTAAGAAAGCTAACAGCTTGAGAAGATATGGGAAACAAAATTCAGACGGAATAAATGGACTAATCCAGAATCTTGGGCTTGATGGTTTAGAAACTGAAAATCATTTTGATCCAAAAAATGATGATCTTGCTGATTGGTTTAAAGGATCTCCTGATTGGGTAAGAAGGAGCTGATTACCCTTAGTTTAAAATTAAAGACTTAGATTTTAACCCAAAAAACAAGTACTTTTATCAATAAAATAAATTCAATTAATAATGAAATAAGGATTTCCCTCAACTTCTCTTGTAGAACAATCGCACATTAGAAATTAACACATATGATTTGACCATAAGTTAGTTTCCCTTCAATTCAAAACATATCAAACCAACTACCAATTATATTTTGAATTTTAAGTTTAATTGGATTTCTGAAATTCTTAATTTATCTGCTTTCTAAATTTGTTATCTAGTATTACTTCTAGAAAATAATAAAGAGTTTTAATACATAAAACATTAATTATTAATCAATCCGTTCTAAATATTTCACTATATTCATAATCAGTAAGTAACCCATATTGTGTTTTTAAATAAATTAATTCCAAACTAATAACTCTCAAAATAGAAATCTAATCTTAAAAGTTAAGTTCCACCAAAACTAAAAATAAGGAGTATAAGGTACTTCTGTTTTTAATGAATCTCCGTAGTAACTTTCAGCTGACTTTAATAGGATCCAATAAATAAAATTCAGAAATGATTTTTCCATAGGAACATCCATAGATACCTATAATAATTCAAATCATAATTTCAAATAAAAACATCGTAGAAAATACTTAATTTAAGAGATTTAGATTTTCTTAATTAATTTGTGATGTTTAGGTTTGTATGAAATGCTACTAAAGCTTGTTTTATCAATCGATTTGGTAATATTGCTTATTGATTCCTTTAATTTCTGAAGATATATTAAATAAATTATAAAAGTAAGAAATTTATGAGTACTCAAAAAAGCCAAAGCCATAAAAGACAAGAGCAAAATAATACAGAATGGTTAGATGAATTAATCAATAAGATTGAAAGCATGAAAAACAAAATATCAAATACTTATTAATAATTCTTCTACATTTGTTATCAAGTCAGCTTGTAGTTTTCTAGGCTGACTTTTTTGACGATTTGATAATTTTCCATGCTTCTGTTGCAGTGTCTGCATATTGGAAAAGATTTAAATGTTCATCTTCAATTAATCCATGATCAGCTAAATATTCAAAGTTAATTACCTTATTCCAATACTCTCTACCAAAAAGTATGATTGGGATTTTAGTTTTCATTCCTGTTTGACAAAGTGTCAATAGTTCAAATAATTCATCTAGTGTTCCAAAACCTCCAGGAAAAAATACGGCAGCTACTGATCGCATAACAAAATGGATCTTTCTTAATGCAAAATAATTAAATTTAAAGCAAAGACCGGGAGTTATAAAAGCATTTGGTATTTGTTCATTAGGGAGACTGATATTTAACCCTATAGACTTACAATTTGCTTCAAATGCACCTCTATTAGCAGCTTCCATAATTCCTGGTCCCCCACCTGTAACAATCACATGAGAATTACAGTTTTTATTTTGATTATTAATTGAAGCAAGTTTAGAAAACTCCCTTGCAGATTGATAGTAATTACTCATTAGAAGCAAATTTTCTAATCTATTTAAATTTCGTTTTAGAAGTATCGATTTATGATTTTTTTCAATTAATTCTTTTATATTTTCAATTCTCTTTTTTGTATTTGATTCTTCTGCAATGCTTGCGCCTCCAAAAATAATTATGGTTGAAAGAATTTTATTTTCTTCAAGGATTAAATCTGGTTTGGTAATTTCAAGAAGCATTCTAACTCCACGCATTTCATTTCGGCTTAGTAGGCCAATATCTTCGTGAGCCAATTTATAAGTATCAGAATTAATAATTAAATTCAGGTTTTTTAAATTATTACTATGAGATATATGTTTTTTCATTTCAAACAAGAGTTTTAACTTTTCTTTCTAGAGGATTAAAATAGATTCTTTTGATTTTGTTATTTTCGTAAATCCAATAAACAGGCGGACTTTTTCTTGCCTTAATTAAATTAATTTTGTCTAATTTTTGAGGGATAAATTCTTTAGCAGGATCAAAAAATTTATCTCTTTTGGGTTGGTTTAAAACAATACTACCTTCTTTCCCTGAGATAGATCTGTGATAAGTTCCTGTAGGAATTTCTAATGCTCCCATAGATCTATTTAAATAAATCACATGATGAGGTTCATCCCAGGAAGGATTTATTAAAACAAATTTCCTTTCTCCAGTGATAACTAAATTGTGGTCAATTTGATGATTGTGAACGTAATATTGCTCATCTTTTAAATCATCTGGAGGAGATATAGCTTCCCCAGAATGGATCACAACATCAGAACCATTAGAACTATCTATGCCTGCATCAAAGAATGTGACTTTTGGAGTCTCTCTAAAAATATTTATTGGGAAGAATCTTAATTCCATAGTGCTAACTCCCTTTTAGAAAATTTATAAAAACAAATAAAAATTTGTTTACGTTTAAAAAACAGCTATTTTTTGATTTCTAATTGCAACAAACCAAGCAATCTTCTTGATTTGGATAATCTAAACATTCTTTGTTTAAAGTTTGTTGTAAGAAATCTAATTTCTTAACATAATCAAGATCTTTTAATTCTTTTTTTGGAACCGTGAACTGAGTTTGTAGTTTCATTTTCTATTCTCCTAATTAATACTGTTTTTTGAATCCATTCCAAGTTTGAGAAAACCTTAATCCCAGATAAGAAATTAAAATTGTCCAAAATAAAATTTCTATACCTAAATTAGTCATTCGCTTGGCCTCCTTTCTGTCTGATTATTTTTTAGTACGGGTATTATGTAAAAATCAAGCGTAAGAATACCTAAAAGTTAAATTTTTAATCACAAAAAATCTTGCAATGGTTGTTACTCGGATGTTCTGCACATTCGTTATTCCAATAAGCTTCAATTTCTTCGAGCTTATTATCAAATGAAAGGTTTTTTTTATCCAAATTAATTTCTTGGATAGTAAATGTGTCATTTAGTGCCATAGGACTTACCTCTTGACTACACCTATGTTCTAGTTCATTTAAATAGTAAATTTCAAGTTTTATGTGTGCGGTTAGAGGAACAAAATTGTACGGATTAAGGATCAAAAAAAATCTCAAATTATGAATAATTGTAAGGAAAATATCTTCAAAAAATTTATTCCACCTTTAAAAATTTTGTGTAAATTTTGCTAGAAATTATATTCTTTTAATACCTTTTTAGGTCTGCCAGTATATATCATTCATCTAATCTATCTGCATATTCTCTTAATATCTCAGCCATCTTCTTAGGTGGAATTTCTTGTTGATATTCTCTACATAAATCAAAAAATTTATCTAAGAAATCTTTCATTGAAGAGGACATAAAAATTAGCGTTTCATTTTAAAAGTAAAGTATGCAAACCCACCAAACAATAAAAGACTCATAACTCCATAAGTAATCGCTATGGTGTACATGTTGGTCATTTATTTATAAAGACATAAGCAGAATATAAATAAACTAAGAAAACTCCAATAGTAATGGAACTTCCATAAATAAGAAAGTTCCAAAATCTATATAATTTAGGTTTTTTAAATTCTTTTTCTTCTTCTTTAATAATCATTTATTTTCTTTTTCTTCTCTTGCAGCATTACCTTTTGCTCTTAATACCAAAGTTATTGTAAGGGCAGCGCTTAATATCACAGTATCAATTAATAGGTGCGGGGAAATATTCATTAGCAGAAAAGAGAAATAAGAATAGTCATTATCTTTTAATAAATAAATCTATAAACTTTAAAAAAGAGGGGTTCATCCCTCTTAGTGTAGATCGACTCTCAATCACTGTCTATTTTAGCTTTTTAGCTTCTCTTAATAAAATAGTATTTTATTTAGCCAGAGCAAGAAAAGGCACCTGCAAAAATATTTTTAAAAATTGGGGCTTGACCCAAGGCATACAAAAAGAAAGTTGATGATGCGAGAGTAATAGTTATTTTAGAAGCCCTATTAACCTTCAAATTTGAGACTTTTGCAAATGCAGAGTTCATTTGTTTCTTAATTTAATGAACTTATAATACCCGCAAAAATTAAATATTCAGCATCAATATTTACCAAATAATAATTTTATTGCTCCTTTTTCTCAGCTTGCATTTTTACTAGTTCAAATTCTTTTTTAGAAACTATTCTAATTTTGTATGCTGGATATCTTGTCTTCCACCATTTATTGATCGAAATAGCTACTCCTTCTAAATCTTGGGCACAAATATTCACCCATAAAATCTTACTCTTAACTTCTTTGTAGAATTCCCAACTTGTAGGTGAAGCCATTCAAAATCGCAAATGAAAAAATTTATAATTGTTGAAAAAATTCCATAAATTTAGGTATATGGTCCATGAGCTAAAACTTTTGTTTTTTTAATAAGATGAATTATTTGAAGATATAGGGTTTTCATTAAGTAGTAATAAAAAACTCTAAACAAAAGATTTTTTCACTTTCGCTTTCTAGGAAAGTATTACTTTTATTTTAGAACGAGTTTCAATTAAAAAATGTCTCCGCGAAGAAGGGGCCAAAAATTGGCCCCTCTTGGTGAAACTCTTCCAAAGAAACACCATTAAAATCTTACTCTGCAAGCTGCAAAGTTAAACAAATTAAAAAATCAAGGTTAACAATTTATGCGGCCTTTTTAAAAGGGTTCATATGCCTTAAAAAGTTATTACTTTTGCAAGAAGTCATTTTTCTATATCTTTGATTTATCTCAAGGATATATTTCCTGGCTTTCTTATCACTTTCGATTTTCTTTTTTCGAAGACGTAAAGCCCTTAAATCTTCTATTGACATGAGGCCATCATCTTCGTTGGAATTCAAATGATTAAATTGCATCAGTTTAAGAAATTAAGTATCTTCTTTAAGTGCAAGAATAACAACCTTATCTTTATTTGCAATAGAGATAATTAACTAAATTATCTCAAAAAGTTATTCAAGGTAAAGAAATCTATGAATTTAAATATTAAAAACTTCAAAAAAACTTTAAAGAATTAAGAAAAACTTTTGATTGAATTAAATGGGACTTCTATAGATGCAAATGATTCTCCATAATGAGATTCGGCTGATCTTATTAGTAGCCAGTAAAAGAAATTAACTAAAGCTTTTTCCACGAGGATTTAGTAACTAAGTTAAGATAACCTATTAATTTTGTATACGCAATATACAAAAAAAACTTATCAAGTAATTAAGATATTTATCTCTTGAAGCATAGATTTATATTGATCTAGAAAAATTTTCACTTTCAGAATTAAGGCGGCGGACTAAATCCTCGTGGAGTATTGGACTTTAGCCCGCTCTATTTTTGTAGCAAAAGAAAAATGGCACTGCAATGGAGCTAGAGGCCTAATTACTATATTTGATTCTGAATCAACCTTTATTGATTAATTAGATCAAGAGTATCTGAGCATATATTGGTGTTATTTATTGTATAGTTATGCTACAAGAACTTTGTTATATCAATAGATTCAGTATTTTTGCTCATTGATATATTCATTCTTGGAATAATATTATTATTGATGCCTACAGAAGGTTTAATTTTGAAAAAAATAATTAAATTTTTTAAACTATTTAAGAGAAGAATTGATATTTTAAATGCAGAGGCTGAATTAAAATTTATATTGGAAAATAAATAATGGGATTCCCGCATTGCCCCATTTGTGTAGTTCTAGCATCTTTTTCAGTTTTTATGGGAGTTACTCGTAGTTATATGTTCTTTATTCTTTTTAAGGAGTTCTTGAGAGCAGAATCCAAACTTAAATTGAAGTTAAGTTCCTACTAATTGTTGACATCTAAGTATAAATACTTTATAAATAGGATGTAGTAAATGCTACAAAATCGTCCGATCTACCATCTGATAGACCGCAGTACGACTCAAGCCATAGGACGGGGACTTGAGCAAGTTTAGGAGCTGCATCATGGTTAACATGTACTTCAATGGAAAGTCATTTGTATATTGTAGAAAACAAGAAGAAAAGGCGATAAAGCTTACTTACAGAGGATCTAGATACTTAAAATAAGATTTCTAATTTTTTTAAAAAATTTGTACATTTATTGGATTTTTTTAACTTAGTATTAATTAATACTTCATAAGAAAAACTAATTATAGAGATATTTTTTGCCTATCTAAAAATTCATATATCCGTATATTTTGTAACGAGAAATTAATTTAGAAATTACTAATTTGTAATCAGTTTTTAAAAGTTTATGCAACCTATTTCTGAAGAACTTTACAAAAAAATAGTTGAGAGTTCTAAAAAATGAGTAAGTTACTAATTGCTTTATTAGCTTTAGATATAGGTGTTAGTCTTTCTAAAGTTTATATTTTCACCTGAAAAACAAATTTCTTAGCAATAAAGAAGAAATTTATTTCAAAAAAAGGAAATAGTTATTAGGTATAGTTTATTTTTTACCATTTTATTTTATAAAATAAATAATTGAACCAACAAAGGAGCTACCTACTAGTAGTAAGACCATTAATAGGGCTATTAACTTTGCTAATCCCATAAAGATAAATCCGAATTCCCTGTAGATCTTTGCATCCAGTGAATTTTCCAAACATTATTTACTTTTTTAAAAATAGATGTGACTGTTGGTAAGTCATCATTAGGTGTACCTTTATAAGTAAATTTTGAACCTAGTGTAAAAATGCACATTACTATATTTTCGCTTAAAAATTCGAATCGGTGAATTTTGGTTATTTCTGCTTTTTCTTGAACTATATCACCAGTAATCATTTGTTTAAATCCTTTTGCATCTATAGGATTACCACTCGGCCTTATAAATAAAAAATCTGGAGTTGCGTTATCAACAAAAAATGAAGCCATTTTTTTGGGATTAGCAAACTCATTTAATAATAAAATAATTGTTTCTTTATCATTCATAAAAAATCAGATACATCTACCTTTTACTTTAGATCTATTATTTAAAATATACAAATCGAACTTGGATAATTTAAAAAAAATTCGTTAGTATATTTGAGAAAATAGGTTTGTAATGTAAACGATCATGAATTCATTAAACAAATTATTGCCCGTTAGAAAAAAGGTCAAAAAATATTTGCCTTTCTTTATTGGTTTTAAATTACTTACATTTACTGGCTTTCTTACTTATGTAATGAATCGCTAATTGATATAGCCTTAACAATAATCTTTAATTAAATTAAGATCTAGTGAATAAAGAAGAAAGAATAAAACGATTCAAATCTTTGTCTAGTAGTGAAAGACAAGAATTGATCTTAATGAAGATGAAAGAAAGAGGGATAGAGGTAGGTAGTGGAATTCCTAATAAAAAATATAATAGTAAAGAAGTTTATGAATTAATCCTTATTTCAAAATGCTTCTCAGAATTCAGAGATAAAAAATAATAAATATTTGGGCTTACTTTATTAAGCTATTTATGTTGGCTCCCTTAATGCAGAAATAATTAATCCACCTATCAAACCGAGATTCATAAGAACTGCTCTTTGATGGAGAGGGAATAAATGAAAAATTATTGTTGTTGGAATAAGAAAAAGTAATAAAAAAAACGAACCAATTTTTTGGTTTTCTCCAAATATAAAAAATCCAGAACCCAAGATAAGACATATAATCGCCCCTACTAGAAGAATTGACGAAATTGGATCAGGAATACCTTTTGAAGAAATATATTCAACTGTTCTTTCAAAACCATTTATTTTGCCTGGTATAGCTGAGATAAATATTGCCGAAATTGATAATCTTGAAAAAAAATCTAGAAAAGATTTGAAACTTTTATTTTTGAAGATAGAATTTTTCATTTTTTATTATAAAAAAGGTTTGCTAAGGTAATAGAATTCTTCCTAATGTGACTATATAAAAGATAATAAAGAGCATGTTTTGAAATTTCTTTTTTTTTTATGTAATAATAAATTTAACCTAAATTATAAATGTTTAAGAATTTAATTTTATCTTTTTTTTTATTTATTATTTCTTTCATAACTATTTATCCCTCAAATAAAGAAAACACTAATTTAATTGCTTATTGTTATTCTCTTGAAAAGTTACTCTCTAGAAATTCATTAGAAAAAAGTAAGAGCGTTTCTAAGAAGTATAAGACTTTTGCAAAAGATATTATTTTGTTTAGTACAAATAAAACTAAAGGAAGCTTAGTTAATAAGATAATTGATCAATATAAAAATTCCAAGAATTCATTAATTATAAGTATTGTGCCTAATAAAATTTATTGTTTGGCAGGATATTGGATTGAGGAGGTAAATCCAGGAACATTTCAAGCTATTTTCTATGAGAAAAGCAAACAAAAGATTAATCAATACAAGAAAATTAGAAAAGAAGTCGATGAATTTATTAAAGATATTAATTCCGAATATAAATCTATAGAAAAAGAAATTAATAATTTCTTTTAAAAATTAAAATTCTTTTTCTAGATAAAATGAATTATCAGTTATTGTTGAATTATTTTTTTTAGATTGCGAAATAAAAATTAGTAGAAATCCAAAAAATAATATAAACCCAAAAATTGATAAAGAATAAATTAATTTTTTTGAGATATTAAACTTAAGTCTGCTTTCAAAAAGTTTTTGAAAAAAACGAAATTTTTTGTTTGATTCTAAAGAATATTTTTCTGCGCTCTTCTCAAGATAATCATAAGTAATTACTTCTTTTTCATTTACTTTAATATCTAATTGCATATGCTTTTCAGAAGCACCAACTTTGTAATTTGATTGTTCATAATAATATTCATGCAAATTCGAAATAGTTTTTAATTTTTTATTTTTAATATCAAGTTTAGTTTTTTCTAAATCATTATCAAACCATTCGTCATAGATAATAAAGTTGGGTTTGGCAAAATAAGACAAAATTCTTTTACAAAAAGTACACTAAGAAGATAGGTGAAAGAATAAAAAGAAGATTATTTTGTTAGTAAATTTCATAAAGCATGTTTCTAAATCATAATTAATTGTCATTATCTTAATTCAATTCAATTTTATTAAATTCCAATTTATAAATTATTGCATTACTTTCTAAAAGTTAATTTGCTAGATAATTTATTGTTTTAAAGTTCTCGTGCCACCATAGGAATACTTACTATGCTTTGAAATAATATTCCAACACTCTTTACAACAAAAAATCCATTTTGGATGAATTATGGATTTAACCCTATAATGAACTCTATCTGGCTTATTACATAAATCGCATTTTTTCATTTAATTAAACTTTTATTAAAGAATTTTTTAATACTTACAAAATAAAATTTATAAGATTCACGAAAAGGTTTTTAAAGATTTCATTATATTGGAGCACTCTTCATCTACTTAAGCAAAGCAGTGGTTATGACGAGTGCAAATCTCTGAAATAAATCAACTTATTACTTATTAAAAATATCATTTTTTTAAAGCTTAAACTCCTTAATATTTTTGATAAGAGGCAATTCGCATAACAATGCTTTAGTTCTCAAATTTTATTGGATTATACATGTGAACTAGAACTTTAAAAAGAAACTCACAGATGTTAATGAATCGACTTTATTATAGATTTAGAAATTTTTGCATTATGAACATTTACTTATTTTGGATATTATTTTTAGCGCTCTGGGCAATTGTTCCTCTAATGATTATTAAGGGAAGAGTTGATGAATCACCTAAACTTCAGTCCACCCCAAATGTAAAAGCAAAGAAAAAAGGTTGGTTTAATTAAAGATAAATTTGAATCTAATTTGATTATCTAAAAGTAATCTTGAATTTTGTAGAAATGATTATTATTGCTTTATAGACCTGACAAAAAATCCTAACAATATAAAAAAATCTAATATTTACGATGAAAAAAATCTTTACTTAATTAAATCATAGGTTTAAAATTATGCTGATAAATTAAAATTTAAAATAAATGTCTGAAATAAAAACACCTTGGGGTTCAATATCCTCAAAAGTTAGTTTATTTCCAATTTATTATTTGATATTTATTTATGGTTTTGTGTATATATTACCATTTGGAAAAAATCTTTTTGGAACTACTTGGTTTGATTTATTGAAAAAAGAAGATGGACCTTTGGAATGGTTGCAGTTTAGTCAATTTTTTATATCCTCATTAATGGGACTTTTTATTTATTATAAGTCAAAAAAAAAGAGATCAATTGATGCGTTGATTTGGTTATTTTTTAGTATATTTTGTTTCCTAATTTCTGCGGAAGAAATTAGTTGGGGTGAAAGGATTACAGGTTTTTCATTAAATTCAATATCAGAGTTAAGTATTCAAGGTGAGACCAATTTTCATAATCTTCCTTTTTTTCATAATATTCTTCTTGATCCACTATTACATGTTTTATGTATCTTCTTTGGATGGGTGGGATGGAGAAAATGGCCTAACTTAAATTCTTTGCCGAGTAAAAAATATAGCTTGTTTTTTCTATTTGTGTCTTTATTTTTTGCTTATTATGATATTTCATGGGCATCAACTGTTGAACATATTAGAAATGATCAAGAGATTTTTGAATTTCTCTTATCTACTGGAATATTTTTGCATTTTTGGGGAGAATTTAAAATTATTAAAAACCACTAAAAAATAATTTTTATATCTCCTAATAGATTATTAATATCTATTTTAAAGAGAAAGAGTTTTAAGATAGTTAAAGAATTAATCAATAAAATTGAAAACTTTTAATATTCAGAATTTAAATTCAAAGGTCATTTAAAAAAAAATTTGTTTTGCTAAAAAAATAATTTTGTTGGTTTTATTTATTTAATTATATGGAAGTTCTTCTTAAAAAATAAAATCCACCGCCTATAGAAGTTACTACTGGAAACCATGCTGCAATTACTGGAGGGAGTAATCCCTTGACACCAAAAGAACTGCATATAAATGACATAACATAATAAACTAATATAAGAATTACACTCAGTCCAAAACCCTGACTTTTTGAAGACCTTAAATTGGATTTACATCCCAAAATACTACCTATTAATCCAAAGACCAAACATGCACAAGGTAATGTGAATTTTTCTTGAATTCGTACTTGAATCTTTCTAATTTGTTTAATATCTCCTATCTTTTTATATATTCTTTCAGCTTCTAAAGCTTCTTTTAAAGACATATCACTTGCATCCTTTGGCACTTTTGCAAGATCCAATGGCCCTTCAACGAAAGGGTATGTGTATTGTTTGAATCTAATATTTGTCGTTTGACCAAAAGAGTCTGTTGAAACAATACTTCCATCTGTAAATACCCAAGAAGAATTATCTTTATCGAAGATTGCACTATTTGCAGTGAGGATCTGCTTTACATTTTCTCTGGAGAAGTCTAAAACTGTAACTTCTTTCATGATATTGTTTTCAAACTGAGAAGCATAGAAGATATGAGTTAGGAAAGTATTTATTTTAGTTGGCTGATTAGTAGGACTTATTCTTGAACCTTTTCTAGTAAAAATAATGTTATTTTTACTTTTCCCTTGATTAAAAGAACTTCCTATTCCAGACCTTAATGTCGATTCAGCAAGCTTATTACTATTGGGCACTAAATTATCATTGAAATAAAAAGTTAATCCCGTCATGAATATAGACACTGCAATAGCTGGAGCAATGATTCTTGAAGTCTTAATTCCTAATGACCTTAAAGCTAATAATTCAGAATTAGCTGATAGTTTTCCATAAGATAATAGTGTTGACAATAAAACAGCCATTGGAAATGATAACACTAAAAAGCTAGGAAGACTATAAATTAAAGCTTTTAAGGCTTCTAATAAAGGTAAGCCATACTCAACTATTTTTCTTATCAAATCAAACATTACACCTACCGAAAGAGAAATCACAGTAAAAGCAGAAATGGCAAATATCATAGGAGGTATTATTTGCCCTAATAACCATCTATCTATTAGAGGCATTGAGTGCCAGGGAGTTATTATTTTGTTAATGGCTTTATTAATTAGTGAGTGATTTGAAATTTTCAAAAGGGTTTATTAAATTTGTACAATTTTTTTAAATTATAAAATACTAATCATTTAGAAACCAATATAAGTTTTGTGATTAATCGGAATTTTCTACATTATGGATGTTCCAAATAAATTATAAAAATTATTTATTAATACTTGCATTAATACAAATAATTTGGTTTTTTTAAAAAAAGTAGAAATTAATGAAAAACAAAAATTTATTAAAAGAATGTAAGTGCTTGCATTGTCAGCAAAAATTAGAGCAAGTCAATAATTCAAGATCATATTGGGAAAAATTAACTTTAAGTAAGAATCTAATCTATTTTTTTTCGTAGTAATGCATAAATAGGCAATTATTTTCTCTTATATTATTTAATGAACTGATAAAAGTTTTAAAATTAACCGGTTTTTTTATTTATTTTGTAGATTCTATTTTCTTTATTAAAAAGAAAAAGGATAATAAAAATACATAAGGGAATAAGTATAAAATCTAAGGACATATTTTTATTAAATCTATCTTCTATTTAGCAAAAAAATAAAATTAAGACAGTCTTTAAGATTTATTTTTAAAAAAATTTTTATTTTAAATATAAAAGTTATAAAATTAGTTATTTTATCTAAATGATTTTAAATTAAGAGAGCTTGCAAGTATCCTACCGGCAAGCTCATGACGACCCAGTTAAATCAAGATTTGTTGATTTAACCAGCTAAGCACTTCCTAAATGCTTTTTATATATTACTAAGTAATATTACTTAGTGTGAGTATAAATGCTTATCTAGCTAATATATCTTATTGCTTGACAAAAATGTCACATATTTATTAATAAATTCACGCCACTTAATAATTTATTTATTTCGGTTTACATAAATTAATATATATGTTACGTTAATTAACAATTAATAAATTTTAAATGTCTAATTCAGGAGTTACAACAGAGTCAGGTGGGAGACAAAATATGTTCCCTTCCGAAACTAGGCCCTATATAGATGAGTCTGTTTCTTATGAAGGATATCCTCAAAATGCAGAAAAAGTAAATGGTAGGTGGGCCATGATTGGTTTTGTTGCTCTTGTGGGTGCCTATATAACAACAGGACAGATTATACCCGGAATTTTTTAACAAAAATTTTGTCAACTAATTTTTCTTTATTTAAAAAGGCTTTTTTAATTTAAGCCTGAGAAAAGAAAAAACCAAATAAAAGTAATTGCATTAAGACTAAAAATTATCCCTAGAAAAATATAGACAAACTTTTTACCAATAAAAGCAGTCTCTGGTTCAAGTTTGACTCTCATGAATTTTCAAAGTTATTTTGAATAAAATAACATTTTCTTTTGAATTAATCTTAGGAATTTATATTAAAAGAAATGATTTAGTAATGATCAATATTTAAACTCTATCGTAAGGTTTATTTAAATTTAATTTCTGCATCAATTTAGTTCAATAATTACATTAATATCAACATTAAAAAAACTGTCTTAGTTTGAATTATTCTTGAGCAAACTTTAATTAGCAAAAAAAATTAAACTTTATTTAGAATTTAGTTGTAATTATGAAATTACTAAAAGTTTGAATATTGTGGGTTATTTTAAGGGTGTATTTAGATAAAACCTGGAATTATTTGACCTGTTGTAAGGTAGGCGCCCACAAGAGCTATAAAACCTAACATAGCAAATCTCCCATTTAGCTTTTCAGCTATGATTTTTTCCTTTTCTATAACTTTAGTTTCACTATTTTTCATTAGAACCAACCTGGAATTATTTGGCCTGTTGTGACATATGCACCAACTGCTGCAACAAATCCTAGCATTGCTGCCCAGCCATTAAATCTTTCTGCTTCTGGAGTCATTTTATAAATGTAATTGTAAACAATTATAACATATTTATTTACTAATGTAAAGAAAATTTATTTTAAAAACGTGAAAAGTCTTATTTATTCTCAGGTATGCGACAGATTTGTATCAATACATACTTTGTCGGTACTTTGATTTGTGATGCTTTTAAAAAATAAAATTCTGATTAAAGAATCATTTTATTTGACTATGATCCTCATTTAAAGCTAATTTAAATTAATATAATCACAAGAGTCAGCTAGTAGGGATACAGGCTGACTCTTAATTATTAGTTAAATCTTTAGTTTTAATAAAAAATATTTTTTATAAGTTAAATAATTGCTATCAGTTAAGTAGTTATATTAACGTTTAATGTCATTTGCAACATATTACATGCATTTTATTTTTGCAAGAATTCCTTTTCTAGTAAATTCTGATTTAATACTTTATATTTTGCCGGCCCTTACATTTTCAATACTATTCTTTAGTCTTAAAATAATGTTTTTTAAGACTCCTAAATTGAGACAGGTTAAATAATAAAGATTTTAGAATTATTATTTTAACTGAAGCGCCCAATTTTACTAGTTTTGGATAATAGACTTTTTTTTTCAGCAACTCAAAAAAATAGGGACTGCATTGGTGATGTACTCTCCAGAGTTATAAAAAAAGGTTCTGTATTGGAAATCGGCAGTGGCAGCGGTGAACATGGAGTATTTTTTCAAAAACGCTTTCCTGGAATAATTTGGCAAACGAGTGATCCTGAGTTAGTGCATAGAAAAAGTATAAGTTCTTGGATTGAGTATGAAGACTTAACTAGGAAAATGCCTCAACCTCTTGAGATTGATGTAGAAAAAATTCCTTGGAAAATTCCATTTAGATTAGCTCATTCTTTGCAAGGAATAGTCTCTATAAATATGATTCATGTAGCACAGTGGTCTTCTACTGTAGCACTCTTTAGAGAGTCAGGAAAATTATTAAATAAGGGAAAATTTTTGATATTGTATGGGCCATTTAAAATTTGTAATAAGCATACAAGTGAAAGTAATTATTTTTTCGATATTTCATTGAAAATGCAAAATGATCTTTGGGGTATTAAAAACCTTGAGAAAGTGTGTGATGAGAGTAAGAAAAATGGTTTTTCTCAAGAAGATATTATTAGTATGCCTGCAAATAATTTTTCAATAATTTACAGAAAAGTTTCCTGATAAGTTAAATAAAATTTCAATAAGTTATCCAAATTTGCCATATTAGATGATCAACTTGATAGTTTTCTGCTCCATTCTTTATGCTTTTGATCTAAATCTGAAATTTTTTCGTTTAAACTCAATTGTCTTTCTAATAATTCAACTTTTGTAAGTGTTATTTTTTCCGAATAAAACTTAATAGGCTGCTTGCCATGCAAATTGTCACCACTCATAGAATTAAATTACTTAGATTAATTTCTAAGATGAAAATTTTGTTATCGCTAATTCTTTTATATTCTTTTCAGATTTGCGTAAATTAATGTGATAAAGAATCAATGTTTGTTGTGTTTTTAATCCACTTTTTTGTATATAGATTGCCATATATATCTTCTGTTGATGTCTGACTTAACAGCAACGCAATTGCAAGCAATATTCCATAGAGCTTTGTGTATTGGATCAGGATTAAAAAGATATGCTTTTTTAAAGGCTTTTTTAATTAGGACAGTTGCCTTTTTTGCATGATAATGAGGGATTGTTGGACATACATGATGAACAACATGGCTAGACCCTATATTGTGATGAAGAAAATTAAGGACTCTACCGTATGGCCTGTCAATAGATAGAAATGCTCCTCTCATAAAGGAAAATTCCGTATTTGAAAGATGAGGCACATCTGAATCTGTATGATGAAGCCATGTATAAATTACAAGCCAACAATTAACAACTAATAAAGGACCAAAATACAAAGCAATTACTGGAAATATTCCATACTTGTAAACTAAATAAACATTGCCCATTAATGTCAAACCTACACCAATATCGGATATCCAAACTTTCTTGGCCCATATTGATGGCCATAATGCCTTTGAAAATGGTTTAATCGGCCAAAAATGATTTGAAGTTCCATATTTAACACCTCCCGTACTTCCTGTAAGTAAATAAGCAGGCCAGCCAAATATTAGATGTAAAACAAGTTGAAGAATGCCGTAATTTTTCTTGCCTAAGGAATTTGAAAAATGTAATTCTTTTTCTCCTCCAACTTTTTCTGTAACTCCATTCCCTTTAATGACTAAAGGGACATGAGTTTCTCCATTGGTTATGTTATTTGTGAATCGATGATGAACTGCATGAGAACGTTGCCAAGAAAAATAAGGCACTAGAAGTAATGAATGTAGTAAATAACCAGTTATAGATTCCAATCTCTTATTTTT
Source organism: Prochlorococcus marinus XMU1402 (assembly GCF_017696205.1). NCBI lineage: Bacteria > Bacillati > Cyanobacteriota > Cyanophyceae > Synechococcales > Prochlorococcaceae > Prochlorococcus > Prochlorococcus marinus. Next base: position 302,323 of record NZ_JAAORD010000002.1, on the reverse strand, counting down.
AGAGAATGCTCCATGCCCACATTCATGCGCAATTACCCAAAATCCCATAGCAGTGGTGCCTGATAGTAATGCGTAAATAATCCAAATTGGGATCATTTTTAGGGTAAATGGAATAGATAACCCTATTGCAACTACTAATGATTGGATTAAAGCTGTTTGTAAAAGATACCTCAAAGAAGTTTTGGTATTGCTCTTAAAGTAGTGATCTGGGATAACATCCTGAAATTCTTTTATGCTTGGAATATCTTTATCCTCTATTACAAGCGCTTGGCCTTTAAGACCTGAAAATTTTATATTACTCAAATTTTTTTGATTAAGAATTTTGTTAAATAAAATTGAATTTATATATTCTATCATCCATCACAGGATCTCATAATGAAAAGAATTTATAATTCTTTTAAATAAAGTATTTATGATTTTAATTTCATTTTCAAATAAAATTATTTGTGTTGAACATTTTTTATTTTTTATTGCAAGCCTTTATTTATCTATTTAATTCTTTTTTATGTTGATTAAATTTGCTCTTCCTTAAAGCTTAATTAATTTAAAGACCGCGTATATACCTCTTAGGTAAACCAGATTGTTTACGTGGTTTTACTAGAATAGGTAAAACAATAACTCCTACTGTAAAAAGACAGATTGGAGCAACTACCATCAATATAGATTCGAGAGACATAGAAAATTTCTAATTTATTAATTAATAGCAGGGTTGTTTTTAAAAGTCATGCGTATTTATATCTATTAAGTGAGAATATATTCAAAATTTTTATAGATTATTAAGTAAAACAGAAAAAAAGATTAAAAAATATCAATTTTTTCATAATTCGTCCTAATTACTTAAACATCATTAAAAACGATTAATCATGGAACAAGAAAAAAATTGGATGCTTATGACTTATTATTGTCCAACTCATGGCGATTCAGGTTTAGTAAAACCGATTCAACTAACAAAAAAAGATATTAGTCAAACATTCTTAAAAAAAGGTAGAAATTCTAAAAATTAATATTAAAAATGAAATCTTAGATTTTTTGAAAATGTTCTAAATCTTGATTGAAATCTGATTAATTAAAAATTGATATCTTACAAAAATCCCATAATCTGCCTTTCAGCAGCAGTATTAGTAAAAGTATTAAAAAAGAAATTTCTAAATCTAGTTTGACTTTAGATCATTAAAAACCTTTTTAAATATTAATATTTTCTTTGATACTAGAATCAAATTTTTTGCGAAATTAATAATTTAATAAGTTTATGAAATGATAATTTTTAACCTTGATCATAATCGCATGTCAATTCACATTGATTAAGGTTATCAGATGATATCTTTTCTAAAATTCTTAACATATCAATTTCTGAAAGCTCTCCATTCGAGTTCCATTTCAAAGTTGTTTTCCTTTGAGGTGAATTTTTTTTATTCATTTTGATCACTCCCTTTTAAGTGAATTTCTAAACAACGAGTAATACATTCTTGATGACCATCCACAATACTGCATTCAGTAATACACTCAAAATATGAATTTATAGAATCTATTTCTGTATTTTGGTTGGTAGAAAGAAATGAATCATTCATGATTTTGTGAGATTTATTTGGAATAGAGATATAGCATGAAATTATGTTCAATAATTTAATTTATTAAGTTAATTTGAAAAAATAAGTATTATTTACTAAATTTATTTTGCGCCTATTTTACCTTTAAAAAGGTAGTTATAAACTTCTTTTAAAAGAGAAAAGGAAAGCATATTCTGATTATTTATTATTAATTTTATAAGGTAATCTTCTAGAAAATCAGCATAAAGACTGATTTACTTTTTAGTAATTTAGTTGGATGATAAAGAGTACACTTTTAGATTTTCAAATGAAATCAGTAATTAATTGGCTTTCGAAAATGTTAGAGAGTATGGCAAACGCTTTTATGCATCCTTTAAAAAATGATTTGCCTCCATCTATAGGTGCTCATGCATATAGCAGTATTCCTCTTAAAAGAAAATTAAGAAGAAGGTTTAATTAGGTATTAACCTAGTGGGATTAATTTTTCATTCTTATTATCCCAAATAATATATTTGAAGCAGTTTGAAAAATCGCTTAATTTTAAGAACTTTGAATGATGAAGCAAATGAATATTTGCTTCATGACAAGCTCTTAAGTTGTAATTTGGTATTCTCTCAGAAAGATGATGAATGCTGTGGAAAGAGATGTCTGCTAGAAACCAATTTAGCCAATTAGGTATATCTAAATTGCTACTTCCCAAAATCGCTCCATCGATGACGTCCCAATTTTTTGTATTTTTAGCATATGCATTTTTATAGTTATGTTGGACGAAAAAGATACATATTAAAATTGCGGCTGATAGGGTTAATACTAAGGAATAAAATGATAAGAAAAAAGCTAAACCAAACCATTTACACATGAAAATCCACCCTATTATTACTACTATGTTATTTATTATTAACTCAAAGAGTTCACTAAAATTATCTCCATAATCTGAAAAAGGAGGTCTAACTCTTGAATTAATAGTTAGTAGTTTAGAGAGTTCTTTGCATTTAATTTTTGTAAAAGTTTCTTCTAATATATCTTTAGTGAAATTAAATATGATAATAACCATTCCTAACCTAGGTTTTAAAACTAAGTAATAAAATCCTCCAGGGAAAAGCATTATCCAGTTTCGACTTACTTTATAAAATATTTTATTTCTTTTTGTAAGGGAATTATATTCTTCAAGACTTAAAACATCTATCGGGCCTTTATAAATTTCCCAGTTTCCATTATTTCTATGATGAAATGCATGATCAATTGACCATGATTTTTGGGGAATACCATTTACCAGACCAAGCAAAAATCCAAAAAAGCGGTTTAATTTACGTTTTGTAAAAAGAGAATTATGACCGCAATCATGCATTAATGAGAATGTTCTTGAAGAGAATAGAGTTAGGAGACAAATAATAGGTATTAGTAAAGATCCTTTTATCAATAATGAAAAAGGTTGATTTATTATTTGGTAAATGATTAACCAAATAGAAATTATTGGGAAGATGGTAGAAATAATTTGATAGGAAGCTCTAATATTGTTTCTTTTTAGAAATGGCTTTATTAAAAAATCACGTCTATTTACTTTAAGCATATTTATCTTAATTTTTTTGATAATAAAAATTTATACAAAGAATTGATTATTTAATAAACAATAATTATTTTAAACATCATACTAAAGAATGAATTCTTTAGACATAGTTCTCAATTGATCTAGATTTAATCTTTCCAAATAATTTTTAAAGTCAATAAGATTCTTAGTAGAGTCCGAATTTTTACTCTCGAAAAGAAGGCTATTAGAAATTAAATCAATAAGATGATCTTTATCCATAGTCCCCTTATAGACCATAATTCCTGTTAAAAAAATTAAGGTCTTGAATTCGAGATCATTAAGTCATCTCTACAAGAGTAATTTTTTATGAATTTTTTAAATCTTGTTCTATTTTTTATAAACTTTGATTTAATTCTTTTTGTTCCCTAATTAAGGCTTTTTTCTTTTCTGCACGTTCTTTGTTCATAGGAGAATTGAAATATTTTTGGTAAGAGAACCAAAAAACTGCTACTGCTACTGCAATACCAAGAGCACCAATTATTAAAATTGGAGATGAAGGAAAGTCATAAAATGGAATAGACAATTTTCTTTAATAAAAATGAATTCTAAATATCTCATAAACAAAAAAATGAGTAATAAATACTTAATTCTTTAAGAAGTTTTATGGGTAATTTTGATAGTTATTTATTTAAAAATAAGGTTTTTTTAACTAAATTTAAAAAATAAGTAATTGTACAGCTGTCAAAGAATGAATAAATAATAATGATTAAACTAGCAAATTTTTTTTCATGAAGAAAAACATAAATAAAAAACATAATAAAAACGAACCATGGTTAAAATGGTTAACAAGAGAATTTAATTCTTATGAAGCTTTTCAGGATTTCGAATTAGGCAAGAATCCAAAAGATGTTGCAGAGGATTTTATTTCTAGAAATAGTATTGCTATTTCAGAAGTTTTTGAGAATTTTGATGAAGAAGATAAAGATACACTTGATCAATTTCTTAAATTAACTGAATGCGAGATGCATGTATTTAGAATTCTTGAAAAACAAATAGAGTTAAGAAACAAGATAAGATTTGTAGATTTTAAAAAAAGAAAAAAAATGAAGAGTTAACTTCTATATAAGTTTATTTTTCCCATTACCTGTCTTACCAAAGCCTAACCAGATAAACCATAAGATCCATCCGATGATAGGTATTAAATTAATAAAGATCCATTTCCAATCTTTCCCAAAGTCTCTGATTCTTCTAATATCAATAGCTATTTGAGGAATAATACAAACTATTCCATATGCATTGAAACCAAATGTTTTTAAAAATATTGGGATAGTTAAGAAAGAAATTATAAGATTCGCTAATTGGACTAACCACCAATCCGATCTAGAGGTGAATCCTTTGAAGTCTGTAGCTTTAATCCAAAACTCTTTATATGCACTTATAAAATCATTAAACATAAATTAAAAATCCAAAGAATTTAACGTTATTAATTTAATCTTCAATTTATCAAAATGTTATTTATTTACTGAATAGGATCAAATAAATTCATATCATTTGAATCTTTTTTTGGGATATCATCTTGATTGGGTAATGAACAGAATCCGTCTTTGCAAATCATCTTTTCTTTTGCAAGACTTGAAGTCTCTGAAAATATATTATTATTGTTATTTGATGATTCTTTAAGCATTAATTTAAAAAAATTAAATCCAACATTAAATTAATAACTCAATTTATTTTGATAAGCAACAAAATTAATATTAATTATTTATTTACTTTTTTTGATTTGGCAAATCTCTCCAAAATAGCGCCATTATATAAATGAATAAAAATATAGAACAAATATAAAGTAAAGAATTTAGATGCATGTTTATTTATTAAAGTAATAGCTGAGAGAGGGCCTTTCACAAAAAAGGGATTTCATTGGATTTTTATTTGTTTAACTTAACAATCTTACAAATTCTAATATTTATTTAAGTTTTTTATGATTTCCCAAACTTTCATATGGAAAAGTTTTAAATATTACGAATATAAATTTTATTTAGTAAAGCTTACAAAATCTAAGAATTTAATAAATTCAATGAAAATTCAATATTTTTAAATATCTTTTGTGTTATTTAGGATCTATCCTTATTCATTTCTGTAAGAGCTTTACTACCTTCTTTAAGGGTTCTCAAGACAAGCCAAGACAGAGAATAAATAATAAGAATAGTAAGGATTATTAGGGAAATTTGAGTTGTATCAAAATTGTTAAACAATTTACCGATTTTTTCAGTGATTGTAATTTAAAATCAAAAAATTTCAAACATCAGTTCTAGAGTAAGCAGGTATCAGCATTCCTCCATCTTGGTCATCGTTATCATCATCAAATCCACCCCCTAGAAGTAACTCAATGATTACAAGTACAGCTATCGGATAAAGACACCATAATATTGCTGTAAAAGGACTTACTGCTGAAGAAGCTGAGTAAAATTCTGTCATGCGTTGATCCTAATCTAAAGAAACAACAATTGTGGATCCTCCAGGAAGTGTTATTCAGTATTTCTATAAATATTTTTTAAACTTTTCTCTGTCGCAAGAATAAATCTTTAGTATATATTGATATTTTTATTCTTAAATATGAATTTGAATAATAATTTTTTTGTACCTACTGAGAAACCAATAATGACATAATGAATCGCGTATTTGTTATTTTTTATACTTAACAATAATTGTACTATTTTGATTCAAAAACTATTATTTATCTTGATTTTATAAATTCTATGTTTTCTTTCACTTTTGATCCTTTGGCTGCGATATTTGGTATATCAGGAATTGTAGGCTTCTTTTTCTTCGTTTCTGCTGCTAAGGGAACTTCCAGTATCAATACAAAACCAAAAAAGGAATTAGATTAGAAGTTTTTCATTCAGAAAACTAAATTTAGATTTTAAATCTAGTATTCTTAAAAGGCTTGTTAATTATTACTTATTCCATTTCTTAGAAATAAACTCAAGAAAATCTTTTAGGTCCTCTTCAGGACAATTTGTTTGTTTTTGTAAATCAATGCAAATTTGCTTAATATTTTCAAAGGCCTTTTTTACTATTTCGTTTTTTTCGATAACCTCAAAATATTCTTGATCAGTAAAAGGCATAATCTTAGTTCCCCTTTTGAAAATTATTTAGTAACCATATTTTATCTGCATTGAATTAGCAGTAAAGAAAGAAAAAATCTTTTTTCTTAAATCTAGCTGCCCAATCGGTAATGTTTTTAAATACTTTTGGTTATTTCCCATTCGCAGTAAAGTCCAGCAGGAAACTCAACTAGATCTCCAGCTTTTATAAAATAAATGTCACCGTTTTGAGTACTTATTTTTGCTTGGCCTTCAATAATTAAGCAAATTTCCTTTTCATCGTAATTCCATTTAAATTTGCTTGGCTCACATTCCCAAACAGGCCAATTTTTTATTCCATATTGAATGATTACTCTTGTACTACAAGGTGAAGTGATTATAACTCTCACGAAATAGTTCGGATGTGTTTTTTCATTTTACAAATAAAAGAAATATTTATTTTCGAGAATGTGTATTTCTTTACTGTCTTTTATTTTTTTTCGTTTATCATAAAAAAAATTTCTAATTTATGGATGAGCTTTCTGTATTGTCAATTTCGCTATCTATAGCTTCTTTAGGAATATTTTTTTTATTTTTCGCTTCAAATGATGATGATGACCAAGATGGAGGTAAGTTGATTAAATCATTAGAAAGAATTAACTAATTCCAAGTAAATAAAACATTTAATAGAGATTTATAACCTATAAAGCCTGCATAAATGCAGCTTAAAAAAATAACATAAACTTCCAATGTGCCGAGTCTTTTTTTCTTTAATGTTTTCATTTTTTTGAGTGTTTATAGGGTAATTTTATTTAATTTGATTTTTATTAACATGAGTATTTTTTACATTAACTCAGAGATTTAAAGAATTATTAATGTCAAGCCAAAAAATAAAAAACAAGTAAAAAATATTATTTTTTTGGTAATTTCTCTTTCCTCAGTCTTAGCAAAAAATAAGGAAATTACTGGAGATATGCTTAATAAAGCCCATCCTACTCCTATGGGAAGGGTTTTAAACACAACTTGTTGTAGAAATATTCCTACATTTGTTCCAAGAAGTATTGAAATTAAAAATCTTTTTTGTTGTTTTTTGTCTATGTTTTTTAAGAAAAAATTAATCTTAAATCCTTTTAGACTAATTAAAAAAATTATTGCACCTAACAATCTTATTTCAGTTGTAAGGAAAGGAGATAAATTGCTTTGAAGGAAAACCATCCTTGATAAAAGACCTCCAAGAACAGCACATAAAACTGATAAAAAAGGATAAGCAAAAATCTTAAAGTTATTTTTTTCTGAGAAAGAGGAGTTTTTCTCTTTAAAATCGTTACCTTTTTTGAGAATTATGAATAGCGAAATCGTTACTATAATTATTCCAACCCATGACTTAGTTGTTAAATTTTCATTAATAAAAAATTCCCCTGATAAAGCTGCAATCAAAGGAGAAAGAGTTTCTATAGATAAAGTTTTTCTTGTGCCAATTGTTTGAAGTGACTTTAAATAGAAAGTATCACCTAAACCAATACCTATTATTCCACTAATTAGTAGGATAAATATGTTTTTTAATTCAGTTGTAGAACTTAGATTGATAAAAGCAGGTATAAAAATTAAAAAAGCTATTATATTTTTTATTAAATTAATATCTATTGATTTATATTTTTGAGTTTGCGAGCGCCAAATAAAGCACGCATATGTCCAAGATGTAGCAGCTCCAAAAGCAGAAAGGATTCCAATCAAAACGAATAATTTTAAAAAATTTTATTTTATAAATTGAGTAAATGCTAAAAAGAATACATAAATAAGAATCAAAATCCCTGGTAAGTACTGAATTAGTGATTTGAAATTATTTTTTTTCATGTTTCTAAAATGATTTAATTTAAACAGTTTTTTTATTAGTAGGGTACAAACTCTCTAACTTCTTTCTTCTTTGAATTTTCGCATTAATTCTTTCTTCTTTTTGTTTTTTCTTGATCTCATCATTTATTTTATTTTGTCTATATCCAAGCCAAAGTAGAACCCAAATAACAGAAGTTATTAAAAGAAGAGCAGTATATTGACCAGTCATAGGAAAACTGGCCTCAGAATATTTAACGTAAGAAAATAACAAACTCATTTAATTAACTTAAAGCATAAAAATAACGACTGTGTTGATTTTTCTAGAAATTTAAAAATTAGCGAATCGTAGCTATTTATTATGTAGTTTTAAAGTTTTATATGTATTTTTTTATGGTTTTTGGACTAATTTTTCTTTATAACTAATTGCTATTATCAGATTGAAGCATATTAAATAATAAGTTTTTGGAACCTTTTGATTTAGCAGTTGTTGGAGGCGGTGCAGCCGGTTTTATGACAGCAATAACTGCTGCTGAAAATGGAGTAAAAAGAATAATAATTCTTGAAGGAACTTCAAAACTTATGGAGAAAGTAAGGATTAGTGGAGGGGGAAGATGTAACGTCACTAATGCGACATGGATACCGAATGAACTAATTGAGAATTACCCCAGAGGTGGAATTCAGCTCTTGGAATCATTTAATCGTTTTGCTGCTGGAGATGTATATGATTGGTTTGAGAAAAAAGGTTTAAAATTAAAAATTGAGGAAGATCTAAGAGTATTCCCAGTGTCTAATTCTTCTTCAGATGTTATTGATTGTTTGAGAGAAAGTGCTTTATCAAAAAACGTAGAGATACTAACAAAATTTTTTGTAAAAGAAATTGCAAAAACTCCAGATAATATATTCAATATTTTTAGTCTTAAAAAAGCAAAGGTAACTGCAAAAAATATTATTCTTTCAACTGGAGGTAATCCAAGCGGATATAAATTAGCTCAAAATCTTGGACACACCATTATTAAACCCATACCATCGCTTTTCACTTTTTCCACAAAAGAACCAAATTTGGATGAATGTAGTGGGGTATCGATAAGGGGCATAGATATAGAGATTAATTTAAACAATAAGAATTTTCAAAACAGAGGCGATTTACTAATAACGCATTGGGGGTTTAGTGGGCCAGCAGTATTAAAACTTTCATCAATTGCAGCAAGGGAAATTTATAGCCAAAAATATAAATTTAATTTAATCATTAAATGGTCTTCTTTAAGTTATAAGGAGTTAAAAGAAAAAATTAATTATTTAAGATTAAATAAAGGCAAGGTGAATCTTATTAATAGTAGACCTGTTCCACTATTAACAAAAAGATTATGGATTTTTTTATTAAAGAAAATAGGTATTGATAAAGAGAAAAAGTGGGCTGATTTACTGGCAGATGAAAGGGAGAAAATGATAAATATTCTAATGAGGGATAAATATATAATTTCGGGCAAAGGTCCATTTGGAGAGGAATTTGTTACTTCCGGAGGCGTAAAAATTAATGAGGTTAATTTTAAAAGTATGGAGAGCTTAATTTGTCCAGGGTTATTTTTTTCTGGAGAAGTTTTGGATGTTGATGGGATCACTGGTGGATTTAATTTTCAACATTGTTGGACAAGTGGATGGATCGCTGGGATGGCAGTCTCAAAGTTAAATCAATCAATAATAAATTAATAAGTAATAAATCAGTAAGTAACAATTCAATAAGTTTATCTTTTTTTTATTAAGTATTAGACGGAAAAAGTTTTTTGGAGAAACTTTAATTTTAAAGTTTTAATTATTGGTGAAGATTAATGCAGAATCTTGTATCAAAAAAAGAAGAAGAGGAAAGAAGATTAAAAGCTTTAGCAGAATATAGGATTTTGGGAACCAAGCCAGAATCATGCTATGACGATATTACAAAAATTGCTGCTACAACCTGTAATGTGCCTATTTCTTTAATGACATTGGTAGACAAAGATAAACAATGGTTTAAATCCAAAATAGGACTTCAAATATCAGAAACTAGAAGAGATTGGTCTTTTTGTACCCATGCAATAAAAGAAAATAGTCCATTAATTATTAATGATGCTTTCCAAGATGAAAGGTTTATAAATAATCCTTTGGTAACCGGAGACCCTAAGATTCGTTTTTATGCAGGTTTTCCCCTTAGAAATAGAGATGGTAATAAACTTGGAACTCTTTGTGTAATAGACAGAAAGCCAGGAAATCTAACTACACAACAATTTAATATTATGGAATTATTATCCAAGCAAATAGTTTCATTTTTAGAGCTTAGAAAAAAGTCATTGAACTTGCTAGATGCTTTATCTAATTTGCATAAACAGGAAGGTATTTTATCTGTCTGTTCATATTGCAGAGAAGTGAAAAATAAGGAGGGCGATTGGATGCATTTAGAAAAATATCTTTCGAAAATTAGTGATATTAGATTCAGTCATGGGGTTTGTGATAATTGTATGGAAAAACATTTCCCAGATGTAATCGAAGTGTGGAATAAAAAGGATTTTTTTGAAGATGGTCAAAAAAGGTTTTTAGAGTCTTAGATTTAATAACTTGCTTTTAAGTTATTAATTTATTTCTAAACAAATTCTTCATTTGGTGGTTAGGATTGTATAAATTTTGACTCGAACATGTTATTAGGAACTTTATTAACAGGTGAAATTGCTAAAAGTGCATTAGTAGCATATGTTCATTATTTAGGAATTATTTTGTGTTTCGGTTCTCTTTTGTTTGAAAGATTGACCCTAAAAGTAGGTCTTAATAGAAATGAGACGATCTCAATGATAATTGCAGATGTGGTTTATGGTTTGGCAGGAGTTGCAATATTAGTTACTGGGATTTTGCGTGTTAAGTATTTTGGTCAAGGAGGTGATTTCTATACGGGTAATCCTGTGTTTTGGATAAAGGTTTCGCTCTACATTTTGGTTGGCTTACTTTCTTTATACCCAACGACAACATATATTCTCTGGGCAATTCCACTAAGTAAGAATAAACTACCTGAAATTTCAGAAAACCTAGTGAAGAGGTTTAGACTAATCATTACCACCGAATTAGTTGGCTTTGCAACAATACCTTTGTTCGCAACTCTTATGGCTAGAGGTGTAGGTTTAGGTTGAAAAATTTATTTTTAGAAAGAAATTGTTTGATAACTGCAAATAAACTATATAGGTGGAGTTTAAGTTATAAGATTTCTAAATCTAAAAAAGAGATTATTTTTATTGGTCTAAATCCTTCATTATCAGATGCAGTTTTCTTGGATAATACAACAAAAAAGATAATTAAAATCTCGAAAAATAATAATTATGGCAAAGTAAAATTAATCAATTTATTTGCTCTTATTTCAAGTAATCCAGCAAGACTCTTTAATCACAAAAACCCAGTTGGGTATTTAAACAATAATCATATTTTTAAAAACTTAAAACACTGGTCTGAAAATAAAAATTGTGATTTATGGTTAGGTTGGGGTAACAAAGGGAAATTTCTAAATAGAAATAAAAGAATATTAAAAAAAATAATGCAATATAACTCAATCAGAAAAAATAATTTTGATAACCCTCTTGGACCGCTTTTAATTAAGAAAACAATCAAAGATAATCCAATACATCCTCTATACTGTTCTGATCATTCTATTCTCAAAGCTGTAAAAACTATTTGATGCAAAGGTTTAAGAGGTAATTAATTAAAAATTATGTTAAGATATCTTTAAGGACGGGTTAAATTATGAGTAACACAAAGCAACTGCAAAAACTTAAAAACTTAAATGTAAAAGCAGAAAAATGCCTTACAAGAGATGAAGCACAAAAAATATTGATAAAGGCTAATAAGGCTCAAAGTAAAATAAATTTTTAATTTTATAGTTGCTTTTTTTAGGAATAATTTATCAAAAAAATTTTACAAATATTTTTCTAATTATTTAGAATTTTTTTATTCTATTTAATTTTCATGGTTTTTAATATTATTAAAATAAGAAAATCCGATGATAGATTTTTATCAAGAAGAGATTGGCTGCATTCAATGCATTCATTTTCTTTCGCAGAGCATAGAGATCCAAAATGGGATAATTTTGGGAAAATTAGAGTTATAAACGAAGATATTATTTCTCCTAATGCAGGATTTAATACACATTCTCATGCAAATATGGAAATTATTACTGTTGTAACAAAAGGAGCAATAACTCATAGAGACTCTTTAAACAATCTTGGAAAAATTCACAAAGATGAAGTACAAGTTATGTCTGCAGGTACTGGAATCTCCCATAGCGAGAAGAATGAAGAAAATGAGAACTGTAGGTTGTTCCAAATTTGGATATACCCTCAAAAAGAAAATATCAAACCTCGATATGATCAAATTTCATTAAATGAAAAGTTGTGGGATAATCTTATTTTTAATTACAAAGACGGTAAAAATAATAAGCTTTTTCTAAATCAAAGTATCTCTTTATGGCGTTGTAAGTATAAGCCAATTAAAGAAAAAAAATTGCCATTAAAAATCGATAAATATAATTGGATACAAATAATAGAAGGTAATCTTTTATTAAAAAGTAAATACTCTAATTCAAATATATTTCTCGGATCTGGAGATGGCTTGGGTTTTGAAGTAAATTATTATGATGATGTTTCTATAGATACTGAAAAAAACTTAGATTTTCTCTTATTTTCGATGCCTTCCTTATAATTTATCTGTTATTTTACCCATCAACTCCTTTATTAAATGCATTTAAGGCTTGCAAAGCCATATTAAGGTGAACTTCCATAGCACCAAGTGCAATTAAAGAATTTGGTGATTTATCTTTTAGTAAATTCTCTTTTCTTTTTGATAACTCATTAACTACCTTCTTAGTTGAAGCCTCCCAATTGTTGATTAACTCTTCAAATTCTCTTTTTTCAGGGCTTTCTATTTCGGCTAATTCATCAGAAAAATGAGAATCCTTTTGTGCCTTAAGCATCAAGTAACTTAATTTTTTATGACTTATTGCTTGAGGTAAATTGTTAGATTCACTCATTGCTAGTAGTTAATTTATAGTCAAAATCTAACTAATTAAGTGAATATTTGCTAGAGGGTAAACGGTTGTGATGACCGACCTGAAAATTACGTAATGTTACTTGAACAAAAAATGGATTTATTAACCTTTAATTTTTCACTTATTAGTTTCTTGAAATAATCTCCACGCTCTTCATAATTTTTAAATTGATCAAAACTAGAGCATGCAGGTGAGAATAATAATGTTCCGACCCTATTATTTTGTAAATAATGAAAAACAAAATTTAAAAGCTCTTTTAGTTCTGAAAATTCAAAAATATTTTTTTTAAATCCTTCATTAATAAGCGCCATTTTTAGGACTTTTGAGCTTTCTCCAAAAAGGAAAACATATTTAACTTTTTTCTTTAAAACTTTTATCCACTCACCATATTCATTACCTTTTAATCTACCGCCAGCAATGATTATTATTTGGCCTTTAATTGAACTTATTCCTGCAATAGATGAGTCAAAATTCGTAGCTTTACTATCATTAATGATTTCAAGATTATTATTTTTATAAATTGTTTCCATCCTATGGGGTAATTGTTTGTAATTAGATAAAGAATCTTTAATCTTCTTGCCAGATAATCCAACTTTTCTCGCTGCTGCAATTACCAATAAAAGATTTTGAAGATTATGCATTCCTTTTAAAGAAAAATGTTCAAGTTTGAATAATTTCTTCCCTCTCTCAACAATGTACGCTTGTTCATCTATCCAATAATCGCAATGAATAAAATTTGATTTATCGAAACTAGTTGTTATCCAAACCCCTCTTGATAGCGAACTGTAGTGATTTCTTAGGTTTTTATCGTCATAATTATAAATTCTAAAATCTGATTTTTCTAACAAGCTTTTTTTTATGTTGAAATAGTTTTCAAGTGTTTTATGTCTTTCAAGATGATCTTCTGTGAAGGTTGTCCATATTCCAATATTAGGTTTTACTTCTGGAGATATTTCTATTTGATAACTGCTTAATTCAGCTACAACCCAATCAATTTTTTCATGTTTTTTGGAGTGAGCATACTTACATAAAGGTGTACCAATATTTCCAGCAAAAGGAGCATATAATCCAGTATCACAGAGTATATGGCTTAGTAGATGAGTAACAGTAGTCTTGCCATTAGTGCCAGTAATACCTATCCAATTTGTGTCTTTTAAAATTTCCCATGCAACATTAATTTCTCCAATTACTTTAATTCCCTTTTTTTTTAATTCAATAATAGTTATATGGTCATAAGGTATTGATGGACTTACAACAACAGATTCGATCTCTTTCAAAAAAGGTTGAATTTCTTCAAATACAAATTCTTTATTTAGAGAAACTATGATATTAAGCTCTTCTAATGCTGTTTTTCTTTCTAAGAATTCTATCCCATCTTTACTTTCCCAAACAATTACTCTCTTATTGATGCTTCTCAAATACTTGGCAGCCCAAAATCCAGATTTACCTAATCCAATTACAAGATTAATATTTCTTTTACTTGAAAGATTATCTATCATTAAATTTATAATTGCATTTATATTAATTGTGTTTAAAGGGTAATTCAATCATGAGATTTTTCTTCAGTATTTATAGTATTCGCCCAATAAAAGTTAATTAATGGAAGATAATACTGCAAAATATTGGTTCTCTTGGTTTTATGAAAAGTGGGAGAAAAATGCTCCAGGTGAATTAATTGAAAAGGGTTTAACTCCGTCTCAGATTGCTGAACGCTTTGTTAATGAAAACCATGATAGTTTTATTCAATTGTCAAAAAAAATTGATGAAAAAAATTATGATGCCTTAACAGAATTTATGAAACTTTCAGAGAGTGAATTACATATCTTGAAGTATTTTCTAAAGTTAGTAAAAATGAAAAACTTATAAGAAGTTATTAAGTATTTCGAGGCTTTTTTCCCATAAATTTTTTCTTTCTTTTTTATTCATGGCGAAAGGAGAAGTAGGGGATAGTTTTGGATGACCTCTGAAATTAAATCTAGGACCATAATGATCACCGCCTCTTGCATCTGGTGAAGTAGCTGCAAAAAGTTGAGGTAAAGCACCCATCTCAGCAGTTTGAAAAATAGGACTAAATAATTCCAATGAGAATGTTTCTAATGGACCAGGGTTAGGTTTTTGAGCAGTAAAGAGATTTGTTTTTGCAATTCCTGGGTGAGCAGCTAAAGAAAGTATATTTTTGTGCTTTAAGTTCTCATTTAGTTCCAAAGCAAACATTACATTTGCCAATTTGCTATTGGAGTAAGATTCCCATTTGTTGTAATAGTTCTCGGCTTTCAGATTTTTCCAACCAACTTTGCCAAAAAATTGTGCTCCGGAAGTCACCGTCACTATTCTAGATTCTTCTTTTTTTTCAATAATTGGAAGTAGCTTTAGAGTCAAAAGCATATGAGCTAGATGATTAACTGCAAATTGTATTTCATATCCTTGGGCACTAAGAGTTTTAGGCGGATGCATAATGCCTGCATTATTGATTAATAAATCCAAATTTTCAAAATTATCAAAAATTTTGGACTGAACTTCAACAATATTGTTTAAATCTGACAAATCTAATTCTATAGGTGTAAATAATCCTTCAAGATTAAGGACTTTAAGTTTTTTGATAGTTTGATTAGCTTTTTCAAGTGATCTACAAGCTATAACAACATGAGCATTTTTTTCTGCTAAGGCCTTTGCAGTGTAGTATCCAAGACCACTATTCGCACCAGTAATTAGCGCTGTTTTGCCTGTAAGGTTTGGAATATTAGATGTTTCCCATTTAGAGATTTTAGGTCTTGAAATAGTGGCAGTCATTTAGTAATCCTGCAAATTGCTTTGGAATTTAACCAAAATTTAATTACTTTTCTACTGTAAATACTGGAAGTCAGTATCGTGAGCTCTTATTGAAGGTACTATTTAATATTATTTTTCAATTGCATATTGCCATTCGTTTTTTTCAGATAAACTTTTCTCTCTAAGTAACTGTAATTTCCTACTATTTATTTTTACAACTATCCCATTAGTTGGATATTTCGCAAATATTTTTTTCTCTAACCAATTTTTTTTATATATTTGGATTTCGCTTGTATGATTTGTGAAGTAACTGTCAGGGGTGCTGAAGCCACATTTTTTAAGATAGTTAAGGGTTTCGTATTGATTAAGTCTTCCATTAAGTATTTGGAAACAGCAAAAGCGGAGACTTTCTCCAATCCCGTTCTTATCATTGAGGTATTTTCTTGTAATTCTTTGGGAAATGCCGGCAACTTGGTTTGTAGCGTATAGTTCACCTCTAATTTGAAAATCTCGTTTGATAGGAATACAATCGGGGACGTTTTTAATTTGTTTAATTTTGCTTGAGACATCAAATCCTTTTTTTGTAATAGCTTTATTAAAATTGCCATCTAGATATCTAATTGCAATAGCACAGCCATCAATTTTTGGTTGAATGCTTAATCTTGTTTTTGTTAATAAACTTTCCAAAAATTCTTTAAAGTTTTCTTTGGCTAATTTTGGCAAAAGTTTATTATTTTTTTGATTAAAGTATTCAGGCTCTCGATCAACAGGAATAAAGAGCTTTTCGAGTTGCTTAAATGCATCATCCGAAATTATGCCTTCACCTATTCTGTATTGTTCATCAAGATACTTAACATCTCTCACTAATAAATTATTCATAATAATTTTGATAAGTATTTAAAAATCTTTTAGAAAAAATCATTTAAATAAAGATTTGAAAATTAAAATTAGATCTAAAAAGTAATTGACCACTAAATATCCTCCTATTCAGAGAGCGATTTAAGAGTATAAAATGTACTTATAAGACGTTTAAATTAAATACTTCAATCAAACATATTTACTTAAAGTGCAATAGAAAATTTTAAGGACTAATTTAAAGACAAATTTTTGAAATTTCTATCAAAACAAAAAAAAATTTTTTAAAGTTATGAGAAAATGTCATTTTTATTAAAAGCTCAAAATACCTGGGAAAATTTTGCGAAATATAAAATCAATGATTATGCAAAATTAAGAAATTTTGATTTTGGGCCAAATAACGAAAGTTCAGTTTCAAAATTATCGCCTTTCATTACTCATAGAATATTATCGGAATATGATCTGATCCATGATATTAAAAGTAAGTACAAAATCAAAAATTCAACTAAATTTGTTGAAGAAATATTTTGGAGAGTTTACTGGAAAGGGTGGATGGAAAATAGACCTAAAGTTTGGAGAAATTTTATTTTAGAAAACAATCTCGATTTTGATTATGAGTTATATGAAAGTGCAATTAATGGCAATACAGAATTAGATTTTTTTAATTCTTGGGTAAATGAATTAAAGCAGTACAACTATTTGCATAACCATACAAGAATGTGGTTTGCGAGTACTTGGATATTTAATTTAGGCCTTCCATGGCAATTGGGAGCAAAGTTTTTCTTTAAATATCTTTTTGATGGAGATGCTTCATCTAATCTCCTTAGCTGGAGATGGGTCGGAGGATTGCAAACTAAGGGAAAACAATATCTTTTTGCATCATCAAACCTCAGAAAGTTTTCAAATAATAGATTTAATGTAGAAAAAATAAGTAATCAACAAATTTATCTTGAAGAATCTCATCAAATTCCATTTGAAGATGAGATTTATAAAAATGATATGGATCCTAAATCAGATAATCTGATTATGTTTGAAAATGATCTGCACCTTGCAACCCTTAAAAATTTACTTCCAAGCTATAAAAAAGTATTTATTATTCTTTTAAAAAATGAACAAAGACAAATTAAATTGTCTGAATCTGTATTGAAATTTAAACAAGATTTGGTCTCTGAATTTTTAGAGCAATTTGATAATGTTGAACAGATTGATCCTTATTCATTGGAAAATACTTTTAAAAATACTAACGAAATAGACATTATTTATCCTGGAGTGGGAGAAAATTATGATTTCATAACTGAGTTTAAAAATCTATACCATAAAAAAATTTTTAATCTTGTGAGGGATGAAGATTTATTTGCTTGGAAATTTGCTAAAAGAGGGTTTTTTAAATTTAAAGAAAATATTCCAAAAATAAATCAGAGAATATTAGAAAATTTTTCAAAAAAATAATTTTTAACTTAGTTGAATTCCTAATCAGAAAATAACCCCTTTGGTAAGTAGGTATAAATACTTATTTAGACGCGACTTTTGCTCTTTAATCCACGATGGATACTGTGACTAGTTATTTTTACTTAAGGACAATTTTTTTATAGTGCTTTCAAAAATTCTTACCAAGTCGTTTAGCAAAGATACTGCTTTATTAATTCTTAGAGTTATAACTGGAACTGTTCTTATTCATCACGGTTATGAGAAATTAGCAAATATAGAAAATTTCGCTGATGCTTTTGTAAGACCATTACATCTCCCATTCCCAATATTTTTATCATACATAGCAGCATTCTCAGAAATAGGTGGTAGTTGGTTACTAATTATCGGCTTAGCCACAAGATTCGGAGCTTTGGCAATTGTTGGAACAATTTCTGTCGCTATATATCATGCACTTGTTACTTCAGGTTTTAATATTTTCTTACTAGAGCTTTTACTTTTGTATTTCGCTTCAGCAACTTCAATTGCATTAACAGGCCCCGGTAATTTCTCCTTAGATGAAGTCATTATCAGAATTTTGAAATCAGAAGAAGAAGAGGAAATTATACCTTCAACAAGAGCAAAAGCTTCCAAGCAAGATGAAGTTAAAGAAGAAACAAGTAAAGGTGGTTTATTCCAATTTTTGCAAGCGAACATACTCTCAGATACTTCAAGCTAACTTCTTAGGATAAAGATTATTGATTAGCTCTAACCTTTTTCGATAACTATTTCTCTTCTCAAGTCTTATCTTAATTGTTGCTTCAGAAAGACTTATAAATAGCCCTATCGCTGTTACCCAAGATAAAAAAATAAAAGGGTTTTCTGGAATTTCTGAGAAATTCATATGAATAATACTTCTTTTTTAAAACTGACTGATCACTGTATGTTTTTCAACCTAAATATACAATTTAGAAATATTTAAGGATTAATTTCAACTTTTTCCCATTTATTAATCTTTTCCCAAAGATATCGTTTATGAACAGGTTGTTCTAATTTAAGAAGATCTACTGAATCAATCTCAAAATTTAGAACTACAAAATTTTTTGTCTTGGGTAGATTGGATAATATTTCATAAGTAGATTGGACTTTTGGGTTTATTTTCTCTCCAGGAGATCCCCAAAACCAAGAAGATTTTGATTTTTCTGATAATAAATCCCAATAATTTTTGTTATCACTTAATTCATGTATTTTTCCTTTGAATCTATATTGCGATTTCGTTTTCAAAAAGAACCATAAGATTTCTGCATTAGGGTTAGATTTTAAATGCCCAATTTTTTCACTTCTTCTATCTGTAAAAATAATCATTGAACTATCTTTATGCCATCCTCTGAAAACAACTGTTCTTAATCTTGGCTCATTTTCTTTGCTGACTGTTGCAAGCTGTATCCATCTATTAGAGGGTGATTTGCCCTCTTTTTTTCTAGAAGATTTTAAATCTTGCCTCCAACTGGGTAAGTTGTTATCAGGCATTTAATTTAGGTAATATAAGACCACTTTTCTTTTTGTATTCTTCGAATGAATCATATTTTGAGAGCGATTTATCTTTTTTTATCATTCTTGGTAGAAAAACTATAGAGAAAAATATTGCAAGAATTACTAATGGTATGAAACTCATTGAAAGTATGGCAAATGATAGATAAATTAGTATTTCTCCTAGATAATTTGTATTCCTTATATTTTTGAAAAATCCTTCTTTAATTAGATCTTTTTTTAATTTAAGAGAAAAATATTTTTGGGCATCACTAGCAAAGTGTAGAAACACACCAATTATATTTATAGATACAGAGGCAGCTATTACGATATTTGGAACAGATTTCTGAGATGAGATAAGAATGTAGGGAGCTACCCAGTAACTTCCAAGGAAAATAAAACCAGTAACTGAAGTTAAAAAATTTATTTTTTCTTTAAAATAAGGATCTGGAAATATCTTTTCTTTTAGAAGCCAAAGTAATCCATAAGTACCATGCAGAGCTAAATAAACGTAGGGAGCGATAGTAAAATTATCAAAAAAAATCATAAGACCTACCACTACAAATGCAGTGAGCCCCTTATGTAGATTAATTATTTGATTAAGTTTCATTTTTTTAATAATCTAAAAAATGAAATTATTTTCTGTGGATATAACATAGGTCTTCAAAAGTTTTAATGGGCGATACTGGATTCGAACCAGTGGCCACTACCGTGTCGAGGTAGTGCTCTACCACTGAGCTAATCGCCCAAATTGAGGAATTTTTAATACCCCTTATAAGAAAATAGCAGGTTGCGTTTCATTTTCTAAGTAATTTAACTTTCCAGCGTTCTCTTTTGGTTATTTCTAAATTTAGAATTTCGATAAATCCTTTATTTTCAAGTTCTAGTTTATCGCCGATTTTTAGATTAATTGTTGGCTTATTAACTTTGCTTCCATTTAATCTGAGCATTCCATTTTCTATCCTTTCAATGATTTTGGTTCGTGATACCCTAAAGCCAGCTGAGGCTATAGCATCTAATCTTGTTGAAGCTTCTACTGTATTGACAAGTTTTTTTGATCTTCCAGAGGGTATTTGTAATTCATCTATATCTACTAAATTAACTTTTACTTTTACGTCTCTTAAATAAAAAATCTTTTCATCTAGATGTTTAATATCTGAATTATCAATTATCCCTTGTGCCCCCCTATCGCCAATAGTCCATATATCTCCAACTTTTATTTGATTAACCCCATTTTCAATTAAGAGGGATCTAAAGTCGTCTTGTGTAGCATTATCAAATAAAAAATTTCCACTAATTTTTATTCCTTGAGCTGGAAAATTACTTTTTAGCGCATCCTCTGCAGGAATATTATCTCCTCTAAAGCAAGCTATCCTAGATCTTTGAGAAGAGGAGAATCCTCCATAAATAAAAAATTTAAAATCATTTAAATTTTCAAAATCTTTTAAAATCTCTTCGCAAACATAAGTTGAATTAAACCCAGTCCAATAAGTTTCCCAGTGTTTGTAAGCTAAGTTAGAAATATTTATTAATTCTTCAGCTTCTTTTTTGTAGTTTGAATTTATTAAGATTTCTTTTAAGTTAATCATTTAGCCTTCTAAAAAAATTATATCTTTTGCTTCTGATTGTTTTATAAATGCCCAAGGTAATTCAGTTCCAATTTGATTTTCAAGCAGAACAAGCCATTTACCCTCTTTATTTAAATTTATAATTGATCTCAACTCTTTATTCCTATTAATATTGATACTTGCAGAAGAAACGACACTACCTAAATATCCTGAAACCATTCCTAAAAGACCTCCAATTAAGGATTCACCAATGTTATTCAAACCAAGAAAACTGAAAGTAGATAAATTTGTCATATTAGAAAAAGCTATTCCAGCTATAAAACCAAATGGCATTAGCCATCTACTCATTTCTTTTTGTCTAATCTTTCTATCAAGTTTAGGATTTAGAATTCTTATATCTTCAAAATTTTGAGATTTGAATAAGATATTTGCTTTCGAATTTAGCAATTTTGTTTCGTCTGATGATATTTTCTCACTTATTGGTGGGATCAAAATAGCTTCAGAGAGCATTACTGATTTTTCTTTGAAAACATCAAATAGCTGGATACATTTATCAATGTCTTCAAATATCACAATACTTTTAGTCAAATTTCAATCCTCAAATGTTTGTGTGTTATTCAAATTAATAAAATAAGATACATACACTATAGATTAAGTTAAAGTAAAAGATTAAAGAACCAATCTTAAATGACAAAAGTTCTCATTACAGATCCAATTGATCAAACAGGAATCGATATTCTTTCACAAGTTGCTCAGGTTGATCAGAAGATAGGAATCTCAGACTCTGAGTTAGCTTCCATTATTAAAGATTATGATGCTTTAATGATTCGCTCTGGTACTCAAGTGACTGAAGAAATTATTAACTCTTCAAGTAAACTGAGAATCATTGGGAGAGCAGGAGTTGGAGTCGATAATGTAGATGTTAAGGCTGCTACGCAAAAAGGAGTCCTTGTTGTTAATTCTCCAGGCGGTAACACAATAGCTGCGGCTGAACATACTATAGCCATGATGTTGGCCTTATCTAGACATATTCCAATTGCTAATAGTAGTACTTTGTTAGGTAAATGGGAGAGAAAGAAATTCGTTGGGAATGAGCTTTATAAGAAAAAATTAGGTGTTGTAGGTTTAGGGAAAATTGGTGCTCATGTAGCAAAAGTTGCTAATGCATTAGGAATGGAAGTTTGCGGATATGATCCCTTTGTTTCAACTGAAAGAGCTCAACAAATCCAAGTTAAACTATCTGATCTAGAAGATTTATTCCAACAATCCGATTATGTAACTTTGCACTTGCCTCGCACACCAGAGACAGAAAATTTAGTAAATATGGAGGTGCTTAAAAGTATGAAAAGTAGCGCAAAATTAATTAATTGTGCTCGAGGAGGCTTGATTGACGAAGAGGCATTAGCAGAAGCTTTAAATAAATCAATGATTGGAGGCGCTGCAATAGATGTCTTTTCTAAGGAACCTTTGGAATCTAATTCACCACTTTTGAAGGTTGAAAAGAATCTTATTCTTACCCCTCACTTAGGAGCATCTACTAGGGAAGCACAAGAAAATGTAGCTGTTGATGTTGCAGAACAAATCAGAGATGTCTTGCTCGGGTTATCTGCTAGAACTGCAGTAAATATACCAGGTTTGAACCCTGATATTATGGATAGCTTAAAACCTCATTTGCAGTTGGCAGAAACAATGGGTATGCTTATTAGTCAGCTTTCAGGTGGACAGATTCAAAAACTGGAGGTGAAGCTTCAAGGCGAATTTGTTCAACATCCTTCCCAGCCATTAATAATAGCAAGTCTAAAAGGCCTTCTAGGTAAAGCTTTAGGAGATAGGATAAATTACGTAAATGCTTCTCTAGAAGCAGATTCCAGGGGTATTACAATTGTCGAAAGTAAAGATGAGGCAAGACCTGAATTTGCTAGCGGGTCGCTTCAATTAACCACTTATGGAGATAATGGCGACCATAGCGTAGCAGGAAGCATTTTTGCTGATGGGGAATTAAGAATTATTAGTATTGATCAATATCCTGTTAATGTATCGCCAAGTAGATACATGCTGGTTACTAGGCACAGGGACATGCCTGGTATTATCGGTAAGCTTGGTTCTTTATTGGGTAGCAATAATGTAAATATTGCCTCAATGCAAGTTGGGCGCAAAATTGTTAGAGGAGAAGCTGTTATGGTTCTAAGTATTGATGATCCAATTCCTAATAAGTTGCTTGACACCATTATTGAAGTTGAAGGAATTACCAATGCTAATCCAGTTACTTTATAAAAAGTCTGAATCTACATAATGGCAATTAAAGATTGGTATAAACTAACTTTTCTGATAGATAGTGATTTAGAAGAAATTATTATTTGGAAACTAAATGAACTGGGAATATTTAGTTTTTCATTTGAATATTTAATTAAAAATGAAAATAAAAAAGAGGTGAATATATGGCTTCCAGTTGATGATTGGGGCGAGAGTTCTAGGTGTGGTTTTGAAAAAATAATTAGCAAACTTCTAAACATTAATGCTCCTAAGAATCAATTTTTTGAATGGAGTATTATTAAAGAGGAGGATTGGTTGATAAGCTGGAAAAAATATTGGGCGCCTGAATTAGTAGGAAATCATTTTTTAATATTGCCTTGTTGGATAGATCTAAATGAAAAATTTAAAGATAAAAAAATCATAAAAATTGATCCTGGAGCAGCCTTTGGTACAGGAAGTCACCCTTCGACTTATCTTTGCTTGGAAAAAATGGAGAATATTTTATTTTCTGATAAAAAGATATTAGATATTGGAAGTGGTAGCGGTATTTTGAGTGTCGCAGCAAGATTACTCGGCGCTGAAGAGGTTTGCGCAGTGGATAATGATTATTTAGCTATAAATTCAACTAAATCTAATTTCCAACTAAATTTCGGTAATTTGGACAAGTTAAATACATATTTAGGATCTTTCAATGAGGTAATTTTAAAAAATCAACTTGAACAATTTGATTTTGTTTTATGCAATATTCTTGCTGAAGTAATAAAAGGAATGATTCCAAATATTTATAAGTGCTTGAGAAACAATGGGGAAGTCATTTTCAGTGGAATTCTGAATTCGCAAAAGGATGAAATTATAAAAATATTAATTCAGAATGACTTGAAATTATTGGATGTATCAATTAGAAAAGATTGGGCATGCATTTCTGCGCAAAAAAACCAGTGATCCAATCTAAGTATAAGTTTTTCTTATAGATACTCTTTCATACATTTTATTGTGTCATTTTTTACTTCAAAATCTCACATATCGACCTAATCGATGTTAAAAATGTATGTGATAGGTATTAATTACCAACAATTTTTTATTTAAATGGCTTCTTACAAAGTAACACTCATCAACGAAGGTGAAGGTCTCAATTCAACTATTGAAGTACCTGACGACCAATACATCCTTGATGCGGCTGAAGAACAAGGTATCGACCTTCCCTATTCCTGCAGAGCTGGAGCATGTTCAACATGTGCTGGAAAAGTTACTTCAGGTAGTGTCGATCAATCAGATCAAAGTTTCTTGGATGATGACCAACTAGAAGCTGGTTTTGTTCTTACATGTGTTGCTTACCCAACATCTGATGTAACAATCACAACTCATGCTGAGGAAGAATTGTACTAATTATAAAAAATTAACTTTTCTTAGTTGATTATTCATAATTTCTTTGCCACCCTCTTATAAGGTGGCTTTTTTTTATAAATGAATAAATTTGAATTTTTCAAGAGTGGTAGTGTTCAATCAAGTTATGGAGGTCAGTACAGTTTTAAGGTAATTGGACCATGTTGCAGACTCTACGATAGAGAAGAGTTACCTTGGCCGTGTTCAAGGCTTGCTTGGAGAAGTAAAGAGCCTAGTTGGAGAAGAATAGGTTCTAGGTTTGTTGCTGATATGGCTTCAAGAAAATGCCCATCTTACTCAGTGCAAATTTTGGAGCCTGGATCAAAACCTGTTGAGACGGTTATAACTCTTTTCCCCAAGAAATTTTCTTCTGATATACAAGAATGGTGGTATAGCAAAAAACCAGGCTCAAAAGAGCCTGGTAATATCTTCCCTTCTTTAAGTTAGTTAGCTTTAAATATTATGCTTTTGGCTTTGGAGGCATGTAACCTTTTAAGCCGGTGCATTCAAGACTATCAATTGTATTAACTCCAGTTTGTGAGTTAGTTCCACTAGCTCTTTCACATAATGATTTTCTCTGAGAAAGATCAAGATTTGCATCAGTAAAGTCCGCTCCATCAATAATTGCACCATCAAAAACACTTTTCATTAGCTCACCATTGGTAAGATTTGCATCTGTAAAATCAGCATTATCAAAGCGTGTTGCATATGCAATGAGGTCTGTCATATTGGCTCCTTTAAAACTAGAGTTTTTTGCAGTTGTTACGCTCATATATGCGCCTTGAAGATTAGCTTCTCCTAAATCTTGATTAGATAAATCATATTTAACATATTCAGTATTATGAAGATCAGCACCGTGAAGATCATCTTTTAGTACGTCAACTGATGAAGGATCACTAGGATAGAGTGCGTTTGCAGAGATTGGATTAATAAGTAAACCAATAATTAATGGAAGAAAAATAAATAGTCTTTTACAAGACTTTTGTAGTGATGAAAAAATAGAAACCATTTCGATCAACATCAATATAGAAAACCTATGACTATTATTCCATGGGTTGGTCATTTGCGACCTTTCTTCTCACGAACTGTTGCAGTTTATTTTATTTCTGCCGTTAGAAAATCTTTTGCAAGCTGAGTATTAGGAAAAACTTTTTGAGCCTCTTTAAGCAAATCGCTTGGCGTAATTGCATTTTTGTTAGTGTATCTTGGACTTAAATGAGTAATAATTAATTTTTTTGTATTAGACAATAGTGCAGTTTTGGCAGCCATGATTGTTGTGGAATGTAATTTTTCGTAGGCCATGCTTTCATCCTCCTCTGAGAAAGTCGATTCATGTACGAGTAAATCGGCATTTTTTGATAGTGAAACAGCTGATTCGCTAAATACTGTATCTGTGCAATAAACAAAACTTTCACCCTCCCTAGGAGGTCCACAGAATTCTTTCCCATCAAATGTCCTACCATCCGCTAATGTGACTTTTTTACCTTTTTGCAGTTCTGAATAAATTGGTCCAGGTGCTATTTTTAGAGACTTTGCTTTTTTGATATCAAATTCACCAGGCTTATCTTTTTCACTAACTCGATAACCATAAGCAGGTATTTTATGTTTAAGGCAAGCGCAATTTACTTTTAATTTGTTGTTTTCAAATAGAATTTTATTTTCTGATGCAAAATCTTCAACTTCCACAAAATCCAATGGAAAAGACAATTTGCAAAAACTACTTTTAAGTGCAGAATTTATAAAACTTCGCAACTGTGAAGGACCGTAAATTTCAATACCTCTACTATTTCCTGATAAACCTAAGGAAGCTAAAAGTCCAGGCAAACCATAAATATGATCTCCATGCATATGTGTAATAAATATTTTCTTTATTTGTGAAGATTTAATATTGCTTTTCATTATTTGATGTTGTGTTCCTTCACCACAATCAAAAAGCCAGACTTCTGATGATTGTGATAATTTAAGTGCCAGAGAAGAAACATTTCTTGTTAAAGATGGGACTCCTGAGCTTGTTCCTAAGAAGGTGATATTCACTTATTTATGATATTTTTATTTTTATATCTGGATTAAATCTAGACTTTTAGTCAAACTTAGGCAAATTAAGCATTTGTTTTTTAAACAAAGTGATACTTAAATTCAAAAATAATTATGGTAAATGTTGCTTGCTTACTATTTTATGTATTTGTGTCTTTCAGAGTGAAAGTGTATTTGCATCTAGAGAGCCAATAATTAGAGTGTTGATATCAAAAAATAACAATTTAAGAATTAGATCAGATAAATCAATCCCTTTAACTATAGAGGGGGGATTTTTTTCAAGTAAAAAAATAAAAGGCTTAACTTTGAAAAATGAGAAAAATAGAAAAATTTTATATTTTGATAAAAATAAAGAAAAAAAATATGACTTAAGAAGTAATCAACAATTTCAAGTTAGATCTTCTGATGGAAGAGGTATATGGGTAGGTCAGAAGAGATTTTCTGGTAAGCTTAATCTCTTTGTACTTGATTCTGAAATATTGGTAGTGAATGTTTTAGGAATAGAAAAATACCTAAGTAGTGTAGTGGGCTCAGAGATGCCAACAAAATGGCCTATTGAAGCATTAAAAGCACAAGCAATTGCCTCAAGAACTTATGCTTTAAAGCAAAAGGGAAATAATTTATTTGATATAGATTCAACCCAGAAAAATCAAGTCTATAATGGTTTGGAATCAAGAACTTATAGAACTACTAGAGCCGTTAAAAGTACAAGATCTTTGGTTTTGACGTATAAAAAAAAATTAATTAATGCTTTGTTTCATAGTAGCTCAGGTGGAATGACAGAAAATAGTCAAGATGTATGGAAGAATAAATATCCATATTTATCAAGTGTGAAAGATTTTGACAAAAATAATCCAAAATTTAAATGGCAAAAAAAATTTTCGAATAATGAATTAATAAATTTATTTCCCAAGATTGGAGGTTTAAAAAATATAGAGATTCTAGATATTACTAGTACTGGGAGGGTAAAAAATGTAAAACTTTTTGGGGCTTATGGATCTGATCAAATGTCTGGGGTAGTTTTAAGGAAAAGATTAGGCCTTAATAGTAATTATGTGAGATTTAAATTTTTTGAAGAAGAATTAAACAATAATTTTCCTATAAAAAAAGGTTTGATAGTTTTTGGACAGGGATCAGGTCATGGAGTAGGAATGAGTCAATGGGGTGCTAAATATCTGGCATCTAGAGGCTATAAAGCTGAAAGAATATTAAAGTATTTTTATAGTGGAGTGCAGATTAAACCTTTTAGAAAAAATTACTTATAGAAGTTATTTAGCATTAAGGACTAATTTTGGATTTATATTAGATTGATCTTTATTTAAGAAGCCAATCCCAAGAAGAGTTTGTTTTTCATCTAATACTTTTATGGGTTTTTTATATTCAAAAGACTTACTTGCTTTGAAGTAATCAATATCAACCTTAATTGGTCTCCCTGTTTGCCAGAAATTAAGTTGTTCTTCATTACTTAAGACAAATGATGTAATGTGATTAAGAGCAGAAATTGTTGGAATAATAAAATTTTTTGAGTTCCCCCCCCCTTTTTCTTTTTCGATATCAGATATTTTTATAGAGTTTTGTTCATCAAAGCCACAAGCCGAAATTCTTTTTAGTTCTAGGAGGCAACCTTCGGAATTAAGAATTTCTCCTAAATCTCTTGCAATTGCTCTTATATAAGTACCAGCTGAACATTTGATTTTTATTTCTATGATTCCGTTTATTTGGTCCCAGTTTAATAAAGTAAGTTCGTCTATTTTTACTTCTTTTGGTGCTAATTCAAATAATTCATTCCTGAAAGATTTTTTATAAGCTCTCTCACCATTGACGTGCACACTAGATACTTTCGGCGGAATTTGTTTAATAATTCCTCTAAATCTATTTAAGTATTGATCTAATTTTTCACCACTGATTTTAGGCCAACTTGTTTGATTAATTATTTTTCCGTGAATATCATCAGTGTTAGTTCTTATCCCTAGTTTGATTTGTCCTATGTAAGTTTTACCCTGTGGAAGATATTGAATAAATCTTGTTGCGCTGCCTATAGCGATTGGTAATGTTCCTATAACTTCTGGGTCAAGAGTTCCTGTGTGCCCGACCTTTTTTATATTTAGCAATTTCCTTATTTGCTTAACACAATCATGAGAGGTGCATCCTTTATCTTTATTAATTACTAAGAATCCATCCATCTTTAGTTTTCATTTTTAATATTAAGAATACTTTGAGAAAGATTTATGACCATCCTATGATTTTGGTATTGAAAATTTAGAGTAAGAAATTGAAAAACGATAATTTTATTTTAAAAGAGTTTTTAGACAATGCTTTTAATTTGAAATCACACTTAATGGAATACTTATCAATTAGAGAATGTGATTTGGATGGATTCCTTGCAAATGCAAAGATGAATTTGGCAAATTCACATCCTGGGGATGCTTTGAATGATGTTTCAGATTTTTATACTGAGATTGTAGGAGATAGGCATGTAGCTGATTTAGCTGCTTGGCATATTACAAGTAAGGACTACATTGCTGATACTTTAAAACTTCAGCAGAGATTTTCTAGAGATTTAGTTTTGGATTTTGGAGGAGGTATTGGTACGCACGCCTTAGCTAACGCTATGTCTTCAAAAGTTGAGCATGTTTTTTTTGTAGACATTAATCAAACAAATAGAAATTTTGTTGAATATAGGGCTAAGAAATTAGGAGTCGAAAAAAAACTTACTTTTTGTAGGACAATTCAAGATACACAAATATTGAAATTTGATACTATAGTTTGTCTTGATGTTTTGGAACATCTTGCAGATCCATCTTCTCAAATTAATAATTTCGGTGAGATTATGGATAGTAGTTCTATTGCTCTGTTCAATTGGTATTTCTATAAGGGAGATAAAAATGAATATCCCTTTCATATCGACGATAGTCAAATTGTTGAGAAGTTTTTTGAGACTCTTCAATCAAATTTTTTAGAAGTATTTCATCCTATTCTTATAACTACAAGAGCTTATAAGAAAATTAGATAACTATATTAACTCGTTTTCTATTTCTTAAATTTCTTTTAATGCTTTCGAAACTTACGGTTCCTTCTTTTAGCGCAAAAAGCGTGTCATCTTTGCCTTTGCCAACATTGATTCCTGGTAAAAATGATGTACCCCTTTGGCGAATTAAAATTGATCCAGCAGATACTTTCTCACCACCATAAGCTTTCACACCAAGTCTTTTGGAATTTGAATCACGACCGTTTCTTGTAGAACCTGTCCCTTTTTTATGTGCCATTAGAAATGTTTAATTTGTGGATTTTTCGGATTTTGGTTTAGTTTCCTTTTTAACAGTTTCTTTTTTTGAAGAAGACTTAGGAGCGCTTTTACCTATTGAAATAGATTTTACCATAACTCTTGTAAGTTCTTGTCTATGTCCCATTTTTCTTCTTGTCTTTTTTTTCGGACGCATCTTATATACAAGAATTTTCTTTGCTCTTTTATGTGAAACTACTTCAAGTTCAATTTTTGCATCTTTTATGTAAGGTTTACCGATAGTAATCGAGTTTTCATCCTTAAAAAGTAAAACTTTTTCTAGTGTTATCTTTTCTTTTTCTTTTGCATTTAACCTGTCTATGTCATAATATCTGTCAACTTCGAACCAAAATTGTTGACCTGAGGTCTCGGCTATTGCGTACAATTCATTATTTTTAGGAGAATTGTTTGAAGAGTTTTTAGAGTTTGTCATATTTTAAAGACGCTGTTAGGCTCAAATTTATGATTTGATTAAGCCAAACGAGCAATCGTAATAATTTGTTTATTTTCTTATTTTGTAGTGTAATAAGTCAAGGGTTATATTAAATTTTTCACATCGACTTTAAGAAAATAACAATGGCAGTAAGAAAAACATATATTTTAAAACTCTATGTTGCTGGGAATACTCCTAATTCAATGAGGGCTTTAAATACTTTAAAAGAAATTTTAGAAAATGAATTTAAGGGAGTGTATGCCTTGAAGGTAATTGATGTACTTAAGCAACCACAACTTGCAGAGGAAGATAAAATTTTGGCTACCCCAACTTTAGCTAAAATTTTACCTCCACCAGTTAGAAGAATAATTGGAGATCTTTCTGATAGAGAAAAAGTTTTAATAGGTTTAGATCTACTTTTTGATGAATTAACAGAAACTGAATATAGTAGTGATTAATAATATATAGAAAACTTGTAAAATAAAGATAAATTTAATGTTTATTTTTTATTTAAGTTTCTTTAGCAAACAACTATGAAAGATAAGAAATTTGGCAAAGCAAATAAAATGCAAGTTCAAAAATTACCTACTGGCATAGAAGGCTTTGATGATGTTTGTAGAGGCGGTTTGCCTGTATCTCGAAGTACACTTGTTAGTGGTACATCTGGAACTGGTAAAACTGTTTTTTCGCTACAATATTTACACCATGGAATTTGCAATTTTGATGAAGCTGGGATCTTCGTTACATTTGAAGAGTCACCATTAGACATAATAAGAAACGCTGCTAGTTTTGGTTGGGATTTACAAGAATTAATTGATCAAAATAAGTTATTTATACTAGATGCCTCACCAGATCCTGACGGTCAAGATGTCGCGGGCAACTTTGATTTGTCTGGTCTTATTGAAAGAATTAGTTATGCGATAAGAAAATATAAAGCTAAGAGAGTTGCCATAGATTCAATAACCGCTGTTTTTCAGCAATATGATGCTCTTTATGTTGTTAGAAGAGAAATATTTAGACTAATAGCAAGATTAAAAGAAATAGGAGTTACTACAGTCATGACTACAGAAAGGGTTGATGATTACGGACCTATTGCAAGATATGGAGTGGAAGAATTTGTTTCTGATAATGTTGTCTTATTAAGAAATGTTTTAGAGTCTGAGAAAAGAAGAAGAACTTTAGAAGTTTTGAAGTTAAGAGGTACTGTACATATGAAAGGGGAGTACCCATTCACTATGGGAAATGATGGTATAAGTGTATTTGCCCTAGGGGCAATGAGACTTACTCAAAGATCTTCAAATATTAGGATTAGTTCTGGAGTTAAAGATCTTGATGATATGTGTGGAGGAGGGTATTTTCAAGATTCTATTATCCTAGCCACAGGAGCTACTGGTACAGGTAAGACAATGCTTGTGTCTAAATTTGTGGAAGATGCTTATAACAACAATGAACGAGCAATACTTTTCGCATATGAAGAATCTAGGGCTCAATTGCTCAGGAATGCCACTAGTTGGGGAATAGACTTTGAAAAAATGGAAAGTGATGGGTTACTGAAAATTATTTGTGCATATCCTGAATCAACTGGTTTGGAAGATCATTTGCAAATAATAAAAACGCAAATTAATCAATTTAAACCTAAGAGAATGGCGATAGATTCTCTCTCGGCACTAGCCAGAGGTGTAAGTTTGAATGCATTTAGACAATTTGTGATTGCAGTTACTGGTTATACAAAACAAGAAGAGATAGCAGGCTTTTTTACAAATACTGCAGAAGAATTTATGGGAAGTCACTCTATTACTGATTCTCATATCTCAACAATTACGGATACAATTTTATTGCTCCAATATGTTGAAATAAAAGGAGAGATGGCTAGAGCCTTAAATGTCTTTAAAATGCGAGGATCATGGCATGATAAACGAATAAGAGAATTTATTATTACTAATAAAGGCCCTGAAATAAAAGATTCTTTTTCTAACTTTGAACAGATTTTTAGTGGAGCCCCACACAGAGTTGTTCCTGATCAAAATGTTCAAAATATTTTTAAAGGGTTAGATAATAATTAGATTATTTCGTTAATTTCGGAGCTTGAAAAAGTATCTGTGTTATTAATTGTTTGAGTCAGTAATTCATCTTTGTCAGATTGTGCTAAGGCTAAATCAAACCAAAACGTTGTTCCAACTCCTAATTCACTAGCCATACGAATTTCTCCACCATGTTTTTCAATTATTCCTCGCACTATAGATAAACCTAAACCAGTTCCTTGTTCAGTATGAACGGCATTCTCCACCCTATAAAAACGGTCGAATATCTTTTCTTGATCTGCTTGAGATATTCCTGAACCTGTATCAGCAATCTCAATTCTTACTTTTGGTAATGGGGAAACCAACTCACACTGGGGCGCGTCATTGTCTCTGTTACTCGGAGGTAAGGCTGGACAGGAATCTGGCCATGTATAAGCTCTTATCATTAAATTGCTGTTTTTTGGACTGAATTTCAATCCATTCCCCAGCAAATTATCAAAAACTTGCAAAAGTAAATCAAAATTTCCAAGAATTGAAGGTATAGTCTCTTCTATATCATGTGCCAATGAAACATTTTTTTCTGTAGCATTTAGTCTATAGTTCCTGAGAGTCTGTTCAATTGCTGGTTTTATATCCATTTCCTCTAGTTGAATTATTTTTCCCGACTCCAATCTTGATAGATCTAACACATCATTAACTAATCTTGTCAGCCTATCAGTTTCTGAATTTGCTATGCCGAGGAATTCGAGTTGTTCTTCGTTAGACAGCTGATCTTTTAAATCATGTAAGGTTTCTACGTAACTTTTAATGTTGAAAAGTGGAGTTCTTAGTTCATGCGAAACGTTACTAATAAATCTATTTTGTGCAGCATTTAGTTCTACTTCTCTTGTTAGATCTTGAATCGTGACGGCAATACCTTTTAATTCAACTTTGTTTGTGTCTAAGACCGATTGTAATACGATTCTTAAAGTTCTAGGAGGTTCTCCTAAGCTAAACCTTAAATCATCTTTTTCTTTTTCTCTGTTAAGAATAGATTCTATATTGGTATGTAAGTCATTAGACAAAATTTCGGGAATTTCGTTTAAAAAATATTTTCCTTCTAGAAATCTTCCTTCCCATCGAAATAATCTTTTTGCTGTTGGATTAGTAAGCACAATCTTGCCCTGAGAATCTAATAATATTGCACCATCAGCCATAGTAGCTATAAGTGATTGTTGCTTTATTTGAGCAGCTTTAAGTTCTTCAATGTTGGCTTCGTCATAATTTTCTAACTGAGTGGCCATTCGGTTAAATCCATTTAAAAGTTCTCCAAGATCTCCTGTCATGGGTAAAGAAATTCTGGATTTAAAGTTTCCTTTTGAAATTTCTCTAACACCTCTTACTAATTCTCTTACTGGTCTTGTAATCGTAAGTGCATTAAATACAGCTCCTAGTATTACTAGAACCCAAATCGAAATAAAAACTGCAATCGTAACTTCTCTAGTTAATGCCGCGCTGGCTAGGGCTTTTTTATTAGGTGTAACACCTAAAGCTAAAGTTCCAATATATTTCCCTTTCCACAGCATTGGTACGAATACATCTGTTACTTGGCCTTGAGGTGTTACATGCTGCCTGACTAATGGGAATTGAGGCCTTTTCTTCAATTCTGATGGTAATTTTAATCTTCTAGTGAGCTGATACTGACTATCTGAATTTGTAGGGGTGGCACTAATTGGTATCCCAAGTTGAACTATATCTTCAGCATCAGTAAAAAAAATATAACGTAAATTTCTACTAGATCTCCAAAACTTTTCAGCTACATTTGAAATTTCTTTTTTTTGATTATTAGCAACTAATTCTGTGACGTTCCCCGATAGCAGTAATCCAAGATCTCGGGCATATCTAGTGTCGTTCATCCCTGCATCTCTTTGAATACTATTAAGTGCAAAAAACGTGATTCCTGTCATTAGGAGACTTACAACAAGAGTTGCTATAGCTAATAACTTTGTTCTTAGACTAAATCCGCTCCACCAAGCGAGAAGTCTATTAATCCAATAATTATTATTAATATCTTCATTATCGATAACGGAATATTTTTTACTTTCTTGATTATTGGTATCTACCATAAGCTTAATTTTTCTTTGAAAAGTTTTCCCTAACTTGATAACCAATATCATTTCTGAAGTAAATGCCATCAAAATTAATCTCTTTTAAATTTTTATAGGCTTTTTCAAATGCAATATCGAAATCTTTATCTTGACAGACGATACTTAAAACTCTTCCCCCATCAGTTATTAGTTCACCATTTTTACTTAGAGATGTACCGGAGTCGAAAATTTGACAATCATTTGAGTCAATCTTCCCTATCTTTATTGGGAAGCCAGTTTTATAATCGTAAGGGTAACCTTTTGATGAAGCTATTACACAACCACTAACCTTATCCAAAGTATCAATTTTTTCATCGCCAGTTAAATTTCCCATTGAACATTTTTCTAAAAGGAATACAAAATTTTGATCCATTAAAGGCATTATTGTTTGGCATTCTGGATCTCCAAACCTGCAATTATATTCTATAACTTTGGGCCCAGATTGTGTGATCATTAATCCAAAATAAATTACGCCTCTGTAGTCAATATTTTTTTTATTAAGTTCGACTATAGTCGGTTCAACTATTTCTTTGATTATTCTGTCAAGGTAATCCTCTGTTAAAAGTGGAGTAGGAGAATAAGCTCCCATCCCTCCTGTATTAGGACCTTTATCATTCTCATTGAGACGTTTGTGATCTTGAGCAGTTGGGAGTAATATGTATCTCTCTCCATCACATAAAGCAAAAACTGAAACTTCTGGACCCTCAATTTTTTCTTCCAGTACTACTATATCCCCGGATTTGCCAAACTTACCATTGAAAATTGATTCTGCTGCTCTATAACATTCATCTTTTGAATCAGGAATAAAAACACCTTTACCTGAAGCTAGACCATCCGCTTTTACTACAAGTGGAATCAATGATGAATAGATAATTTTTTTTGCCTCTGCTAATGAATTTACTTTCCAAAAGTTTGCAGTTGGAATATTTGCGTCTTTCATAAATTCTTTTGCCCAAGATTTGCTGTATTCCAATTTTGCTCCATCTTTACCAGGGCCAAACACTTTAAAGTCTTTTTTTCGAAGAAAATCGGCTAAACCATTTGCTAAAGGTATTTCTGGACCTATTACAATTAGATCTATTTCTAAAAAATTAAGCTTTTCCACTAATTCGTTTTTATTCTCTATATCAATTTTTATTCTTTTACATTTATTTATTCTTTCTGAACCAGCATTGCCAGGGATTAAATAAACTTGTCTGACTAATTCATTTTTTTGAATTGCCCAAGCTAAAGAATTTTCTCTTCCACCATTTCCAATTATTAAAATATTTTCTAATCTATGTAAATTCTTAGAACTTGTTGAATTAATACTCATGAAATTTGTTTTTCTTGAAGTTTATGAGGTTTCGATGAATAATTAGTTAAAATGACATAAACTATTTTGAAAAGTTGATCACTAATAATATGTTAAATAAAAAAAATACTTTTAAACATAAAATGAGGGTTTAATTAATGAATAATAAATACGAGTTGATTTATGAAGGTAAAGCAAAAAAAGTTTTTTCTCATGAAGATTCAGATAAAGTCATAATTGAATTTAAAGACGATGCTACAGCTTTTAATGCATTGAAAAAAGCAAAGTTTGAAGGGAAGGGAAAACTTAATTGCTTAATAAGTGCAAGAATTTTTGAAATACTTATAAGTAATAATATCCCAACTCAT
Organism: Prochlorococcus marinus XMU1402; assembly: GCF_017696205.1. Taxonomy (NCBI): domain Bacteria; kingdom Bacillati; phylum Cyanobacteriota; class Cyanophyceae; order Synechococcales; family Prochlorococcaceae; genus Prochlorococcus; species Prochlorococcus marinus. The sequence continues at coordinate 265,958 of NZ_JAAORD010000002.1, read as the reverse complement.
TTCATTGAACTGAAAAATGAAAATATAATGATTGCGAAAAAAATAAAAGTAATTCCTTTAGAAATTGTTTTAAGAAATACAGCTTATGGTTCATTGTGTAAACAAACGACTATTAAACCTGGCACTATTTTGGCAAAACCATTAATTGATATCTATCTTAAGAATGATGAACTGAATGATCCTATTCTTACAAAAGAAAGAATTGAATTAATGAATATAATAAGTTCTAAAGATTTGGATTTAATAATTGATTTAACCCTAAAAATTAATATAATCCTAAAAAGTTTTTTTAAAAATATTCAGCTCCAACTTGTAGATTTCAAATTGGAGTTTGGCTATGATTTTAAAAATAAAATTCTTCTTGGGGACGAGATAAGTCCCGATAATTGCAGATTATGGGATCTTAATCAGAAAAATGATACAATAGTAAGTCTAGATAAAGACAGATTTAGGAATGATTTAGGTGGTTTAATTGAAGCTTATAGTGAAATTAACCGAAGAATAAATGAATTCATTTAACTAAATTCAATGAATATTTTTATTCACCATAATTAAGAAAACTATGCAGAAACATTTTTTAAAATTAAGTAAGGTTTTTTCAAATATCACTTGTTACCCCTTGATTTTTCTATCAAACAATTCAGAATTAGCTGCTAAATATTTGCCAAATGACTTTGAGCAAGGAGTTAAAAATCTAGAAATTAATAAAAATGTTTTAATTCAAGAATTTGATATGAAACGAGATACAAATTTCTTAATAGCAGAAAATCAAAACAATATTAATAAAGAAAGTGCTCTTATTTCAGAAATAATTATTCAAGGTTGGGAAAATCATCCTGAGGGCAGAAAACTTGAACTAGCTGCATATGATTCTATGAATATAAAGCCTGGTAGTATTGTTGATAATCAAATTTTAAATCGAGACCTGAATGCAATTTATGCTAGTGGTTGGTTTTCAGGAGTGAAAATAAATTCACAAGATGGACCATTGGGGGTGAGGCTAATCGTAAATGTAGTACCTAATCCAATTTTGAAAAAAGTTGAACTTCAACCAAAAAACTCACTAATCTCTAATGAATATGTAGATGATATTTTTAAAAATTTTTATGGCACAACTCTTAACCTCAATGAATTACAAAATAAAATAGAAATTATAAAAAAGCGTTATGAAAGTCAAGGTTATTCTTTAGCTAGAATTAAAGGCCCAGATAGAATATCTGATGACGGAATAGTAACCTTAAATGTTTCTGAAGGAATCATATCTGATGTACAGTTTAGATTCTTGGGATCTGACGGTGAATCTATTATCGATGGAAAACCTAGAAAAGGAAAAACAAAAGACTGGGTAATAGAAAGAGAGTTGAAAACACAACCTGGCACTATATTTAATAGAAAAATTTTACAAGCAGATATCAATAGACTATATTCCACATCATTATTTGATGATGTAAAAGTATCTCTTGGTCCAGATAGCTTAAATCCTGACCAAGTCATAATTTATTTAGATTTGAGCGAGCAAAGAACAGGATCATTAACAGGTGGACTTGGGTATAGTAATGCTTCAGGTATTTTCGCTTCAATTGGTTTGCAGGAAACAAATACATTAGGAAGAGCTTGGTCTACAAAAATCAATCTAAATTTTGGGGAATATTCAACAACCTATAACTTTTCTTTATTTGATCCATGGATCAAAGGAGATAAACATAAAACTTCTTTCAGAACAAATTTCTTTCTAAGTAGAGATTATCCTCAAGAATTTAAAAGCGAAAATAATGGACGCATATATGCTGTAGATAATACAAATACCTCAACAGCTGATTCTTTTTCGTCAATAGTTCTAGAAAAATCCGGTGGTGGATTTTCCTTCTCAAGGCCTCTTAATGGTGGGGATCCATTTAAAGTTGCTAAATGGAGAGTTCTTACAGGGATGAATTTTAAGAAAGTAAAGTTGATTGATGGTGATGGGAACAAAAAACCATATGGTGATGTGACTCCAACTACAGGAAATATAAGTGATATCATCTGTATTGGTTTTACTCCAAATGATGGTACATGCCCTAATGAAAATATATTGGTAAGTGTTATTGCAAGTACATCTAGAAATAATTTGAATAATTCTTTGAACCCAACTTCAGGAAATAAATTAACCTTTGGAACTGAACAGTTTGTTTCAATGGGTCCCAAATCACCAACTTTTAATAGAATGAAAGCCTCATATTCATATTTTATACCAACAAGATTTATAAATTTAACCAAAGAATGTAAGTCTAGTAATGCAAGCAGTGAAGATTGTCCTCAAGCTATTGGTTTTCAACTTAAAGCTGGAACTATTATTGGGGAATTGCCTCCCTATGAAGCATTTTGTATGGGAGGGACATCTTCAGTGAGAGGTTGGGGATCTTGTGACTTGGCGGTAAGTAAAAGTTTTGTTGAGGGCACAGTAGAGTACAGATTCCCTATTTGGAGAATGCTAACTGGAGCTCTATTTGCAGATGCAGGAAGTGATTTAGGTTCACAAAAGGATGTTCCTGGAAAACCTGGTAAATTATTACAGAAATCTGGTACAGGTTATTCGTTTGGAGGTTCAATTGGAGTGAAAACGCCAATTGGCCCATTAAGATTAGATGTTGCTAGTAAGGATCTAAGTGGAGATTGGAGATATACACTTGGAGTTGGATGGAAGTTTTAAGTGTTTTCTTGGCCTTCTAGTTATGATCATTGTTATACCTTAGCTGGTGTTATTTCCAGAGAAGGTATAGGTCTCCATAGTGGTGAAACAACAAGAGTAACGATTTCTTCTTATGAAAAAGAAGGATATTTTATTTCCTTTAGGGATAAACCCAACGAGATTTTTAAGCTTACTCAAGATTTAATAGGAAGTACGATGCTTTGTACGGCTGTTAAAATAGGGGGAAGAAATTTATATACTATTGAACATTTATTATCTTCAATGGCTGGGTGTGGGTTAAGTTATATACATATTGAGGTTGATGGGAAAGAGATCCCGCTTTTAGATGGATCGGCAATTCAGTGGGTTAGAGATTTTGAAGAAGTAGGGATAAAAAAGGCACCCAAGCCAGATAATTTTTTTCGAGAGATTAATAAATCAATAATTCTAAATAAAGAAAGTTCGGTTATAGCTGCAATTCCCTCCCAAAGACTTACGATTATATCAACTATAAGTTTTCCCTATAAAGCAATTGGAAATCAAACTTTTGTGATTGATTTAAATCCAAAAAGTTTTGTTGAAATGATTGCTCCAGCAAGAACATTTGGTTTTAAGGACCAATTTCAAGAGTTAAGTGAACTTGGATTAATTAAGGGAGGAAGTTTGGAAAATGCCCTTGTGTGTGACGGAGATGGATGGGTTAATCCACCATTAAGATTTGATAATGAACCAATAAGACATAAAATTTTGGACCTAATTGGGGACTTGGCTTTGGTAGGGTTACCTAAGGCTCAAATTTTAGTTTATAGAGGATCACATTCTTTAAATGCTTTATTGGCCTCATCGCTTAAAAATTAATTTTATCTTTAATGATTTTGGAAAAGAAATTATCTATTGAAAATAATCAACTCTCCTCGGAGAAAATACTAGGTTTATTACCTCATAGATATCCTTTTGCTCTTGTGGATAAAGTCATAGAGCATATTCCCGGTGAGCGAGCTGTCGCTGTAAAAAATGTAACTATTAATGAGCCTCAATTTCAAGGACATTTTCCTGAAAGGCCCTTAATGCCTGGAGTTCTTATTGTTGAATCAATGGCTCAAGTTGGGGGAATAATAGTGACTCAAATGCCTGATCTTCCTAAAGGACTTTTCGTCTTCGCTGGAATCAATAACGTTAAATTTAGAAAACCTGTTGTACCTGGCGATCAATTGATAATTTCTTGTGAGTTATTAAGTATTAAAAGACAAAGATTTGGCAAGGTTAAAGGTGAGGCACACGTTGATGGGAAGTTAGTTTGTGCTGGAGAATTGATGTTCTCATTAGTTGATTAGTGATATGGAGAATAAAAATACTGAATTAAAGGCAAGCATTAGTGGTGTAAAAGTGCACCCAAACGCTTTTGTTGATCCAAGTGCCGAACTGGATGATGGTGTCATTATTTCTCAAGGAGCAATTATCGGCCCTAATGTGACTATCGGGAAAGGAACAGAAATAGGACCAAATGCTGTTATTTCTGGAAGAACTCAAATTGGTATTAACAATAAAGTTTTCCCAAATGTTTTTATAGGTCTGGATCCCCAAGATCTAAAATATAAAGGTGCATCTACTGAAGTAATTATTGGAGATAATAATACTTTTAGAGAATGCGTAACTATTAATAAGGCAACTTATGAAGGAGAAAAAACTATTATTGGGAATAATAATTTGTTGATGGCTTATAGCCATATAGGTCATAATTGTGAACTTGCTGATGGGATAGTTTTATCAAATAGTGTTCAAGTTGCAGGACATGTAAAGATAGAAGATAAAGCTATTATTGGTGGCTGTTTAGGTATTCATCAATTCGTACATATTGGTTACTTAGCAATGATTGGAGGAATGACTAGAGTTGATAGAGATGTACCTCCTTTTTGTTTGGCCGAGGGACATCCTGGAAGATTGAGAGGTTTAAATAGGATTGGGATCAAAAGGAGTGGTTTAATGGAAAATAAAGATTTTGATTTAAAATTACTACAAAGTACTTGGAATCTTCTCTTTAAATCTGATGATGCGATTTCAAATTCATTAGAAAAATTACTTAAAGGAGAATTAGATCTTTCATCTTCAAAATTATGTAATTTTTTAAAGGAATCAATATCTAAAGAAAGACGAGGACCAATGCCTGTAGTGAATTTATGAATAAAAAGATATTTATAAGTACTGGAGAAGTCTCTGGAGATTTGCATGGGAGTTTGTTATCAAAAGCATTATTAGACGAAGCGAAAAAAAAATCTATAGATTTAGAAATTTGTGGATTAGGTGGTGAAAGAATGAAAAAAGAAGGTGTAAAAATCCTCCAAGATACTACATCAATAAGTGCAATTGGAATTTGGGAGGCTTTACCTCTTATTATTCCAACAATAAAAATCCAAAAAAGATTTTATAAATTACTAAAAAAATATCCCCCTGATTGTTTAATTTTAATTGACTATATGGGTCCCAATATAAATATTGGAACTAAATTAAAAAGATCGAAGACTAAAATTCCAATTTTCTACTATATCGCTCCTCAAGAGTGGGCTTGGAGGGTAGGAAATAACACTTCGACTAATTTAATAAATTTTTCAGATAAAATTTTTGCGATCTTCAAGAAAGAAGCCGCTTTTTATAAAAAGAAGGGTGGAAATGTTTTGTGGGTTGGACATCCAATGATTGATTTGACAAAAAAACTTCCTCTAAAGAAAGATGCCAGGAATATTCTGAAACTTAATCCAAATCAAAATATCCTGCTTTTAATGCCAGCTTCAAGACCTCAAGAATTAAAATATATATTACCTACTTTTATGAAGGCGGCTAGAAAATTACAACAAAAATATCCAAATTTGGTTGTTTATATTCTCTCCTGTAGAGGGGTTTTTGATGAAAGATTTAAAAAGGCCTTTAGAAAATATCAAGTTGTAGGACATGTGATTTCTCAAAAAGATAATGCAAGATTAAAGCCTTATATTTATTCGCTCACAAAAATTGCTTTTTGCAAATCTGGGACAGTTAATATGGAACTATCATTGTATGGAATTCCGCAAATTGTTGGTTACAGAGTAAGTAAAATAACAGCTTTTATTGCAAAATATATTCTTAATTTCAAACTCAGATTTATTTCCCCTGTAAATTTATTAGTAAATAAATTAATAATACCTGAATTTGTACAAGAAGATTTTGACTACAAGAAAATTTTCTATAAATCCTGTAAGATTCTTGAACGGAAGTCAGAAAAAATAAAAATTAAAAAAGGATATGATTTTTTAAAAAAAGAATTAGGAGAAGAGGGTGTAGTCGAAAGAGCTGCTAAAGAGGTTATTAATTCTATTATTTGAACTTTATAATAAAAAAAATGAAATATTTCCTGCCTCTAATAATTGCTTTTTCTATTTTAGCAAACCCTATAAACACTCTTGCAGAGGAATTGATTCTTGCAGGAGGTTGTTTTTGGTGTTTAGAACATGACTTACAGTCCTTAAAAGGTGTGAATTCTGTAGACAGTGGATATTCAGGTGGAGATTTACAAAATCCAAACTACGAAAATCATGAAGGACATCAGGAAGTGGTCTTGGTTGACTATGATTCCCATCTGGTAACTTTACCGGAGATACTTAGGCTCTATTTCAGAAATATTGATCCTTTGGACGGCAAGGGTCAATTTTGTGATCGTGGAGATTCTTATAGGCCAGTGATCTATTTGAAAAATGAAGTTGAGGAAAGTGACGCAAAAAATGCAATTGTTTCGGCCTCTAATGAATTGCAAGTTCCATTAGAAAAAATATCTGTAGAACTAAAATTAAAAGGTCAATTTTGGTTAGCTGAAGAATATCATCAGGATTTTGCTGAGAAAAATGAATTGAAATATAAATTCTATAGATTCTCATGTGGGAGAGATCAGAGGTTGGATAAATTATGGGGGGATAACGCTAGATCAATGAATACTTGGACTAAATGATTTTAAATGTATTTATTTATTTTTAATCCATTGAACAAGAGTTTTAACTCCAAAACCGGTTGCACCTGATGGATTAATCCCCTTGTTCTTATCAGTCCAACAAGTCCCGGCAATATCAATATGAGCCCATTTAATCTCTGCATCAAAGAATTCCTCTAAAAACAGTGCAGCAGTTATTGAACCACCCGGTCTAGGACCTGTATTTTTCATATCAGCTATATGAGACTTTAACCCTTCTTTATAAGATTTTTGTAAAGGCATTTGCCATAATTCTTCTCCAGCTTGGGCTGATGCAGCTTTTAGATCATTTGCTAGCTCATCATTATTGCTCCAGAATCCAGCTACATCATTTCCTAATGCAACAACAATAGCTCCTGTTAAAGTGGCGAGATCTACTATTGAATCAGGTTTTAAATTGGATGCGTAAGTTAAAGCATCAGCTAATGTGAGTCTACCCTCTGCATCAGTATTATTTATTTCAATTGTCTTACCATTAGATGCTTTAACTACATCTCCAGGATGTACTGCAGATCCATTTATCATGTTTTCGCAAGCGGCCACAATAAAATGTATTTCTAGTCCCTTTGGTTTTATTGCTCCAAGTGCTTTTGCTGCGCCTAAAACTGCAGCGCTTCCTCCCATATCATATTTCATCATTTCAATTTGAGAGGCTCCTACTTTCAAATTGTATCCCCCAGAATCAAAGGTCAAACCCTTTCCAACAAGCGCAATCTTTTCTTTTATAGGCCCCTCTGACTTTAGAGTAAGGTGTATAAATTTAGGATCTAGATCAGAACCTTTTGCTACAGCTAAATATGCACCCATACCTAAATTTTCACATTCTTTTGCCTCTAAAATTTTTACTTCCAAACCATGATCTTTAGCTATTTGAGAAGCTTGAATGGACATTTCCTTAGGCGTAAGACTATTTGGAGGGGCGGCTACAAGTCTTCTGGCAAGTTCAACACCTTCACATATTTTTTCTGTCTCATCAAAGCTAACTTTCTCAAATTTTTTTAAATTCAAAAACTCAATTTCTTTAAGAACATTCTTTTCATCTTTTTTCTTATTGAATCTATTGTCTTTATAAGCAGATAATCTGGCTGACTCTGCTAAATGATTTATTTCTAATTGTGAATTGATTAATTCCCAAGGAAGCAAGATGCTAATTTTTTCATTTTTATCAACAGTTTTTCTAATTAGATTTCCTATGGAGTTTCTTATATCACTTTTATTTAGCTCTTTTGATTTGCCAAGACCAAGTATGATTAAATTTTCTAATTTTTGATCCAGGAATTCAAAGCTTAAAGTTTTTCCTTTTTCACCTTTGAAATTTTTTTGAGTAACTTTTTTTAGTAATAATTTTGGATCAACAACAAATTTTATGTGTTCAAGTTGGCTTGCAATTTTTTCCTCTAAAACTCCAAAAATTAATGTAGCACCTTGCCAGTTTTCTAGATTTTTTTGGAATGTGGAAAATTGCATTTTTAAAATGGATTAAATTAACTTTTAGTTGTTTGTGAAAGTAGTTGCCCACCTATCTCGAGTTTCTTTATTAAATGGTGGTAACCATAAATATATCAGTTGTTGTTCTAATTTACGTCTTAATTTTACTCCTTTAGGTACATCTAAGAAGAAACGAATATCTTGGTTACTTGAGAGTTTGTTATGGGCTAGGGCTTCTTTATAGTTCATTAGGTAATTTTTACAGTCATGTTCTCCCTTCCATCTTTTATTCGCTGAATTTGTTTCTCCTATATAAAGGATTATTTTAGAACTTTCCATAGAGTCAATTACAAAATACATTGCTGGACCATTATGTATATGTTGATTGGTTCTCCAAAAGTTCAATGATAATGGCTGCAGTGAAAACGGATCAATTTTTCTTTCATTAGAAATTGAATTTACAGGAAGACTTGTTTGGTAAGAAGTTTTATTGTGAGTATCATTTGAAATTTTGATTTGGTGATTATGAATTTTATTTCTCCATTGAGTTAAGATTTCGCCTTTAATTTTTATATTATTTGAGTTTTGAAAATTAATTGATGTATTTACATTTGAACTAAATAATTCAAATTGTCTACTTTGTTTTGAAATATTATTTATGTTGAATTTTTCCAATATTTATAAAATATTTATACTAAATTTAATTCTGAAAAAGAATAAATCAAAGAATTATTTTTAAACTAAAATTTATTAATGTTCTAATCAATTTAAAAGATTCTTGTTATCTTGTAATTGAGCCTTAATCTTGCCCTGTAAAAAATAGAAATGGGATTTTTTGAGTCAGACATTGTTCAAGAAGAAGCTAAAAAGCTTTTTACAGATTACCAAGAACTTATGAAACTTGGTTCTGATTATGGAAAATTTGACAGAGAAGGGAAAAAAATGTTTATAAAAAAAATGGAATCTCTCATGGATCGTTATAAGGTTTTTATGAAGAGATTTGAATTGTCTGAAGATTTTCAAGCAAAAATGACAGTAGAACAATTAAAGACACAGTTAAGCCAATTTGGTATTACTCCTGATCAAATGTTCGATCAAATGAATAAAACTTTAATAAGAATGAAGGATGAACTTGATAAAACTTCTTAAATTTAACGGTTAAAGATTTATGTCAGATAATTTTATATTGCCATCATGGCTATCAAGAGGAATCGAAGAATATTTCCCAGTTAAGGGTACAGATCATACTTTTTCGGAGATAATCGATCATGCAAAAAATAATAATAAACAATTAAGGGTTAAACTCGGTATCGACCCAACTGGAACAGATATTCATCTTGGGCACAGCATATTGTTTAAGAAACTTAGGTCATTTCAAGATAATGGACATATTGCAGTTTTAATTATTGGGGATTTTACTGCTCGAATTGGAGATCCAACCGGAAAAAACAAAACAAGAGTCCAGTTATCAGAAAAACAAGTTAAGGATAATGCAAAAACATATTTAACTCAGTTAGGAATGGGTAAGCCAGCTAGTGAATCTATTTTGGATTTTGATTCAAAAGATAAAATAGAAATTAGATATAACAGTGAATGGTTAACAGGATTAAATCTTAATTCGATAATTGAAATAATGGGGAGTGCAACAGTTAGTCAAATGCTAGCTAAGGAGGAATTTAATAAAAGGTATACTTCACAAGTTCCAATTGCTTTGCATGAATTCTTATATCCACTATTACAAGGTTACGATTCGGTAGTTGTTCAATCAGATATTGAGCTTGGAGGCACAGATCAGAAATTTAATATTGCAATAGGAAGAGATCTTCAAAGGCATTTTAAACAAGAACCTCAATTTGGTGTTCTACTCCCAATTTTGACAGGTTTAGATGGAATTAAGAAGATGAGTAAATCTGAATTTAACACCGTTGGTTTAACTGAAGATCCTCTTTCAATGTATTCAAAATTAGAAAAAGTCCCCGATAGTATAATACCTAGCTATTTTGAATTACTTACTGAACTAGATTTAAGTTTTCTTGAAAACTCAAATCCTCGTGAATTACAGAGAAGAATGGCTTTAGAAGTTACTACTTTATTCCATGGGGCTGAAGAAGCATTAAAGGCACAATCAAACTGCGAAAAATTATTCCTTGGACACAAAGAAAAAGTTGGAGAAATTCCAGAGATTTCATTAAAAGAAATAGTTTTTCCTGTAAAGTTTTTTTATTTGCTAAGTGCTCTAAAACTTTTCAAATCGAGCAGCGAATCCAAAAGATCTATTAAAGGTGGAGGTGTAAAAATTGATAGTCAGAAAGTAATAAATCCTGATTTAGTTTTTAATTCAAAAAATGATTTGGAAGGGAAAATTTTGCAAATTGGAAAAAAAGTAATTAAGAGGTTTGAAAACTGAAAATTGATGAATAACAGATTTAATTCAGAAGATAAAATAATATTGGCAATTGATGGATTAGATTTAAGTCAAGCAAAATTACTTCTAGAAAAATGTCCTAATATTAAGTGGGTGAAAGTTGGTTTAGAGCTTTTTGTTAGGGAAGGCCCAAGAGTTATTGAAATATTAAAAGGTTTAAATAAAAAAATTTTCTTAGACTTAAAATTTCATGATATTCCAAATACCATGAGAGCAGCCTGTTTCCAAGTTTCAAAATTAGGGGTTGATATAATATCTATTCATGCTTCAGCAGGTCTGAAAGCGCTTAAGGATTCGAAAAAAGCATCTTTAGAAGGAGCCTCCTCAGTCAGTGTAAAACCTCCATTTATTGTAGGAATAACTGTTTTAACGAGCTTTTCTCTTAAAGATTTTCAAACTGATCTTGATAGAAATAATTCAATTGAAGAAAATGTATTAAGACTTGCAAAGTTGTCTTTTGATGCTGGATTAGATGGATGTGTCTGTTCCCCTTGGGAGGTGAAAATGTTGAGATCTATTTATAAGGATAATTTTGAACTTATTACACCAGGTATCAGATTAAATATTGACAATAAAGATGATCAAAATAGAATTATGACACCAAATGAAGCTATAGATAAGGGGGCTTCTAAGTTAGTCATTGGTAGATCAATATCAAAAGCTCTAGATCCTAATAAAGCTCTAATAGAAATATTTAAATCTATTGATTCTGATTAATTTTGGATTCTTCTCCCTTTAACAATCTTGTTATGTTTGTTCTATGTTTCCAGATTACTAATAATGCAACAATTAAACTTATAAAAAAGTATGAGTGCATATATTTACCGAGATAAAAAAACATAAAAAAAGGAAGTAAGATTGCAGCTGAAATACTTGATAAAGAAACAAATTTAGTTTTTGTTAGGACTATTAAAAAAATACCAAGAGAAGCTAATCCAACTTTCCAAGAAAGAGCCAAAAACATACCTAATCCAGTCGCAACAGCTTTCCCTCCTTTACCTTTAAGCCATATTGGCCAAATATGTCCTGAGATAGCGGATATTCCTGCTATAACCTCTATTAATCCTTGATCTGAGTAATATTGAGCAATTTTTACTGCAATAAGGCCTTTCCCAACGTCAATGATAAATACAAAAAGTGCTGGCCATTTTCCAACATTTCTTAAGACATTTGTGGCACCTGTAGATCCAGATCCTATAGTTCTTAGATCTATATTTTTGAGATATTTCCCAATTAAAAAACCCGTTGGTAGTGACCCTAAAAGATAACTTGTAAATATTATTAATATATTCATAAAGCTTAGTTTAATTCAAGATCATCGTAAATTTCATTATCTGAACCAGCAAATGCAACCCATAATGGGAATTGAAGTATTGGAATTTCAACAGAGGTTTCTGCTGCATCAATGATAATAAATGGCAATTCTTCATTGGCTTCTAATCTATCAGCTCTTTCGATGACACCTTCAGGCCTTTCAAAAAGAACAATCCCACTATTAGGTCCAAAATCATCCCTTGTAAGACCAAGTGAATCTTGAAGAATTCTTCTCCATTCACCTAATCGTTCAGGCTGAGAAGCTAAAATAAGGGTCTGAAACTGATCTCCGTACAATTCGCCAAGAATAGATATTAAACCCGCTGATAACAAGGCATTTTTTTGTCGAGAACCTCTACTTTCAAGAGAACCTCTTCCTCCCATATTAAAGAACCAATCATCCATAATTTCTATATCTGATGAATCAAGACTTCGTCTTAATTTCCAAGGTTCAGCATAAAAATCAGGTTGTTCATTGAAAGTTGAAAAGCAACTTTTAATAATCTCCTCATCTGGCTTAAATGTTTCAGAAAGAGCAGGAACATTAACTACATTATTTGTGTTTTTAGTTTGCTTTTTTTCATCAAGTGGAGAAGGCTTTACGATAATTGGTTGAGAAACTAATTCAAGTTTCTCAACATTTTGTGAAAGATTTTGTAAAGCTCCAGTTAAGTATTCTTGAAAACCTTTAACTCTTTTAGCTATATTATCTGACTGTCCTTGAAAATTTGACTCAATATCTTTTTCTAATTCAATTTTTTTTGTTTCTAACTCTTTTATTTCTTTAACTAGTGAGTCTTTTTTTGAAACTAGATCGCTAAAAATTTTATCAGAAATTTCATTAAAAGATTTGTTTGATTTGTCGCTTTTTGAAGAAATTTTTTTATTTTGTGTTGTATTTTTATTAATAATTTGTTTTGTTTTATCATCTGAATTTGATTTATTTATTGTTAATTCCTTCTCAGGATTATTGTTTGAAATTTGTGTATTGGTCATTTAAATAATTTTGATAATTAAGCAAAAAGTCAATTTTAGGATTTTTTAATTTCCAGGGAGTCAACTTTTTTTAAAAGTTCATCTTTTAATTGCTTTGGATTAAATAATATTGGTAATAAATGAGGACTGGACTTTTCTCTAAAATAAAAAATACCTGGAATTGCAGGAAAGAAGAATTTCCATGATATCCAGTTCTTGAATGGGAAAGTTCTAATCTCTTTCCCTAATTGTAAAACTATAAAATTATCATTTGATATTTTGATTCTTAAGGTAAATGACTGAAGCAATAAGAAAAAGCTAAAAGAGGCAGAAACTATTGTTGGCAAAGAACCAATATTCAAAAATAAAAGCATAAAACTCAAAACTATTAGAATGATTGGCAACTGAAATGAAGGTGATATTGTTACCGGTTCTTCTTTTTTTGATTTAGTGTTAAACATTGAATTATCCAAATAAAATTTGTGTTAGGAATACATCCATTAAAGATACAGTAACAAGAGTCATTACAACCGCGCCTGTTGTACTTGTTCCAACTTCTTTTGGACCACCTTTAGTTGTGAGTCCATATCCACAAGCAATAATTGCAATGAGTAATCCGAACACTACAGATTTTATTAACATTGAAGTTAAGTCTGTATTGGTTAAACTGACGTTACCTGACCTTACAGATGTCCAAAAAACTATTGGAGGAACTTTATAAAAAATTGTGCTCCAAATTTGTCCACTCCATAAAGCTACAGATAAAAATAAAAGACATTGTATTGGAGACATTATTACCATCGATAGTAACCTTGGAACTACCAAATATTGGACTGGTTCGGTTCTTAACATGGTTATTGCCTCAATTTGTTCTGTGACTTTCATAGTGCCCAGTTGAGCAGCATAGGCAGTAGCAACCTTCCCAGTCATTAAAGTAGCAGTTAGAAGAGGAGCCATTTCTCTTGCCATACCTACGGCTAATAAACCTCCAATTTCACTTGAAACCCCCATACTTGTAAGTTGTGATGCAACTTGAATATTAAAAACTGTGCCTGCGGCAATTCCTGTAATTAATACAATTAACAAACTCCCAGGACCTGACTCCATAAGTTGTTCAAACAGATCATTTTTGGAAATTTTACCCTTAAAGATAAAATTAATTGCTTGCCCGCCAATGATTAGGCTGCTTAAAAGTCTTTTGAAAAAATTAGGGTAATACATATCTTTATATTAGTTTGTAATTAATTCTCGATCCCATTTTCTCATGATTAAAAGACCAAGTATTACCAATATTGAGGGTATAAGACCTATACATAATCTAATAGTTAATTGTGCTGAGTAGCATTGTTCAATAATATTAAGACCCTCTCTATCAACAAAGCATGATTGATAACCTGATAAATACAATAAAAAGCCTAATAATTGAACACTAAACGCGATACCAAGCTTCTGAATGAGTACCATCCAAGCAGTATATAATCCTGCCGGTTTCTCTGGATCTTCGTCTATTGCATCAGGAAGTAGTGACCAAGGGATAAGAAAAGCGGTTGAAGCTCCAATGCCAATAAGACAGATTATAAAAATTAAAAGAATGAACAGAAATATGTTGCTGGTATTTAGGAATAAGCCATATTCAACGCCTGAAATTTTTGATAATGAAGGTAAAAATAAAGCTGCCGTGCATGAAATAATCCATATAATCGCTCCATAGTTTAAAGCTGAAATCCTGGTTAATTTATTTGATACTCTGGCCCATATTTGTAAACCTACTAAAGCGCTAATTTGGAAAGGTATCGGGATCCACTTCGCAATGTATGTTGGTACATTCAGAACATCCTCTACATAGATTAACGCTACTGTTTGCATCAATTGTAAGGCGCACCAAAGAAGAATATAAAGAGTAATAACTTTTAAAAATTTTTTATTTCTGAAAATCCTTTTGAATTGAAGTGTTATAGGCTCAACTTTTCCTGAAGGCCTTCTTGCTTTTTTTGCGAATGGAGCCAACCCCCAACAAGAAATTAATGTTGCAGCAACCGCAAGACATCCGCTTATTTTACCCATTAAAAAATATTCATTATTTGCTGATGATCCTTCAGAACCTAATATAATTCCAGCAATTATTAGACCAGTTAGTCCTGCAATTATTGAGCCAGTAAATCTAGATGCGTTTAGTCTTGTTCTAATTACTGTTTTTTCAGAAATTTCAGTAGATAGCGCTGCAAAAGGAAGATTAATACTTGTATAAGCAGTCATTACAATTATAGAAATTATGGCATAGTAAATAGTCTTGGTTAGCACGGAACCAGTGGGTGTCCACCATATCGCGGCTAAAGAGAAACCAAGAGGAACAGATGCTGTTACCATCCAAGGTATTCTAGGCCCCCATTTTGATTTAGTACGATCACTTAACCATCCAATTAAGGGATCATTTATTGCATCCCATATCTTTATTAACATTAATAATGAACCTGCAATTATTACTGGTAAACCTGCAGAAATAAAAAATTTGAACAGAAAAAAACCGAATTGTGTAGCGACTAAACCTGTGCCTGCATCTCCCAACCCATAAGAGAACATTAATCTTGTTGTTGAATTAGTAATATTTTTTTTCGAGTGTGAATTTTCCAATCTTTTTACTTTGTTTATTGTTTGATAATGTATTATTGCAATGGTAATTCTATTACTTATTGCGGGCGTGGTTTAGTGGTAAAACCTCAGCCTTCCAAGCTGAAGATGCGGGTTCGATTCCCGCCGCCCGCTTTTAGAATAAATTATTTTTTGCCCCAAATATTCCTTCTGAAATGATTAATAAAGAGCTTCTACTCTTTATTGAAACAGATTTATCATTAATAGTTAATGGTTTAAAAATGTCAGACATGCTAGTATCAATAACTTTTAACCAATTATATTTACATTTTGGTAATTGGAAATCGATACTTTTTGAATATGCATTAAAACCTATCCAGACGAGAGGATTGGTTTTTCCTTTATTAATGCTGAAGGCAACTGTATGAGACCAACTACTCCAATCGGGGCTATCTAATTTTGTTCCATGCCAATGGTATCTTGGATTATTTTCATGGCTTAGATTATTGGGTATGAATGATGGATTAAAAATTTTTATAAGTTTTTTTCGAATTTTTATAACGTATTTAAAATAATCTAATAACTCCAAATCTTGTTGACTATGATCCCAATTCATCCAACCTATTAAATTATTTTGGCACCAAGAATTGTTGTTGCCACCTTGGGACCTTCCTATTTCATCACCCATAAGTAACATTGGAACACCTTTAGATATGAGTAAACTAAGAAGAAGATTTTTTTGTTGTCTTTTTCTTAAATCATTGATTAATATGTTTGTCGTTGGACCCTCTATCCCATGATTCCAAGAGTTGTTATGGTTATCACCATCCCGGTTCTGCTCTTTATTAGCAAAATTATGTTTCATGTTGAATGTCACTAAATCTTTAAGGGTGAATCCATCATGTGAAGTAATAAAATTTATTGATTTTGGGTAAATATTATCTTCTTTGTAAATAGATGGGCTACCCTTTATTTTATCGCACATATTCCAAGCTGTATCTTTATCTCCTTTCCAAAATCTCCTTAAGTCATCTCTATAATGACCATTCCATGTGAAAGTATGTTTAGACGGGAAATTACCTAATTTATATAAACCACCACAATCCCATGGTTCACTTATCAGCTTGATATCAATAAGTTCTGGTTCACATTCTATATCTTCGAAAATCGGAGGATTATCTAGTGGCGAAAGATTTTCTCCTCTTGATAAAGCAATTCCTAAATCAAACCTAAAACCATCAATACCAAATTCACTTGCCCAACATTTTAATGATTCAATGATTAGTTTTCTAACTAATCCTCTATTTGCTGCAATAGTATTACCACACCCAGAGACATCCTGATAATTTTTATCTTTTCCTATAAAATAATAAAGATTTTCATCTATACCTTTCCATGATATTGCTGGCCCTTGAGAATCTCCTTCAGAAGTATGATTGAATACAACATCCAAGATAACTTCAATGTCCGCTTTATGGCATTCCTCTACTAATCTTCTAAATTCCTCTCTATTATTTTCGGCAGATTCATTTGAAAGATATTCAAAATGTGGGGTAAACCAATTAATTGGACTATAACCCCAAAAGTTTTCTAAACCATTTGGTGCATCAGTTGGATCAAAACAAAAAATTGGAAGTAATTCTATTGCCGTAATGCCAAGTTCTTTCAGATACGGAATTTTTTTTAAAAATTTCTTAAAACAACTTTCATCTTGATCATTTGATTGGGTAAAAGCTTTGATATGAAGTTCGTAAATAATTGTTTCTTCCCATGAATGTTTCGGCCTAGGATAATCTTTAAAATTAAATAATTTTCTATCGCAAACAACGCTTTTAAGGCAAGAATTTGTATTTTCATGGATTTTTAATGCATTTTCTCTTATGTAACTTTCCCATCCAGTAATACCCCTTGAACATGGATCGAGTAAAACTTTTTTTTCGTAGTTATTATTAATCCCATTATTTTTTTGTTTTATCCTAAAAGCATAAATGCAACCTTCTTTTAAATTGCTTATTTCAGCATGCCAGTAAGGACCGGTCTTATTCTTCTGATCTAATTTAAATACCGTTTTGGGGAATTCAGAGTTTGCGTTTTCGAAAAATAAGATTTCCACATATTCTGCATTTGTGGCAACTAAAGAAAAATTAACTCCTTTTGATGTAAGAGAACTTCCTAAAGGAAATGGTTTCCCTTTATTTATATAATTCACTGTCTCCTTAATTAATGGAATAATGTGAAAATTTATTCAATTTAATGATATTTGAATAATAGATGCAAAATTGAAAAAAAGCCTTTAAATTTGAGGTTTTACAAATCTATTTCATTAAATCTCAGAGAATATTAACTTTATTGAACTATTGTAATTTATACATCCAAATAAGCTTTAAAGAAAATGATTCGGAGAGACAGTTAAATAATGAAAAAACAGATTTTTCTTGATTTCAAAATACAAATCAGACTTTCTCATGTGATGAGAAGGAAATATATCTGAAAATTAATAAAATATAATATATTGTTCTTATTCTTAGATCCGTTAACTTTTCACATTAATCGTTTTGACAAATGAAGTTAGATTTCTTAAGGAAAAATCAAGTGGTACCAATAGTTCTTACTGTTTTATGGTTAAAGAGGCTTTTTTTATATAAGAAAAATCAGCAAGTATAAAATTAAATGAATATAGTTAAAAAAGCCCCTAAAATATGTATAAAGCTTTGCGCCACCGGCATTTTCGGTTGCCGTATTCGTATTTGCTCCATATGATGTGCAAGTTCGAGGTTTTTAGGCTTGATTAAAATTCACGTCTATTTAATCTCTGCTTTACTTTAAAATTCAATGAACAAAGCTGATTTAGTAAACCTGGTGTCTGCTGCAACAGGAGAAACAAAAACTGTTGTCTCTTCAATAGTTGATACGACTATTGAGACTATTGTTGATTCAGTAGTGGAAGGCAAAAAAGTCTCCATACTAGGATTTGGTTCTTTTGAGCCAAGAGATCGTTCTGCAAGACAGGGATTGAACCCTAAGACAGGCGAAAAAATAGCAATACCTGCTAAAAGAGTTCCAACATTCTCAGCAGGTAAACTTTTTAAGGATAGAGTTCAAGGTTAATCTTTAAAATCTATTTCTTTCTTGTATAGGAGATGCTCTTTTAGGGCATCTTTTTTATGAATATCAATAATATGGAAATAACTATTTTTTTATTTTTAATTCAACTTTCAATTTTATAACTCAAGAATTAATGAAGTTTTTAACTATTTTATTCCTGAAATTTTTATTTTTTTCTAACTTCCTTATGGCAGAAGCAATACCAACAAAGTCAAAAATTATAAAACAATCGAGTGAATGTATTAAAGATTCCCAAAACGAAGAATGTAGAGAATTAATCTTTCAAATAGAAAAACTTCAATTATTAGTATTCGATCAAAATAGGTTTAAATGTCAATCTAGTTTATTAGGTTTGCAGTCGGAACTTATTGAAGCTTATTTTTTAAAAAATTACTCTAATAAAAAAAATTCATTTATGATTCCCTTTGTGAATAAAAATTGTTAATTACTAAAATTATTTCTTTTTTTGGAATATTATAAGTCTGTTATTTGAGTTGTAATGGTAAAAGGTTTTTCTGAAAATGAAGTTAAGAATAATGCTGGAATAACAGAATCTAAAAAAGAAAAAAAAGGTTTAGCTGCTTTTCTTAAAGGTAAGAAATTTACTTATACTCTGCCAGGGAAAAAACAAATAAATATTTTTGGATCAATAGTAATAGGCTTAAATATTATTTTAATAATGCTAGTCATCCTATATTTAAATAATCAAGAATTTCATGACTTTATTTTTAATGTTGGTCGTTAATTATTTTGAGATCGAAAAAATTTTTTAAGTGATATATTTAAATTTTAGAGATTCTTATGAAGATAGTTAATTTAATTTTTCAAGTATTTTTTATGTTGGTACTTGCTCTATTATTAATATATTTCTTTACAGGTTATGACTCTGCTTTTGAGGCTGATCAGTATTGTCATTCATATCTTTCAAGCTATGACAACTTATCTGGAAATTATGATTGTGATCATGATACTGAAACTCATCAGTGGATACTCTACGAGTCAAATGAAAATAGAGAACCAGCTAAAATTATTAAGAAATTTAGGTACAAATTTTTATAATTCAAATTTTTTATAAAAAAACTTTGCACCTATAATGGAAACTATCGCTGTTATTGAGAATGTAAGATACTGATATATGCTTCCTTCTAAGTAGATTTTGTTTTTATATAGAGGATAATCTATAAAAGAGCCTAATGTTCCCCAAATTATTACCCATACAGAAATGTATAAGAAAACTTTTATTGAATTAGATTTTTTTTCTTCCATTTAATTAATACCAAAGATTGAAGAGGTCACAGGCCTGCCGCTAAATACTAACTCGGTTAATATGAGCATTAAAAATCCGATCATAGCTGCTCGACCATTCACAAGCTCAGCACTGCTATTAAATCCAAAAACGTTTTTTACTTCATCCCCTTGATTGTCTATCCATTTTGAGTATTTATTATCAGTTGATGATTTATTAGTAAAATCATCATTTTGATTTTCCATTGAAGAGTCTTTTTCTTGCATAGAGTTTTCTTTTTTTTTATATTAATAATTTTTAAACTAATTTATTATTAAATCAAACTAAACTCGAAATTAATGAAAAAATTAAGACAAAAATTATTATCCATAAAAATTGTAATCTCAAAATTAATTGACAAATTAATTTAATTTTTTCTCCATTGCAATTATCTCCAGTGGGATTGATTATTGGCTTTTCAATAATATTATTTTTATATTTACTTTTTCCTCCCAATTTAATCCCGCAAATATAAGCAAAAATAGCTTCTGAAATTCCAGCATTAGGTGAAACATATTTTTTACCATCAAGATAACTTTTTTTTATTATTAATTTGTACTGATTAACTTTGGAACTAACTAGAGGTAATGTGATTAAAACTAATCTTGAGGGGACAAAAGTAAAAATATCTTCGATTTTTGCGCTGAAAAAACCTAAATATCTAAAGTAATCATATTTGTAACCTATCATTGAATCTAAAGTACTTATCGCTTTATAAGAAAAACCAAGTGACAAAGGTCCTGGTAGGAAAATTGAAAACTTCATAAAAATAACTCCAATAAAAATCCAGAATAATGGCCCAAATATTCCATCAACAGAATTTTCGGTTAAACTCTCGGTACTTGATCTCAAAAGATGTTCTAAAGAAGATGCCCTAACATCCCTACTTACTATTCTTTGAACTTTCTCTTCTATTATTCTCTTATTTTGGTCATTAATTTCCTTGATTTCTATTAGCTCAGCAATCTCTTTTACACTTGAAATAAGTCCCCTAGTTGCAATACAACTTGAAAGTCCAAAAAAAATCAACAAGCCACTAAAAAAATGATTTCTTGATTGCGCAAAACTAAGTTCTATCAGTTTTCCTAAACTAAGACTAATTCCAATAGTAGAAACAGCGACAGTGAAACCGCCCCAAAATAAAATCTTTTTATTTTCGCCAAAATTATTTATGAAGTAATCAGATAATTTTTTTATGTAAAAGCCAATTATTTGAACAGGATGGATTAAGAATCTTGGATCGCCGATCAACAAATCAAAACCGATTGCTCCAAGAAATATTAAAAATAAATTTATTTCAGCCAACTGAACATAGAGCGCAGACCTTTTCCTACTTTCTCGATTTCATGTTTTGAATTCTCTTCTCTTAATTTTGTCATTAAGGGTTTATTTTTATCGCATTCTTCTACAAAATTTTTAGCGAAAGTTCCATCTTGGATATCTTTTAGAATTTTCTGCATTTCTTTCTTTGTATCACTATTGATGAGTCTTTTGCCACTTACATAATCTCCATATTCTGCAGTATTGGAAATGGAATCTCTCATTTGAGATAAACCTCCCTTCACCATTAGATCAACAATAAGTTTAACTTCATGTAAACATTCGAAGTATGCAAGTTCTGGTTGATAACCTGCTTCTACAAGAGTTTCGAATCCTGACTTGACAAGTTCTGATAAGCCCCCGCATAAAACAGCTTGTTCGCCAAATAGATCAGTTTCTGTTTCTTCTTTGAAATTTGTTTCAAGTATCCCAGCTCGGGTTCCACCGATCCCTTTAGCATAAGCCATCGCTAATGATCTTGCACTGCCAGAAGAATCCTGCTCAACTGCGAACAAGGCAGGAACACCTTGACCATTCTGATATTCCCAACGAACAGTGTGTCCAGGTCCTTTTGGGGCAATCATTACAACATCCACAAAACTTGGAGGTTTGATAAGTCCGAATCTAATGTTAAAGCCATGAGCAAAACTTAATATCTTTCCTTCTTTTAAGTTTGGTTCTATTTCTTTAAGGTAAACATTTTTCTGAAACTCATCTGGGAGGAGAATCATAATCCAGTCTGCTTTTTCGCAAGCTTCAGAAACACTAAACACTTTTAGACCATCATTAATAGCTTTGCTTTCAGACTTACTTCCTTTATATAATCCGACAATTACATCCATACCGCTATCCTTTAGGTTTAAGGCATGTGCATGACCTTGGGAACCATATCCAATGATTGATATTGTTTTATTATTTAAAAGGCTTAGATCTGCATCTGTGTCGTAAAAGAGTTGGGTCATTAGTCGTAGCTTCTTTGCATTTGATAATTAATATTTTAGACATTAAAGGTGTAAATAAACCAAAATATTATTAATTTAAAAATGAAAATTAAAAAATTTATTTTTAAAATTCAATACTGTTTCGCTTCGTCTGGATTTGTGATTACTCTATCAATTAAGCCATAGTTTTTAGCCTCTTCTGCACTTAGAAAATAATCTCTATCAGTATCCTTTTCAATTTTCTCAAATGTTTGCCCTGTCATATCAGCCATAGACATATTTAACATATCTTTCATTCTTAAAATTTCATTAGCTTCTATCTCAATATCACTCGCTTGACGTTGTGAGGTGCCTCCAAGAGGTTGATGTATCATGATTCTACTATTTGGTAATGCTACTCTTTTGCCTTTAGTACCTGCAGCAAGTAAAAATGCGCCCATAGATGCGGCAAGCCCCACACAAATTGTTACTACATCACTTTTGAGATATTTCATGGTATCGTACATCATTAAACCAGCTGAAACTGAACCACCTGGACTATTTATGTATAAATAAATAGGTTTGGAATTGTCTTCTGAATCCAAGTAAAGCATTTGAGCAACAATGTTATTAGCAATTGCATCATCAACTCCTTGACCAAGAAATAAGATTCTCTCAACAGCTAGTCTTGTGTAAATGTCTACGTATCTTTCATACTGACTTCCTGGAAGTCTGTAGGGTACGCTTGGAGTTCCTATTGGCATGATTTTAAAATAATTTTTTGTAAGAGTTAAATTTTATTTGGTAAATCTTTTTGGCTAGTGAGTACTCTATCGATAACTCCATAATCTAGTGCCTCTTTAGGGTTAAGATAACTCATCCTGTCAGAGTCCTTAGAAAGTTGTTCGATAGTCTTTCCTGTATTACGAGAGAGAATCTCCAGCATTGATTTTTTATTTTTTAAAACTTCCTCAGCTCTTATTTGAATATCGGTTGCTTGACCTCTTGCTCCGCTTATAGGCTGATGTAAAACTATTGAGGCGTGCGGAAGAGCAGCTCTTTGTCCCTTTGTTCCAGATGAAAGGATAACTGCAGCAGATCCCATTGCTTGTCCAATACAAATTGTATGAACTGGAGACTTAATGTAGCTTATTGTATCGCAAATAGCGAAAGCCTCTGTTTCGAAACCAACTGCATCACCAGTGTACCAACTTGTCCCAGTTGAATTTATATAGAAATAGATAGGTTTTTCTGGATCCTCAAATTCAAGGTAAAGAAGTTGAGCAATTATTAGCTCAGTAACATCCATTCCTAATTGTCTTTTCGCATCATCATCGGAAAATAATGGTAAACCTAGGTAGACAATTCTCTCTTTTAGTAAAAGGGAAGGTAGATCAGGGGGTGGAGTCCTCATAACGGTATTTTCGCCGTAATAAGGAGCAGATACAGTCATTTGTATCACAAAAATAAGATTGTTTTGATTCTAGCTAGATTTAGCCCTGTGTCGCTGGTGATTTAAAAGATTTGTTTGACTCAGGATTATTTATCAGTTTTCCAAAGACCATTCTTCCAGTAGGAGTTTGTAATGCACCTGTTATGACAATGTCTAATCTGCTTCCTACAAAATTCTTTGCTTCATCAATAACCACCATTGTTCCGTCATCTAAGTAACCTATACCTTGCATTTTTTCTTTACCCTCTCTTACGATTTTAATATTAAGAGATTCTCCTGGTTGTACTTCTGGTCTTAAAGCAATAACCAGATCACTCAAATTCATAACCTTTAATTCTTTGACTTCTGCAATCTGAGAAAGATTATAATCAGCGGTAATTAAAGTCCCTGTCATATCCTCAGTAATTTTCAATAGTTTTTCATCTACCCCATTACCTTCATACTTTGTTGGGTTAATTACAAGTCTTCTACCATATGAATCTCTTAATTCTTTTAACAATTTTAGACCTCTTCTACCCTTAGACCTTTTTTCATTGCTGCTTGAGTCAGCTAAAGTTTGTAATTCATCAATTACACTTTGAGCAACAATTAATTGTCCCTCCAGCAAACCACAACTTAATAGGCCATTTATTCTGCCATCAATAATTACACTGGTATCTAAAATTTTTGGACTTGCTGCAGGGAGTATCCCTTCATTAACCAAATATGCATCAGTATTATTTGGATTAAATAATCTCAATAATGTCCTACCATGGGTGTCCGCCAGCTTATAACCAAGCACACCAAAGAAAATATTGCTTAATATTGCTGCTAAAGGTTTTGCAAAAAAGACTTCTCTAGGGAAAGGAATTAATAATATTGGAGCAAGAAGGAGATTCGCAACAAGTAATCCTAAAATTAAGCCAACAGACCTACTTATCAATAAATCCGTAGGCATTGTCCTTATTTGATCAAGAAAGGTTTTTCTAAGTTGAAGAAAAACAAAGCCAGCGGCTAATCCAATAAAAAAACCGATTATTGCTAAAACAATTCTAAAACCCTCTACATTAGATACCTGTTTTAGTATGTCTACTGGCAATAAATCAACGCCAAGCCATCCTGAAGCAGCCCCAGACAATACAAATAAAATTAATACTAAGATATCTGTCATATCTATAATCTACTAGGATTTATTAATTGAGTAAATAAGGATTTTATTTTTTTCGATCCTTAATACTTTATTGGAGCTTAAAAATGTATTTAAATTATGAATAAGTTTCCAAGAAGTGCTTATGTGCACATCCCTTTTTGCCATAGAAGGTGCTTTTATTGTGATTTCGCAGTTATTCCACTAGGAAACAAAGTTGAAACTTTACAAGGTTATGGAAGTAAAACTGTTAAAGAATATTTGAATTATTTATATAAAGAAATATTGTCAATTAAGCATAAATCACCTCTTTCGACAATTTATGTGGGTGGCGGTACGCCATCAATCTTGGATCCCCTACAAATTAAAGAGTTAATTGATCTTTTTAAAGAAAATTATGGAGTTGACTATGGTGCAGAAATCACTATGGAGGTTGACCCAGCAAGTTTTAATCAAGATGATCTTTATGGTTTCATAAATGCTGGGATAAATAGATTTAGTCTTGGAGTTCAAAGTTTTAATAATGCGATACTTCAAAAATCTGGGAGGAGGCATTTGGGAGAAGATGCTAAAAAATCTTGTTCATGGTTGAAGAAAGCTTATAATTTTGGCTTAATAAAAAGCTGGAGCTTAGATTTAATTCAAAACTTACCCCAAAGTGGATTAAGAGAATGGGAAGAAGATTTAAAAGAGGCAATAACATTTTCACCACCGCATATATCCATTTACGATCTAAATATTGAGAATGGAACTGTTTTTAAAAAATTAGTTGATTTAGGTAAATTACAACTTCCAAGTGATGAAGATTCTTTTAGAAATAGTAAATCAACTCAATTAATTTTAAAAAACTCAGGCTACTCAAGATATGAAATTTCAAACTATTGTCTCCCTAGGCATCAATCTAGGCATAATAGAGTTTACTGGAGCGGCTTAGGCTGGTGGAGTTTTGGACAAGGTTCCACTAGTTCTCCCTGGGGACAAAAACTTACTAGGCCAAGAGTTAGTAAAGAATACAAAGAATGGGTAACAAGGCAATACGAACTTAACCTAGATTGGTCTCTCATTAATAATGATTTTGCTTATCGTGAATTAGATGAGAAAATAATGTTAGGTTTGAGACTCAAAGAGGGTGTAGATATTTACAAACTATTTAAAGAACAAAATTGGGAAGATAAAAGATTTAAAAGTAACTTTAGAAAATTGCTCAATGAATGGGAAAGATTTCTTGAGAGTGGACTATTAGTAATGAAGGGAAATAGATTCTTTTTAAGTGATCCAAATGGTATGGAGTTAAGCAATCAAATTCTTATCTCAATGTTTAAATGGTGGGATTCTATTAGTTAAGTCTTTCAGAGGCAACCCATTCTTTTAATTTATCTTTAAGTAATTTCTTCCCTTGAATGATTGGTTGGCAAAATGGAGGTTGATCATCGTTAAGGCCTAACAAGTCTGCAGTAACTCTTACTTGCCCATCGCAATAATTACCTGCACCAATGCCAATCGTAGGAACTGTTAAGTTACTTTGTATTTCTTTAGCAAGCAACTCAGGAATATGTTCAAGAACTATTGAAAAACATCCTAATTTTTCAAGAATTGAGGCTTCTTTTTTAATTTTTTCTTGGCTTTCTAAGCTCTCTCCTTGTTTCTTTAATCCAAGATTTAAATAACTTTGCGGAGTAAGCCCTATATGACCCATAACAGGGATTCCCATTCTTATTAATCTAGAAATAACTTTTTGTATTTCTGGTTCAGCCCCCTCTACCTTAACTGCTTTTGCATAAGTGTTTTGAATAATTTTTCCTGCATATTCAACTGCTTTATCTTCTCCGCATTGGTAAGTAAGAAAAGGCATGTCTGAAACGACTAAAGGTTGATCTTCAGCATTGTTTTTAAACCCTCTTGAAACGGCATTAGTATGATAAATTATATTTTCTAAAGTTAACGGTAGTGTGGATTTATATCCCAAACAGACCATCGCTAGAGAATCTCCCACTAAGACAAGGTCAACGTTAGCTTGTTCTGCGATAGATCCTGATATTGAGTCCCATGCAGTTAATGCAATTATTTTTCGAGATTTTTTTTTATATTTAACGAGGTCTGAAGGTAACATAAGAAATTTATGTATCTTTTTTAATCAAGAATTGCTAATATATCACTGACTCGGCCTTTCGCGGTTTTAACGCCTAAACCTGGTCAGGACCGGAAGGTAGCAGCCACAAGGGATGCTTGAGGCAGGCGAGATAACCGAGTCACTTTATTTTAACTATTAATCTATATTTTTTTTATTTTGCCTTAACTTCAAAAATTCTGGGATATTTGCTCCTGAATCTTTGTTATCGGAAACATTGTAGAAAGATTGATTTGATAATCTATTTTTAATTCTTTGTTGCTTCAATGGTTGGTTTGTATCAAAACCTGTTGCAATGACGGTAACTTGTATCTCACCATCCATATCTTCATTAACAGCTTGACCAACGATTATATTTGCATCTTGATCCACTACATCACTGATAACTTCACCAACTGAGTTCACATCGTCAAGAGTCAAATCTCTACCCCCAGTAATATTTACAAGACAACCTTTCGCTCCATCAATTCTTCCTGCTTCTAGTAGTGGACTATTAATGGCAGCTTGAGCAGCCTCTATAGCTCTAGACCGACCTGATCCTATTCCAACACCAAGAAGAGCTGTCCCAGCCTCAGTCATAACTGATCTCACATCAGCGAAATCAAGATTTACCTCACCTGGGCGGGTAATTACTTCACTTATACCTTGTACTCCCATTCTTAAAACATCATCCGCATTCCTGAACGCTTCTTGAATTGAGGCTCCCGCAGAAACTTCTTTTAATCGATCATTTGGTATGACAATAAGAGTATCAACATTTTCTGCTAATCTTGCTATTCCTTCTTCTGCTTGACGCATCCTTCTTTTGCCTTCGAAGGAAAAAGGTTTAGTTACTATTCCAATCGTTAATGCACCGCTTTGTTTCGCAACTTCGGCAACAACTGGAGCAGCTCCTGTACCTGTACCTCCACCCATACCTGCAGCTATAAATACTAAGTCCGATCCTTCTAAAGATTGTTGAAGCTCATCTCTAGATTCTTCTGCAGCCTTTTGGCCGATACTTGGATTTCCTCCCGCTCCAAGCCCCCTTGTTAAATTCTGACCTAATTGAACTCTTCGGTCTGCGGAGGACTGCAGTAAAGCTTGCGCGTCAGTATTAAGAACTCTGAATGAAACCCCATCAAGATCACTATCAATCATCCTGTTTACAGCATTACTTCCTCCTCCACCAACGCCAATTACTTCAATTTTGGCATTTTGACTTGGAAGGATTTCTTTTGATTGATCAAAGTTAGGATTGTTACCGAAGCTCATCTCTGAATAGGGATCTAATACTTGTGTTGGATGCATTATGAACTTAGTAAGCTCATATGTAGGAATTTGTTGAGGAAAAACCTTAAATATTCATTTAATAAATATTTTTGTTTTAAATGCTAAATCCAAACCAACACTACAATAATTAAGAAAAATAAATTAAAATCCTATCTCAAATATTAGGGTTTGAACACTTTTATTTTAGGTTTATTCGGATCCGTAAGATCAATACTATCAATTTTTTCAGAAAAATTTTTTTTCTTTAATTCATTTTTTAAGTTATTAATTATTTGTAATTGATAATTTATTAAATTGGGATTAAATCCTAAGAATATTGTTTTTAAATTTATTTCCTCAAGAGTTAGAAACCCATTTGGTGAAAAAGTTATTTTGACGATCTCAAAGTCATAATTCTCTTGGGCAATAAATATTTCTGATAATAATTTTTTGAATTTATCTTTCCAACCAAATACTTGTATTGTTAAGTTGTTTAAATCTATATTTGCTAAATTTTTTTTATTTATAAAAATCCCATCTTTATCGACAAATCCTGATATTTTTTTGTCATCTAATATTCTCTCACCATAAGCAATTGGAGTTCTTGTCTTAATATTAACTTTCAAACCAAAGGGAAATATTTGTCTACTGACTGAGACATTCTTGAGTGATAAATTTTGTTTTAACTCTTTTTCTAAAAAATGCGCATTAATTAAAATTAATCGAATTGGAAATTTTAAAGATGAATTTTTTACGACATCATTCTGAGAGAATAATTCACTTCCAGTAATTCTAATGTCCTGAATATTTACCTTTTTTATTGTTTTTAGGCTTATTAAGCTTGTCGAAAATAAAAATAATATAAGTAACAAAAAGCTTTTATTGTCAATTTTTTTCTCGTTTTTCACAAATCACATCGAGCTTTTTCCATTAATTGCTCCATCCATTTTCTCGCTTGATCTGCATCTGAAAATGGTACATCCATCTCTTTCCCATTACCTACTAATCTCAACCTGCACTTTCCTTGAGATTCATTTGTAAGCGGAGCTTCTCCTGAAGTAAGGGCCATTAATTCAACTAATTCTAGTTTCTTGATTGTGAAACTATCTTTTTCTTCAAATGTACCAGCTTCAAATGCACTCCATCTCAATTCCCCATTTTTTAGAGAAGCTGCACTTGAACTATCTAACTTACAAAGTTCTGACCCACTGGCCCAGCGCCTAAAAAGATTTTGCCTTCTTCTTTCTAACCATCCTAGAGCAGTCAATAATATAAAGATAAAAAGCAATGGTAACCAAAGAAGTCCATGCATCATTTGATTTGAATTATAAATCTAGGGATATATCTACCAGTTTAGCCACAAGTTGTTCAATATTTAAACCTGAAGCTTTCCAAAGCATTGGAAACATACTTTTTTTTGTAAAACCAGGGATTGTATTTATTTCATTTAACAAAACTTTATTTGAAGATTTTTCTAAAAAGAAATCTACTCTTGCAAAACCGAAAATATTTAGTGCTCTACAACTTTGAATAGCAATTTCTTTAATTTTTCTTGTAATTTTAGAATCTATTTCGGCTGGGATGGTTATTTGATTATATGAATAATATTTTGAATCGTAATCATACCAATCACTTTTGTACTTTACTTCTCCTATCTCAGAAGTTAAGAGTTTTGAATTCCCAATTATTCCGCATTCAATCTCCCTCACCTCTAAACCTTCCTCTACTAGGATTCTTGTATCTATTTCTCGAGCCTTTTCTAATGCTTTTAATATTTCTGATTCATTTATAACTTTGGAGATGCCAAGAGATGATCCGGAGTTCGAAGGTTTGACAAAAAGAGGAAAATTTAATTTCTTTAAAATCTCATCAACAAATTTATTTATAACTTTTTTATCGTTGAGATCTTCATTTTGAATAACTAAATAATTAACTTGTGGGAATTTAAGATTTGAGAGAATTGTTTTCATCAAAATTTTATCCATTCCAATTGCAGAGCCTACAATTCCACATCCTACTAAAGGTTTCTTTGTAAATCTCAGTAAGCCATGAATTGATCCGTCTTCACCATTAAATCCATGTAAAAGAGGAAACCAAACATCAACATCTTGAAATTCAATTCCGTCAAGGAAATTAATTTTCTCTTGATTTAAAATTCCTTGTTTTTTTGTTGTATTGTTTTTAGTTTCTCCAACTAGAATTTTTTCTGAAAGATCACTATCAAGCCAATCTCCAAATTTGCTGATGTAAAAGGCTTTAACAGTAAAGCGTTGTTTGTTTATTTCTGAATTAAAGGCTTGAAAAACTGTTTTTGCAGAGGATATAGATACTTCATGTTCATTGGATTCTCCGCCAAATATTAACCCAATACATTTTTTCTTTCCCCCAATCATTTTGAAAAAAAATTATAAATAAAGTTCACCCGTTAAAGAAAAAGGTCTTGCTTCATTTATTTTGACATCTATTTCATCTCCTAATGAAAAATTAAAGTTAATGTTTTTGGGAATCTCTACGAAAGTTAATCTATTTGTTCTAGTTCTACCCATCATTTGCGAGGGAATTTTTGGATTTAAACCCTCAATTAAAACGCTTTCGATATTGTTGATATATCTTTGATTTCTACTCCTAGCAGTTTTCTCGACCAAATCATTAATTTCCTGTAATCTAGCTTTTTTCACTTCTTCCGAAAGTTGATTTGACCAAACTGCTGCAGGTGTGTTTGGTCTTGGAGAGTATGCTGCT
This sequence comes from Prochlorococcus marinus XMU1402, assembly GCF_017696205.1. Lineage (NCBI taxonomy): Bacteria > Bacillati > Cyanobacteriota > Cyanophyceae > Synechococcales > Prochlorococcaceae > Prochlorococcus > Prochlorococcus marinus. The sequence continues at coordinate 235,235 of NZ_JAAORD010000002.1, read as the reverse complement.
GTATTCACTTGATCAAAGCCAATTTCTGATATTAGCTTTAATGTATCTTGATATTGTTGTTCGGTTTCTCCTGGGAAAGCAACTATTGCGTCAGCTGTGATTGATGCACCTGGCATTAATGATTTTATATTCTCGATAATCTTTTTGTACTTTTTGACAGTGTATCCTCTGGACATTTGCTTCAAAATTTCATCATTTCCACTTTGGAAGGGAATATGGAAATGTTCACAGACTTTATCAAGTTCATAACAAGCTTGAATCAACCTTTTTGAAAAATATCTTGGATGACTCGTAGCAAATCTAATTCTGCTAATTCCTTTAACATCATGGATATAATATAAGAGGTCAGTTAATGTATTCTCTTTTCTCCCCTCTTTTGTTGTTCCTGGAAGGTCTCTACCATAAGCATCAATGTTTTGACCTAAAAGAGTAATTTCTTTAAAATTATCATCAGCTAATTTTTGGATCTCACTTTTTATTGCATTTGGATATCTTGATTGCTCTTTTCCTCTGACAGACGGGACTACACAATATGAACATCTTTCATTACATCCATAAATGATATTTACCCAGCCACAAATAGAGCTTTCTCTTCTTGCACTTGTAATGTCTTCAGAAATGAAGGTTTCTTCTGTTGCAGCAACCTGATTTCCTAAATCAACTTTACCCAGAAGATTCTCAAGATTATTTACATGTTGAGGCCCCATGACCAGGTCAAGTTCTGGGACTCTTCTTAGTAAGGACTCACCTTCTTGCTGAGCAAGGCAACCTGCAACAACAAGTTTTAAGCTAGGTGTTTTGTGCTTTCTTTTTGCTTGTCTTCCTAGAAAGCTATAAACTTTTTGCTCAGCATTATCTCTTATTGTGCATGTATTGTACAAGACCAAATCGGCATTTAATTCATTATCTGCTCTGGTATATCCCATTTTCTCTAATGTCCCAGCCATTCTCTCAGAATCAGCCTTATTCATTTGGCATCCAAATGTGGTTATCCAATAACTGCCAGTAGTTGAATTCTTTTGAAAATTTTTTTCGTATGGTTTTGTTTTTGTTAGCACTTTACTAGGAATTTTTTATGATTCTTTAATTCAAAATTACAAGTTAAATAATTTTGCTGCAATTTATTTGAGGGCGAGCGAGGGGATTCGAACCCCCGAATAGCGGCGCCACAAGCCGCTGCCTTAACCACTTGGCGACGCCCGCCTCACATTTATAAATTTAACAACTCAAGGGTAATTTTTCATAGTTATTTTTATCTTTTGGCGAAATTTGAATTATTTTCTAATTCAGTAAAGTTTTCTTATGATTTAAAATAAAAGAAAATTAAAAAATTTGAGTAATTCAGGTATGGCTGAGGTTCTTATTCCTAGAAGCCTTTGTTTAATAGAAGATATAGATAACCTCATTATTGATGTAGAGGATTTATGTTCAGTTTCCATTAGTTGGGAGGATGGATTTGTTTCTGAGTTAAAGCCTTTAAAAAATAAAGTTACAAAACCAAAAAATATTTTATTCCCAAGATTTGTTGAAACGCATTCGCATTTTGATAAATCATTTATATGGGCAGACTTTCCTAATATGAAATCAGACTATGGAGGAGCATTATCAGTAAATCTTGAAGAACATAAAACTAGAACCACAGATAAGGTCCTTGAAAGAGTTGAGAAATCATTAAAACTTGCTATACAAAATGGATATCGAGCTATTAGAAGTCATATTGATACATATAAAAGTCAATCTATTGATATTTGGATTGAACTGTTTAAATTACAAAAAAAGTTTTCATCTGAGTTGACTCTACAATTTGTTGCTCTAGCTCCATTGGAATTTTGGGATACTTCTAATGGAGAAGAGTTGGCAAAAATGTTTTCCTCCAATGGAGGCATTTTAGGAGGAGTTATTGTACCCCCTTTCAATAAAAAAAATACAAGCAAATTTCTCGCAAAGATGCTTCTTCTTGCGAGTAAACATAAATTAGAAATTGATTTGCATATAGATGAGTCAATTATCGAGCCTGGAGCAGGAATAAAAGTTTTATTAGAAACAATCGAAAATTTAAAAATTGATAGTATTCCGATTACTTGTAGTCATTTGAGTAGTCTTATTTCTCTAAGTCATAGAGAGATTTTATTTTTAGGAGAAAAAATGGCTGAGAAAAATATTAAGGTTATTGCTTTACCCCTAACAAATTTTTGGCTGCTCAATCGAAGTGATAAAACTACATCATTAAAAAGACCAGTTGCGCCTATAAAGCAATTACAAAAATCACATGTGGATGTATCTCTGGGCAGTGATAATGTTCAAGACCCTTGGTACCCATTTGGTAATTTTGACCCTTTTTATATGTTGTCTTGCTCGATACCTATGCTTCAACTAAATCCTTGGGAGAGAATGACTCTATCTTCTATTTTTTTAGCTCCAAGCAGACTATTAAATTTAAAATGGGATGGTTTAATTAAAAAGGGTTGCCCTGCTGACTTTGTAATTCTGGATGCACAAAGATGGGCAGATGTTTTTTCGACTAACTTAAAGAGAAAAGTATATATAAAAGGCGATTTATATTGCTAATCGACTAATTTATATATAAAACAGGAAATTTTATTAATGACATCAAATAGTCTTAAATTTTTAGACAAATTAAGGGAAGTCAAAAACTTAGAGATTATTGAAAGCCAATCCGACGTAAAAAGACTTTCAAAAGATTTTTATAACTACTCTCCAATCCTTACTGAAAGATTAGACGAATGTATTGCTGATTTGGTGGTAAGACCTAGTGATCATAATGCTGTGAAGAAAGTAGCGAAAATTTGTTGGGAATTTTCTATCCCGCTTACTTTACGGGGTTCAGGTACAGGCAATTATGGTCAGGCTGTTCCATTGTTTAAAGGAGTTGTAATGCAGATGAGTTACTTCAATAAGTTAGAAGAATTTGATCCAAATACAGGTTTTGTGAAAGTACAGTCTGGATGTGTCATGGGAGATTTGAATAAACAATTAGAAAAATATGGAAGGGAATTAAGGTTGCTTCCTAGTACTTGGAAAACCGCTACAATTGGAGGCTTTATTGCAGGTGGGTCAGGAGGCATTGGCTCCATTAGGTGGGGATTTTTAAGAGATCCAGGGAATCTTATCGGTTTAGAGGCAGTGACGATTAATGAAAAACCCGATTTATTAAAATTTGATGCTGAAGAATCCGAACCTTTGAATCATGCTTATGGGACTAATGGAATAATTACTTCTTTATTACTTGCTACTGATATCAAACGTAAATGGTTTTCAATTGTTATCGACTGTATTGAATTTGAAAAAACAATAGAAATATTAAAAACTCTTACAAGCGCCGCAATTGATCTGAAACTAGGAGCAATTCTTGAAGAAGAAATTGTAGATCAAATGCCAAAATGGTTTAAAAATAACTCAAGAAGTCACAAGGTATTAATTCAATCTACTCTTGGAGGAACAAAAACGATCGAATTGATTTGTAAAAAATTCAAAGTTGAATTTACCCTCCTTGGGGAAGAAGAAAAACTCATTAATGGAATTTCTGAAGTTGTATGGAACCATACTACTCTTCATATGAGGTCTAGGGATAAAAATTGGACGTATTTACAGATGCTTTTGCCACTTAATAATGAACTAGAGTTAATTAATTTTTTGAGAAAAAAATGGGGTAAAAAAGTTCTTTGGCATCTAGAGGCAGTTTCTCAACAAGGATCACCGCGATTAGCAGCTTTGCCTGTATTAAAGTGGAATGGGATAGATGAATTAAATGAAATAATGGCAGATTGTAAGAAACTTGGTGCGTTTATTTTTAATCCCCATGTTTTAACTGTCGAAGGAGGAGGCTTAGGAGTGGTTGACTCAGATCAAGTAAAAGCGAAATTAAAATTTGATCCTAAAGGGCTACTAAATCCAGGCAAATTGGCAGGCTGGGAAATAAAGGAAAAATTTAATATTTAACCTTTCTATTTTTTTGCAAATTTAATAAATTCAGCAACTAAAAAAATAGAACCTGTTAACACAGGATGATTATGTGGCCATTTTTCTAGGGAAAATAAATAATTAAGGGCAAGTTCAAATGTTTTAAATTCAAATGTTTTTTGAAAGTCAATTTCTTTAATCTGAGAGAGATCGTTTAATTGCCAACTTGGTTGGTTTGGAACTGGCACAAGTAATAAGTGATCATTTTCCTTTAGAAGAGTTTTTAATATTGCGTAAATATCTTTTTGTCTTTGGACACCTAAAATCCAATAAATTCCTTTATCTTCATTCTCCCAATTCCTTCGCTCATGAGAGAGTGCTTTTGCAGCGGGATAATTATGCGCACAATCTACAAGAATTTCTTTGTTCAAATAATTTATTATCTCTAGCCTTCCTTTCCAGGCTGTCTTTTTAAGACCTTCAGATATGTGTTTTTCTTTAATATTAAATCCCAAATTATTCAGAGCTTCAATTGCTCCAACAGCTACTGAGGCATTTTGCTTTTGGAAAATCCCTTTTAATCCAAGTTCATAGCTTTTCGAAATTGAATCTTTCCAGATGATTTCCGCTCCAACCTCTTTAACTTTTTCGTTTATTAAATTTTCAACTTCACTATTTTGCTTGCATGAGATGACAATTGAGTTTTTTTCAATAACTGCTAATTTTTCTTTGGCAATTTTTTCAATCGTATCTCCAAGAAATTCTTTATGGTCTAGGCCAATTTTCCCAATAGCAATTATTGGTCTATATTTATGGGCTGTTGTCGCGTCTAATCTTCCCCCTAAGCCAGCTTCAAGAATGAGCAATTCAACTTTTTTATTGTTGAAAAAATTTAGCGCGCAGCAAATGATTTTTTCAAAAGGAGTTAATTCAAATGTTGAAAATTTTTTTTCTATTAAGCTATAGATTTTTTCAAAATCAGTTTTGTTAATATTTTTTTTATTAACTCTTATCCTCTCGCATACGTCCAAAAGATGAGGCGATGTCGTAACGCCAAAATTCCTTTTAGCTTCAAAAAGTATACTTTCTAAATATGCTGCGATTGATCCTTTCCCATTAGTTCCAATAATTTGTATCGCTGGAATATTCTCGCAAGGATTTCCAAGTTTTTGAAGTGCTTTTTTAATTCTTGATAAACCTAACTTGATATTATCCCTTTCATATTTAGGTGATAATAATTCAAAAATTTTTAAATTTGCATTTTTCAAAATTTAAATTGCTATAACTCTCCAAAAATTAAATTTAGCTTATCCAAAAGAATATTAATTTCTCTTCGAGATATAACTAATGGTGGGACAATCCTTACAACGTTCCCTCCTGCCGGAACTACCAGTAACCCTTTATCAAAAGCTTTTAATGTAATTTTCTTTGCATCAGCATAATCTTCATTGATCACAAGACCTTGTATTAAACCTAAACCTCTTTTTCCGGTAATAATATTTGGAAATTTTTTTGACAATTCTTCAAATCCAGCACTTAATTGTTCCCCTCTTAAATAAACATTATTGATAAGATTTCTTCTATTTATTTCTTCTAATACAGTTAGGGCAGCTTTACATGCGAAAGGGTTCCCCCCAAATGTGCTTGCATGATCTCCTGGATAAAAAATATTGGCTTTTTCTTTTACTAATAATGCTCCAATTGCATGACCTCCTCCTAATCCTTTAGCAAGGGTGAATCCATCAGGTTCAATTCCTAAATTCTCATAACCCCACATTTTCCCAGTTCGACCTACTCCACTTTGAACCTCATCTAAAATTAGAAGAGAATTATATTTATCACATATATCTCTCAGGCTTTTAAAAAATATTTTACTTCCAGGAATTACGCCACCTTCTCCTTGTATTGGTTCAACTAAAACGCCTGAAATTTTTTGATCATTATTTTCACACTCTTCAAATAATTTTTTTACCGAATCAAAATTGTTAAATTTAAAAAATTTGAACCCTTGAATCAATGGTTCGAAGCCTTTTTGATATTTGGGCTGTCCAGTAGCACTCAATGCTGCCAGCGTCCTTCCATGAAAGCTGGATTCTGCTGCGAGAATAATTGATTCTTTACCCTTATTTATTGTATTACCATATTTTTTTATTAATTTAATTGCTGATTCATTAGCTTCAGCTCCACTGTTGCAGAAGAAGACACTTTTAGCACAACTCATATTCGTTAAAGTTCTACTTAATTGTTCTTGTTCTTCAATGTTGTAGAGATTGGAAATGTGCTGAATCTTTCTTAGTTGAGTTGATAGCCTTCTTCTTAAAACTCTATCGCTATGTCCAAGACTACAAGTTGCTATACCAGCGACTGCATCAAGATATTTTTTACCTTTTTTGTCCCATAGCCAACAACCTTTTCCCTTTTTGAAAGATATATCAAATCTACTATAGGTATTCATCAAAGTGGGAGCGGTCGGACTTGAACCGACATACCCGAAGGTGCCGCATTTTGAGTGCGGTGCGTCTACCAATTCCACCACGCTCCCAAGGCTTTTGCAAAAATGAACTTTTTTATTATAACAAAAATCAACCTATTGACTATTGTTTTGGTCAAGTAAGAGTGATCAAGAATACGTTTTTTAATAGCTAATCTTATCGTTAAAAACATAGAATTATATTGATTGAATTTGCTGAAGAAAAATAAAATTAAAATGCACTATTCACATATATGATACAATTATGTTGCAAATATCCAGCTAAAAACTTATTTTTGAGAGCCAAGCTTCATATTTAGTAATATTATGTTATAATTAAAGAAAAAACAAATGACTAAAATTAAAGCAAAAAAATTATCTTTACAATTCGTTCCCTACCTCTTCATTGTAGTCACTATCTTGACAACATTTGGATCTAATATCGGAACATGGGCATGAATGATCTCAAGATTAGTGGTTTAAATAAAATTTGGTCTAGTCGTTTCTTGGTATTATTCCTCATATTTTTAGGTTGTATTTCACTCATTAATATTGCTTACGTTTAAATATTTAATAAGACCCATGCATTTTTCAATTTAGGCTGCTCTATATCGAGGAATATCTGAAGGGTCTGAACTAGTCTTGAATTCCCTATTTGTCAAAGTTTTTTTGTTAAGCTCTCTTGTTATTTTAATACCTAATATTTTTAGTTTTGATTCAAAATTTTCATAACCTCTATCCAAATGCTCTAAACCATAAATTTTACTAGTGCCTTCAGCTATAATCCCAGCAATTATTAATGCAGCTGAAGATCTCAAATCAGATCCAACAAGATCCATTCCCTTAATTTTTTTAACACCTTTGATATGGGCTATATTTTTATTTAATTTTATATTTGCCCCCATTTTGTTAAGTAAATGAACATGGTTCATTCTGTTTTCGAAAATTGTTTCAGTTATCTTTGATTCACCATTTGCGATTGCCATTAAAGTTGTAAATGGTGCTTGTAAATCAGTTGGAAATCCTGGGAAAGGAGCTGTTTCAATATCTACCCCTTTGATCTTATTACCCTGCATTGTAATTGAATTACCTTTAATCGTAATTTTACTTCCACTCTCTTGAAGCTTATTCGTGACAGCTTCAAGATGATTAGGAATTACAGGAGAAATTGTTATCGAAGAGGAAGTCGCAGCAGCAGCTATTAAAAAAGTGCCAGCTTCTATTCGATCTGGAATTACTTTATGAGTACAACCACGCAGCTTATTAACACCATCAATAATTATTTTTTCTTTGCCAGAGTCGTAAATTTTTGCCCCCATTTTATTTAGCATTTGGCATAAATCTTGTATTTCAGGTTCTCTTGCAGCATTCTCAATCGTAGTTCTTCCCTCCGCTAATGTTGCGGCCATTATTAAAGTTTCAGTAGCTCCTACGCTTGGGCACTTTAATTTGATGTGGGTGCCAATTAATCTTCTTTTATCTCCTTTTATATTTGCTTTGACAATTTCTTCTTCAATAAGAATTTCCGCTCCTAGTGCTTTAAGCCCGTTAATGTGCTCATCTATTGGCCTTGAACCAATATTACACCCTCCAGGTAAAGGGACTTTAGCCTCTCCAAATTTACCTAATAGTGGACCTATACAAAAAAAACTTGCTCTTAATCCATTAACAAGTTCATATGGAAGTTCTTTAATAGAAATATTTTGTGAGTCTATTTCTAATTTATTGTTTTTTTCTATTATTTTAACCCCTAAATTTCTAAGGATATTAGCCATTTTGTCAATATCAGTGAGGCGAGGAACATTCTGAAGAACTATTCTTTCATTTGTTAGTAATGATGCAGCAAGCAAAACTAAAGCCGAATTCTTCGCACCACTTATTTCAACGATTCCATTTAATTTGCCTTGGCCAAAAATCTTTAAATTTTGTGATTTAAGATATGACTTCTTTTTGCTTACGCAAATCATTAAGACTTAATTTATTAGATTCATGATGACAAACGAAAATTAGTAAGTCCACCCTATGTAACGTCTTGAAAATTAAATAAAATTGAAAATATATTTTTTATTTCTTGGAAAATAAAAATTTAATAAATAATTGATCAAAATATTTATGTTATTAAAATATAGTAGATAATGAACTTTTCAAATTACTCATAGAAAATACTTTTTTAAAAATAACTAGTAAAAACAATAATCTAGTTAAAAAATTTAGGTCATTTAAAAGCGGATCCTCTCGCAAAGATAAAGATTTTTTTTGTATAGAGGGGACTCATCTTATTGAGGAATTGCTGAAGTCTGGAAATTCTCCCTCCAAAATTTTAGTTACTGAAAAATGGCTAAAAAAGAACCAAAATCTTAGTAAACAGTTTGATGAATCATTATTAACTTTGGTCTCAGAAGAGGTTTTAGCTTCTGCGATTTCAACAGTTAATCCAGATGGCATCGCAGCATTAGTAGAAATTTCTTCAATACCTAATTATCAATTCAATAGTAAGAATGATTTTGTTCTTGTTCTAGATAGGATTCAAGATCCTGGGAATATGGGTAATCTTTTTAGAACTGCTTTAGCTGCTGGTGTTGATGCAATTTTTTTAGCTGGAGGTGCGCACCCATTAAGCCAAAAAGTATTAAGAGCATCAACTGGCGCTGTCTTTAATCTCCCATTTCAAAGATATGAGGGTACTGAAGAAGAAATAATAAATTCTTTATTAAAGTCTTTATCTGAATTATCAAATGAAGGATTTAAGATTTTTTCCACTAGTAGCTTTAATAAAATTTCAAAAAAACCTTCAAAACCATACTGGGAAATTGATTGGACTAAGTCCACTGTATTGATTTTGGGTAATGAGGGGCAAGGTATTCATAAAAAAATTCAAGAAGCTTTTAATGAAACAATTACAATTCCGCATAGTGAGCTTGTAGAATCATTAAATGTGGCTTGCGTTGCAGTTCCATTATTACTAGAACGAAAAAGAGTCACATACACATCTAATATGTAGATAAAAAGTGACTGATTCAAGTTTTGATTTTGATTTAATCGTTATAGGAGCTGGTTATGGAGGTTTTGATGCCGCCAAACATGCTGCTGGTAAGGGACTGAAAGTCGCAATAGTAGAATCTTCTGAAATGGGCGGTACTTGCGTTAACAAAGGTTGTGTCCCTTCTAAAGCTCTTTTGGCTGCAAGTGGTAAAGTCAGGGAAATAGCTGATTATGAACATTTAGCTAAATTCGGTATTCATGCTTCCCCAGTAAGGTTTGAGAGATCAAAAATTGCAGATCATGCAAATAATTTAGTTTTAAATGTTAGAGAAAATTTAACAAAAACTCTCAAAAGGAATGGAGTTGAAATTATTTTGGGGATTGGCAGAATTGAAGGAAATCAAAAAGTAGGTGTAAGAGATAAAAACGGAATTGATAAAATCTTTACATGTAAGGATATTGTTATAGCAACTGGTTCTTCTCCTTTTGTACCCCGTGGAATAACTGTGGATAATAGGACTGTATTTACTAGTGATGATGCGGTTAAACTTGAGTGGCTTCCAAGATGGATAGCTATTATTGGAAGTGGATATATAGGATTAGAATTTGCTGATGTTTATACCGCACTGGGTTGTGAAGTTACCATGATCGAGGCCTTGGAAAATATTATGCCAACATTTGATCCAGATATTACAAAAATTGCTAAGAAGAATCTTATTCAATCAAGAGATATAGATACAAAGTCAAATGTCTTTGCGACAAAAATAACACCTGGATGTCCTGTGACAATAGAACTGACAGATGCAAAAACTAAAGAAGTTGTAGAAACTTTAGAAGTTGATGCTGTGCTCGTGGCAACTGGCAGAAGTCCTAATAGTAATAACTTAAATCTTGAGTCGGTTGGAATCGAAACTGTAAAAGGTTTCATTCCTATAGATGATAAAATGAGGGTTAAGAATGGCGAGGAAATAATACCTAACATTTGGGCTGTTGGAGATGTAACAGGCAAACTAATGCTTGCCCATACAGCTGCAGCTCAAGGTACTATTGCTGTTGATAATATTTGCGGTGGCAACGTCGAAATAGACTATAAAAGTATCCCTGCAGCAACCTTCACTCACCCTGAGATCAGTTCAGTTGGTCTTTCTGAAGCTGAAGCTAAAGAGATATCTGTAAAGGAAAATTTCACTTTGGGAGTTGTCAAAAGTTTCTTTAAGGCAAATTCAAAAGCATTGGCTGAATTGGAGAGTGATGGAATACTCAAGTTGATTTTTAATAGAGATAATGGGAAAGTTTTAGGTGCTCATATTTTTGGTTTACATGCAGCTGATTTGATTCAAGAAATTTCAAACGCTATTTCAAGGAATCAAGATGTAATTGAATTATCTACAGAAGTTCACACTCATCCTACTCTTAGTGAAGTAGTTGAGGTGGCATATAAACAAGCTGCTTCTCAAATAAAATAATATCTAAAATTAATGGAGATAAGACGCAGGCCACCCAATCCAACTGTAAGGGTAGAAAATTTAGAATATGCTGTGCCTCATAGAGAAGCACAACCAAAAAATATTCTTGAAGAAATTGTATGGCATAAGGACATTGAAATTAAGAATTTCAAAAAAAAAGTTTCTTTAGAAGATCTAATAAAAAAAATTGAAAAACTGCCTCCCCCAAAAGATTTTTATAAAAATATCTTGGAGTCAAAAATAAAACCAGGATTAATTGCTGAAATAAAAAAAGCTAGTCCTAGTAAAGGAGTTATTAGAAAAGATTTTAACCCTGAAGATATAGCAATTTGTTATGAAGGATTAGGTGCGTCATGTATCTCAGTACTTACCGATAAAAGGTTTTTTCAAGGTAGTTATGAAATACTCGAAACTGTAAGGAAATCAACTAATCTCCCTCTTCTATGCAAAGATTTTATTATTTCTGCTTATCAAATTTATAAAGCAAGGGTATCTGGTGCTGATGCAATATTATTAATCGCTGCGATTTTAAGTAATGACGATTTAATTTATCTAAAGAAAATTGCTGATAACTTAAAGATGAGTGTTCTCGTAGAAGTCCATAACAATAATGAATTAGAAAGGATACTAAAGTTAAAATCTTTTAATTTGGTTGGAATAAATAACAGGGACTTAAAGACTTTCAAAACAAATTTAAAAACATCAATAGAATTGATGAATATTTATGCAGATATATTTTTAAAACAAAATATTCTTCCTATTAGTGAATCAGGAATTAATTCTTCCGAAGATTTAGAGTCGCTTAGATCTATTGGAATTAGGGGAGTATTAATTGGTGAAACTTTTATGAGAGAAAGTGATATTAAAAAATCTTTCAAGGAATTATTTAACTCAATTTAATTTTGACTTCAAATCGTGCTATAAAATTGAATATACAGAGTTGTACAGAATATATATGCAGGCTGTAATTTTAACAGGTATAGTTGCAGGATTTGTGCATGTAGTTAGTGGCGCTGATCATCTAATTGCAATGGCACCATCAGCGATTAATAATCCCCAAAAAGCTCTTAAAAATAGTTTCTCATGGGGCTTGGGACACTCTTCAGGTGTCCTCTTGTTAGCTTTTCTAGCGATTGTTATTAAGGATATTACGCCATTAAACAGATTTTCTAATATTGCCGAATTCCTAGTTGGAATTTCTCTTCTAATTGTTGGAGTATTTGCTATAAAAAATTCTTTTCAATTAAGTATCCACTCTCATTCCCATAAGCATTCTAATGGAATTGCTCATCGTCACTTTCACTTGCATGTTAAGGAACAAAAAAATAATAATAAGCACTCACATGCTTTGACTGGTTTAGGCTTGCTACACGGTGTAGCTGGAGGTTCACATTTTCTGGCAGTTCTTCCTGCTTTAGCACTACCTTTAATAAGTGCTTGCTTATATTTGATTTCATATTTGATTGGTTCACTAATAAGTATGAATCTTTTTACTTGTTTAATATCTTTTACCATCTTTAAAGCAAGTCAAAAATTTATTAAAAGATTAATAGCTGGAGCAGGAGGGCTTTCCTTTTCTTTGGGATTATTTTGGATTCAAAGAAGTGCTTCTGTTTTTTTGAATTAAATAATTTAAAACTTTAATATTTTCGACGTTACGATACCTAAAATTTTTTCATTTTGAATAAAGCCGAAAGATTTACTATCATTACTATATTTTGAGTTGTCTCCAATTACTTCAATACAATTTTCTTTTATTTGCTTTATTCTTTTAATTTGTATTCTGTCTTGTATCGGATGCCTAAAGATGACAACTTGACCAACCTTAAGATTAGATTTATTAATTAAATATTTTTTGTAAAAGACTATATCACCTTCCTTAAAGGTAGGTGACATTGAATTATTTACAATTTTTGCTACTTCTCTCAGCCTTAAAAGAAAAAGAAGAAATTCATAAAAATATTTGAAGTTAATAATTTAACTAGCTTTTACAAAAGCGTCTGATCTTCCTTTTGATGCCCAGAATATATTATGAATCTTTTCTACATAACTCATAAGTTCTTCAGCTTGAGCTAAATCAATATTAACTTTGCATGCACTGCATAATTTAGCCGCCTTCCAAATGGTTTCATGTAAGTCTGGATATGTTTCCAAATGAACAGGCTTAAAGTAATCTGTCCACAAAATTAGGATTTCTTTCTTTGTTTCTTTTGCTTGCTCTTCTTTAACTGCAACATATCTTGAAAATGTATTACTGTATGCAGCCCACTCTGCTGTATCAGTGCTAGAAGGGGCTTCTAATGCAATGAGTTTTTTTGTCATTGATAAAACTGCTTCAGCAGCAACTCTCGTAGAAGCTGGATCATAAACACCACAAGGCCCATCACAGTGAGCATGGACTGTCAATGGGGATTTTTTATCTAGAAAAGAATTGATGAATTTACTTAGCATTTCAAATATTTGATGTTGTTTATATATTACTTGGAGATTAACAAAATTGAAAAGTCTTAGATATTTTTCTTACCTAATTTAATTGACTTTTAATAATTCAACTTCAAATATTAAAGTTGCATTGGCAGGAATCACATTTCCTGCCCCTCTTGATCCGTAACCAAGTTCTGGAGGAATTGTTAATTGTCTTTTTCCTCCAACCTTCATACCTGCCACACCTTCGTCCCAACCTTTTATTACTCTTCCAGCACCCAAGGGAAAGCTGAATGGAGCTCTTCCGATACTTGTATCAAATTGTGTTCCGTCTTCTAGAGTTCCAGTGTAATTAACGGTAACTGTCTGCCCTGGTTTGGCTTCATCACCCTCCCCATTCACAATATCCGCAATAATTAGGCCACTTTCTGTAGTCCTTGAGTTGCTATCTAATGGTGTTTCTTCTGCCATAGCGAAAAGTATAGGGTTTGGATCTGATGGGTCTAATTCAAATAAATTATTATTTGAAACATTTGATGATTTTGCAACAGGTGTTTTTTGAACTGACTGAATTTCTGATTCAGTAGCATTAACAACTTGTGGTGAATTAAATTGACTGAAAAGAGTTAATGAAACACAGAAAACAAAAATTGCAAAACTAATAAAGACTTCTTTCACTTAGATTTTGAAAGTTACTAAATCTAATTTTACAGAATAAAGGTACAATAAATGGGTGATTATAAGTTTAATTTTGTAATTTTAGATTGTTAGTCTCGACTCAAATTAAAAGTTTAAGACAATATTTTTGCTCTTGTTTAGCAGGAATTCTAGGAGGAATTTCTGTTTCAACTCACTTTTGGCTTATTTTTATGCCGATATCTTTATTTATTTTATGGAAGAAAAGTGAGAGAAAAACAGCAAATTTTTGGTGGGGTTTTTTCTTTGTTTTAATAAGTCATTCATGGTTATACGATCTTCATCCATTGACATGGCTTGGATTTTCATGGCTTGCAAGTTTAATAATCACCATTTCAATATTATTATTTTGTGCTTTTTTGGGTGGATTATTAGTTTATCTATGGGGATACCTAGTTGAAATGATTCTCTGGAAAGAGGATGTTTTTAAAATGAAAATATTACCTTTAACTGTAAAAGTATTTTTTTTATCTCTGACTTGGGGCATGGGTGAGTTGATACTTTCTCAAACACCTTTATTTTGGATAGGTTTAGGAGAGAGTCTTGTCCCGGGTGATCTATATCTTGCTGGTTTGGCAAGATGGGTTGGTGCGAGCGGTTTATGTGTAGTACAACTAATGATTGGATTTTGGATTTTCATAAGTCACGAGAGATGGATAAGAAAAAAATACTTTAAAAAAACATTTTTTTTAGGACTTTTGTTTATTATTTTCTTGCATTTATTTGGAGGTTTAAAAACTCCAATAGAAAGAAATTATGAATATCCAGTTGCTATTTGGCAAACGAATTTACCAACTAGAGAAAAATTAAAAATAGAAGATGAATTTATTAAGGAAAAACAATCTATCGCTCAAAAATATGCTTTATCCAACAAAGTAAAACTTCTTGTTGCTCCTGAAGGAACTCTACCTAAAAATTTTTATTTATCTAAAGGCATTAAGGTTGATACCCTAGCAGGAGGTTTCAGAAATTCAAAAAATGAGTTAAGAAGTTCTTTACTCGGATTTCAAGTTGGAGAAAAATCTTTTACTTCTTTTATAGATAAAAATAGACTTGTCCCGTTAGGTGAAAAAATACCAAGATTTTTAGAAAGTTTTTCAAAAGGATTATCTGCAGTAGGAGGAATTCAACCAGGATCTGATTCAAGATTTTTTGATCCTAAATTTACACAACCTCTAGCAGTGGCTATTTGTTATGAAATTAGTGATGGATTGAAAATAAGAAAGGCTATTAATAGCGGTGCAAAACTAATAATAACTGTCGCAAATTTAGATCCCTATCCAACTAAGCTTTATAATCAATTCCTGTCTTTGGCAAGATTGAGAAGTATTGAAAATAAAAAAGATAATTTACTAGTATCAAATACTGGTCCTTCGGGTTTAGTAAGGGATGATGGGAAAATCATCCAACTTCTGGATTTTAATGTGGAGCAAAATAAAGTAGTTTTCCCTAATTTTTCATCCGACAAGACCTTCTATACAAAATTTGGAGATAAACCTGTTTTGTTATTGTTTATATTTTTCATGGGATTAAATCTCTTTTGGAAAATTAATTAATTAATCCGCCACCTAATAAAATTTCTCCTTTATAAAAAACTGCAGCTTGTCCGGGCGTTACCGAACTTTGACTTTCTTCAAAAATTAATTTAAATGTTGACGTTGGATTATCAAAATTTTTCAAAGGAATTAAAGTTCCCTTTACTGGATGACTTCTATATCTGATTTGTGCTTCTACTTCTATCTCTTGTTTAGGTTCTTCTATTGAAACCCAGTTAACATTAGTAATTATTGCTTCGCTATTAAATAGATCACTTTTATCTGCTACATAAACTATGTTTTTTACCCTGTCTAGACTTTTCACATATAATGGTTCCGGCCAAGCGATTCCCAAACCTTTTCTTTGACCTACCGTAAAGTGCTGAATACCATTGTGCATTCCTAGGACTTTCCCATTTACATGCACAATTTCTCCTTCTTTGAGTTCAATATGTTTGTCGATGAATCTCTGCATTGATCCATAATGCTCAACTAAGCATAAATCTTGACTTTCTGGTTTTTGAGCAGTTCTAAGGCCTAATCTTAGGGCTTCCTTTCTTGTTTCTTCTTTTTTCATTTCACCAAGAGGAAATTCTAATCTGCTTAGTACTTCTTGTGAAAGAGAATAAAGAAAATAACTTTGGTCTTTGTTTTCGTCAGCACCTCTGAGAAGAAGGAAGTCCTTAAATACAAAGCTCTTATAATCAAGCGTTTCAGCATAAGATGATTTTTTTATCCTTGCATAATGTCCAGTCGCAATATGAGTAAAGTCTTTTTTGTTTAATGCGTAATTAAGCATTTCTTCAAACTTCACATTCTTGTTGCACATCGAACATGGAAGTGGAGTGAATCCTTTCTCATAGCTTTCAGTAGTTTTTTTAATTACCTCTCTTTCGAAAATTTCTCTTGAGTCTATTATTTTATGATTAATTCCCAAATCTTCACAAAGGCCAGCAGCATCTACTAATCCTTCAGAACAACAAGAGCCTTCTCCTTTCATCAGCCAAAGAGTTAGTCCCTCAACATTCCAGCCTCTTTCTACAAGAAGAGCAGCTGAAAGGGAACTATCTACGCCACCGGAAAGACCTACAATAATATTTTTCTTCTTCTTAGTTTTATTATTAGAAAAACAGTTCTCTGATTTTTTATCCTTTTGTGTCTTTAACATGGAAGTTTGAATTTTTGAACAGTACCTAAATTGCTTTGTACTAATTATGAACAAAATTGTATGGCCAACAATTGACTCAAAACATTTAATTGTTGATTCAAAGCAAATGTTGAAATTAGAGAAAGAAATGTTTTCTGATGGAATGCCACAAGAAGCATTGATGGAAAAAGCAGGAATCCAAATTAGTAGATGGCTCTTAAAAAAGAAACCTCTTCTCAAGCATGGAATAACTGTTTTTATAGGCCCTGGGCATAATGGTGGTGATGGTGCCGTAATAGCTAGAGAGCTTTTTTTGAATGGTTTTTATGTCCAGGTATGGTGCCCATTCACGATAAAAAAAACATCAACAAATAATCACCTTAATTATCTTACATCTATTGGCGTCACAAAATTAGTAGAGCGCCCTGATCCAAATGGGAAAGAACTTTGGATTGATGCAGTTTTTGGTAATAATCAAAAAAGAAAAGTCGATAATACATTAATTAAACTTTTTAATCAAAAATTTCATAACAAATATGGCAAGGTAATAAGTATTGATATTCCAACAGGATTATGTCCTGATAAAGGAGAGCCTTTTTTTGATAACGCAGTAAAGGCAGACTATACCTTAGTTATTGGTCTTAATAAGATTGGGTTAACTCAAGATTCTGCTTTACCTTTTATTGGAGAATTGCACCATATAGATATTGGGGTGCCTATTAATAAGTTATCTAAGATTGAGAAAAAAATTATTAACGTTACTTACAAAGATTTAAAAAATATTGATTTACCTTCTTTACCAAAAAATTCTAATAAATACAAAAGAGGACGAACATTAATAATTGCTGGAAGTGAAAAATATCCAGGGGCTGCATACTTATCATTAAGAGGAGCAATATCAAGTGGAGCTGGTTTTATCTCTGCGGTTCTGCCTGAATTAGTAGCTGAATCTATTTGGCAAGTCGCTCCGGAAATAGTTTTAAAAGGAACTATGACAACTAATCAAAATGGTAATGCATCCTTGTTCAGCGCACTAAAAAATATTGATCTAAATTTATATGACTCATTAGCTGTAGGTCCAGGGATAGGAATTGATAATGATGATTGGCAAAAATCAAAAGACTACCTTATAGGTTTTAAAGGATTATTGATTTTAGATGCAGATGCACTTAATAGAATTTCTGAATCAAAATTAGGATCAAAATTCTTTATAGAAAGAAAATTTCAAACATGGATTACACCTCATATTAAGGAATTTTCAAGGTTATTTCCTAATATAGAAGGTGAGACTAATGTTGGACTAGCCCTTAAAGCGGCCAAAGAATTTAATATAAGTGTTTTGTTAAAAGGAGCTAACAGCATAGTTGCTGATGATGAAAAAGCATGGCAACTTTTTGGGACTGATTCTCAGACTGCTAGAGCAGGATTAGGCGATCTTTTATCTGGATTTATAGCTGGCAGTTCTGCTATTGATTTGACCCTTTGTAAAAAAATAACAACGGATTTTTTTACTAAATACGTACTTCTACATTCTTTTGCTGCATCAAAGTGTAAAACAGGCTCAAATGCTTATGCTATTGGTGATGAATTATCTAAATTAATGAGAAATAGGAAAACGAGACAAATATCTTGAAAGAAACAATTTAAGAGAGTTATTTTTAGCTTTAAACACATTTATGTACAATTATTACCTGAAATCTGAAGCAGATATTAAATATTTGGCGGTTTATTAAAAAATATAGGAGAGTTTTAATACCTTACTAGGTCAGAAATGTCTTCATCAGTACCAACACCAACTGAAACTCATAAAAGAAGAGGCAAAGACTCTATAAGTTGGTACTTATCGGAGATCGGTCGTCGTCCTCTCCTAACTCCAGATGAGGAGATTGAATTGGGTAACCAAGTTCAAAAAATGATGATTCTCACAGAAGACGGTCAATTAAACGAAAAAAATAAAGAATTCACCTCTCAAGAAAAAAGAAATATAAAAGTTGGTAAAAGAGCTAAAGATAGAATGATGGAGGCCAATTTAAGATTAGTAGTCAGTGTTGCAAAAAAATATCAAGGCAAGGGACTAGAACTTTTAGATTTAGTTCAAGAAGGCTCTCTCGGGCTCGAAAGGGCCGTTGAAAAATTTGATCCAAAAAGAGGGTATAAATTTTCAACTTATGCATTTTGGTGGATCAGGCAAAGTATGACAAGAGCAATAGCTTGTCAATCTAGGACCATACGTTTACCTGTTCATCTAAGCGAAAGATTGGCATCCATCAGAAAAGTTAGTAGAGATTTAGCGCATAAACTTGGTGCCATGCCAAGCAGAATTGAGATTGCAGAAGCTATGGATATTGATGTGGAAGAATTAGATTCTGTTTTAAGACAAGCTTTATCAACAAGTAGTTTGGATGCTCCTGTTAATGGTGATGATGGTAGGAGCTTCCTAGGTGATTTAATTGCCGATAGTAACAATGAAGAACCTTTAGATCAAGTTGAACAGAAAATGCATCAAGAGCAACTTGGTATGTGGTTAAGCCATCTAAGCGAGCAAGAACAACATGTACTTAAATTACGATTTGGCCTTGATGGCAATGAGAGGCATACACTTGCTGAGATAGGAAGATTACTTGAAGTTTCTAGGGAGAGAGTAAGACAAGTTGAATTGAAGGCATTAAGAAAATTAAGAAATTTAACCAGAAAGTTACCCAGTGGAATTTAATTAATCTTCGGCCCAAATATATTTAGTTAACTCTTTAGAAGGAGGTTCAGGTGCCTCTAAAGCATTTTTAACAGCTTCTGATATTTCTATATCAATTTTCTTTTCAATACTTTTTAATTCTTCTTGCGTTGCAAATTTTTTATCAATAATTTCTTGAGCTAATTTCTTGATAGGATCTCTTTTTCCCCAGAAATCCTTCTCTTTTTCAGACCTTAATTCATCAGGATCTGCAAGTGAATGTCCTCTGTATCTATAGGTCAAACATTCTAAAAGGGTGGGACCCTCTCCTGCTCTAGCTCGCTCAATTGCTCTTTGTGCAGCCCCTCTAACAGCCAATACATCCATTCCGTCAACTTCCTCACCATGCATACCGAAAGCAGAGGCTTTTCTCCAAATTTCAGGATTGCTGGTTGCTCTATCATGGGCCATTCCAATAGCCCATTTATTGTTTTCAACAACAAAGATTATGGGTAATTTCCATAATTGGGCCATATTCAAACATTCAAAAAACTGTCCATTATTGCAAGTTCCATCTCCGAAGAATGCTGCAGTTACCGAGTCACTACTATTATTACCAGCAACCTCTTTTTTATATTTACTTGAAAAGGCTGCTCCTAAAGCAACTGGAATGCCTTCCCCAATAAATGCGTATCCTCCCAACAAGTGATGCTCTCTTGAGAATAAGTGCATGGATCCACCTCTGCCTTTACTACAACCTGTAGCTTTACCAAAAAGTTCGCTCATTACTTCAAAAGAGGGAACACCTGCACTAAGTGCATGTACATGATCGCGGTAGGTACTACAAAACCAATCGTGTTTCTTTTTCATGGCACCAATTACACCAGTGCTAATAGCTTCCTGGCCGTTATATAAATGAACGAAACCAAACATTTTTCCTCTGTAGTACATTTCTGCACACTTATCTTCGAATCTGCGGCCAAGTATCATATCTTCATAAAGAAATAACCCTGTTTCTCGATCTAATTCGGCTTTTTTTATATCTTGAAGATTTGAAATTCTTTCTACGTGTGTTTCCAAGAAAATACCTTAATGAAGTTTTGATTTGTTAACATTCTAAGCTGTGAAGGTCAATTTTCATGATTTTTTTTAATAACTCTGTATGACCTTATGAAAAAAATTTTTAACTTGATAAAATTTGTCTAAGAATTTTCAATAGGATATTTGTTTGGAACTTCCATTAGACCATTTTCGTTTAATTGGCGTAAGCCCCTCTGCAACATCTGAGGAAATATTAAGAGCTTTTCAATTGCGGTTGGATAAGACACCTAATGAAGGCTTTACTTATGAAGTTTTATCCCAAAGATCAGAGTTGCTTCGACTTACCGCTGATTTGCTTACTGACCCAGAAAGTAGGAGAGAATATGAGAATTTATTATCAAATGGCGTCTCTGGATTAGAGTTTTCCTCAAATAGAGATGTTGCAGGCTTGATACTTCTTTGGGAATCAGGTTCCCCAAAAGAAGCTTTTAAAATCGCAAGAAAAGCTTTGCAGCCTCCACAAACTCCAGCCTTAGGTAGTAGTAGAGAAGCCGATCTAACTTTATTGGCTGCATTAACTGCTAGAGACTCTGCAATTCAAGAACAAAAGCTTAGATCGTATTCCAACGCTGCAGATTTTTTACAAGAGGGTATACAACTTCTGCAAAGAATGGGAAAGCTTGTTGAAATTAGGAAAGATCTTGAAGAAGACTTGGTTTCTCTGCTTCCTTACAGGATCCTAGACTTACTTAGTAGGGATTTAAATGATCAAGAGTCTCATAAAAAAGGTTTAAGTATGTTGGAAAATTTAATAACTAAAAGAGGGGGTTTAGAAGGTAACAATAAATCTGAATATGGAGATTACCTAAATCAACAAGAATTTGAAGCTTTTTTCCAACAAATAAAGTCATATCTGACAGTAGATGAACAGATAGAGTTGTTTCTTGAATTACAAAAAAGAGGTTCATTAGAGGCTGGATTTTTGGCTTTTCTATCTTTGACAGCACTTGGTTTCTCTAGAAGACAGCCTGAAAAATTGTTCGAAGCAAGAAGAATTCTGAAGAAACTAAATTTATCAGGACTTGATTCAATGCCTCTTATAGGCTGTTTAGACTTGCTTCTGGCAGATGTTGATCAGGCCTCAGCTAGGTTCTTAAGTAGTTCTGACGATAATTTGCGAGATTGGCTTAATAACTATCCAGGAAATAAGCTAGAAGCAATATGTATTTTCTGTAAAAATTGGTTAGAGAACGATGTGTTAGTTGGTTATAGAGATATTGAATCAAAAGAGGTAGATTTAAATACTTGGTTTGAAGACAGGGAAATTCAAGAATTTATTGAAAGATTAGAAAAGAAATCAAATAAAACTTCATTTAGACCAAATTTTCAGAATCAACAATTCAATAAAGAATCCACTACAAAAGTTACTCAAAATTTTGATAACGAAGTAACTAATTTTGATGAAGGGAGATTACCATTGCCAGGTGGCATAAAACAAAAGTTCGAAAAAATCGATATCCAAGATAATAAATTTAATGAGGAAATTTTTAAGAATAAAACATTAGATTTTTATAGGTTTTTAATTGAAAAAATTGCTGAACTAAAGTTTAGTTTTGGGGAATTCTTGAATGATCAAGAAATTATTGGTAGGTCACCATTGTTGATATACTTGTATGCGTTTTTATTATTATTTGCATTTGGTATTGGCATTGGATTTTTAAGAAATAATTTTAAAAATTCTATTCAAGATGAAGCCATATTAGATAAACCCTTAGTATCTACAGATACAAACCAAAAGTTAAGTGATAAAGCTATTAATCAAGAAATAAAAAAAAATCCTTCAAATAACTTAAAACCAATCCCTGTAAAATCTACTGAAACTAATTCCATCAAAGTTAAAAAACTTACTAAAGCCTCTCCTTCCTTAGATGATATAAGTAGTTTAATTAATCAATGGCTACTAAATAAAAGTAATTATTTATCTAGAAAGGGTGAAATTAATCTTTCCCATATTGTTAGAAGTGGTTTGATTGAAAGAACTATTGAAGAACGACAAAATGATATCAAGAAAGGAATCTATAAAGAAATTAATTCCCGAATCCTGAAGATAGATTTGGAATCTCAAACTTCTTCTAGGATAGTTGTTTTAGCTGAATTAGATTACCTAGAGAGAATAATAAAGAATTCAGGAGAATTTGTTAATGAAACATCATTGACTCCGCTAAAAGTTAAATATACTTTAGGTTTTTCTAATAAATCATGGAAATTGGTTGATTTTGTAAGTGGCTTGTAAGTATAAATTAGAAGATCCTATATAATAATTAAAATTACTTTTTAATAATGTTTGATGAACTGTCATCACGCTTTGAAGACGCGGTAAAAGGTTTAAGAGGCGAAGCAAAAATAAGCGAAAATAATATCAATGATGCCTTGAAGGAGGTTAAAAGAGCACTTCTCGATGCGGATGTTAGTTTATCTGTAGTAAAAGAATTTATTTCGGATGTTAAAGATAAAGCTATCGGAGAACAGGTGGTTAGAGGGGTAAACCCAGGTCAAAAGTTTATAGAAGTTGTAAATAAAGAATTGATTAATATTATGGGGAATGAAAACTCTCCTCTAAAAGAAAATCAAGATAGTCCCACAGTCATTTTGATGGCTGGACTTCAGGGGGCGGGTAAAACAACTGCAACAGGAAAATTAGGCCTTTATTTAAAGGAAAAAGATAAAAAAGTTCTTTTGGTCGCTGCTGATATTTATCGACCGGCAGCTGTAGAGCAGCTCAAAACTTTGGGAAGTCAATATGACTTGGAAGTTTTTTCAGCTAAAGAAAAAAATAGCAAACCAGAAGAGATAGCTAAGGACGCATTGAATTTTGCTAGTGAAAATGATTTTAATTCGATAATTATTGATACCGCAGGAAGATTGCAAATTGATGATTCAATGATGAGTGAAATGGTTCGAATAAAAGAAGTTTCTAGCCCGGACGAAGTTTTGCTTGTTGTTGATTCAATGATTGGGCAAGAAGCTGCTGACTTAACAAAGTCATTTCATGAAAAAGTAGGAATTACCGGAGCGATATTAACTAAATTGGATGGAGACTCAAGAGGAGGTGCTGCTTTATCAATAAGAAAAATAAGTGGTAAACCAATTAAATTTATTGGTGTTGGAGAAAAAATTGAGGCCCTGCAGCCATTCCACCCAGAGAGAATGGCTAGCAGAATCTTAGGAATGGGAGATGTATTAACACTTGTTGAAAAAGCCCAAAAAGAAGTAGAGCTTGCTGATGCAGAAGCGATGCAAAAGAAACTTCAAGAGGCTACTTTTGACTTTAATGATTTTGTTAAGCAAATGAGATTAATTAAAAGGATGGGGTCACTTGGGGGATTGATGAAATTAATACCTGGAATGAATAAAATAGATGATGGGATGATAAAAAATGGAGAAGATCAACTTAAAAAAATAGAATCTATGATCTCTTCAATGACTCTCGAGGAGAAACAAAAACCTGAGGTTCTTGCCGCCCAGCCTTCTAGAAGACAAAGAATAGCTCAGGGTAGTGGCTATGAAGCAAAAGATGTAGATAAAGTACTAGCTGATTTTCAAAGAATGAGAGGTTTCATGAAACAAATCTCGAATGGCGGAATGCCGGGGATGGGAGGAATGCCGGGGATGGGAGGAATGCCGGGAATGGGAGGAATGCCGGGAATGGGAGGAATGCCGGGGATGGGAGGAATGCCGGGAATGGGAGGAATGGGTAATAAACCATTTAAAAAACAAAAAAATAATAAAAAGAAAAAAGGATTTGCTGATTTATAGTTTCTAATTTTTTACCTTTAAATGATATTATTATTAAAAACACATTAATTTAAAATGATTAAGTTGCGCCTTAAGCGCTTTGGTAAGAAGAAAGAGGCAAGTTTCAGAATTGTTGCGTGCAATAGTACTTCCAGAAGAGATGGTAGACCTCTTCAAGAACTAGGTTTTTATAACCCAAGAACTAAAGAAACTAGGCTAGATACGGAAGCTTTAAGATCAAGACTTACGCAAGGAGCTCAGCCAACTAATGTAGTTAGGACTTTGTTAGAGAAAGGCGGACTTTTAGAAAAAGTAGAGAGACCTTCTATCGCTATTGGTAAGGCAAAGCTAGAGAAGGAAAAATTAGCTAAGGCTAAAACCAAAGACGAAGAAAATGTTGGTAGTAAAGCTGAAAGCGATAGTAATGAAGCTGAAAGCTAGAAGTTTGATTTTTTTTAATTCTAATAAAATAACTAAATGAAAGAAGTTTCCAAAACTGGTCACTTCACAATTGATTTGCCAAACTCTGATGCTGCCACTGCATTATCTGGACCAGGGAACTCTTTCTTAAAAAAGTTTGAGTCTTTAACGGGAGTTTCTTTAACTATAAGAGGCTTACAACTTGAGATGAACGGTGTAATCTCTAAGATTGAAAGAGCATCAGCATTGGTGGAGCTGACAAGACCTATTTGGGAACAAGGTTTAGAAGTTCCAGAAGTAGATCTTAAAGCAGCTTTAAGTTCTTTAAATATGGGAGAGTCATCATCACATGCTCAACTTGGGAAAAAAGTTCTTGCGCGTTCAAAAGAGGGAATATTTTTAAGACCAAGAACTTTAAGGCAAAAAGAATATGTTGAAGCAATTGAAAACTATGATCTTACCTTTGCAATTGGTCCCGCTGGGACTGGAAAGACATTTTTAGCAACTGTATGCGCAGCGAGACTATTGAACGAAAAAAAAATAGAAAAAATTGTTTTAACCAGACCAGCCGTTGAAGCTGGTGAAAGTCTAGGATTCCTGCCTGGAGATTTGCAACAAAAAGTAGATCCATATTTAAGACCCTTATTTGATTCTTTACATAGCATATTCGGATTTGAAAAAACAAATTCGTTAATCGATAAAGGAATTATTGAAGTTGCTCCTTTAGCCTTTATGAGGGGCAGAACCTTGGATAATTCTTTGGTAATTCTTGATGAAGCCCAAAACACTTCTTGTTCTCAAATGAGAATGTTTTTAACCAGATTAGGTGAAAGATCAAAAATGGTAGTAAATGGAGATATTACCCAAATTGATTTAAAAAAAGATCAGGAAAGCGGCCTAATAGAAGCATCAAGAATTTTCTCGGAAACTGAAGGGATCAAATTTTGTCATTTGACTGTTGAAGATGTAGTTCGTCATCCTTTAGTTCAGAAAATTATTGAGGCTTATCGATAACTTTATAACTCTGGAGATCCGTACCCTGAAATTTTAAAAATCAAGTAGAATATAATCATATTTAATAAAAAAAATGCCAGCAAGTAGTAATTTCAATCAAGCTATTCGTGAAGCACAAAGTGGTTCAATTGTTGGACCTAATGTTGTTCAAAAAGCTTTACCTTATGTAGGTGGAGGGATGGTTCTAACTTCTTTAGGCGTTTTAGCAGGTGTCTCACTCATAGCAACAAATCCTGGTCTTTTCCAGCCTCTTTCAATAGTTGCATTTATTGCAGAATTGATTTTGTTTTTTATAGCCACAAGCGCTGCAAATAATGCAAATAATGCGAAGGCCCTGCCCTTATTGACAGCATTTAGTTTGTTAACTGGATTCACATTAAGTGGAATAGTCGCTTTAGCAATAGGAACAATTGGTATTGGTTCTGTTGGAACAGCTGCTTTAGCTACTGGTATAACTTTCGTTATTGCCTCTTACACTGGTCAAAGAATGAGTGATAGTGTGGGTCAAGCACTCAGTGGGGTAGTTGGTCTCGGATTGATAGGACTGCTTATAGCAATGTTTGTCCAATTAATTGGGGGATTATTTGCTCCAGGAGTTTTTGGAGGTTCAGGACTCGAATTGATAATTGCAGGATTTGGAACTGTCTTATTTGTTGCAATGTCTTTCGTTGATTTCTATACAATGCCAAGAAGATATAAAGACGATCAATACCTTTCAGGGGCTTTAGGTATGTATCTTACTTATATAAATCTTTTTGTTTTTATATTGAGATTAATGATTGCACTCCAAGGCGGTGGAAGAAGAGACTAAAACATTAAATAAATAGCTATCCAAAAGCGTAGATTTGTTTCTACGCTTTTTTATTGGGGGATATCAAGAATTTGTTTTTTTATAAATTCCTTTTGCTCTGAATCATATTTTACTGAATTATCAAAACTATTTCCCATATCATCTAAGTATATAAGGACTTTATTGACAGACTTTGAAACTGACTTAGTTTCTAGCAGTCTTAGAATAGCCTTACATCTATCTGAAATGTTTTCCGATGTTATCTCATATTCTTGATTATTATCTCTTCGATGAATAATAATTTGAGCAGAACTCATTATTAAATTTTTTACTACTATGTCTGTTACAGCATCACCGCCTTCATTCAGTTTGTAAATTAGTGAAAAAGGAAGTTTGTCTAACAAAAAACAATCTTTATCTGATAAGGCGTATGCAAAAAATCCTCTGAGTCCATTTCTTGTTTTAATTAGCTCTGCGATTCTATCTGCCAAAACCTCTTCGCTGAGTAAATCTTCACCCCACTCTTTGCACCATTTTGCGGATATGTTGATTGCTTGTGTGAACGAAGCTTCTTTTAAATTTATGGTTTTTTTTTCCATTTTTGATCAGAATTTTATTATTGATGCATTAAAAGTCTTTGGCCAATTATAGATCTGGGTTTGTAAGTTTACTAGGAAGGCCAAATGTAGGTAAATCTACTTTAATAAATAAATTGATTGGAGAAAAAATAACGATTACTTCTCCAATAGCGCAAACTACTAGAAATAAATTAAAAGGAATACTTACTACAGGCAATGGGCAAATAATTTTTGTTGATACACCAGGGGTTCATAAACCTCATCATCGACTTGGGGAGATATTAGTAAAAAATGCAAAATCTGCAATTAATGGAGTTGATATGGTAATTTTTGTAATCGATTCAAGTGAAGAACCTGGTAGAGGTGATGAATATATTTTGAACTTTCTAATCGCAAGTAAAACTGAGTTTATTGTTGTATTAAATAAGTGGGATTTGGTAAATAAAGAATTTAGAAATTTAAGAATTGATCAATATAGAAAATTTTTCGGAATTAACAGAAATTTTCTAATTGTAAGTGCTTCCCAAGGAGAAGGATGTTCTGAATTAATCGATATGGTGCTAACTTTTCTTCCAGAGGGACCAAAACTTTATGATGAAGAAATGATATGCGACCAACCATTAGATAATTTATTATCTGATTTAGTAAGAGAGAAGGTATTAATTAATACAAGAGAAGAAGTCCCTCATAGTGTTGCAGTAAAGATAGAAAAGATTGAGGAAATGAAAAGAAATAATGGCAAAAGTTTTACAGCTATTTTGGCTACTATTATCGTTGAAAGATCAACTCAAAAAGGTATTCTTATTGGTAAGAAAGGTTCAATGTTAAAAAAGATTGGTCATTCGGCAAGATCTGATATGTCAAAATTAATTGATGGTCCAGTTCATTTGGAGTTGTTTGTGAGAGTTGTTCCAAATTGGAGAAAAAAAGAATCAAGGTTAATTGAGTTCGGTTATGAGGAAGATTTATAGATGAGTAGTTTTAATTTTGAGGTAATTTCATTGTTCCCTAAAGCTTTTGAATTAATAAATAATTCAGGGGTCATAACAAGAGCTCTAGATAAGAATTTGATCGATGTAAATTTACATGATTTAAGAGAATATGGTGAAGGTTCCTACAGACAAGTAGATGATAAGCCTTATGGAGGAGGAGCAGGAATGGTACTAAAACCTGAACCTATTTATAAGGCATATGAATCTATTAGAAAATCACCTAAAAGTAAAACTTTGTTAATGACCCCACAGGGTAAAGTCTTAAAGCAAAAGGATCTTGTGAGATGGTCCGCTTTGGATCAAATAATAATTATTTGTGGTCAATATGAAGGTTTTGATGAAAGGATTAGATGTTTAGCTGATGAAGAGATATCGATAGGTGATTATGTTCTTTCTGGAGGTGAAATACCCGCTATATCAATAATTAATGGTTTAACCAGATTATTACCAGGAACTCTTGGTGATCCAGACTCCCTAGTTGATGAGAGTCATAATTCTTTTTTATTAGAATATCCTCACTACACGAGGCCATTAATTTTTAAAGATATGAAAGTGCCTGATATCTTAGTCAGCGGTAACCATGAAGAGATTAAATCGTGGAGGAGGCAAAAAAGTATGGAAAGAACATTGGAGAGAAGAAGCGACTTGATTTCGAACCAAAACTATAAAAAATCCCCACAAAGTAAAAGAATAATAAAAGAATATAATCAATTTATGGAATTTAGAAGAGGCAATGAATATGATATTTACCCTGATTGGTAGTTAAAACTTTTTCGAATTGATTTATGAATTACAGAAGTGTCACAGATTAAATTTTGTCAAATGTACCAGAAATTACAAATTTCAAATTAATTAAAGATAATTCTTTTATTTTAAGTGCAGTAAAGACATTATTATCCTCTGCTGGTTTTGATGTAGACCAATTAAATAATGCATTAGATATTAGATGTTCTTAAAAATACAAAAAGAACAGAGTTTGTTCGATAATTAATAAGACAAAGCATTCTCTATGGAAAAGCATCAGAGATTATTTATTTTATGCACATGGCGAATTCACACATAAATACTTTAAATTCAAGTTCAAGAAATATCAAAAACTTTTTTAATAAAACTTGGAAATGCTGAAGATGTGAATATTTTGGAATTAATAAAATTTCTGGAAAAGGTAAAATAAAGTTATTAAATAAAATTTTTTAAAAAGATGGAAGCAGATCTCGCTATAAATTTAGTACTAAATTATTAATAAAAAATGTCTTAAGTGGATCAATTTTTACCTAGATAAAGATGTACCAAGATGGTTGAAAATGGTATATTCGAAAGAAGGTTAGGAGTTAAAAATTTATATGGGAGAACTATACAAATATCTTTTACATTTCATAGTCTCATCTTTATTTACATTTTTGATATTAAAAAAATCAATCCCTTTACTTTACAAAATTTTTCCAGCTAAACCTACCCAAAGAGGAATGCATAAAAAAATAATGCCATCAAGCGGTGGGATTTCCTTCATTGTTACCTATAGTGTTTTAGCAATTTATCAAGGCTTTTATTTGCCATTACTATCTTTACCTTTGGCATTTATAGGAATAATTGATGATAAATTTAATATTTCTAAATTAGTTAGATATATATTTCAAGTAGTTACTTTATGTGCAATAGTTTTTTACATTTCAAAAGATCAGTCAGTTTTCATAAGTAAATTATTAGATATAAATTCTTTTTTTATAATTTTAATTATTTTTTTCGGGACTATAATAATTAATTCTGTAAATTTTATGGATGGGATTGATGGATTGATCTGCGGAAGTATGATAGTGATTTTTTTAACTTTGAATACAAATTTTCATTATTTAATACCAATAATTGGAACTTTGAGTGCTTTTTTATTTTTTAATTGGTATCCCTCAAAGGTATTTATGGGCGATTCTGGAAGCTTATTCCTAGGTGCTTACCTGACTAGTTTAATTTATAAATCAAATAGTATTGAAGAAATAATAAAAATAATTCTTTTGATTTCTCCTTTACTTTTTGATGCACTCGTCTGTCTTATTAGAAGGGCTATAAATAAGCAAAATATCTTTAATTCTCATAAATTACATCTATATCAAAGGTTAGTTGCTGGAGGTTTAAAGCATTCACACGTTTCTTTACTTTATATTTTATCAATATCCTTTTTATCCATTTTTTATATTTTTACTAATATATATTTTCTATCTTTGGCAACTTTACTAATAGTGTCCTTTGGGATTTATTTAGATAACAAGTTTGCTAGAAATTTCCATTAATTACTAATGGTACTTTTTATTGGTAAAATTACTTTAAAGTGGGTATAAAAGTATCATCTAATTATAAATTTTAAAAAACCTACTTAGAATTACAAAATAATTTCAGATTGTTTTATTATCTTTCACATCTTTTGGTATGAAAAAAAGATTTCCTAATTTTCGTATTGGTAATGGATACGATATTCATAGATTAGTAGCGAATAGGGATTTAATAATTGGTGGTGTAAAATTGTATCATCCAGATGATTTAGGCTTGGATGGTCATAGTGATGCTGATGTTTTAGTTCACTCGATCATGGATGCATTATTGGGAGCTCTTTCGCTTGGCGATATAGGGAAATACTTCCCACCATCTGATGAAAAATGGAAAAATTCTAACAGCTTGTTTTTGTTATCAAAAGTAATTGACTTGATAAGACAAGAAGGTTGGGAAATAAATAATATTGATAGTGTACTTGTCGCTGAAAGGCCAAAATTTATACCACATGTGAGATTAATGAAAAAAAATATTTCTGAGATATTAAATATTGATGAAAATTTAATTGGAATTAAAGCAACTACAAATGAAAAATTGGGGCCAGAAGGAAGAGAAGAAGGTATAAGCTGCCATTCTGTAGTACTTCTTGAGAAAAATGATATTTAATTGTAATTTGAAAAGAAAATTTCAACGATTTTGTTTAATATTAGTTTGCTTAGTAGTTTTAACTTTTCAATCTTATATTCCCAATCTAAAAGCTCTTACAATGGATAATTATCAAAGTGCAATGGTGATAGAAGAATTAAGACTTAAAGTCCCTGCTGATGCAAAAGCAGTATGGTTGAATGCTGAAAAAGAAGTATGGGAGCCATGGTTATCTTCTCAAGATGGTTTCTTAGGGAGACAATTGTTTTGGGATAAAGAAAAAGAAGAAGCTTTAATATTAGTAAATTGGGAAAGCAAAAAATTATGGAAAAGTATACCAATGTCTGAAGTATATTTAGTTCAAAAAAAATTTGAAGATAATGTTAAAGATGCTCTTAATGTAGTAGAAAATCCTTTTGAGTTAGTTTATGAGGGAGAATTAGATAAACAAGGATGAATTTTGATATCAGGTTTGATTTCCAAAGAAGAGAA
This sequence comes from Prochlorococcus marinus XMU1402, assembly GCF_017696205.1. Classification (NCBI taxonomy): domain Bacteria; kingdom Bacillati; phylum Cyanobacteriota; class Cyanophyceae; order Synechococcales; family Prochlorococcaceae; genus Prochlorococcus; species Prochlorococcus marinus. Next base: position 203,894 of record NZ_JAAORD010000002.1, on the reverse strand, counting down.
AGGCTCGGACTCATTGAAGCAATTTGGGGTCAAGATAAGACTATCGACCAATTAAAGAGATTATCGGAAAGTGTATTAAGTAAAAATGAGGTTGTTTTTATTACTAGGATTAATAATGAAAAAGCTATTGATCTTTTGGCTTTGCATGATGATGCACGATTCTATGAAGAAGCAAAATGCTTAATTATTGGGGAAAATCAGAATAAACTAAACACAAGTAAAAAAGTTGCATTAATTTCAGGAGGTTCAAGTGATTTGCCAGTAACACTTGAGGCTAAATTGGCTCTTGAAATTTATGGTGTTAATTGCCAATCTTTTATAGATGTTGGCGTAGCAGGACTTCATCGATTAATCAGTCAGTTAGAAGAAATTAATAAATATGATGTATTGATAGTTTGTGCTGGAATGGAGGGAGCTTTGGCAACTGTAGTTGGTGGATTGTTAGCTCAACCGATAATCGCAGTACCTGTATCTGTAGGATATGGAGTTAGCAGAAATGGAGAAAGTGCTTTATTTAGTATGTTATCTAGTTGTTCTCCAGGTATTACAGTGATGAATATAGATAATGGTTACGGAGCAGCAATGGCAGCTCTAAGAATTATTAATACTTTTTCCTAAAAACTTACTTTTTTTCAATTTCTAATAGGTTTTCTATCCATAAATTGAGTTGTTTTGAAAGCATTCCTTCGTCTCTCATTTTGATTGCTTTAATTACCACCTCTGTGTTTACCCACTCGGGAAATCTTTTCGGCATTTATTTTTTATATTCAGTAATTTTAATTTGGTACAAATTTTTATAAAAACAAGATCTAAGTAACAAATTTAATCTTTTATGTTTGATTTTGTACCTAATCGAGATAGCTCAGAGGAGGTATGCTCACTTTCTACATTTTTTAATCTTTCAATTAGCTCCGTTAAATCTTTATGGGCTAACTCACCATTTTGCTCCCATTTTAATGACCTGGAGTTATTATCAGTTTTTTCTTTCATTGGTTTAAATAAGTAATAAAAATATAAAACGAAAACAGAAAAAATTTGGTTATTGTTTCAAGCTTAAACTTAAAAAATTATGAAGATTCTTAATAATTTAAGTTTTTATCTTTTTAACCACCTCCAACTATTGAAACTATTTCCAAATTATCTCCATCTTTAAGTTTCACTTTTTCCCATTTTAAAGAATTAATAATTAAATTATTTAACTCTACAACAATTGTGTTGGGTTTATATCCCATGGAATTTAACACTATAGATAATGGAGCATTTTCTTGATCAAGGTCTATTTTTTTTTCCTCTCCATTTACCCTAATTTTCATAAGACAACTCTTTTAAAATCATAATAGCGTCTTCTTTTGGATCTTCAGAATTCATTAGTTGCGAAACTAAGGCAACTTTTTTAAAACCATTTCTTTTTAAATACGAAATATTATTCGTTGTAACTCCTCCAATAGCAAACCAAGGAATATTTAAATCCTTTGTTAATGTTTTGATATTTTCAATACCTAAAGGTTTTTTATTCTTTTTTGTTTTAGTTTCAAATACTGGCCCTATCCCTAAATAATCACAACCTTCCTTAAGAGCATTTGAAATATCAATTGCATTATTTGCACTTATTCCAATAATTTTTGAATATCCTAATAGTTTTCTTGCGGTTTTCAAGTCTAGATCTTCTTGTCCAAGATGAATGCCATCAGCATTTGATGCTAAAGCTATATCAAGTCTATCGTTAACGATAAATAAAGAATTATATCTTTTACATAGATTTTTAATCTGAATTGCTTCTTGAAGATGATCTTGATCAGTTCCCGTTTTAAATCTATGTTGAATAATTCTTACTCCTGCAATTAAAATCTCTTCTATTATTTCTAATAAATTATCCTTTTGATCTGTGATTACATATAAGTCATTCTCTTTTAATATTTCCTCCGACTTCTTAAACTTGCTGTAACTTAATAAGTTAATTTCAATAGTATAAATTTCATATCTAATTTCGGAAGCGATTTTTGAAAGTTCATGATTCTGTAGCCTCGAGAATTCTTCTATGACTCGTAATGCTTCTTGAACTCGGGCTGAGTTAGAACTTATAATTTGCTCAGACGTTTTTCTGTTGATTTGCTCTTGATGAGTCAATCCTTTACATTGGTCTTCAATGTGATTTCTAGATTGTTTATAAACTTCTAAATGATTTTTTCCTAAAATTTGTCTAAAATTTTTAATCTTTTCAACATATTTTTTTTTGCCCAGACCAAATCTAGCCCAATCCTCTAATACTCTTAGTCCTTCTCTAGCTCTATCTAGATTAGCGTCAATAATTTGATAAATTCTTAAATCCTCAGAGTCTTTAGTATTGGAATTCAGCATTTGTAATTTATTTTTTATAGTTTTTAAAAATTTTTAGAGCATTATCTCTATCTTTTTTAATTTGATTAGAAAGTTGATCTATATTATTAAACTTGATTTGAGATCTTAGTTTTTCAACAGGTTCTACAGATAGATTTAAACCATATAGATCGATATCTTTATTTATTAAATGAACTTCAACTGCAGATGGCAATAAAGGATTTATTGTTGGTTGAGAGCCAAGATTCATAACAGATTCAATTTTTTGGTTGGAATTTTCTATGGTTGTCCAAGATGCGTAAACTCCTTCTCCAGGTAAAAATTTTCTTCCATCTATTTCAAGATTTGCGGTAGGCCATCCTATACTTTTTCCAATTCCTTTACCTTTAACAACCCTTCCATTAAAACTATAAGGCCTATTAAGAATTTTGAAAGCATTTTTCAGATCACTTTTCTCTAATAGATCTCTTATTCTGCTGCTGCTGATTCTACCTTCCTTGTCTTCTAAAATTGGAGTAATTTTTAGTTTAATATCCGTATCCTTAATCATATTTTTTATTGTATTTATGTCTCCACTTCTTCTGAAACCAAATTTAAAATTAGCACCTACAGAAATGTTTTTTGCCTGTAATTGATTTATCAAAATATCTCTTACGAATCTTTCTGCACTTAATTTGGATAGTTCCATATCAAAAGGAATCAGAACTAATTGTTCAATCCCCAAATCTTCAAGAATAGAAAGTTTTTCATTAGGAAGATCAAGTCTAAGACGAGTCTCTTTATAAAGAACTTCTCTGGGGTGAGGCCAGAAGCTTGCAATCGTTGGAGTATATTGATTTTCTTCAACTACACTTTTTATTAACTGTCTGTGGCCAGCATGAAGGCCATCAAAACTTCCAATAGCTATTGAGGTAGGAGTTTTAACTTCAGATGGCGATATTAAAGAGATCAAAAGATTACGTGCAATTTTATGATTTTAGTGGCAAATTTGGATTGGTTACAGTTTATTCAATCAAATGAATGTCTGACAAAATTGATTTTCAGTCCCTTTCATTTGGAATGCGGCGCATTGGATGGATACGCTTTTGGGTTCAGTCCATTCTAGGTGTTGTTGTTGCAGCTGTTTTGCTTTTTTCAAATGTTGTAAATAACAGCGAAGGACAGCTTGGCTTGGCGCCTGGTCTATCACTTACAACAATATCCCTGATTTTACTACTTTTTAGTCTTTGGCAAGGTTGGTTAATAGTTAGAACAGGAAGAGCAATCGCAAGTAATGCAAGACCCTCAAGAGGACAAACCAGTAAATTGATAAAACGAGGACTAATAGTTGATTTATTTGGAATTTTGTTTGGATTAATTGGATATCAAGCTCTTATGGGAGCCTTATTTATACAAGCATCCTCTCAAACAACTGGACAATTGATAACAGCGACATCTGATATCCCAATTACTGGTCTTGAAATATTATCAGTTCTTAGTAACACTCAAGTTATTGCTGCTCATTTTTTTGGACTTTGCTTTTCTTTATGGCTTTTAAGAAGGATTTACAAATGAATTATTAATTTTAGGTAAGTTGTCTAAATTACCTCTCCAAAATAAATCTGGTTCTACAGGTGTAAGGGATATTTTATTTTCTTGTATTTGAGATACATCGCTGGGCCAGTTTTTTGGACCATAACCTTTTGATTTAAGATCTAAAACAACCTCACCTGCTAACCAATAATAATCGTCACCCCTTGGATCTTCCCTTTTGGAAAATTGATTTTTATATTTTCTTACCGATAATCTTGTCCAAGACAATTCTTTTATTTTGTTTTTTTCGCAGGGGGGGATATTCAAATTTAATAAAAGTGAAGCTGGCCAACTATCGTTAATTGCTTGTTCGGCAATATTCATTGCAATTTCTCCAGCAAATTCAAAATTCTTCCATTTAAAACTAGCAACACTTATTGCCATGGAGGGAACATTTTCTAAAGTGCCTTCCATAGCTGCAGCAACTGTGCCTGAACAAAAAATATCTGTCCCTAAATTGGGCCCGTGATTTATTCCAGATAAGACCAGATCAGGTTTATGATTCAAGAGTTCAGATAGTGCTAATTTGACACAATCAGCAGGTGTACCTGAACATCCCCAAGCTTCAATTCCTTCTCCAAATAATTCGTCCGCTTTTTCCACTCTTAATGGTGATTGTAAGGTAAGACCATGACCAGTAGCTGATCTTTCTTGGTCAGGACATACTACTTTTACCTTATGACCTCTTTGTTGAGCTGATTTTGCTAAAGCTCTTATCCCGGCTGCGAAAACACCATCATCATTGCTAATTAATATATTTAACGGTTTCATTAATCAATACATTTTATTTATGGACAATATTTAAGTAAGATAAAGCAATACTTATTTTTACTATATCAGTGAGTCAAATTGAATCATTAAGTCAAATTGAGGAAAAACTAAATAATCTTTCTCTAACAGCAAAAAATAATATAGATAATTCTAATACTCATGAAGAACTGGATCAGTTGAGAGTTTCCTTGCTAGGGAAAAAAGGTGATTTATCAATTATCTTAAAAACAATGGGTCAATTATCTGCAACCGATAGACCAATTATTGGTCAGAAGGCAAATTTAATAAAGATAAATTTGCAAGAACTAATAACTGAAAGAAAAAATAAACTAGACAGCGAAGCCCTAAATAAAAAGATTAAAAAAGAAAAAATTGATGTAACTATCCCTTCAATTGGAACACCTCCCGGGAATAAACACCCTTTGATTTCAACTCAAGACGAAATAATAGATATTTTTTGTGGTTTAGGATACTCAGTTGAAAGTGGCCCTGAAATAGAAACTGATTTTTATAATTTTGAGTCTCTCAATATACCCAAAAATCATCCCGCCAGAGATATGCAGGATACTTTCTACTTAGATGAAAATCGACTTTTAAGGACTCATACTTCTCCTGTTCAGATAAGATACTTAGAGAAAAATCCTCCTCCAGTAAGAATTATTGCTCCCGGGAGAGTATACAGAAGAGATGCAGTAGATGCTACTCATTCACCAGTATTTAATCAGGTTGAGGTTTTATGTATCGATCAAGACATTAACTTTAGTCATTTAAGAGGAACAGTCCTAACATTTTTAAAGACCTTTTTTGGAGATATTCCTGTAAGATTTAGAGCTAGTTATTTCCCATTTACTGAACCTTCAGCAGAAGTAGACGTCCAGTGGAAAGGTAAATGGTTAGAAGTAATGGGCTGCGGAATGGTAGATCCAAAGGTGTTAGAAAAATTAGGAATAGATTCTGAGAAGTGGACTGGTTTTGCAGCAGGATTAGGAGTTGAGAGATTTTGTATGGTGAGACATCAGATCGACGATATCAGAAAATTTTATACAAATGATATTAGATTCTTAGAACAGTTCTAATAGTATTTAATTCTTAAATTAGGATTGTCCAACAAATTAGTTTAAGATAGTCCTAGTTTTAATTTTTTGATTGGTACGTAAAGCAGGACTAATCGTTAATGATGGAAAGGAACTAGCTGTTCAAACTGCAACTTCTGTTCAAAAAAAATTGGAAAAATCTAATTTTGAAGTTGTGAGAGTTAGCAGCTCTGGAGGGATGGTTGGTTTCGCAAATCCTGATCAACATGTTCGTCCTTTGGGATATACGAATTGTGTTCCTGAGGGGTTTGATTCATCAATGGAATTTGCAATTGTTCTTGGCGGAGATGGGACGGTGCTTTCTGCTGCAAGGCAAACGGCTCCTGCTAAAATTCCAATTCTTACAATAAATACAGGTCATTTAGGATTTCTTGCGGAAGCTTATTTATCTAACTTAGATGAAGCTATAGATAAAATAATTGCTGGAAATTGGGATATTGAAGAAAGAACTTGCTTTATAGTTAGTGTAATGAGAAATGATCAGAGAAGATGGGAGTCTCTTTGCCTTAATGAGATGGCTCTTCATAGAGAACCTTTAACAAGTATGTGTCACTTTGAGATTTCTATAGGGCGACATGCTCCTGTTGATATTTCGGCTGATGGAGTAATTTTATCTACTCCAACTGGTTCTACTGCATATTCTCTGAGTGCTGGAGGACCAGTTATTACACCTGATTGTCCAGTAGTACAATTAACTCCAATTGCTCCACACTCGTTGGCATCAAGGGCACTTGTTTTTAATGATTCAGAACCAGTAACTGTTTTCCCTGCTACTCCTGAAAGATTAGTAATGGTTGTTGATGGGAATGCTGGTTGTTATGTTTGGCCTGAAGATAGGGTTTTAATAAGAAAAAGTAAACACTCGGTGAAGTTTATAAGACTTGAAGATCATGAATTTTTCCAAGTTTTAAGAAATAAACTAGGTTGGGGATTGCCCCATGTGGCTAAACCAGACAAATAACAATTACTTAAATTTATTTTTTCCCTTTTAATATAAAAACAGGATTATTTGGTTCTAATCTCATTCCCTCAGCGATACTTAAGCTTTTATAGGTCTGAATTAAATTTAAATTTGTTTTGAAATTTTTATCTTCTAATTCTTCTTTCAACTCTTTAATAGTTTGAACGTCAATTATTGGGATAACGATAATATCTCCAATTCTCATACTCTGAGCCAGTTTATCTATAATTTGTAGTTTGGTCTTCTTATCACATCCTCCAATTACTAATCTATTCGGTTTTTCAAAAGAATTTAAATTTCTCGTGTTCAAGGTTTTAATTATGTCTTCCTCAAAAATAAATTTTGGTTTTACGCCAAGTCTTTTCGAGTTTTCTAGTATTAATGCCTTTGATCCAATCCTTTTATCGATACAAAACAAGTCTAAATCAGGCCTTAATTTTATTGCCTCTAAACCAATTGATCCACAACCTGCTCCTATATCCCAAATGACACCATTTTTAGGGAGCTCTAAATCAGCTAATATTTGAACGCGAATCTCCCTTTTGGTTAATAAATTTGGTCTGTCATCAAAAGTTTTAAAAATACTGTCATTGATTCCGAAAAGAGGGATATTATTTTTAAAAAATTTTTTTTTTGTTTTTGTAAGAACAACAATGTTTAAACTTGATATATCAGATGGTAATGACTCTTTAAGATTTAATTTGCGTATATTTTCATTGTCGAAGCCTATCTCTTCGCAGAGCCAAAAATCATAGAAGTCAGTAAGATTTAACTCTAATAAATGTTTTTTGATTACTTCTAAACTTTTGTTATTAGAGTCTGTAATAATCGCCAAACTTGAAGGCCTTGATTTGAGAGACTCAACTAACTTAGTCGAATCTCTGCCGTGAATACTCACATTAACCGTATCTTGCCATGGGATCTTTAGCTTACTAAATGCTAACTGAATGCAAGTATTTGAAGGGTAAAAACTTAATTCATCTTTTGAAAAATTTTCTAGTAATATTCTCCCAATTCCAAACCAAAGTGGATCTCCTCTCGAAATTAAAATTACATCATTTTTTTGAGATCTCAACCAGTTTACAAGTTCGTTATTACTGTAGCTCGAAAAAAATGATTTCTTTTTTTCTAAGTTATTTTGACTCCATGATTTAATTTCTTCAAAATATGAATTTGGAACTGCAATATGTTCTGTTTCTAAAAATAGATTTTGTAATTTGAAAGATAGATCCTCAAATTTATAAGAGTTAATCCCAATTATATGAATTTTTCTATTACCTTCAGTCATGAATATTTAATGAAGTGGAACTAAATTATTTGAATGTTTTATTGAATTATCTTATTATTATTCGAGTTATCATAGTAAATTAATTGTCTGAAAGGAGAAAGAGATTACATGATTTATTGTTAACTCTAATTAATAAAGATAGTGAATTTGAGTTTATTGAAGAAGATTCTAGCGATTTAACCTCTAGCTATTCTGAAAAAGACACTTTGAATTTATCTCGAGTTATAAAAAAAAATCGTAAAATAATCAAAAGATATCAAGCTATTGTAAGAACAGCTGTAACTCTTGATGCCCTGATGGATTCTGAAAATGAAGAAAATTACAAAATCAAATAAAAAATTTTTTTTAAAAGGAATATTACCTTTACTTTTACTACTATTTTTTATTTTTAACCCATTAAAAGTATCTGCAGAAGTTGCAGAAACAGAAATAAATGGGAAATTAATAAATGCTAGCAGTGAGTTTTTAAGGGACTTGGACTTTGAAACTTGGCAATTAGTAGCTTATAAATCACCTCTTTTTGAAGATAAATTGATCTTGAGAGTAATAGGATATCCAGGAAATCTTAGGATTGATCATCCCACTTACTTGAGTGTTGAATCAGGTAGAAAACAGTGGCTTTTAGATGATAAAACATTACTTAATGTGGAATTAGCAAATGATGGAAGACAAGCTGCGGCAGAATTCGATCTTGACAAATTGATTAAAAATTTAGATAAAAATAGACCATTAAGATTATCTTTGTCAGGAGTTTTTTCTGAGTTGCCTGTTCCACCCTTTGTTGTTAAAGAGTGGAGATCAATAAACTGAATTTGATTTTTGGAGATGTCTGAAAAAAATGTAAGCCATAAAAAATGGATGAAAAGAGCAATTTTTTTGGCTTCTTTAGGCAAAAATACAACGAGTCCTAACCCTAATGTGGGAGCGGTGATACTTGATAAATATGGAAACCTTATTTCAGAAGGTTTTCATTTCAAAGCAGGGATGCCTCATGCAGAGGCAATGGCTTTTAATAACTTAAAAAAGGACGCTAAAGGCGGGATAATGTATGTGAATCTTGAACCTTGTTGCCATCAAGGTAAAACACCTCCTTGTGTAGATAAAGTGATATCCTCTGGGATAAAAAAGGTATATATTTCTATTGAAGACCCTGATAAAAGAGTCTCTGGTAAAGGTATTAAGCTTTTAAAAGAAGCTGGAATACAAGTTAACTTAGGATTATGCAAAAAAGAATCCTTAGATCTAAATAAGGCTTTCATTCATAGGAATATTACTAAAAAGTCATTTGGTGTTCTTAAATGGGCAATGAGTATAGATGGAAGAATAGCTTTAAAAAATGGTAAAAGTAAATGGATTACTAATGATGAATCGAGGTCATTAGTTCATTCTTTTAGAGCAGAATTTGATGCAATAATCATTGGGGGAAATACACTAAGAAAAGATAACCCGTTTTTGACTAGTAGAGGTTCCAAAAATCCCGAGCCTTTGCGAGTTGTTTTCACAAAAAGTTTAGACCTCCCTTCAGATTCACATCTTTGGGATTGTAGTAAAGCAAAAACTTTAGTTATTTATAATTCTTCTACATCAAATGAAAGCTACCTCTCAAGGATTCCTGAATGTGTAGAGGTAGAAAAGGTATCATCAGATAATCCAGAGTTAATTTCAAAAATACTTGCAAAAAGAGGATGCAATAAAGTTCTTTGGGAATGTGGTCCAAGATTGGCCACTGCTGCGATTAAATCTAATTGTATTCAGGAAGTTATTACTTTTATTGCTCCAAAAATTTTAGGTGGTGAAAATAATATGAGTCCTTTAAGTGATTTTGAATTTAGAGAAATGGATAAAGTTATTAAATTAAGTGATCTACGGGTCAGGTTGTTTGGTAATGATATGAGTGTTAAAGGTTCTTTCAAAAATTTTTAATACCAATTTTTCATGGGTTAAAGTACCGTTCGGTTCTTACCCAAAAAAAATAATACAGATACGGAAACTCTTCGTTTAGTTTATAATAAGTTCAAAATTGATTACAACCATGCCAATAAGACAAGATGATAATCAACCTAATAAAAGATTTGGAATTGTAAATATCATTTTGATAGGTGTTGGAGCATTACTTTTGTTCAGTAGCCTTTTCCCTAGTCAGAATATGCAAATCCCTAGGGTTCCCTATTCTTTGTTTATAGATCAGGTTAATGATGGGGAAGTTAAGAGAGCATATATAACCCAAGAACAAATTAGATATGAGTTAAACGGAGCTGAAGAGGGTGCACCTTCTGTGCTGGCTACTACCCCAATATTTGATATGGATCTTCCTCAAAGGTTAGAAAATAAAGGGGTGGAATTCGCCGCTGCTCCTCCAAAAAAACCTAATTTTTTCTCAACTATCTTGAGCTGGGTGGTTCCTCCATTGATCTTTATTCTTGTGTTACAATTCTTTGCTAGAAGAAGTATGGGAGGAGGAGGAGCGCAGGGAGCTTTAAGTTTTACTAAAAGTAAAGCTAAAGTTTATGTTCCCGATGATGATTCGAAAGTAACATTTGCTGACGTTGCAGGTGTTGATGAAGCTAAGGACGAATTAACAGAAATAGTTGATTTTTTAAAAAGACCTGAAAGGTACACCGATATTGGAGCACGAATACCCAAAGGAGTTCTTCTTGTAGGTCCTCCTGGAACAGGAAAGACTCTCCTCTCAAAAGCTGTTGCGGGTGAAGCTGAAGTTCCTTTCTTTATAATCTCAGGATCAGAATTTGTAGAACTTTTTGTGGGTGCTGGTGCTGCGAGAGTTAGAGATTTATTCGAACAAGCCAAAAAGAAAGCTCCTTGTATAATATTTATTGACGAATTGGATGCTATCGGCAAAAGTCGCTCTGGATCGATGGGAGTTGTTGGCGGCAATGATGAAAGAGAACAAACTTTAAACCAACTCCTCACTGAAATGGATGGTTTTGCATCAACAGATAAACCAGTTATAGTGCTTGCAGCTACAAACCAACCAGAAGTACTTGATGCTGCTTTATTAAGGCCTGGAAGATTTGATAGACAAGTTTTAGTTGATAGGCCTGATTTATCAGGAAGAAAGACAATCCTTGAAATTTATACTAAAAAGGTAAAACTTTCTGAATCCATTGATTTGGATTCTATTGCTCAGGCAACAAGTGGATTTGCTGGCGCAGACTTAGCGAATATGGTCAATGAAGCAGCTTTGTTGGCTGCGAGAGCAAAAAGAAATAGTGTTGAGCAGCGAGATTTAAGCGAGGCTATTGAGAGGGTAGTAGCTGGCTTGGAGAAAAAAAGCAGAGTACTTCAAGAAGATGAAAAAAAGGTTGTTGCTTACCATGAAGTTGGTCATGCCATTGTTGGTCATTTAATGCCTGGTGGTTCTAAAGTTGCAAAAATTTCAATTGTCCCAAGAGGTATGAGTGCACTAGGTTATACACTCCAACTGCCAACTGAAGAAAGATTCCTCAATTCCAAAGAAGAATTAAAAGGACAAATTGCAACTCTTCTTGGTGGAAGATCAGCTGAAGAAGTCGTTTTTGGAAAAATTACAACTGGAGCTTCAAACGATCTTCAACGAGCAACTGATATTGCAGAACAAATGGTAGGTACTTTTGGTATGAGTGAAATTCTAGGCCCATTAGCCTACGATAAACAAGGAGGAGGTCAATTCTTGGGGAATGGTAACAACCCAAGAAGATCAGTTAGTGACGCGACTGCTCAAGCTATTGATAAAGAAGTTAGAGATCTAGTAGACGACGCTCATGAAACGGCTTTAAAGATATTGAGAAATAATTTACCCTTACTCGAATCAATTTCTCAGAAAATTCTTCAAGAAGAAGTAATTGAAGGAGATGATTTAAAAACTCTTCTTGAGGAAACTAAAATGCCTGCATAGTAGAATTTAGTTTTAAAATAGAGATTGATGTTGAAACCGTATAAGTTAGCAAGCGATAATTTTTTATCAAATTTAGATATGTCCACAGAAGAAATTATACATATACTAGATCTTGCTGAAAATTTTAAGAACAATGATCTTAAAATTAAACTTCAAGAGAAAGTCTTAGGATTAGTTTTTGATAAGTCATCTACAAGAACTAGAGTCAGCTTTCAGGTGGCAATGTCAAGACTAGGTGGAACTACAATTGACTTAAATCCTACTACTTCACAAATTGGAAGAGGTGAACCAATAAAGGATACGGCAAGGGTGCTAAGTAGATATTGTGATGTTCTTGCAATAAGAACTTTTAATCAATCTGATTTAGAAGAATATGCAAAATGGTCTTCTAAGCCAGTTATTAATGCACTCACAGATTTAGAACATCCATGTCAGGCCTTGGCTGATTTTATGACAATCAAAGAAGAATTTTCTGATTTTAAAAATATAGTTTTGACTTTTATTGGGGATGGTAATAATGTCGCCAATTCCCTAATTTTATGCGGAGCCTTGTTAGGGGTTGAAGTAAGAATTGCATGTCCTAGAGGATATGAACCAAGTTCTCAAGTGATTAATAAAGCAAATGAAATATATCAAAATAAAAGTTTATTGAGTATCTCTAATGATCCTCACACTGCAATTTTGGGATCTAATGTTATCTACACAGATGTCTGGTCCTCAATGGGTGAAGAGACTCGAAAAGAACAAAAAGATAAGCAATTTGATGGATTTACAATTAATAGTGATCTACTAAGAGAGGCAGAAGACGAAGCAATTGTTCTTCACTGTCTCCCTGCTTATAGATCTAAAGAGATTACCGATGAAGTAATTGAAAGTAAAAATAGCAGGATTTTTATACAGGCTGAGAATAGAATGCACGTTCAGCAAGCTCTTTTATCTTGCCTTCTTTATTAAATAAAACTTGCAATCAACCTATTGATAGGGTACAAATGTATTAGAGTACATTTGTTTTAGTCTTGACATTAATTGATAATAATCTTTCAGATGCTCAGAATGAGTTATACGAATGGATAAAAAATTATATGAAAAACTTCCACCACAGTCCTTCAATAAGGCAAATGATGGAGGCTATGGGATTAAAATCTCCAGCCCCAATTCAAAGTAGACTCAAGCATTTACAAAAAAAAGGGTTTATTAGTTGGCAAGAAGGTAAAGCGAGAACTCTTCAAATAGTTGATGATGTACTCGTGGGAGTACCAATTTTAGGCTCAGTTGCAGCTGGAGGTTTGATTGAGACTTTTTCAGATGTAAATGAAAATTTAGATATCTCAGAAGTTTTGCAAAAGAAGGATATTTTTGCTTTAACTGTCAATGGAGACTCGATGATAGACGCGTGTATTGCTGATGGCGATATGGTACTCATGGAACCAATTAAAGATTATTACGCTATAAAAAATGGAACAATAGTAAGTGCTTTGGTTCCTGGTTTAGGAACTACCTTAAAGTACTTTATTAAAAAAGGAGAGAAGATATTTTTAGAAGCAGCAAATCCTTCATACGAACCCATAGAACTAAATTTAGATAATGTAGTTTTTCAAGGAAAGTTACTTGCTGTGTGGAGAAAAGTTTAAAAATTTTTAGATAATTTATAAAATTTCTTAAAGTAGTAATCAAAAACATATTCATGCCTTTTATGCCAATATCTGATATCGAATTTTTCAATAGCTCTTATTCTTGATGATTTTGACATGTTAATTTTATTTTCTAATATATTTATCATTCCTTCTGCAATTGCTTTGCGATCTGGAATCGCAATACTTTGCCAGCTTGAAGCTACCTCAAGTCCAATTCCTGAATATTCATCAACTAATTCAGGAATACCCCCGCTGGCTGAATAAAGTATTGGTAATCCACATGACATCGCTTCTAGAACCGCGCTAGGACAATTATCCTGATAAGACATCGTTATATAGGCATCTGCCATTTGATAAATTTTTGGGGCATCTTCTTGTTTAAATTTTCCAAGGAATTTAACGTGATTTATTATGCCTAATCTCTTTGATTCTGAAACAAAGTAATTTTTATCAACAATATTACCTGCAATAATAAGGCAAATTTTTGGATCGTACTTTAAAACATCTATTAATGCTTTTAAAACTGATAAAATTCTATAATTATTTTTTTTAGTGATATTTCCTGTTATCAAAAAATGAAAATTATTTTTGGTTTTGTTAATAGGCTTAAAAATTTCTGTATTTACCGCATTGTATAAAATTTCTCCTGAGCCATTTCTTTTGCCAAGGAATGTTTCAGATGCATTTTTGCAAAATTTAGACTGCCAGAAAACATAATCAGCATTGTGATATAAATATTTATTTAAGAGATTTCTTTTTTGACAGTTTCCTTCGAACCAAGCTGGATAAAAAACTCCATTCTGATTAAGTATTATTGGATAATTCTTTTTTTTTAGATGCTTTATTGCACTTTTGGTTAAAAAGTAATTACTTGAAGTCGTATAGACTATATTGAATCGGTATTTATATTCTGGAAAATATTCCTTAAGTTTTTTTATTTTTACTAAAGGTCCACCTATATTTCCAGATCTTAAGCCTCCATAAAAAATGCGAGGGTAAATTTTTTTAACTGGAAGGATTGAGCCAAAAATTATTTGTAAAAAATTAAATATCTTATAGCTTTCTTTAACTATTTTTTTTATGGAGAATTTTTGAAAATCCAATTTTTTCTCAGGCATCAATATTTAACTTCAACATAATAACTCCCAAAACAAATATATATTTGATTAAAACTAGTTTTCATAAAAAATAATCTTAAAAAAAAGTTTAAATTTTTATATTTACAATTTATGTTTTTAGAAAAATTCATAATTAATTTTCTAATTCTTTTATTGCTGGCATATAAACTTCATTCCATAATAATTTGGAAATATTATTCCAATCTGCTCTAATAACATCTTTTCTAGCATTTCTTATTTTATTTTCTTTGTTTGGATCCATTAGCATTTCTATACTTTTTTTAGCTATTTTTCTTGGGTCAAAATCTTTAATAATTGAACCATTATGATCATTGACTATAAAGTCGTTCGCCATTCCAACGTTAGTGGAAACAATAGGAACTCCACTTGCCATAGATTCTACAATTGCTTTTGGACCTCCTTCTTCTCGAGATGAAACAATATAAAGATCTAAGGCCTGATAATATTTTGAAATTTCTATATATGAGTCAAGATAGATGTGTCTAAATTTTATATTCCTCTTTGCAAGCTCTCTTTTTACAAAACCTCTAGCTGGCCCTGTTAATAAGACAGCTATTTTTAATTCCTTAGCAATTAACTCAATTGTTTTTATAAACAAGTCAGGACCCTTAATATATTTTGGCTTATCACCTTTGTCCCACCCTATGCCATCTTTTTGGAATGAGCCAATTACAAATTCATCTTTTCTAAAACCTAATTTTGATCTAACTTGGGCCTTAAATTTATCACTTGTTATATTAAACAAATTTGTGTCTACGCCAATTGGAATAAGAGATAGTTTTGTTTCTTCTACACCCCACTTCAAAAGTCTTTTATAAACCAATGAAGAGGCTGTAATAATTTTAAAAAGAGAATTTCTGGACAATAAAAAATCCTCTATATGTTTTTTAACTTCTGGACTATCTTCTGGTTTTCCATGAAAAAAAGAAACAATATATTTATTTTCTTTAGGTAAGATTTTTTGCCAATCTAACCACATATATTGAGATCCAAAATGAAATACTTTTTTGTCTAAACCTATTACTGGAAAATTACTCAAAAATACTAAATCATCTTTAGAGCTTTTATTGATTGATGATTTGATATATTCTCCATCCCACCTAATAGACCAATCTTCTTTCTCAGTTACAAAGTTTATCTTACCTTTATCAAATCTTTCAGAATTAAATTTGACTTTTATTTTTTGAATAATAATTATAAGGTAGTTTTTGAGATATCTAAAGAAATTATTTTTTAGAATAGAAATAATCATAAAACTGAAGTTATGGTAAGTTATGGGTAAATATTATTATTCGATACTAAGCATAATTATAGAATTGATATGATCATAAGTTCTACTAACAAAAAAAGATATGCCTGATAGTGTTACAGTTCCAATAATATTATGTGGAGGTACAGGGTCAAGATTATGGCCTTTGTCTAGAGAAAGTTTCCCAAAACAATTCTTATCTCTCAATTTCAATGAAGAAAAGTCTTTGTTACAGAAAACTCAAGAGAGATTAAAAGATATAAAGAATATTGAAAATCCTATTTTAATTTGTAATGAAACTCATCGTTTTATTGCCGCAGAACAAATGCGTGAAATAAATGTTACACCAAATAAAATTCTTTTAGAACCTTTTGGAAGAAATACTGCTCCTGCTATTACTTTAGCCGCCCTTCTTGCTATGGAGGATTATTCAAATCCAAACCTTATGGTGCTTTCGGCAGATCATCAAATAAAAAATAATAAAAATTTTGTGGAAGCTATTAAAAAAGGTATTGTTTATTCGGAAGATAATAATTTGGTTACTTTTGGAATAGTGCCAACTTCTCCCCACACCGGATATGGTTATATTCAAGGTAAGGAACCTTTTGATGAAAAACAAATCAAAGGAACTGAAATTGTTAAATTTATCGAAAAGCCAAATTTTAACGAGGCATGTAAATTAATAAAAAATAAATGTTACACATGGAATAGTGGAATTTTTCTTTTTAAGGCAAAGCAAATTTTAGGGGAAATTGAGAAATATAATCCAGAAATTCTAGAGTGTTGCAAAAAGTCAATTAATAATAAAAGTTCGGATTTGGATTTTCAAAGATTAGATAAAAATTTATTTGAAAAATGTCCAAATATTTCGATTGATTATGCAGTTTTGGAAAAAACCAAAAAAGGAATTGTATTACCGATGGACGTAGGATGGAGTGATATTGGTGATTGGCAATCAGTTTGGGAAAATTCAAAAAAGGATCATAAAGGAAATTCTATTGAAGGGAATGTCATAGCAGAGGATTCAAAAAATTGTCTTTTTAAAAGTGAAAATCGATTAATAGTTGGAGTTGGTCTAGAAAATTTAATTATCGTAGATACTAGTGATGTTTTGTTAGTTTCTTGTAAAGATCAAGCCCAGAAAATTAAGGAAGTTGTTAAAAAATTAAATTCGGCTGGAATGAAAGAAGGGCAAGAGCATAAAAAAATTTATAGGCCATGGGGATCTTATATTTCTGTTCTTGAAGAAAAAAAATGGAAAGTAAAAATGATTAACGTTAAGCCAGGTGAAAGTTTATCACTTCAAATGCATCATCATAGAGCTGAACATTGGATTGTTGTTGGGGGAATAGCCAAAATTGACCTTAATTCAGAACAAAAGATTTTATTAGAAAATGAAAGTACTTACATACCAATTGGGTCTAAACATAGATTAAGTAATCCGGGTAAAATTCCCCTAATTCTAATTGAAATACAAACTGGAAACTATCTCGATGAAAATGATATTGTTAGATTTGATGATAAATATGGAAGATTAAAAAGTTGATATTTAAATAAATATTTTTTTAAGTAATACAAATTTAAGTATGAATTTTTGAATTTATTCAAAAATACTAAAATTTTTATAATTTAATGTTTATAAAGTTTTTGAGGATAAATTGAACTTTCTATATCATTAACACTTATGATTTTATAATCAGGTAATATACGTTCTTAATAAAAAATTTACTATTAATGAAGGATGCTAAGACTTTTAAAGTAAAAAATATATGTTGCATAGGAGCTGGTTATGTTGGTGGACCTACAATGGCTGTAATCGCAAAATATTGTCCAGATATTAATGTGTTCGTGGTTGATATTGACAAACAAAAAATTTCTAATTGGAATAATAAAGATTTGAATAAATTACCAGTTTTCGAGCCAAATTTAGATCAAATAATAGAGAAGTGTAGAGATAAGAATTTGTTTTTTTCTCACGAAATTGAAAAATACATTAGTATTGCCGATATTGTTTTTATTTCTGTTAATACTCCTACAAAAGTAAGAGGTTTTGGTGCGGGTAAAGCAAGTGATCTTAAATGGGTAGAAGCTTGTGCTAGGCAAGTAGCTAATTTTGCAAGAAATCACACTATAGTAGTTGAAAAGAGTACATTGCCAGTCAGGACAGCCGAGGTAATCCAAAATATCTTAGAAATAGCTCAAAGAAGAACAAAAGAAAATAATGAAGCCCCAACTTTTGATGTACTTTCCAATCCAGAATTCCTTTCTGAAGGCACAGCTATAAATGATTTGAAAAATCCTGATAGAGTTTTAATAGGGGGTAATAATAATAAAGCCATTAAAACATTGAGTGCAATTTATGAAAATTGGGTATCAAAAGATAAAATTTTGGAAACTAATATATGGAGTAGTGAGTTAGCAAAACTTACCTCGAATGCTTTTTTAGCGCAAAGGATAAGTTCTATTAATTCCATAAGCGCAATATGTGAATCGACAGGCGCTGATGTGAGAGAGGTTTCTCGTGCAATTGGAAAAGATACTAGGATAGGTTCGAAATTCTTAGATTCAGGACCAGGTTTTGGAGGAAGCTGTTTTAAGAAGGATATATTGAATTTAGTCTACATTGCAAAGTTTTATGGATTAAATGAAGTAGCTGATTTCTGGGAAAGTGTAGTAAATATAAATACTTGGCATCAAAGCAGAATTTCTCAGCTGGTGATTAAAAATCTATTCGGAACTTTAGCAGGTAAAAAGATTGTAATTTTAGGATTTGCTTTCAAAGCAAATACCAACGATACAAGGGAATCTGCTGCTATACAAATTTGTAAAGATCTAATTAACGAAGGTGCAAATTTGATTATTAATGATCCAAAGGTAAGTTCAAATCAGATTACTCATGATTTGGAAATGGAACAACTAAATACAAAGTTAGAAGAAAACTCTTTTTATAATAATAATGGCTTAGGTAGTTGGAGTTTCAGTAAAAATATTGATATTGAAATTTTTGAAGATGCTTATGCTGTCTTGGTTTTAACTGAATGGCCGCAATATTCTATGATAAATTGGAAAAAAATAGCTAAGAAAATGATTCAACCAGGCTGGATTTTTGATTCAAGATCAATTTTAGATTCTGAAGAAGTAAAAAATGCAGAACTTAATTTATGGAGAGTTGGGGATGGATCATGAAAGAATATTTGTTGAAAATTGCTTAATTTAAGAATTATTGTATGAAGTATAAAATTGCTGTTTTTGGCTTGGGTTATGTTGGTTTACCGCTTTTAATTAAATTAAGTCAATTTTATGATGTAGTTGGATTTGATATAGATCGATCAAGAATTTCAGAATTAAAAAATGGAAAAGATAGAACTGGAGAGATAAAGGATAAAGACATACTTAAATCAAAAAGTATAATTTATAGTTCTCATATTGAGGATCTTAAATTAATTGATATTTTTATCGTAACGGTTCCTACTCCAGTTGATAATGTTTATCAGCCAGATTTAAAAAATTTAAGACATGCTTGTTCTCTGGTTGGGAAATCCCTTAAAAAAAATAATATTGTAATTTTTGAATCAACTGTTTATCCAGGTGCCACGAGAGAAATTTGCGTTCCAATTTTGGAAAAAACTTCAGGTTTGAAACTTAATGAGCACTTTGGTGTAGGTTATTCTCCTGAGAGAATTAATCCTGGAGATAAAAAACATACAATTGAAGATATTATAAAAATAACAAGTGGCAGTAATTCAGAAACTCTTTTAATAGTTGATCAAATTTATAAAAAAATCATTAGTGCTGGAACTTATAAGGTCAGTTCTATTGAAGTTGCCGAAGCAGCTAAAGTTATTGAGAACACTCAGAGAGATATTAATATAGCTTTGATAAATGAATTTTCAATTATTTTTAATAAGCTTAATCTTTCATCTAAAGAAATTTTAGAAGCTGCATGTACTAAATGGAATTTTCTAGATTTTAAACCTGGATTAGTTGGCGGACATTGTATAGGTATTGATCCATATTATCTTACATATAAGTCTATGGAAATCGGATATAAACCTGAGCTGATTTTGGCCGGGAGAAAAATAAACGATTCTATGTCTTATTATGTGGCGTCCCAATTTGTGAAATTAGCTGTAAAGAAAAGTCTTTTACAAAAATCTAAAAAAGTTTTAGTTATGGGAGTAACTTTTAAAGAGAATTGTAAAGATATTAGAAACTCTAAAGCAATCGAGATTGTAAATATATTAGAAGAATACAATTTAGAAGTTGATATTTATGACCCAATGTTATTCAAAAATAATATAAAAATTACTAATAAATCAAATCTCATTAATGAGTTAAAAGATAAAAGATATCTGGGTATAATTATTGCAGTAGCTCATGAAGAATTTAAATCATTTGATATTAAAATTTTAAGAGATATTTGTATCGAAAATTCTATAATTTTTGATGTAAAAAATATATATCCATCAAATTTAACTGATTTAAGGCTTTAATATGAATCAAAAAATTTTAGTTACGGGCTCAGCTGGATTTATTGGTTTTCATTTAAGTGAATTACTTTTACGAAAAGATTTCTTTGTGATTGGAGTTGATTGTCTAACAGATTATTATGATCAAAATTTGAAACTAGATAGATTAAATATTTTATTAAAATATGAAAAATTTGTTGATGTAAGAATAGACATAACAAATTTTGATAAATTATCAGAAGTATTTGAACAATATAGTCCTGATTTCGTTATTCATTTAGCAGCTCAAGCTGGGGTAAGATATTCTATTCAAAATCCTAGATCATATTTAGAATCAAATATTAATGGTACTTTTAATATTTTAGAGTTGATCAAAGAAAATAAAATTAAGCACACATTACTAGCATCTACTTCTTCTGTTTATGGGGCTAATACTGATATGCCTTTTATAGAAACTCAAAAAACAGAAAATCAGATATCTTTTTATGCTGCAACAAAGAAATCTTGTGAGATTTTATCTCATTCTTACTCACATATATATAATTTACCCATCACAAACTTTAGATTTTTTACTGTTTATGGTCCATGGGGGAGGCCTGATATGGCATTATTTAAATTTGTAAAAGCTATTCATGAGAAAAAAACAATTGATATTTATAACTATGGTGAAATGAAGCGAGACTTCACTTATATTTCAGATTTAGTTGAAGCAATCTCACTCTTAATTAAATGTATTCCCAAAAAAGATCAAAAAGTATCAAAACTAGATTCATTATCTTCTGTGGCTCCTTGGAGAGTGATTAATATAGGAAATTCTAAAGTAAAAAATCTTAGTGATTTCATAAAAGAAATTGAAATAAATTTGGGAGTTGTAGCAGCCAAAAATTATTTACCAATGCAGACAGGTGATGTAAAAGAGACTTTTGCTAATAATGATTTACTATATTCCTTAACAGGTTTTAAACCTAAGACTGACATAAAACAAGGTATTAGAAATTTTTGCAATTGGTATAAGGAATATTATTTAAATTAGAACGAATATAAAGTTAAATTTATAATAAAATTCTTTGAGTGAAAATTAAAAAAGGAAAAATTTTTTATTTAATTACAAAGACTCATAACTTATCGAATATTTCTCTTTAGATAGAAATTAGATCTCTAAGATTTAAATAATTATTATTTTCAATCAGTAAGATATTTAAAAACTGTAATTGCAGTTACAGTTTTACTTAAAGGATCAGTTACTACTGATAATCCATCAGATACTTTTTTAAGTGAGTTTGGATATACTTTCACAACATCTCCATCAGATAAAGGGGGATTTTTAAGTGCAGATAATTTCTCCTTTAAATTAATCTTATATTTTTCAATGAATGAACTTCCATCGCGGTTTGTTCTAATTAATGCAACATTACTGTAATTTGCACTGAATACTTTTGGACCACCAGCTTGATAAATTGCTTTTACTAACGGCGTATTAGCTTTTAATGATATAGGACCTGGACTATTAACTTCACCAAGAATTGTGACATTTATTTTTTTAGGTGAAAGATTCGCAACTGCAATATCTAGATTTTCATACTTGAGATTTTTAGTTTTATTTATTTTAATTACATCACCATCATGTAATATTACATTTTGATAATGTTCTCCTTTTAATATCAAGTTTAATAAATTGAGAGAAGTTCTTTTTCTAGATAATGAGTCGCTTGGGGTCCGTCTAGTTAAGACGACATCTTCTATATCTGCAAATTGCGTAATTCCCCCGGCTTTTTGAATTGCATCAACAACTGTAGGCATTCCAGAATTAGTCAATGATGATTCTTTTGGAGCGAAAGAATAAAGTCCTGGTCTTAACACTTCACCAATAAGAGAAATACTTAATGATCTACGTTTGCTTAATGTTAAATATAGTTCTGGAGCTAACAAATGTTCTCCGTAGGAGGACTCTATTAATTTAGTGGCTTGATTTAGTGTTTTATTTTTTACTTCAATAGATCCAACTAATGGTAAATGAAGAGAACCGTTAGCTAAAACTTCATATTGATTATTTAATTCTAAATTATTATAAAAATTTAAACTTATTACATCTCCAGGACCAATTAAATAAGAATCCATTTGTAAAGAAGAATCTTCTAAAAGAATTTTATTATCGATGCTTGCAAATTGATTGGAAGAATTAACTTCATCAGCAAGAGATGCTACATCAAAAATTGTAAAAGAAAAAAACAGTGAAAAAATTACACATTCTAAGTTTTTCTTCATATTTTCCTTGAAAAGCCAAATTGGACAATAACATTATTAAATTATAATATATACTTGCAAGTATTTTTGCTCAAACAAATGTTTAACTTGTAGAAAGATATTTCTACTATCTTGAAGAGCAAAAAAAAGTAAACACTCTATTTTGTTTATCGCATCATCATCTAGGGTTAATTAATTGTCTAATAACTCCTCATCAGATTCCAATTTCGAATTAAATAAACAATTTGAGACTGAAATTAAAAAAATAGAAAGTGAAGATAGCATTGATATTAAAAAAATATACCAAGCAATTTTTAGAAGAAAAAAATTATTTGCAGTTACAACGGGAACGATATTAGTACTTACAGGTTTCTTTAATTTTTACAATAGAATTTTTAATCCTGTTTATAAAGGAACTTTTACAATTTTAATAAGCGATCCTATTAATGAGACTAGTAATAATAACTTATCAAATGCTTCGTTAGCTTTATTTGAAGATCTTGCAAATAATAATAATTCTATATCTGATTTCCCAACTTTAGTAGAGTTTTTAAAAAATCCAATATTACTAAAACCCCTAACTAAAAAATATGATATTTCAAGTAAATCTCTTGCCAATATGATAAAAATCACTAATGAATCTAGAGAAAAAAAAGCAGCTAAGGGTTTACTTACAGTTAGTCTTGAAATTGGAAACTTTAGAGAAGGTGAAAATATACTGAATGAATTAAATCAAATTTATATCAAAAGCTCACTTGACCAGAGAAAGAAACAAATTGAAGATGGTATTAAGTTTCTAGATTCACAAGCCCCTGTTTTTAAAGAAAAATCGATGCAGGCTCAATCTAAACTGGCGACTTTTAGAGAGCAAAACTTAATAATTAAACCTTTTTTGAAAGGAGATACCTTAAAGAACCAAGAGCGTTTACTAGAGGAACAACTGTTTGTTTTAAAATCAAAAAGAAATGAATTGTTTGAACTTAAGAATGTAATAAAGGAGGGAAAAATTATTGCTCTTGGATTAAAGGGTCAAATAGGTAATGACTCACAAGCATTGGTTTTCTTTAATATTGATCAAACTCTGTTAGAGGAATTTAATAAAGTTCTTACAGCTCTTTCAGAAGCACAAACTAAGTACACATCAAGTTCAAAAATTGTAAAAGGTTTATTTGCAAAAATTGAAAAGATAAAACCATTAATTTTAAAGAATCAGCTTAAAGCAGTTGATGCCACTATTGAATTAAATGAAACTAAAATAATTAACTTAGAAAAGAGAATCGTAGAGCTTGAAACTATTTTTAGAACTCAGCCTGACATCATAAAGAATTACAATAATTTACAGCAAGAAGTTCAATTCGCTGAAGAAAGTTTACAAGCATTGCGAGCGGCTAAATCAAGATTTCAATTGCAAATGGCTCAAAATACCTCACCTTGGTCTACCATTGTTCCTCCCGAAATGAGCAAAAGACCAATTAAACCTTCGATTCCAAAAAACTTAATACTTGGTTTTTTCGTAGGGATTTCAGCTGGAATAGTTGCAGCATTAATTAGGGATAAATTAGATTATGTTTTTCATAATGTAGATGAGGTTTTTGAAGAAATAAAAGTTCCAAGTTTGGGCCATATTCCTTATACAGAAATATTTAATGAACAAACCAATTCAATAAAAGAGTTACTGTTTAATACTAAAGACTTACAAAAAATAGACGCAAATGATCGTTATCAACGTTTTTTTTACCAGGAAGCATTTAGAAATATATTTACTTCAATAAGATTTTTAAATACTGAAGGTAAAATAAAGTCAATAGTAGTAACAAGTTCAATACCATCTGAAGGAAAATCACTTACCAACATACTCCTTGCTAAAACGATAAGTGAAATAGGTCAAAGAGTACTATTGGTTGACGCAGATTTAAGAAAACCTCAACTCCATAAAAGGCTCGGAATGAATAATATTGTAGGTCTTTCTAATTTAATTATTGATGATGAAATAGATATTCTAGGCACCATACAAAGTGTGCCAAAAATGGATAATTTAAAGGTATTAACCGCGGGAGTTAATCCTCCTGATCCAACTAGATTATTAAGTTCAAATAGAGCTAAAAATGTAATGAAAGAACTTTCTGAATCAGGGGAATTTGATTTAATTATTTACGATACCCCTCCTATATTGCTGATAGCAGATGCTGCTCTGACATCTCAAAATACTGATGGAATGATACTTTTAGTAAGTATTAATAAAGTTGAGAGAAACCTCCCTAAAAAAGCTTTGATGAGAATAAATGATTCCGGGTCGAAACTTCTAGGTGTTATTACCAATACAAGGAATGAAGATAAATACAATAAAGAAAGTAATTCCTATGCAGACTATGCAAACTATGCTTCTGTAAATCCTTCTCAAGAAAATGAAATCTCAGACACTTCCAATCAATCAGAAGATTTGTCTTCCTTTAAAGAAGAAACAAAATTAGAAAATAAGTTAAAAGTTTCAATTGATAGAGTTATTAAATCAACAAGTCATCAGCTTAATAAATTAATAGCTTGGATAGAAAAATAGAATATGAAAAAGTTTAAAAGTCAAAGGTCATTCAATATAGATTGGATTTTAGTAAATGAATTAGCTATTGGACGAGCTCCAAAATATGAACAAGATTTCTTGAAAATGAGGGATGAGGGTATAGTTTCAGTATTAAGTCTTTGCAGAGAAGATGAAGCTGAATTTCCAACCCAAATGAGAGATCTTTTTCGTTGCGAACGATTTATTCTTCCTGATCACAAAAGTGGGCGAATCCCCTCTATTGAAGAATTGAATCAAGCAATAAGTCTTTTAGCAGAACTAAAAAAGAATGGACCTATTTTTGTACATTGTATTGCGGCAATGGAAAGATCACCATTGGTTTGTATGGCATGGCTTATCAAAGAACATAATTTAAAGCCTCAACAATCATTGGATTATATGATGCAAATACATCCAGGTACTAATCCATTAGCGGAACAATTTGAATTGCTACATGAGATAAAATATTAACTTTAAATAGTTGTTTAATCATTCATAAGTTAAAATTAATTATGTTTATCCTTGGATTTGGATGTCCTCGAAAAGAAAAGGAATTATATTGGCTGGAGGGAAAGGGACTAGACTTAACCCAATAACAAATGGAATAAGTAAACAATTAATTCCTCTTTATGACAAGCCAATAATCTACTATCCAATTACAACTTTAATGTTGGCAGAAATTAGAGATATTTTAATTATTACTAGTAAAGAGGATCTACAATCATTTAAAAGATTACTTGGAAATGGTAACGATTGGGGGCTGAATTTAGAATATAAAATACAACCTAAACCTAATGGGATAGCAGAAGCTTTATTAATTGCAGAAGATTATCTCCAAGGATCTCCAACATGCTTGATTCTTGGAGATAATTTTTTTCATGGGCAAGATTTAGTGAAAAAAATAGAATTTGCCAACAAACAAAAAAATGGCGCCACAATTTTCACATACCAGGTAAATAACCCATCAAGCTATGGAGTAGTTGAATTCAATAAAAAGTTTAAGGTAATAAATATTATAGAAAAACCTTCAGATCATAAAAGTAACTTTGCAATAACTGGCTTATATTTTTATGATTCTAATGCTGTTGAATATGCAAAAGAAATAATACCTTCTAAAAGAGGCGAATTAGAAATTACTGAATTAAATAGAATTTATCTAGAGAAAGATGATCTTCATGTACAGAATTTTGGTAGAGGTATGGCTTGGCTTGATACTGGAACTTTTGATGGTATACACGAAGCATCAAGCTATATTAGAACGATGCAACATCGACAAGGTTTGAAGATAGGCTGTCCAGAAGAAGTTGCTTGGCGTAAAGGATGGATAAATAATGAACAACTCAAAGAATTTGCAAGAAAATCATTTAAGAGTGGTTATGGGGAATATTTACTAAAATTAGCCGATTAGAACATTGGATAAAATATTAATTTACTAATTAAAAACTATCTATCTTTTTATGAAACTCAAGAATAAACCAATAAAAAATATACTTGTAACTGGTGGAGCGGGGTTCATTGGAAGCGCATTAATAAAAAAACTTTTAGATGAAACCTCTTTTGAAATTTTCAATCTAGATAAAATTACTTACTCTAGCGACTTAAGTAGAATTAATAGTTTATTTGACAATAAGCCAAAGAAAAAAGAAAGATATAAATTTATTCAGGCTGACATATCAAATGATGAACTAACCCAAAAAACAATAAGTTATGCAAATCCAGATATCATTGTTCACTTAGCCGCTGAAAGCCATGTTGATAGATCTATTGATTCGCCAAAAGAATTTGTAAATACTAATGTAGTAGGAACATTTAACCTGCTTCGAGCATCAACATCCTTCTGGGAATCTCTTCCTGAAGAAAGAAAAAGAAATTTTGGTTTTTATCATATCAGTACTGATGAAGTGTTTGGCTCACTGGGAAAAGAAGGGATGTTCTCAGAACAATCACGATATGAACCAAGAAGCCCATATGCTGCTAGTAAAGCTTCAAGCGATCATTTAGCAAAGGCTTGGTATCACACCTATGGATTACCAGTAATTATTTCTAATTGCAGCAATAATTACGGGCCATGGCAGTTTCCTGAAAAACTTATTCCATTAGTTATAATTAAGGCTCTTAGAGGCGAGTACATACCTTTGTACGGCGATGGATCAAATATTCGTGACTGGCTTTTTATTGATGACCATATAGAGGCGTTAATTAAAATATTAGAAATTGGGGAATATGGTCATACTTATTGCATCGGTGGAAATAATGAAAAAACGAACAAAGAAGTAGTTAATAATATATGTAACTTACTTAATGAATACAAACCAACAAATTATTCATACCATGACTTGATTAAAAATGTAACTGATCGTCCAGGACATGATCAAAGGTATGCTATAGACTCAACTAAAATCAGAAAAGAATTAGGATGGTTACCTAAAATTAATTTTAATGATGGACTTAAGAAAACGGTTTTGTGGTATCTAGAAAATTTAAATTGGGCAGAATCATTACTTATCAAATCAGGCTATGAAGGAGAAAGACTTGGACTCAATAAATAAAAAAAATTATCATATTTAGAAATAAATAGTTTATTTTTCGAATAAATACTTATTATTCTTATAGTTATTTGAGCAAAGTATTATAAATAGAGGTTTTATGCATTTTAATGAAACTCCGGAGAAATATTATCATTCTAAAAAAGACCTAAATTTAAATAGATATGAAAAAGGTGTATATAAAGAAATTTCAAACACTTCTTGCTATACATCAATATTATCTATAGGTATATGGAGATTATTTGGAGGTCAAATTGCAAGAAACGAATCAGAAAAAGTTTTTTATAAATCTATTGAATCAGGGTTGAACCATATTGATTGTGCAAATGGTTATGGGCGTCCTCCCGGTTCAGCTGAAGAAGAGTTTGGAAGACTGTTAAAAAGATTATCTTATATGAGAGATGAATTAATAATATCAAGTAAAGCTGGTTACGAAATGCTCCCAGGCCCAAATGGTTCTGGAAGTAGTCTTAAGCATTTGAGAAGCCAAATTGAAGGAAGCTTGAAAAGACTAAAATTAGATTATGTTGATATATTTTATACACATAGATACGCTAGCGATTGTTCCTTAGAGGTTGTAGCAGATTCATTAAAATATTTACATGATAAAGGTTATTTTTTATATGCAGGTATTAGCTCTTATCCTGAAAAAGAATTAAATAAAATTATAAGTCTTCTAATAGAAAGAGAAATTCCAATTGGCCCATTACAATATAATATTTCCCTTATGAATCTAGATTATTTAAGAAAATGTAGATCTTGCTATGAAAAGTGGGGAATTACAACTATAGCTTTCAGTCCTTTAAGTCAAGGTATAATAACTTCAAGTTATGTAAAAGGTGAAAAGGATATGAAGTCAAGATTATTTGATGAAAGTACCACAGTTATAGAACCAACTGATGAGGGTAAAAATATCCTTAACAAGTTAACAAATAAGCTAGATACAATAAATTTCTCTTTGGAGGAGTACGCAATCGGGTGGCTCATATCAAAAAATTTCATATGCTCTGCAGTATATGGTCCTAGAATAGAATCACAAATTTTAAAAATGAAAAGATTGAAAGAATTAATAAATTTAATTAAAGATGAAAAATTTATAGATGAAGAAAGAGAGTTTATGGAATTAAAAACATTAAAAGAAATTGATAAATGGAAACCAAGAAGTACAAACCAAGCCTTTGACATTATTAATTGAATACAAAAAATCTCATCACTTATATAAAAAAGCTTATTACTATTAGCCAAAATTTATAATGAGTGATATTAAATTAAGAATCAGATCAATTTAGTTTTAAAATGAAAGAAGAAATTTTAAAATTTATACGTAGTAACAGAGTCTCAAGCACTCAAGTGGCTGATGCTCTCCAAAAGAAAGGTGTATTAAAAGATATTATGCCTTTAAATACAAATCATCATAAGACTGGTGAAGTATTCTATATTTGGGGTGCAAACGAAACCAATTGGGACATTCATTTGGGTGCTGAGAATGCTCCAGAAAATTCAGTTGTATTTATAGATATTATAGACAATAAAATTGAGAAAGCCTCTTTTGGTGATTTAATCTCTAAGTATCTAATTATTTATAAACAGGTTGCTTCTATAATCACAAATGGAAAAGTTAGAGATGCACCTAAATTATTAAAAGAGAATTGGCCAATATGGTGTATTGGGAGGAGCCCTATTGGTTTCAATAATAATAAAGAGGAGGTAACCACAGCTATTAAAGAAAAGATCAAAGAAAGGAAGGAATTTTTTCATGGTTCAATAGCAGTTTGTGATGATACTGGTGTCGTTATCATTCCAAAAAATAAACATAATCACTCATTTCTTAATGATTTAATAGCAATTGAAGAGAAAGAAGATAGATGGCTAGAGTGTATAGACAGAAAGAAATTATCCACATTCCAAACTGTTTGCATTAGAGAAAAAAATTTATGAAAGAAATTAGTATTCCTTTCAATAAGTCAACACAAGTTGGAAACGAAATAGCTTATATAAAAGAAGCATTGTTGTCTAATAAATTATGTGGTGATAATCTTTTTTCAAAGAAATGTCAAAAATGGTTTCTAGAAAAAGGTTTTAAAAATCCATTAATGACTCCATCCTGTACAGCAGCATTAGAAATGACAGGGATCCTAATGGGTATTGAAAAAGGTGATGAGATAATTATGCCAAGTTACACATTTGTAAGTACAGCAAATGCTTTTGTTTTAAGAGGCGCAAAAATTGTTTTTGTAGATATAAAAGCAAGCGATATGAATATCGATGAAAATAAAATAGAAGCTGCTATTACTCATAAAACAAGGGCAATTGTAGTTGTTCATTATGGAGGTGTGCCATGCGAAATGGATAAAATAAAATCTATTTCAAATCAATATAATCTTTTTCTTATAGAGGATGCAGCACAGGCATTAATGAGTACATATAAGAATAAAATGATTGGAACCTTTGGAGATTTTGCATGCTTTAGCTTTCATCAAACTAAAAATTTTACCAGCGCTGGCGAGGGGGGATTAATCACTATAAATAATGAAACCTTTGCAAAGAGGGCAGAAATAATACGTGAAAAAGGAACAAATAGAACTGCCTTTACTAGAAAAGAAATATCTAAATATTCATGGATAGATATTGGAAGTAGTTATTTACCATCTGACATACAGTGTGCTTATTTATTTGCTCAATTAGAAAAATCAGAAGCAATTTATGAGAAAAGAAAATCTATATGGAATAAATATTATTCTGGGTTAAAAGAATTAGCTAATAAGAATTT
Source organism: Prochlorococcus marinus XMU1402 (assembly GCF_017696205.1). Taxonomy (NCBI): domain Bacteria; kingdom Bacillati; phylum Cyanobacteriota; class Cyanophyceae; order Synechococcales; family Prochlorococcaceae; genus Prochlorococcus; species Prochlorococcus marinus. Next base: position 173,368 of record NZ_JAAORD010000002.1, on the reverse strand, counting down.
GATTAATTTAGCTAAAACAGGTGATCATATTAATCATAATGCTCATCTATTTTTTATAAAGTTAAAAGATATTAATCAGAGAAATAAACTAATCGAATACCTTAGTAATCAAGATATTGAAGTTGTATTTCATTATCTACCATTACATAATTCTGAAGCTGGTAAAAGATTTGGTACATTTTCAGGTGAAGACCAAAACACGACCATGGAGAGTAATAGATTAATTAGGCTTCCGTTATTTTATTCTCTTAAAGATAATCAGATTTGTAAAATAATTCAAAAAATAAAGGATTTTTTCTAGTGGAATAAATGGCTCTGTTAATAATACATAGAGGTTTTCGTTTTGGTGGAATCGAAACTTTTTATTTGAGACTTGCAAGATACAGAAAAAAGAATAATTTCAAAACATATTTTCTAATCTTTTCAGATAGAAAAAAATGCGATTTGGATTTAGTTCAAAACCTTGAAGATGTTTCTAATGTTTTTTACAAAAAGGATATTAGTAAAAACAATTTTTCAAAAATTTTTAATTATTCAAATTTGAATATAAATAAAATCAAGTATTTTTTTTCTGAAATAAATCATATTCATACCTCTAATGGAGAGACTGCAGTTATAGGTATAGATATTATTAAAATACTTCATCAAAGAGTTAAATTAACTGTAGGTTTTTATTCATCTAGAGAATTTACGTGGGGAAATTATAAAGAGCTGCCTTACTTTGAAAAGGTTCATAGAAATCTTGTTCTTAAACATATTTCTAAAAATAATTTATATCTATATAGCGAAGGAATGAATGATTTCTATGAAAAAGAAACTGGCATTGAATTTAAAGGTGCTCAAACCTTTAGAATAGGAGTAATAGATAAATATAATTCCTCTGATATAAAAATTAAAAATTTAATAAGTAAAAAAATAAAAATCTGTTCAGTAACAAGACTTGTTAATTATAAAAAATATATATTTGCAATGATAGATACAGTAAAAAATTTAGTAAAAGATGGAATAGATGCCTATTATGATATTTATGGATATGGTCCATTATATGTATCAATTAGGAAAAAAATTATAGACTTAAAATTAGAAGAAAGAGTAAAACTCTGCGGCAATATTGAGTATGTAAATCTATCTAGAACTTTTAAAAATTATGATTTATTCTTTGGAGGCGGTACTGCTATAATTGAAGCTAGTTCTGTTGGACTTATATCAATCACTGCAATTGAATCCTTCTCAGGCAGCTATTGTTATGGTTATTTCTCTGATCTAGCAAAATCATCATATAACTCAAAAGAGTTAAATCATCCCAAATTAGACTTATTAAAATTCATCAAAGATTATTCTAAAAAAACAAATATTGAGAAAAATGAATTAGCAAAAAAACATAAAAATTGCGTATATATCTTTACTATGTCTGAATGCAATAATAATTTTGAAGATAAAGGATTAACTACAAATAATAATTTTTTCTATAGTAAAATTAGATATAACTTTAGCCGTGCAAAAAATATATTTCTTAGAAAATATATACCAAAATATATAAATTTCAAACAATATAATTACTAATATAAGTATTAAATAAAGGTCAATTACTCTAAAATAGCTTAAATTAGTAAAAGAATGAAAGATTAGATGTGTGGAATTGGAGGTTATTGGTCCCCCAAAAATGGTTCAGATGAAAATATAGCTAAATTGTTGCTTCAGCCACTCATGGATAGGGGGCCGGATTATCAAGGTTATTGGATTGAGAAGACAATTGGACTAGCTCTTTGTCATTCAAGGTTAGCAATCATAGATACAAGTAATAAAGGTATTCAACCTATGCATTCATATAACAATAGATATGTAATATGTTTCAATGGTGAAATTTATAATCATAAAACAATAAGAAAGAATCTTGATAAGTATGGATATAAATATAAATGGAATTCTGATACTGATACAGAAACAATTTTGGCGGCTATTCAATTTTGGGGTGTGGAGAAGGCAATTACAAAATTAGATGGAATGTTCGCTTTTTGCTTATGGGATAAGAAAGAAAAATACTTGTATTTAGTAAGAGATCGTATAGGAGAAAAACCACTTTATTATTATATAAATAAAAATTTATTTATTTTTGGTTCTGAAATAAGAGTATTAAAAAAACATCCATTAATAATGAATGAAATAAATTACGAAAATATCTCTGAATATTTTGACTATGGCTTTATAAGCGGAGAGAATACAATTTATAAAAATATTAAAAAGGTTAAACCTGGATCTTTTGTTAAGCTCAGTTATGATTGCTTATTCATCCATGAAAAAAAAATATATTGGTCTCTTTCTAAAATTATAAATAATAATTTTAATACATTCGAAGGGACAAAAAAAGAAGCCAAAAAGGAGCTTGAAATCCATCTTAAGAAAATTATAAATAGACAAATGGTTGCAGATGTACCCTTGGGTGCATTCTTATCTGGAGGTATAGACTCCTCATGTGTAGTTTCAATTATGCAAAGTATTTCTAAAAATAAAATAAATACATTTACATTAGGTTTTGAGGATCATAATTATGATGAATCTGGTAAGGCTAAAAGGTTAGCAAATTATTTAGGAACAAATCATCATGAACTTATAGTTTCTGAAAAAGATATTCAAGAATTGATTCCAAAAATTTCAACAATGTTTGATGGACCTTTTGGGGACTCTTCACAATTTCCAACTTATTTAATTAGTAAATTTGCCAAAAAATATGTAACTGTTGCTTTATCTGGTGATGGAGGAGATGAATTATTCTCAGGTTATTCTAGGTATTATCGGATTAAAAATCTTTATAAATATATAAATAAAATTCCAAAGTACTCAATTTATTTAATAGATGTAATTAACTCAGTCAAAAATAAAATCAATAATCAAGATAGCTTTAGCTATACAAATAAGTTAAAAAAACTAATAAAATCAGAATCGGCTTTAAATTTTTATGATGAATATATGAATATTTTCTGTGGTAATTCAATTATAAATCCTGAATTAAGTAGAGAATATGGTATTAATAGGAACGAAGATAATTTTATTAAAAATAAAAATATTATTGATGCAGCAATGTATTCAGATACCATTAATTACTTACCAGATGACATATTAACTAAAGTTGATAGGATGGCGATGAGATCATCCTTGGAAACAAGAATACCTTTAATAGATCACCACTTAATTGAATTTAGTTGGAGTCTTCCAAGAAGCTTAATTCATGAAAAAAATAACCCAAAAAATTTGCTAAAAGAGGTTTTAAATAACTATATTCCAAAAGAACTTATAAATGATGAAAAGAAAGGTTTTAGCATCCCAATGAAAGATTGGTTAAAAGGTCAATTAAAAGATTGGGCAATGGAATTATTAAATAAGTCTAATTTAAAAAAATATGATATTCTAGATTATAAGAAAGTAAGTAGTTTGTGGTCTGAACATTTAGAGGGTAAACGTGATTGGTCAAATAAAATTTGGGTAATTTTAATGTTTCAATCATGGCTATCTAATGAGAAATTAAATGGATAGATATGAATTCTCAAAGAATAGCTTTTTTCATTCCTAAACTAACTTTTGGAGGAGCTGAAAGAGTAATAATTGATATTGCAAATAATCTTTCTAAACGAAATTATTTAATTGATATAGTTCTAGCTAAAGGTGGAAAAATATACTTAGATGAAATAGATCCTTCTATTAATATAATTAATCTTAATTGTAAATCAACTATCCTAAGTTTATTTGACTTATGCAGATATATTAAAAAATCTAGTCCTTATGGAATTATTTCAGCTTTATCTCATGCAAATTGTGTCCTTCTTTTAGCGAGAAAGATTATTAAAAATAATACAAAGGTTGTAGTCTCGGAAAGGAATGTAAGCCACCTTAATACAAATAATAAAGTTGGAATAAAAAGAATTATATTGGACTTGCTTATTAAATATTTGTATCCTGAAGCAAAATGTATCGTCACAGTTTCAAAAGGAGTAAGGGAATCAATAATTAATACTTATAAATTAAAAAGTAAAAAAGTAAAGTGTATCTTAAATCCCTGTGATTTTGAAAAAATAAATAAATTAAAATCAAAAGATATTCTAAATTCTGGAATTATTAATAGTATTAAATCTGATAATCAAAAAATTATACTAGCTGTTGGTAGCCTAACTATTCAAAAAAACTTTAGCTTACTAATAAATGCTTTCAAAAAAGTTAATAGAATAATTAATTGTAAGCTAATCATTTTGGGGGAAGGTCCAGAAAGATCTAATTTGGAGAAACTCTATAGAAATTTAGAAATAGACAAAAAGTCAATTATTATGCCCGGATTCGTGGCTAATCCATTTCCTTTCATGAAAGCTTGTGATTTATTTGTTCTATCTTCTTTATGGGAAGGTCTACCAAATGTTCTCATCCAAGCTTTGGCTTGTAATTGCAAGATTGTATCAACCGATTGCGACGCAGGTCCTCGTGAGATCTTAGAGGATGGGAAATGGGGTAGACTTACTAAAGTAAATGATATTAACGAATTAGCTAATACTATGCTGGAAGAACTTAAGGATAAAGATAAAGATTTAGATCAGCAATACTTCAACCCTACAATTGGTAGATTAAATAGATTTAATATAGATAAAATTGCTGACCAATACTTAGAAGCTTTTGAAATTTGAATTATTTAAAATGATAGTATTTGCAAAATAATCTAGTAAATAATATGTTTTATAAATTTAAAATTATTTTATGGTATTTATTAAGACCTCTTTTCTGGGAACATTCATTAGAGTTATTAAAAAGAAAGTATATTTATATTAAAAAAGATGAATCCAAGCAAGGATTAGATTGGGCAAAGAAAAATTCAAATTCTTTATTAAATGGCTTTAAAAAAATTGGAATAAACTGTAATCAAGATATCCTAAAACTAGATATAAATAAAGAGCTTATTGATAATGGAGATAAATTAATTAAATCTTCACTAATAAATATAGACCCTTCCGTTGACTCTCAAAAATTAGCAGGAAAAGCTTATATCAAGCTTCTATATATTTTAACTTTAATAACTGATACTAAGTTTGTAATTGAAACAGGAGTTGGTTATGGATGGTCAAGTCTAGCAATCTTACTTGCACTTTCTAAAAAAAATCAGGCAAAAGGATTGGTAAGCATAGACATGCCATATCCATCCTCAAAAAGTATTGGATATGTAGGAAAAGTAATACCAGATTATTTAAAACAAAAATGGACTTTAATTAGTCTTCCTGATAAACCAGGAATTAGAGTATCTATTAAAAAAAATTTAGAAAAATTTGATTTAGCACATTATGATTCTGATAAAAGTATTAGGGGAAAAGAATATGGTTATGAACTTCTTTGGAAGGGTCTTAGAAAGGGCGGTATATTGATATCAGATGATATTGAGGATAATCTTTCATTTTGTAGATTTATAAAAAAAAAGGAAGCAAAATTTACAGTAATAAAAAAAGATAAAAAATATATCGGCCTTGTAATAAAAAAATAAGATAAATTAGTGAATAATAAAAGATTAAAAAATACTCTTATTAAAAATAAAATAATATTGCATGTTATTCCAAATTTTATTCCTGGCGGTGCTGAGAGCCAATTAAAACTTCTTGTGGAAGAATCAATCTTTTATAAGCATATAATTATTTCTATCAAAGATAATAAGAATATTTTTGAAATAAGTAAACTGCGCAACAATATAAATGGAAGAATTAAAATTATAAGTTTAAAATTAAGACCAAATCCTTTTTCTATAATTTACTCTTTAAAGATATTATTAAAAACATTAAGAAAATATAAACCAGATATAATCCAGTATTGGATGTACCATTCACAGTTTTTAAGTTTAATAATTTCATTAATATATAAATCAAAAGTAATTTGGTGCATAAGACATGGTTTCTTCTCAAAAGAAACAAAATTTAGTACAAGGTTAATTTCAAAAATTAATTCTGTTTTTTCAAATATAATTCCAGATTTAATAATATATAATTCAAAAACAGGTAAGCAAATTCACGAATCAAATGGTTATTCAAGTTTGAAAAGTAAATATATTTTTAATGGTGGCAACGATATCTTTAAATTCTCTAAGGAAGATAGGAATGAGTTTAGATCAGAATTTAATCTTAGCGAAAAGATATTTATTGTAGGATCAATTGCTAGATATTCTCCTCAAAAATCTCATCAAATCTTATTGGAATGTTTTAGTTGTGTATTGAAGAACAAAAGAAATACTAGATTAGTATTGTGTGGAAGGGGCATGGATTTACAAAATAAAGAATTAATAAGTTTATTAAGGAAATATGATCTTGAAAAAAGTACAATTTTATGTGGCTTTCGGTCTGATATAAATAAAATTTTAAATGGACTTGATCTATATATCTCCACTAGTAGTTTCGGTGAAGGTTTTCCTAATGTTATTTTAGAGGCAAGTTATACAGGATTATCTATAATTGCATCAAATGTTGGTGATACTAAAAAAATAGTTGCAGATAATGGAATTCTTTTTGAGATTGGAGATAAGGAATCATTAAAAGCAAATCTAAGTGATCAATATAAATTATTTTTAGATAAGATAGAAAATAATCAAAAATATTTTTTAAAAAGGAAAAAACTATCAGACTTTTCTAGAAGTAAATTTACAAAAAAAGAAATGGTTTATAAATATATTCATGAATGGAACAAATTACTATGTATTTAGAATATTTAATCACAGCAATAAGTCTTATACCTATTTATATTTTTCTGCTTAAGGGACTTAATTTAAAATTAAGTACAGCTTTATATATTTATTTTTATAGATCTATATTTTCGCTGTTTTATATTTTTTATGCAAGTAATGATTTCGCAGATGCGAATACATATATTCGCGGAAACGCAATAGATTCTGAAGTGATAGGATCAGGATTCGTATTAAGAATAGTTGATTTTAGTGGGAAGTATTTAGGTATAAAAGGATATGCTTTATATTCATTATTTGGCCTTTTAGGAGCATTAGGATGTTGCTATCTATATTGTGCTATTAAAAAATGTGATTTGAGAGGTCTTAATAAAATAGGTATTACAAGTGCATTATTTTGCTTCCTACCATCAATAACATTTTGGACATTATCGCCAGGAAAAGACTCTATTAATTTCTTGATAATAAATTATGCTTTATATTCTTTTATACAATTAGATGATAATTCTCTAAAGATCAATTTTAAAATATTACTTTCATCCATAATATTGTTATTAATTAGGCCCCACGTAGGAGCTTCTCTGATCTTGGCTTATATTGTTTTTTATTTTTTTCAAATCAAAAAGAAAAAAGATATATACATAAGATTTACTTTATTATTCATCATTACTTTAACTTTTTGGATTTTAGTACCTTTTATACAAAAATTTGCCTCAATAGAAAATATGAATATCCTCGATAGTATTTCCATATTACAGGAAAGATTCGTCAACACATCGTCAAAGGAAGAAAATATAAATTATATACTTAGAGTTATTTTCTTTTTATTTACTCCATTACCTGCAATAAATTTCAGTCCTTTATACTTAGCAGATTATGTAAATACTTTATTCATTTGTTTTTACTTATTTAATATAATTAAAGATCCAAAGAGTTTTAAAAATATATCAAATAATCCCTTTTTTTTATTTTCAATAATTCTTTTATTTCTTCTACCTTTGATCGTTTATAATCCTGGAATTGCAGCAAGGCAAAAATGGATTGTTCTACCGACTTTAGTTGTAAGTTTAAAAAGGAATAGATATTTAAGTTATAAAAGAATAAGAGAATCATTAAGATCTAATTGTGATTGAAGTGTAAAATGGTACGAACACAACATATAATATATTAATGGAGAAAAATGTTCATAAGAATAGACTACTCTTTACTACTACAAAACCAATAACATTAAATAGATTTCTGTTCCCAATTTGCGATAAATTAGATAAAGAGTTAGATCTAGATATAATTATTGGATCACGGGATATAGATGAACTTAATTCAAAATGGTCAAAATATAAAAGTGTAGAAATTTACTATCCTAGATCTTGGAAAGAGCTATTAAATCCAATAAAATTATTGAACATAATTTTAAAAATTAATAAGTTGATATATAAAAAAAAAATAAAATATATATACGTGCATACTCCAATAGCATCCAATATAATGAGAATTTCTAAAATTTTCAATTTTAGAAGTAAACCTATAATAATTTATCAAGTACATGGTTTTCGTTTTTATGGAAAAACTTTTTCTATTGGAAAAATAATATTTTTAATAATTGAATTTTTCTTGTGCATTTTAAGCACAAATTATATTATTACGATAAATAGGTTTGATTATAGAATCGCAAAGTTATTTAAGCTATTTTCAAAAAAAAATGTATTTTTAGTAAAAGGAGTTGGAGTAGAAAGTAATAAATTAAAGCAATACTTTAAAGAGAAGAAAGTTTTAAATAAATCAAAAATTATAGGAACAGTTGCTACTTATAATAAAGATAAAGGATATGAAACCCTTTTAAATGTTGCTAAAGAATTAAGTGAATATAAATTCAACTGTTATGGTTCAGGAACCTATAATTATTTCAGAAAAAAAGCTGAAAGAATGAAAATTTTTAATGTGAAATTTAATAATTTTACTGATAAAATTGAGAATGAAATTTCGAATTTCGATGTGATGTTCCTTCCCAGTAAAAGAGAAGGCTTGAATGTATCTATTCAGGAAGCACTATTTCTTGGTGTCCCAGTTGTTACATCAAACATTAGAGGATGCAAAGATGTTTTAGAAGGTTCAAAAGTAAACTATATATTTAATGAGAATGATATTAAAACTGCATCTTACTTATTGAGGTATATTCTTTCACTAGATTTAAAAGAATATAATGAAGTAAGAATGAAATGCATATCTCATGCTTATGCAAATTATGATTCCATGAAAATCTTAAATGAATACATTTATATTTTTAAAAAAATCTTTCTATTAAGTTAATGTTAAAAACCCAACAAGTAAATTTTAATGATTTAGAAGAAATTACTTACCACTATAAAAATGCTTTTGGTCGCGAAATTACAATAGACCAGTATATTAAAACTTTTTTAGATAACAAAATATTTCATAGCCAAATAGCTAAAAATGATTCTAATGAGATAATTGGGCATATAGGAATATCTCAGCATCCTTTAAAGGGATTAAAAGATAAAAAAATTGCATTTAGATTTAGCACCTTCATTAATGAAAAATATAGGGGAAAGGGACTATATCAAAAACTTATGAATTCAACCTTAGATTATCTAAAGGTATCCAATATATCATTATTATATGCATGGCCAAACAAAATAAATTTGTTAAGTTGTCTAAAAGATAATAATTTTCATCCTTTATTTCCTCAAACAACTTTTGAATATAGTTTTGGTATAAATTTTAAAAAAAATAGTCAAGATACTAATGGATATAATATAGATATTTTTAATAATTCTAATATTCAGATTAATAAATTAAATAATCTTTGCCTATTATATTCAAGCTTATATGAGTCAATTGTTGATTATGATACCAATTCGTTAAAAAAAAGATTAACTAGAAATAATAAAGTTATTTATTGTTTAATTAAAAAAAATTCTAAAATTGTCTCATTCTTAGGATTTCAAGAAGATCAATTTGAAAGTATTTATTGTGCTTTGCATTTTAATCAGATTGATTTTTTTCAATTAAAAATTATTTTATCGGATTTGGTTAATTCGATATGGAAGAACAAAAAACTAATAAAGTGCCAAATGTGGATATCTCAAAAAAATAGGGCAGAAATTAGAAATGCAATAAAATCAGGAATGATTGAAAATGGTCCTATCTTTTATAGAGGTTTTTACATAACAAATAAATTAAATAAATTAGATTTCCCTGAAGAACTTCTTACCAAAACAAGTATGCTTAATCATGATGCTTTCTAAAATATATTGATTAATGAAATACTTGATGCCTTACGTTAAAAAAATTTTTTTCTGTATTATTTTCATCATATTTTCTCCAATCTTTTTATTTATATCTTGTATTTGTATATTATTTCAGGGATGGCCAGTAATTTATAAAAGCAAAAGAATTGGTCAAAATGGTATCCCCTTTATTGTTTATAAATTTAGAACAATGAGACACGGGACAATGGACGATAAAAAAAGAATTACAAAAATTGGAAGTTTATTAAGAAGATCAAGCCTAGATGAAATACCTCAAATAATAAATTTAATCAATGGATCAATGGAATTGATAGGAGCAAGACCTTTACCCTCTAATTGTTTTAACTCAAGAGTAATGAAAAAATATTTTAATGAGAGGCATATTTATCCGCCTGGCCTAACTGGATTAGCCCAAGTATATGGAGAAGGGAAGATTAGATCGCATAAAGAAAAGCTGGTTTTTGATATTTTCTATGTGAGAAATAAATCAATATACCTAGATTTAATAATTATGCTTAAGACTTTTGTTGCAATATACAAAAGAGCAGTAAATAATAAGCAAGGAATAAGTCTTTAGAAATGTCTATTTTCAGACAAAATGACAGAGTTTTAATAGTAGCTCCTCATTGTGACGATGAAGTTTTAGGTTGTGGAGGAACAATAAAATTTCTTGCAGATAGAGGTTTAGATATTACTCTATATATTGTTACAGGACATGGAGATGGAATTCATCCAATCTGGCCAAAAGATTTATGGGATTCAATTCATAATGAATGTGAAAATTCTTCATCTTATTTAGGAATAAAAAGAACAATCTATGGAAATCTACCAGCAGTTTGTCTTCCAGATTTGCCTATTTATAAAGTAAATGAGGAAATAAAATCAGTACTAAGTCAAATAAACCCAACTGTTATTTTTATGCCTTGGAAGGGCGATATGCATAAAGATCATGAAATTATTAACTATGCATTATCTGTAAATCTTAGACCATATCTACCTATTAATAAAAGTGTAAGATTAGTTCTTTCTTATGAAGTACTTTCAGAGACTAATCTTCCAATAGAACCTTCCAACTTTTCTCAATTTACTCCTAATTTTTATATTGATATATCAAAATATATAAATTATAAATTAAAAGCAATGGAGTTTTATCAAAGTCAATTAACAAATTCATCTTCGCCAAGATCTATTGAAGCTATAAAAGCATTAGCAAAATTAAGAGGGGTTCATGTAAATAAAGAATTTGCAGAAGCTTTCATACTTTCTTTTTGCTTGGAATCATGAATTATATTAGTTCTAATTATCATATAGTTCATGTTAATTTAATTACATGAAGAAAATTATTATTATCGGGGCTGGAGGCCATTCGAATGTGATTGAAGATACTTTAATAGAGCTCGAGATTTTTAATGAGATAGCTTATCTAGATGACAATTTTAATAATAATACAAAAACATTTTTTTCAAAAACAAAAAATATACTAGGAACAACAGATCAAATTTTTGATAAACAATTCAGATCAAATTTTAAATATGCTTTTGTAGCAATAGGGGACTCTGAAAGAAGACTAAAATTAATAGATCAATTAGAAAATCTTAAATATGAAATTCCCATCATAATTCATCCAACTGCTTGGGTTTCTAAATCTGCATCATTAGGGATAGGTTCAATAGTACTTTCCCAATCAACTATTCAGACTGGGGTCAAAGGTGGTAAAGGATTAATTATTAATAATTCATGCTCTATAGATCACGATTCATTTTTAGGTCATGGTGTTCATATAGCACCAGGAGTAAATATTGCGGGATCTGTACATATTGGAGATAGATCTTGGATAGGAATCGGAGCTTCTGTTATTGAAAACATTACTATTGGTTCTGATGTCAAAATCGGAGCTAATGCAGCTGTTATAAGTAATATTCCAAACTCCGTGAATGCGATTGGAGTCCCAGCAAAGATTAAAAATTAATTCTATGAAGTTAAATAGATGGCCTAAATACACAAAAGCTGAAATAGAAGCAGCATTGAATGTTTTATCCTCAGGAAAAGTTAATTATTGGACCGGTAGCGAATGTAAAGCTTTTGAAAAAGAATTTGCAAAATATATTGGCTCAAAATTTGGGGTAGCTTTAGCTAATGGGACAATGGCTTTAGAAGCTGGTTATAGGGCAATTGGTATTAAAGAGGGAGATGAAATTATTACAACGCCTCGAACTTTTATAGCCACTTCAATGGCAGCAATTAATTTAGGAGCGAAAATAATTTTTGCTGATGTCGATATAAATACAGGATGTATAAGTCCATCAGCGATAGAACCACTTATTACAAAAAATACAAAAGCTATTGCAGTTGTCCATATAGGAGGCTGGCCTGCAGATATGGAGAATATTTGCAAAATTGCAAAAAATAATAGGCTATATCTTGTTGAAGATTGTTCACAAGCGCATGGCGCTAAAATTAAATTTCGAGATGTTTATAGATCAGTTGGAAGTTTTGGGCATCTAAGTTGCTGGAGCTTTTGTCAAGATAAGATAATTTCTACCGCAGGGGAAGGTGGAATGATTACAACAAATGATCAGGAAATTTACGAAAAAATTTGGTCATATAAAGATCATGGCAAGTCATATAAGGCTGTATTTAATCAACAATATTCTACTGGATATAAATTTCTACATGAAGATCTTGGTTCAAATTATAGGATGACAGAGTTACAAGCAAGTATTGGTCGAATACAGTTAAAAAAACTAGATGAAACACAAAAAATTAGAGAGAGAAATGCTTTAATAATTTCTTCAATTTTAAATACATTGGATCTTGTAAGGATACCAATGCCACCTAAATCAGTTAAACATGCTTGGTATAAGTTTTACGCCTATATAAAAGAAGATAAATTGTCTAAAGATTGGAGCAGAGATAGAATAATAAATACATTGACTGAGGCAGGATTTCCAGTATTCGCTGGTAGCTGTGGAGAAATATATATGGAGAAATGCTTCAAGAAACTTAATATGCAACCCTCCAAAAGATTAAATAATGCTAGAAATCTTGGGGAGACAAGTTTATCTTTTCTTGTTGATCCGCTTATAAGTATTGAAGAAATGCATGAATATGCTGAAAATATCAAAAATGTACTAAAAAGTGCTTCAAATTAATATGAAAAAAATTGACAAGAAATGAACTTTAATATTTCATTACAACGTAAACTCCTTTCCTTACCTCAATTTTACAGAAGAATACTTATTCTTTTTCTTGATATATTACTAATAATTGCTGCTATATATCCAAATTACAGTAGATTTTTAATTCAGGGTGAACAATTAAATTCTTACCAATGGTTACTAATATCACCTGCAATATGTATCCCAATATTATTTATTTTAGGAAATTATAGGAGTCTTACAAGATATCTCGGAAGTAAATCAGTTTATCTTTTATCTTTTAGATTATTAATATCATTTTTCTTTACATATATTTTTGGAATTATATTTGGGAAAGCTATTCCTGATTTATCAATTTGGATTTGGATTTGGCTTACATCAACATCTTTAATGAGTTTATCAAGATTTCTTATTAGAGATTGGCTACAAAGTATTTTTTTTATTAAAAGACGTAGATCAAATACTGTGATATATGGTGCTGGAAATGCAGGAGTTATACTTTCAAAATCATTAAAAATTGCAAGATTAGATAGGATAATTGCCTTTGTAGATGATGATCCTCAACTATGGGGTAATGAAATAGATGGCATAAAGATAATATCACCAAAAAACTTAAATCAATTTATAAAAAGTAAAAAGATAGAAAAAGTTCTTTTAGCTATGCCTTTAATAAAATTAAAAGATAAAAAAAGAATAGTTAACAGTCTTAATGAGGTTACTGTTTCTATACTTGAAGTCCCAACTCTCGCAGAAATAGCATCCGGTCAACTGATAGTAGAAAATCTAAAGCCTGTCAATATAAATGATTTACTTAGAAGAGATGTTGCTAAAAAAGAAGTTAAACTTATTCAAAAAGGTATAAATTCGAAAATAATAATGATTACAGGTGGTGGTGGGTCTATCGGAAGTGAATTATGTTTGCAATTACTAAATTACTTACCAAAAAAATTGATAATAATAGAAAGAAATGAATCTTCCTTATACGATCTAATCCATAAACTAAAAAAATATTCTTCTAATTGTTTAACAGAAGTTGTATATATTCTTGGTGATATTTCTCATGATGTATTTGTTGATAACTTAATGAATAAATATAATGTTCAAGTAATCTTTCATGCTGCTGCATATAAACATGTGCCAATTGTGGAAGAGAATCAATTATCAGGAATAGAAAATAATCTTATTAATACATATAAATTATGTCAATTATCACTTAAAAATAATATCGAAAACTTTTTATTGATATCTAGTGATAAAGCTGTTAGGCCTACAAATACTATGGGAGCTACAAAAAGGGCAGCTGAATTAATAGTGCAAGCTAGTGATAAATTAAAAAAAGAATGTTCCTTCTCCATTGTTAGATTTGGAAATGTAATTGGATCATCAGGATCAGTTGTACCTTTATTTCAGAAACAAATCTCACAAGGAGGTCCCATTACAATTACCGATAAAAAAGTCATAAGATACTTTATGACAATTGAAGAAGCTGTTGGTCTAGTGCTTCAAGTTCAATCTTTAGCTAAGGGAGGAGATGTCTTCTTGTTAGATATGGGTAAACCTGTAAAAATAATTGATCTTGCTTATCAGATGGCGAAATTAAATGGGAAGATCATAAAAGATTCAACTAATCCACATGGAGATATAGATATAATTGAAATTGGTCTTAGACCTGGTGAAAAGCTTTACGAAGAACTACTTATAAGTGGAAAAAGTATTAGAACTCAACATCCATTAATATACAAGGCAATTGAAAGTTTATTGCCTTATGAAGAAATTGAAGAAGCTATACAAAAAATTAAATTACACATTAGTAAAAACAATAAAAATGATGCTATCAAATGTCTAAAAGAAATGGTTCCAGAATGGGAAATTAAAACTATTAATTAAATTTTAAAATCATAGTTTAACTTTATATTTTCAATAACATGTTGTTTTAATTTATTCAATTCTTCCTTTGAATTTGATACTCCAATGTAATAACCCAATCTAGAACTATCATCACAGGGTAAATTGATTTTATGGTTAGGTTTCAACTTTATATCAAAGTCTAGTATATTTAAATTTTTCATTATTTTTTTTCGATTTATATTAAATGAACTTAATATTCCAGGGGCAATTTCTAAGAATTCAAGTAATGCATATGAATATTTCCTAGGGATGTATTTATTATTAGATGACTTTAGGTCAATTCTGAATAATGATTCTTCAATAAAAGTAGATAGATAGTCACAGCCAGTTAATGAGGGAACTATGTGAGAGGATACATTAGTACCTCCTCCTCGAATTGCTGCTTCTACTAGATAGAGTTTTTTTTTCGAAAAAATATATTCTGTATGTGTTAACCCAAATGGAAGCATTTCATATATTAGATCATTTATAGTAGCTATTTTTGACCTGTCAATCCAGTCAAAACTTGGTTCATATGTTAATGAATTTGCGACTCCAAAAGTATGAGGAAAATGAGATTTCCTTGAGACACATAACGTATTATGAGACTTATTTCTGCCTTTAAAACCCTCTACAGTTATTTCTATACCATTTATAAATTCTTCAACTATCAAAGCTTTTTTTCTTGAGTATTTTAGTGAATTTGCGAATATATGATCAATTTTTTCATTTTCTTTAATGACATAAACTCCTCTGCTGGATTGAGAGTCAACTGGTTTGATAATTACATCTGATTTGATGGATTCGTAGAAATCTTGTAATTCATTTTCACTTTTACATAATCTAAATTTTGGATGAAATAATCCTGGAGCTTTTAATTGTTGTCGCATTTTATATTTATCAGTAAATAAATCAGCAACATCAATTCCTACTCCATCTAAAGAAAGTTTTTCATTTATATAAGCTACTGTTGGAACAGCAATATCTGTTTGATCAGTAAAAGCCATTAATATATTATGCTTTTTAGCAATTTCCAAATTAGATTCTTTATCTCTAATGTCTAATACATAAGATTTATCAGAATATTTAAATCCCGGTGAATTATCTAATAAATTTGTGCAAATAACATAAAAACCATATTGTTTTAGTTTTTGTAAAAGTGGTATTTGCCATTTTCCACCACCAACAACCAATACAGAATGCTGCACAATTATTTTTTATTTCGGAAAAATTTATAAATTGATTTAATTATGTTTAATAATGAAAATGGATAAAATGGTTTTTTATGAAATTTTGCAAAATTATATCTCCAATTAACAGTCTTTATTTCATTTCTAGTTAATAAATCAATAAAAGTATCATTTTCTTTTTCAAGAAAAGACAATTTATCATTTTTCAATTCAATTCCTTCTCTTGTCGCAGTAAGTAAAGAATCTGAAAATTTAATGTTTAAAAAAGATGCAACTTTTTTCATAGTAATATATCTATCATCTATTAAATCAGTTAAACTAACGCTCATAAATTTTTCTGGATAAAGTTCAGAAAGTTTATCAATTGTCGAATAATAATGAAGGATTTTTTCTATTTCATTTGTATTTAAAATTTTCTCAAATGGGACCCGAAATGCTTTCGCTTGATTTAGATCATTAGGTCTTTCTTTCCTATTTGTTCTTGAAGCAACAATATTTTTTACATCTCTTTTAACGGTAATAGACTTCATGCAAGGTATTAAAGATGGTATTTTTTCATAATACAAATAGGATTCGGGATGGCTCATTGTTGCGTAATATTTTGGATTTGTACTACTATTTCTATGCACATTATGAATATTTTTATAGAGAGATAAGCAAATTGATTCTACAGTCCATTCTTTCATATTTAATAACTCTTTTGAAAAATTTCTATCAATAGTATAAAAATCAGTTTTATAAGGAAATTCAATAATCTCATTGGTAGATAAATATATGAGATATTTACCTTCATTCATAACTTTTTCTAATTTATAATATTCAGATTTTGCTAAAGTTTGACGTAATTTTGTAATATGTTTTTTGAGAATAAATTCATCTTTATTATTGATATTTAAAAATGGTGCATATGAATATTCATGGATTGGGCTAACAAAAATATCTGGATGAGAATCTAGAAGTGCCCAAAGTACACTTTTGCCACCTGCATACCAGCCATCAATTTGAATTAACATTTTGTTTTATTAAATATTTTTGCTTTGTGATGCTTCAATAGACTTCTGTAAAAATTGAGCGTATTGAAAGTCATCTTCTGTATCAATATCAATGCATTGATTCCCATGACAAATGAATAAAGAGGGTAATTGACCAATTCGATGACCTTTTAATAATTTATCTTTTTTTAAGAGATAAAAACCATGATTTATTTCATAAAGAGGCTTTAGACTTTGTGTATTTACCCATTTACCATCATTATTTATGATGGATAGCTTGTCTTGATCCCAAATAAAATTTTGCAGTTTATTAACGCTAAACATGGAATCAAACTTATTATTGTTTAAATATTCATTTAATGCCTTTTTATAGATATTTTCATCTATAAATGGTGATGTTGCATGAACCCACATTACATTTGTACTAGATGAGACTGAACCTACATGTTTTATAAAATCTTCGACAGGAGTATCTGATTTACAGAGATCATGATTTCTTTTAATTATCTTTATTCTTCTATCAAATTTGGAATAAGGCAAAACTTGAGACAAAGAATTCTCACAATTAGATGAAAAAATAATTTCTGAGGCAACATCAATTTTTATTATTTGCTCTATCTTTAGTGAAATTAATGACTTACCATCTGTAGTGAAAGGACGAAAATTTTTACCTTTACATCTCGTGCTACCTGATCTAGCGCCAAGGAATACAGTAACTTTCTGATCATCCAATTTTTAATTACCTCTTCATATTAATTTAATCATAGAATGTACCAATCAATATGCATTAACAAAGTAAATATGAGAAATATTACATAAGTAAGTACTTATGAAAATTGCTCCCTCATACTATTCTAAAATGGCACGATAAATCTATAAGCCTTAGAGATTAATTCCATATTGTTAGTCTTGTAAATAACAGGTTGAGAATAATTATCAAAAAGAATAAGTCTTAATTCACCGTTTAAACCTTTTTTATCCATCAATGTTGTTTCAGTTAGATTCTCTAGAATATTAAAATCATCTTTCTCGGAGACCAATTTAATAAATTCAGAAGTAAGTTTAATTGGAAGATTAAACTTAGGCAAAATTGAAAGTATAACTTCTTCTATATGAGAATTTAGAATTATTTTACTTAATCTTGCACATACAACTAGTCCCAAAGCAACGGCTTCTCCATGTCTATAATATTCTTCTGAATTAAAACTTTGTATACTTTCAATTGAATGACCAAAAGTATGACCTACATTTAAAAAAAGTCGTTTTGAATTTTCTTCTATATCATCTTTAGTAAAGAACAACTTATATCTGATAGAGTGAAATAATATTTCTTCAAGCAACTTAGGATTAGATCGAATCTTATTATCTTTAGAATCAACACTATTCAATAAATTAAATAGAGGTCCTTTTTTTAATAAGGATATTTTTATGATTTCAGCCAATCCAGCATAAAATTCTCTATCAGGAATAGTATCAATAAATTTCGTATACATTATATTTAACTCTGGATGCTTATATGTGCCTAAAGTATTTACATGTCTTGTAGTATTAACACCGGTTTTTCCGCCGATAGATGAATCTGACATTGACAGCATGTTTGTTGGAACATGCCAAAGAGAAATACCTCTGAAATATAAAGATGATAATAAACCTACAACATCACCTACAACTCCACCTCCCATAGCAATAAATAAGCTATCTCTTTGGACACATCTATCTACTAGCCAGTCTGTTAAATCATTTATGATAGATAAAGTTTTACGATGCTTTCCAGACTCCAATTTTTTTTTTATTAATTTTGATCCAGCATTATTAGCACACCTTTGAAGCATCTCTAAAAAATTATTTGCAGGATCAATTCTTGTAATTCCATTATCTATAAATACTACTAATAAAGGATATTTTTTTAATTTATCAAAAATAATTTGCTCTATGTCTTCTAATTCACTTGTTAAAATTATTTTATAACTATAACTAGTGTCAGAATAAGCTTCTATATCTCTCATCTATTTAAATTTCCGCGATATATAACATTAACATTAAATAGTAAGTTTATGAACATGTTAATTTAAGAAATCTTAACAAATGGATTCTCAATTTTATAATTTTTAAAAATAGTATCTGAAGAATCAAAAGTATCATCTTTAAAAAGAGTTATTGAGAATTCAAATGGCATATAATCATTTCTTAGCCTAACTCTTTTAGTTAATGAGTAAGCAATTTCAAGTATTTTGGAAGGATTAGAATGAAAAGTATGCTTATATTCATAATCAACATTATTAGAGAGGAAATCAAAAGAGACTGCTTTTTTTGCAATTTTAAAAGCTTTTTTAAGGGTATTCTCAATGAAAATATAGTTATCAATATCATTTAATTTAAAATTAAACATCCCAGAGGAAATTACATAATCAAAATTATCACTAAAATCAAAAGAAAGAAAATCGTCATTTATAAAATTAATTTTTAAGTCTTCCTCCCATACCTTATTAGCTTCATTAATAAGAACAGGAACTATATCTATTCCTAAATAAATATAGTCCGAAACAATTTGTTTTAATAAATAGTTTGCGTCCCCAAAACCACAACCTAAATCAAGGATGGTTGAATTTTCCAAGTTTAAATTTTCTATTAATATATGGTATCTTAAGAACTGTTTACCTTTATCCCAACCCAATGATTTAGGGTCATGTCCAAACTCTAAAAACCTTTTTGTATATCTATCGATAACATTATTTAAATCTTTTTTTGTTAATTTCAAGGCTAGATATTTTTAGTCATTTAATTATAAAGGGTAAATATAGAACTTATAAAAAAATAAATTTAGTCATTAAAAAATTTTTTAAATCTATCGCTTACATCATTAACTTTTTTATTTTCTAATTTGAAAATTTTATCGCAAAATTTCATTGTTGATAAACTGTGGGAAATTATTATTATGGTTTTTTTATTTTTGAAGGAAGAAATTTTTTCAAGGAGATAATTTTCAGTCTTATTATCCAAAGCATTTGTAGCCTCATCAAATATCATAATTGGACATTCTTTATAAATAGCTCTTGCTATCCCAATGCGCTGTCTTTGTCCACCACTCAAATTAATTCCACCCTCTCCTAATTTTTTTGTATATATTTCAGAATCTTTTAATGATAGATTTTCTAATTTTGATTTTCTAATCGCATAGAGTAACTTGGTTGAATCAATATTTTTTTTAGGTATTCCAAAAGCTATATTTTCAGCCAAACTTACGTCAGCTATAAATATTGATTGTGGAACATAAGCTATATTTTTTCTCCATTGCTTGAAAATATCTTTATTCTCAATATCTGCTTTATTACCATCAATGATTAATTCGCCTAAGCAAGGCTGAACCAAGCCAGATAATATATCAACTAATGTACTCTTGCCAGAACCAGAAGCCCCAAGTATTCCAA
The DNA here is from genome assembly GCF_017696205.1 of Prochlorococcus marinus XMU1402. Lineage (NCBI taxonomy): Bacteria > Bacillati > Cyanobacteriota > Cyanophyceae > Synechococcales > Prochlorococcaceae > Prochlorococcus > Prochlorococcus marinus. Next base: position 152,750 of record NZ_JAAORD010000002.1, on the reverse strand, counting down.
CCATATTTCCTGCTTTAATATTCATATTGATATTTTCTAAAATATACATTTTATTATTTGGATATTTAAAATAAATATTACACAATTTAACTTCATCAAAAAGAGCTAAAGCCTTTTCAGGATTTTTATCAGATATTTTATATGGTTTCGATTGATTTTCGTTAAGGAGTAGATAAATAATTTTTATAGCTGAAGAATTAGACATTATACCTGCATAAGCACTATACACCTGCTGAAGTGCTGGAATTAGTTTCTGAAACCCTAAAGCAGCTGAACCTATAATTGTTATGACGTAAGTTCCATCATTCGAAATGGCTAAAAAAAATGAAATTATTGCTATAAAGTTTAAACTTAAAGAATCAATTAAATATTTTGGGAATACCTGTAAAAATTGTGATTTTGCTAGAGTTTTTCTAAATTCAAATCCAAACTTTCTATAGTCTTCAATAAAATAATTCTGACTATTATCGAAAGTGATATCTCTAAAAGCTCCAATTCCTGTTTGAACAGACTTTAATAAAAGGCCACTCGATTCACTAATAATTCGGCTTAGTTTTAATAATTGACCCTTCTGACTTTTTGCTACTACCAAGTAAATTGACAAGAATAATAAAACAACAAAAGTTGATATCCTCCAATTAATTATAAGTAGTCCTATTACAACCCCTAATGCAATTAGAATTGATGTCCATAACTGCAAAAGATAAGTTATTACTTGTACGCATCTTTGTATCTCTGTCGTTAAATTAGTAATTACTCTATTACTAGATTGCTGAATATGAGTCTTATAATCTTGATAAAGTACTTTTTTAAAAGCGAGAATTCCTATATCATTTCCTATCCTTGCCGCGAAATTTGTATTAGACCATAGTGTAAAGAGCCTTACAATTCCGGAAAATGTAACTACTATGCAAAAGCTTAGAGTAATAAATGTAATTAGAGATCTTTGATCTTCAATATTAAAAAAATCTAGTAAGAAGTTTAGTTTTATATTGTTAAAAATTGATTTAGGATTAGCTAAAGATTGGATTAAAGGAAAAATTAATATTATTGAAAATATTTCACATATGCTACTTAAAAGCATCAGCAAATAAAGCCCAATTAATTGAAATCTTCTTTTTGCAGAAAGAAATGAGTATATTGATTTAATTATATTAATAATAGAAACTTTTTTATTAATGTTATTTTTTTCTGAAAAATAAATTGGCACTTTTAATCTCTTTAAACCACCATTTTTTCACTATACACTAGCTTAGTATCACAAACCACTTGATATATTTTACATTATGATTTTATAGAAAATAAAACTAAAAAAATTATAAATATTATTTTTAATCTTTATTCTTTTTTTATATTTTATAAATCATATTATTTTTCGTTTTATAAAGAGGGGTTATTAAGATTGATTATTTTGTTAAGAAATTTATTTAGAACTTTTTCTATTAAATATATTTATATTATTTTTAAGTAAATCCATGATAGTCATGAAATTATCTTTTTTGATAAAATATGTAGCATTAGCAAGAAAGTTATATAAAAAAATCTTTGAAAAAATCATTCCTGATCAATTTCCAAAATTAACTTCAAAATCAGTTATCAAAAAAGGAAGAAAGACTCCAGAGTTTAATAAAATAGATGATTTTAAAGCTTTATTTTGGACAAATATAGCCAAAAGAACAAAAAGCTTGTCTCTATGTTATTCAACAAATCTTCCAGTAAATGCTCCTCAAATTGCTGTTGAAATGCTATCTAGAGGTTATGGCAGAATAGATAATTATTTAACCGAAACAGAACAAGAAATAGTAAGAAAATCAATCACAAATAAAATTTCAAGAAGTGATAAAGATCATTTATCTGAATGGGCAAGAGCAGATGAGAAAATAGAACAACTTATACAAGTTAAGTTAAATGAATTAACTAATTTTTTCTTTAATAAATCAGTTCAAGCTAGAGGATTGTATCATTATGAAAGATCCCTTTCAGGTAATCTAAAGCCCCAAGATACAGATCCGCATGTTGTTGATTGGCATGCTGATAGATACATCCCATTCATAAAGGCAATTTATTTCCCATATGGTTGTGATTGGCTCCCATATGAAATTGTTGAAATATCACCCTATGAATATTTTCAAAAAGTTAGTAAGCGAGAAATAAAAACATTTCATGAGAAACTACCCTCGCAGCTAAGTAAAAATAAAATATATCAATCCTATGTGCCACCTAATACACTTATTACTTCTTTCAATATGATTTTTCACAGACGTGGAAAATATTCAAGCCCTGGTGAAAGAACAGCAGTTTTTCTTGATTGGACAAATGAATTTAACTATATAGATTTAATTAAAGAATCTTTATTAAAATAAAAAACTTTTTAAAATTTTATATTAATATTTTTATTTGTACAAATTTAATTTATTTAATAATTATATTTTGTGAAATGTGGTTTATAATTTAGTGAAGCTTTTCGATTAGCATTTATATTTAAATATTGCTTGATTAAAAACTTAGGTAAAAAATTTTTTATAAATTTCCTCAATTTATTTGTTTCCTTATTATCTTTTTTATGTGATGATTTATTATTTTTTAAATTTTTTATATAGTCAGATTGAATGGGATTAAAATCATAATATTTTGGTAATTTAATATCAGTTCTCTCAGCTGTTACCAAAATATTAATTGGGAAATTTGTTCTAATATTAATTCTACTTTTGACATCCTGTGGTGATTTAACTTTCCAAGCTTTTGGTTTGCTGTAAGTTAATGAGATCGGAGACTCAACTAGATAACATTCTATATTTTTAAATAAGCCTTTATAAGATAAGGAATTATAAAAAAACTCTGGAGAGAATTGGAAGAAACCATGTCCAGCATAATTATTACATGGTGTGGCTAAAACTAAATTTCCTCCAACTTCTATTAGAGAGAAATAGTTATAAATGCATTGTTTTGAATCAAATACATGTTCAATAGTACCGTAATCAATAAGAGTATTAAATTTTTGTTCTATTTTGTGTGGCATGGATAAATCTAAAACTATATTAGCTTTTTCGTAGCTAGAAATATCTGCAACATCTACCTCTGTAGATAAGTTTTCTTCAATCATTATATTTTTAATTGGCTTGCCATAATTTATATTACTTTTAAATATTCTGTAATCGGTCTGATTGCCTATCATTAAAGTACTTCCTAATTTACCTCTTCTTTCTGAAAGCTTCTTTAGAATATGCCATCCAAAATTTCCTACTCCCATTACTTTTTTTAAATTTATAATTTTTTACTTTAATCAAATATTTTAAAAAGTGCTATAAATTCATCTAATAAATTTATCTTATTTAGGTATAAATTGGTTTTAAGACAATAATATTATTTTTTAAAACTTTCAAAGATTTAAATTTCATTATGCAAGTTAAAATATCAAATTAAAGATTTTAAAAATTAATACAGCATATAATGAAAAATCATTATACTTTTTGAGCATGTTTTTTTCTCTAAGATTATTATTAAAAAGTTTTTATAGACTATTTAGAAATAATAGAAAAACATACTCGAAATATAGGCAATCAGGCGAAATTAAAAATAGTGCTAGATACTGTTATTCAGTATGGCTTAGACATATTGTGAAAGCTTACGAAAATAAATTTATTGAAGCTATTCCCGATTCAATTATAGAACTAGGTCCAGGAGATACACTAGGTACAGGAATAGCAGCAATTTTATCTGGCGCGAAAAAATATGTAGCATTTGATGCTCAGCCTAATGTAGAAATTGAAGAAAATTTAAAAATACTCGAAGAGCTAATTGTCTTGTTTTCTAATAAATCTGATATCCCTAATCATGATGAATTCCCTAAGATCAAACCAAAACTTAAGGATTATAAATTCCCAAAATATCTTTTCTCTGATAAAACTCTAAAGAGTTATTTATCGCATGAAAGGATCAAGGAAATTAAATATTCCATAATGAATACTAAATCTAAATCATCTTCTATTCAATATGTAACCAACTCATATTTTGAGAGAAATATTGATGATTTTAAATTTGATATGATTTTTTCACAAGCGACCCTTGAGCATGTTGATAATTTGAGCAAAACATATGAATTCATGAGTAAGGCTTTATCTTCTTCTGGTTTTATGTCTCATCAAATAGATTTTAAAAGTCATAATACCTCAAAAAGTTGGGACGGACATTGGAAATATTCATCTATATTTTGGAAATTAATTAGAGGTAATAGAAAATGGTTCATCAATAGATACCCTTGTGGGACTCATATTAAATTTATTAAAGATAACGGATTATTAAATTTAAAAGTTGAAAGGCATCTTTTAAAGCCAACTTTTCATAAAAGCAAGTTATCTAAAACTTTTAATTCAATTTCAGAGTTAGATAGAAAAACATCTGGTGCATTTATACAAGCAAGAAAAAAACAATAATATTTATATTTTTTGAGAATTTTTAGATTATTAGATTATTAGTTCAAAATATAAAAACTAATTTATTTGAAAGGCTTTTGAATTTCTTGCAATCTTTTTAGTAGATAAGAATTCTTCTTTATATAGTTTAAAATCGTCAAATATTTAATCTTTCTTAAATCATTTTTAACTTAATGAAGAGCCTCAAATAAGTGGAGCTAAGCGGACTCAAACCCTTTAGCCTGTATGCCATGTAGTAGCCAAAAGGACTGCAAAAACTAGCAATTACTTTATTTATGACAGTTTTTTAATAAAGCCGAGTGCAGAAATAAGTGCGGTTTTGTCCAGGCAAACATAAGTAAGGAGATCAATAAGCATATCTAGCTTTTACCTACTTTATTAACTATATTTTGAAACAAAAAAGGGAAAAAATAGTAAGCTTTATTATTTGAGAATATCAGTAATAACAATGGTTCTTATGTAATCAAATTATAGAAATAGAGTATATATTGAAGGTATGTCTAAAAGAGCTACTAAGCAAGAAACAGAATCAAGAGTTGCTCATGCTGCTGAACTAGTTGCCAAAGGGCAGGCATATTCTAGGATGGGTAAATAGTCGTATAATACTAGGATTAGTTTTTTAAATTGTTCTTATACCTATCTCATTAGTCATGAAAAGCATTGGCCATGATCCACTACGAACAAAAAAGTTTACCCAAAAATCCTACCGAGAAATAAAGACTAATCACAAAGTAAATTTAAAGAAAATTTTTTAAATTTGGAAGCATTTCTTGATCTCATTAAAGACATCTGGGACTTTCTTAGAGTTCGCAAGAAGTATTGGTTAGCACCCTTGATTATTACCATTGTTTTAATGGGAGCTCTTATCATTTTCACTCAAGGTTCAGTAATAGCACCCTTTATTTATTCTATTTTTTAGAATGTCAATTACAAAAAAAATCACAATTAATACTTTAGTTTTGGTAATGATGTTAGGGATCTTAGAAACAGCTTCTCGCATCTATCTTTCAAGGAAAGACTTCAATGGGTTAGCAATCATTGAGTTTGCTACAAAGGTTAGAGTTTATATGCATTCATTCAAATATAAGGGTAATAGTAAAAAAGGGAATAGAGAATTAAAGTGTCTTGCTAATGCGGCTAATGATTATACAAAAAAAAATGTTTTGCCATTTTATAGAAAATATGAGCAAGGATTTAATACATTCTTAAAAACTGCCAATAATATTCCTGTAATAATTTTGTATTTACCCTCTCGAATAAGTGGAGATTTACACAAGCAATTTTTCTCCAATCTAGCAAGAAAAAATTCTTTAGATTTTATTGATATGTCTCCAATATTAAGAAATTCAGGTGATATTGATATATGGAGTCTTTACCCAGAGGATGGGCACTTATCAAGATTTGGAAATAAAATAATAGCAAGAAAATTATCAAGCTATTTATTAAATGCATTAAATAAGGAAGAGAGAAAAATCGATAGAAATATAGAAATGATTAAAAAACAGTTAACATTTCTCCAGGCTTCAAAATCATCTATCTGGAATAAACACTCAAATATGGTTTATAGAGTTTATACAAATAAAAATGGATTCAGAACAACAAAAGAATTAAAAAGTGACTCAAAGATTGCCATAGTATATGGTGATTCATTTACGTTTGGCCCTTATCTTGCAAACCATGATACATTTCCTGAATTAGCACAGAAAAATCTAATCAAACTTGGTGCAAAGAATATTCAAATACTAAATGCAGGTCTCAATGGATCTACAATTTTTCACGAAGCAGAAACACTTAAAAAGACAGTAAAAATACAGCCAAATATAATAATCCTTCAAGTCTTAGATAATGATATAGAAGGTGTCTCTTACGCAAAAATGCGTCAAATACGACCTGTTCCTCTAAGTGATGCTGATTTATTTAAACCCTCAATAGAAGAATTAAAAATATTAGAAAATTGTGATTAAAAAATTTTTTTAATATTTTATAAATTTGACTAATTTTGTTAATAATCAAAATAAATATTTGAAAGGCTTTTGAATTTCTTGGCAATCTTTATAGTAGATAAGAATTCCTCCTTATATATATTCTCAAAACGTCAAATATTTAATGTTAATTAAATTTCTTATCGTAGAATTCTATTTCATTTTTGTTAGTTTTCTTTGACTGCATAAATAACCTTTATCAGACTTATTAATATTACTCGGAATTAATTCTGGATTTTTAAAATATTTATTTCCATGCCTTTTTATATTTAACTTCTGTACTTTCCCCTTTACATCCATATGCCAAATCTGATGAACTGCTTTTCCGTCTTGGCATCTTTCTTTAATATTTATTCTTCCATGATTAACTATATAAACCACTCTTGCATTAGCTTAAGGTATTAATGCAAATAAAAATAATAAAAGAATTTTTCTCATTTATTTTTTGAACAAATATCTTTAAATTCGTTAAATCCAATAGTTCCAATAATTACATCACTCCATGGAGGCGTCGGTTTAGGTTCTATTGATATTTCATTAGCAAATCTAGTTCTTAAATTTTTACAATCAAAAATTTCTATCTGTTTGTACTCCCATCCTGGTCTGTTATTAACTCTTTCAACTTTTCTCTGACAAATGTCACCATAACAACCTAGGAATTTAGTTTTAAACTTACCATCGATTTTCCATTCAGCATTAACAGCATTAGGTAAAGCGATAACAGCTAGTAGACTTAGTAGTAAAGGTTTCATTTTTAGCAACTTAAGAATGTCCTTAAGTGCATTTTAGGGTGCAGAATTGACTAAACAAGCTTGGACAAGTGGGTACAAAAGTTATGTCTTTACGAAATCGTTCTTGAAAATGTTTGGTATCACTGGAAAAATTTAATGGAGCCAAGGGGATTTGAACCCCTGACCCCCTGCATGCCATGCAGGTGCTCTACCAGCTGAGCTATAGCCCCATATGCTTATTTTAAATTGTCTTATTGAAAATAAGCAATCTTTTGTTTGTAAAATATGCCTTATCTTTTAAAAAAGAGGTTGATAAAGTTATTTTTGTTTTCTATTTTTTCTAGTTAAAGATATAGTTTTTTCTAATAACTTTATTAATGCATTAATGGTTTATCCTCTCTGATAAATTTTATTTATTAGATGTAAAATTATTTCACCTTTTTTCATTTGCTAGATAAGCCTACTCAATTCCTGATGAGAATAAATTTCTAGATAAATAAAATCCTCAGAAAAAAGTATATTATCCTTTAATTCTTTTCTTCAATTTAGGTATATTTTTTTTAGATCTCTAATTTCTTTATAATCTTAATTATTAGTTTCTGTATTAGACTTTTTTCGAAAAATTCAAATAATAAATTATATAAAAAAAAGATATTCAGAATCAATCCCTAGATAAAAAATCTAAAATTTATATTTAAAATTTCATTTTATAATAAAGGGTTTATAAATTTTATATATTCTCATCTTACTATAAATCAAAGAAATTAATATTTAATTATTTTGCTCAAGAAATGCCAATCTATTACATTTTAGTATTTCCATGCAACATTCATCATAATCTCTAGCATTAAATACCAAGATTTCACCTGAGCCTAAAATTTCCTTTTTTAAAAAGTTTTTCTTAATCATCAATTCGGTCGCAACTCTATTATTTTTTTTTGTTTTTAAATTTTTCCTAACAAAATATCTTTGAGAAATAGGAACTTTTTGATCTCCGCTTATTAAGTGACCTTTGAATGTTTTATAAAAGTTATATGGGACTTGATATCTTTCCTCTGCTAAATGATAAAGCGTACATTTTTGGAATCCAATTCCAAATAACATTATTTTTCCATTGTTTTTCAATAAGTGAGTGAATGGGGAAGACTTGTCTAAATAAGAATTGTAAATTTCGGTATATAGTGAAGATCTCGCGCCGGAAGCACAGAAAGATATCATAGGAACTGTTGATCTTTTGACGTTTGATCTTTTTCTAAAACATTCACTTAATAAACCAGTTTCACTTTTTTGTGTAAGTGAAAAACTTTTTGTTTCTGCAAAAGAACGTGTATCACTCATCATAATTAGAGTACCTAATTCAGTTAGGATTTTTTCCAAGTTATCAATAATTATTTCTGGACTAGGATGAAAAAAACCAATATTTTTTAAAGAAGAATGTACTAATAAATCGTCTCCTGGTTTTATTAGATTTTCAAAAACCTTCTTGATATCAAAACTATAAATTTTTTCCAAAACAACTTTTTACAGAGATATTTATTTTACTACTTATATAATAAATAAATTTTAAAAATTTTTAAGTTAATAATTTTTTTAATTTTTAACATATATAAGCAGTTAAATTAGTTTCTAATTTTTTTTTAATTAAGAAATTCTATTACAGGTTAAAGTAGTAAGTATAAATTAAGTATTAAATAATTTATGTTTTTTAATTTAAGAAAAAAAAATCTCATTAACTTTATAGATACCATTGCAAGAGTTTTTATATCTTCGATATTTATAAATGCTCTACCAACTATGATATTTGATTTTTCATATTATTCTAGATACATAAACTCTACTGGAATTAATGAATTACTATCTCCATTTTTATTATTTAGCTCAATTACATTAATCATAATTGGGATATTTTTGTTTATTTTCAGAAAAGCTAGCAATTTAGGCCCAATAATATTATTAGTATTTTTAATACCAACTACATTTATTATTCATGTTTTTGCATTCCCTGATATCGGAGCTATTATTAGGAATTTATCAATTATTGGCGTCCTTATAATAACTATTTTACGAGATTAAAATTGATATTATGTTTAAATTAAATATAAAATGATTCTCTAGATTCATCACAATTTATAAATATGTTTTTTAATTTAAGAAAAAAAAATCTCATTAACTTTATAGATACCATTGCAAGAGTTTTTATATCTTCGATATTTATAAATTCTCTACCAACTAAGATTTTCAGTTTTGAAAGAAATGTTGATTATGTAAGCTCTGCTGGAATTCCAGAATTCTTATCTCCATTTTTTTTGATTTGCGCAATTTTAATAATCTTAATTGGAACTTTTCTATTCGTTTTTAGAAAAAAAAGTAATTTAGGACCAATATTACTATTAATATTTTTAATACCTACTACATTAATTTTTCATGTATTTGCTTTCCCACATATGGGAGGGGTGACAAGAAATCTTGTTTTAATTGGGGGTCTTATTATTGCTTTAATAAGAAAATAAAAATTTATAAAATAGATAAATTAAATAATTAACATTTTGGATAATAATAAGTAAATAATATATAAAAAGAAATCATAAATTTAAATTTCAAAAAAACAATTCAAATTTTAAAAACTACTTTTATTCATTATTTATCATTTCATGATTTATGATATATTTTATTAGACATTTAATTTTTGGTTAACAAAATCTTTTAATATTAAAGTAAACCTTAAATAATTAAAATATTAAAATTCATTCGTGGACAATTTTCCAAAGTATTATGAATTTTAGAAAAGATTAGTAATTTAAAAGTTAAACTATAAAAATTTGAATCCTAATAAACTAAATTCATTCTAAATTAATTGATAAATTTTTATGAAAGAGAAAAAAAAGATATTGATATTTATTGATTTACCAATAATCCTTAGACATTTTATTGCTAATAAAACTTTTTCTTACTTAGAGGAAAATTACAATTTAATTTATGTTTTTAATCAGGAAAAATATGATTTCAAGAAAAATCATATAGTAAATAAATTTATTGATTCCAGTAAGATTAGAGTAATTAATATGCCTAATAAAAGAACTGGGACATGGTTCTGGCTTTATATTATTACAGTTATACGTCAGCAAAAAAGTAGTAAAGGATATCAATCAAGATTAAAAGTCATAAGCTTAAGTATTGGTAAAAGAAATTTGTTTCTAGCAAGAATTGCAGCATTACCAGGAATTTATCATATCTTTAAATTACTGTTTATCAATTTTCTGGGGATTCACAAAGGGATAAAAGAGCTTATTAAAATTGAAAATCCCTCGCTAATAATTCATCCAACAGTATTGAGCGGTAGTTATATAAATGATCTATTAAGGATCTTTGAATTTTATCAAAAAAAATTACCATTAATTTTTTTAATGAATTCTTGGGACAATCCTTCTGGGAAAGCTTTTTGCACTGGTAGCCCCTCGAAGTTAGTCGTTTGGGGCGAACAAACTAAAAGACATGCTATTAAATTTATGCGATTGAAGGAAAAAGATATTGAGTGTTATGGAGCAGCTCAATTCGAAGTTTATAAAAAAGAATGTAAATATAGTAGAAAAGAATTATCTCAACTATTTAATGTAAACCAAAATAAAAAAATCATAGTTTATGCTGGGGCAGGTAACGGCAGTTATGAAACTAGATATCTTAAATTACTTGATAATTATGTGAATTCCAAATTTTTAGGAGATTGTCAGATACTTTATAGACCTCATCCATGGAGAGGGGCTTTAGGAGTTGGTGAAAAGGATTTTTTATCTCAAAAATGGGATAATATTGTTATGGATCCTTCGATGTATGATTACTATAAAAATGAAATAAATAATCCTAAAGGACTGCCTTCTTTAGTGGATTATGATTTTAGTCATAAATTATTAAATCTAGCGGATGCTGTCATATCTCCTCTTTCAACTATTCTGATTGAAGCTATTTTAAATGGAAAACCTATTCTCTTATTTTTTCCTGAAGGTACCGATGATAATTATAAACCTGCAAATATGAATCATTTTGAAGAATTAATTCAATTAAATGAGGTGAATGTTTGTTCTCAAGAAGAAGATTTTCTCCAATCCTGTCTTGATTTATATTCTCAAATAGGTAATAAAACATTATCAAAAAAACTTATAAAAGATAGTCAATATTTTATTAATCCATCAAAAGAATCTTATGGAGAGAATCTTTATAAATTGGTTAAAAGTTATATAGAAAAATAAAATTTTTTAAAATATTTATATTTGATTTTATCAGTGAATTAGTTTTTTATTTATTATTCCATTTGATATTTGGCAATAAGTTTTTCTTTCTCACATTTTTAATATAAGGCGTTATGTATCTAACAATATCAATAATTACCTCTTCACTTATTTTTTTTACATTTAATCCTAAATCTAAAAAACTTTTATTTTTTGGATTATAGTAATGATCCGATTCTTCCACTCTAGGATTATCTATTTTTCTGATTTCAGTTTTTATATCTTCAGAATTTATTGATTGACTTACTAATAAAGCTAATTCATTAATAGACTTAAATTCAGTAAATTGATTCCTGACTTTAAATTCACCTTCTTCGGCAGGGTTTTCTATCGCTAATTCGATACATTGAATTACATCGTCTATATGTAAATAAGCTCTGGTCTGATTACCTGAACCGTATATAGTTAAAGGATGATTAATTAAACCTTGTGCAATAAATCGATTAATTGCTGTGCCAAATATACTGTCATAATGGAACGAAGTATGTAGATTTTTATTTTTAGAAAGTTCAGTGTGCGAACCGTAAACTATACCTTGATTCAAATCAGTTACTCTTAGACCCCAAGTTCTACATGAATATTCTAAGTTATTAGAATCATGAACTTTAGATAAATGATAAAAACTTCCCGGTTTCTTTGGAAAAAGAACCCGATCATTTCTACTATTATGACTTATATTTAACCAACCCTCTTCTATATCAATATTAGGGGTTCCATATTCACCCATTGTACCTAATTTAACTATGTGGCAACTTGGATTAAATCTTTTAATGGCAAAAATTAAATTTAACGTGCCTGTAATATTATTTATCTGTGTATTAACTGCTTCATACCTTCCCTTCATTGAATATGGTGCGGATGGCTGTTCAGCAAAGTGAATAATTGCATCAGGTTTAATTTCCTCAAGCAAATTATATAGTTGACGATTATTAACAGCTATATCTAGAACAAAACTTTTAATTTTTTGAGTTTTATTCTTGGCGTATAAATCATTCCACTCTGAGAATCTATCTTTATAAAGTGGTAAAGGAATTAAAGGGGAAACATCTTGTTTACTTTCTATATGTCTTTTGGAGAGGTTATCAACAGCATAAACTGACCACCCTTTTGAAGCAAAATGTAATGATACTGGAAATCCCAGATATCCATCGGCACCTAATACCAAGAGCCGTTTCATTTGAATAAACCGTATAAACCTTAAAATATTATCAGATTAAATGCTTAATTTATATTTTAACTATTCAATAATTGGATTACTTTGGATAAATCTAAATCTAAATTCAATTAAAATCTAAATTATCTTCAGTAACGGCAGTACCTTTTTCAAGATTCTTTTTGAAAATAACTTTTTTGTTAAGAATCAAAATATCTTCAATCTTTGTGCCAGTAAAGGGTCTTTTCATTGAAATTATTTCAAGTTTTAATTCATCACCTTGTGCCACTGATTTTTTTAAATATGGAGATTTGCAAGCCCAATATATATTCTCTTTAGCCGAATTAGTTACTATTTTTTTTGGGTTTCCAATTTGTACTTGAGCTCTATCAATTTGCTTTCTTAAATCTTTTAATTCATTAGGAAGTGACGATACTTTCCAGTCTTGAGCATTTGGAATGTTTTTTTCTAGGGTTATATGTCTTTCGATTATTTTAGCACCATTCATTATTGCACCAATACAGGCAAAATGATCTTTTGTATGATCGGAATAACCTATTATATTTCTTGGATATCTTTTTATGAATTCGTCTATAACACTCAAATTTACATCTACATCCTCGGTTGGATAAGCGGTATTACAATGTAAAATTGCGCAACCTTTGGACTTTTCTTGTCCAATTTTTACTACTTTATCTATTTCATCTATTGAACTCAATCCTGTTGAAAAAATAACAAAGTCACTAAAATCAAAACATCGAGAAATGAAATCAAGATTTCCGACTTCTCCAGAACCTATTTTCAATGCCTTTATTTTAATGTCCTTTAAGTGAGGGAATATATAGTCATCATGAGGGGTTATTATAAAGTCAATATTGTTTTCATCGCACAACTTAGATAATTTAACTATTTCGTCAATAGATAGAACCCTATCTTTAAGTCTATCTTTCCAACCTTTTGCATCATCAGCAAATAATGTATCTGTATTAAAAACTTGAATTTTAAAAGCGTCACTTTCTGAATCAATTGCTGCTTTTAGTAAAGTTTTAGCTTTTTCAAAAGAACCAAAATGACTAACACCAGCTTCAGCTATTAGATAAGGTCTTTTTTTAATTGTTATCATTAAATAATTATCTATTTTAAAATTTATTTTAACGTAGAACTTTTATTTTAAATAACAAAAAATCTATGTTTCTCTTAAATAAGAAATACTATTTTCTATAAGTCAAATGTTTTTGAAATAAAGTTAGCGAATTTTAAATCTAATTCGCTATCTATATTAATACTTTCAACTTGAGACATTTCAGTAAACCCTATTGGGTCAATTAATAGTTTTTTATCTTTAATTAAACAATCTCTATTTGTTGCATAAATAGCACTATTTAATCTACAAAGATGATCCATATTTTGTCTTTGTTCAAAAGTTTGATTAGGGATTTTTATGTATCTTTCTAGAAAAAAATCTTTTAAGAAAATATTTTCAGGTTTTCTTTCTAAATTGCAAACTGAAATAATAGATTTAAATTTATTTGTTTTAATTTTTTCAATTGCATTTTTTACATGTTTTTCCTCTCGGAAGGGAGAAGTAGGTTCTATTGTAAAAATATAGTCATATCTACAATCAACTAATCTCTCATATTCTTTAATTGCATGTAAAACTACATCTATTGTATTTGCATTATCTGTTGAAAGTTCATTAGGTCTCATGAAAGGAACTATTGCCCCCACTTTTAGGGCTTCTTCTTTTATTAAATGACTATCAGTAGAAACAATTACATCCATAAAATTTGCAGTACTTGCAATTGCTCTTTTTAATAATGATTTATTACCAACTTTTCTAAGATTCTTCCCTTTTACGCCTTTACTTCCACCTCTAGCAGGCACTATTGCTAAAAATTTCATAATTAATAAGTTATTGTTTTTTCAAGAAAAAGATCACAATTTGATAAATAATTTGAAATTATTTTTCCACTTTCACCTTTACCATAAATAAAAGAGGGATTATAAGAACCATGATTTATTTGATATTTTATAGCATCTTTTATTTCATTCTTTTCATGTGAACAATCTCTAGTATTTTTATCTTTTAGACGTCCAAACTGTCGATTGCCTATATTTATTGATGGTACTCCTAAATATGAAGATTCTCTTATACCGCTAGATGAATTACCTATCAAACATTTAGTATTTTTAATCAAGATTGCATAAAGATTTAAAGGCAAACTATTTAAGACTATAATCTGCGAATTTTCTTCCGAAATCTTGTAATTTAGAAACTCTAATGCTTTGCTATAGCCAGCATCGATATTAGGAAGTATCCAAAATTTTTGAATATCAAAAAATTTTATTGCTTCAAAAGTTTCTTTTAATTGATCAAGATAAGAATCTACTTCAGTAACAACAGGATGTTGCGATATTGTTAAATATGAATCTTTTAAATTAAAACAAATTTCTTTTTCTTTTAAAAAGTTTTCTAGAAGAATTTTTTCTTCAAGATTTATATCATTTATTATATCGATACTTGGATTACCTGAAATTATAATATTTTTCTCTTCTTCTCCCATAAGTCTTAAACGATTACCAGATTCTGAATTTGAAACAAAATGAATGTGAGATAATTTAGTAATAGCATGTCTAATTCTTTCATCTATAGACCCAGAGACCTCGCCTCCTTCTAAATGAGCTATGCAGCAATTCATGCAAAGAGCAGCTTGAGCAAATGCAAGTGATTCAAATCTATCAGCAATTATTAAGACAATATCGGGTTTAAGTCTTGCCAATACTCTCGAAAACTCCATTTGCGCAATCCCTGAAGAAATAGCCAAAATTTCATTACTATCTCCTTTTAGCAAAAAAGGAATTTCAGCAGACACTTTAAACCCATCCTTTTTAATTATTTCTTTGAAATCTCCATAACTATCAAGAAGGATACTCCCTGCAAGAATAATCTGTAACTGAAGATTTCTATCTTTATTTATAGCTTCGAAGGTACTTTTCAATTTGCCATAATTACCTCTTGTTGAAATAGGTATGCAAATCTTTCTTATATTTTCTCGCATCAATAATTCTAAACTTTAAAAATTAAATATTTAAATTATAGTATGAATCCTAATGTAAAAAAATAGATTAGCTAATAATCCATACTAAAGATGAAAGTCATCTGTTAATTTTGTCTTAAGATCCACTTTTTGGGCGCTAAAGTGGTGAGCTGTTTGATTCCTTTTTAATGAGTTTACTTTTTCGACTGGAAGATGGAAAATAATTTTCATTCCATCTTTTTTTAGTATTTTATAGATAGTTTCTCCATTTACAGAAGAGCCTACCCATCTTTTGTCTCCTGGATCATATGTGGCTCCGAAAGAGAAAAGACCATTAGGTTTTAAGACTCTGACTACCTCATTAATTACTTTTTCAGTATCATCAGCATAAGCGAGAGTATTAGACATTATTACACAATCAAAAGTTTCGTCTTTAAACTCTAAATTATGCATATCCATTACTTTGATTTTTTTATGACTACTATAAAGATCAATTCCTAAAATTTTATTCCAACTAAAACCATAAATCCAAGCCATAAATAATTCTTGTACATTTCTTGGTCCTATTATTAATAATTTTTTTTTATTCAAATTTGGAATTATTAAGCTGCTTACTTTATAGTAAATTTCTGCCCTTCTATTCCTAGTTATTAACTTACTTGAGGTTACTGAATAATTATAATTGATAACATCTTCTATGTATATAGATTTTTTTTCTAGAGCATTTATGTTTATTATTTTTCTTATGTATCGCAATTGAATTAAAAAAGAAGTTAAATCAAAAATAACTGGTAATTTTAATAATTCTTTAAAGGGATTACTACTTCCAATCCTTTTTTCTGGCTTAAATATTGAAAATATTAACTTTGAAATTAGTGATTTAATCAAAATGTTTTTTTTATTTAGGATACATCTTACATTAATTCATTAAAATCTAAAATTTATCTTTTACATTCTAATTTTAATTTTTAAAATTTTTTATTAAATTATATTTTTATTTATGGTAATTCTTTTGGCGCCGGTAAAGCTTTATTTTTTAAATGTAAGCTTTCAAATTTTTCTTCGATAGAAGTTTGTTTTTTAGATGGATAGATATGAAAAATACTTACTATCCTTTCATTCCCAACTTCTGTGAATCCTCCAGCATGAACACAATTATTCCTAAAAGCGAATATGGTACCAGAGGTTTTAGATTTTGGTTGGAAAAATTTGTAGGCGTTTTTTTTAATATATTTAGCTAAAAGATTACACTTTAGTTCTCTATAAGCCATTCTTGAATGGTCAAAATTTTTAATCTTATTTAAATCTGATCTGATTAATCTTTTATATCCGTAAGATAAATTCCCTAAAAGCTTTTTGGATATTTCCCATGGGAAGATTTTCATTGATCCATTAAATTCATTTATATGGCTATGACAGATCATTAAATTCATGCAATTACCTGGCCCGCCATCAGCGTGCCATAACTGAGAACCTTCTGGGATTTTTGCTTTTGATAATCTATTTGATTTATAAAGTGTATGATAAAAAATATAATAATCTGAATCAAATGCTGATTGAATAAATTCATTTACTCCACTATTGAAAATATTTATTAATTCTTTTTTGAACGCTTTAGAGGCAGATCTATTAAACCTATTTTCTGAATCCCAAGGTTCATCTTCTGAATTTAATTTTTGCAAAATAGATTTGCATTCATTTTCAATATTCTTATCTGTAAAACATGCAAAACCAACTTGATTAAATTTTTTGGCATATTGATTTTTGTTTAAATTAAACTTTCTATTTTTTACTTTAAATATAATTTTTGCTATTAGATGATTAATCGAATATTGTAATGAGATTAATTCACTCATTGGACTTCGAAAAACATTTATTTTGATAAGCAATCTAATGGAACTTAAACGGTCAAAAGCTTTAAAGGTTATATCTTGGTTTAGATATCGCATTTATATTTAATTTGATTTTTTTAATATTAACAAAAATCAATTTAAACAAAAAATATTAAATCTAGAAATTTAAATTTTGCAAAAATTATTTCATAAAAATATTCTATCTTCAGTATTTAATTAATTTGTAGATCTTATCAATTAATATAAGAAATGAGATTTTTAAATTTCCCTGTTTAATTTTTTAAGATCTATTAATTAATGTCTCTAATTAAAGACTCGAAAATTTTAATAACTGGAGGTACTGGGAGCTTTGGAAAAGCTTTTTTATCTGCAATATTAAAGAAATATCCAGATATTGCTAGAATTGTAATTTTTAGTAGAGATGAACTAAAACAATGGGAACTCCAACAGAAATTTCCTTTAAAAAAATATCCACAATTAAGATATTTTATTGGAGATATAAGAGATAAGGAACGACTAATTAGCGCATTAGAAAAAATTGACATAGTAATTCATGCAGCCGCTCTAAAGCAAGTAAATGCAGCTGAATACAATCCTATTGAATTTATAAAAACGAATATTTTAGGTTCTGAAAATTTGGTACAGGCATGTATTGAAAAGAATGTAAAAAGAATAATAGCTCTTAGTACTGATAAAGCCGCAGCTCCAATCAATCTTTATGGAGCCACAAAATTATGTGCAGATAAGTTATTTGTTGCTGCTAACAATATAAAGGGAGATAGAGATATGATTTTTTCTTGTGTCAGATATGGAAACGTAATGGGGTCCAGAGGATCAGTCATTCCATTATTTATTGAGGAGGCTAAAAAAGGAATTATACCAATTACAGATAAGAGAATGACTAGGTTTAATATAACTTTAGAGGAGTCAATTAGAATGGTACTATGGGCCATTGAAAATGCTGTTGGTGGGGAAATAATTATCCCAAAGATTCCAAGTTATAAAATTACTGATCTTGCTCAAGCAATTGGACCAAATTGTGATAAGAAAATTTTAGGTATTAGAGAAGGAGAGAAACTTCATGAGGAAATGATTACTACATCTGATAGTGTAAACACTTTTGATATCGGTAAATATTACATAATCCTTCCTGCTAATTATGAACCAAAATTTCACTTCAATAAAATGAAAATGAGATTTAAAGCAGTTGAAGAGGGATTCTCTTACATTTCAAACAAAAATGATGAATTTTTATCTTCAGACAGATTAAGGGAATTAATCAAAAAGCATGTAGATAATAAATTTATTCCAATATGATAAATTTCGATAAAAATAAATATCTGCCTTATGGAAAGCAAAAGATAACTAGATCAGATATTAGTGCGGTTGTTAGAACATTAAAATCTAATTTTTTAACACAGGGTCCAAAGGTGCCTCAATTTGAAGAGAATTTATCAAAAATTGTTGAATCTAAATATGCAGTAGCTGTTAATAGTGCTACAAGCGCACTTCATATTGCATGTTTAGCGTTAGATCTTAAAAAAGGAGATAGATTGTGGACTTCACCTATTTCTTTTGTTGCCTCATCAAACTGCGCACTCTATTGCGGAGCAATAGTTGACTTTGTTGATATTAATCCGAGAAGTGGATTAATAGATGAAAACTTATTGGAAAAAAAGTTAGAAACTGCAGCACTCAAAAAAGAATTACCTAAAGTTATAGTCCCAGTTCATCTAGCAGGCACATCATGCAACATGGAAAAGATATATAAATTATCAAATAAATATAATTTTAAGATTATTGAGGATGCGAGTCATGCCTTGGGAGGGGAATATAAAAATCAACCAATTGGAAATTGTAAATATAGTCATATTACTGTTTTTAGCTTTCATCCTGTAAAAATAATAACAACTGGAGAAGGTGGTATAGCCACAACAAACTCAAGTTTTCTTGCAAAAAAAATGACTGAATTAAGGAGCCATGGTATTAATAAAAATGAAAGTGAATTTTTTTCGAAAGAGGAAGGTTTATGGCATTATGAACAAATTAATTTAGGTTTTAACTATAGATTATCTGACATACATGCAGCATTAGGAATTAGTCAATTAAAAAGGTTGAGAAAGATAATAGAAGAAAGAAATAAGATTTTAAAAATTTATAAGTCTTTGGGAAAAAATTTAAAAATTTCTTTTTTAGAAATACCAGAAGATTGCAAATCAGCTGTACATTTGGGAATTATAAAGTTAAATACCGATGATCCAGAGGAACATAAAAAAATCTTTAAAAATATGCGAATGAAAAATATTGGAGTCCAACTCCATTATATTCCTATTCATACGCATCCTTTTTACAAAAAATTAGGTTTTAAATATGGAGATTTTCCTCAATCTGAAATTTATGCAAAAAAAGCGATGTCTCTACCACTTTTCCCTGGTTTAAATAAAAAAAATCAAATGCAAGTAATAAATTATCTTAAAGATTTAATTAAATGAATATATGCGTTATTCCAGCAAGAGGGGGAAGTAAAAGAATTCCTAAAAAAAATATTAGGTTATTTTGCGGAAAACCAATAATAAAGTGGTCTATAGAGGCTGCATTAAAGAGTGAATGTTTTGATAAAGTTATTGTATCCACCGATTGCGATGAAATTTCCGCAATTAGCAAAAATTTTGGAGCTGAAGTTCCATTTATAAGACCTACAGATTTGTCAGATGATCACACTCCTACAATCCCTGTATTAAAACATGCAATAGATTTTGTAAATAAACAATATGGAAAAGTTGAGTACGCTTGTTGTATATATGCTACTGCTCCATTTATTGAATCAAAATACATTAAATTAGGATTAAAAAAAATTGCTGATGAAAAAGCAAACTTTGCTTTCTCTGCTACAAGTTTTCCTTTCCCAATACAAAGAGCGATAAAAATTGATAAAAATAATCGATCTTTGATGTTTTTCCCTCAAGAATTTAATACTAGATCTCAAGACTTGGAATCATGTTTTCATGATGCCGCACAGTTTTATTGGGGTAGAGCATCAGCATGGTTATCAAATAAAAATATTTTTCAAGATAACTCTTTGCCAATAATTATTCCAAGATATAAGGTTCAGGATATAGATAATGAAGAGGATTGGTTAAGAGCAGAAATGATGTTTAAATCTTTAAATTACTAATTTATTTATTCACAAGATTAAAAAGGGAAATCAGTTAAAACCTAAAAATAGTAATGTCTAAAATTTAAAATTTTAAAAATTTATCAATAATAATTAAATAATTATTGAAAATTTAATTGATTAAAATTACTTATGAAGAGACTTAAAATAATTTATTAATTCTATATTTTTATGAAAAAAATCCTTCCTTTGATTTACCCATAATAGTTAAATCTTCATCAATTTCATTTAAACTAATTGGGATAGAGCCTTGCAAATGACTTTGAAGAATAGCAAAACAAATTCTCTGAGTTTTTAAAATATCTCTCTTAATTAAGAGATTATTTTTTATAAACTCTTTATTATTGGTAAGGCATAAAAATAACTGATTTAATGGAGCAAGGGTTCCTTGCATTTCTAATGTCTTAGATAAATCTACTTTTTTATATTGCGGGTAATCATTGTTTTCACTTAAATAAATCACTATTTCATGTCCATCTGCACGAACATTTAATTCGGCATTTTCGCAAGTAAGTATAAAATCTAATCCATTTCCTCTGGTTATATTTCCAATAACTCCATCATCAAAATACAAAATTGAACTTAATACTTCTGGATCATTTTCAATTACATTCTTTTTTTGATTATTATCCAAATGGCCAAGATAAGCCTGAATTGATTCTAATTTCCTATTCCCTGCTGCCCAAATAATAAGATCAATTGAATGTGGATGTGTCCAAAATAAAGATGAAGATCCAAAATTAATTTTTATTTCTTGAAGTTTTCCATAAACTCCGCTTTCCACTAATTTTAATGCTTGTTGATAAGGTAATAAATATCTTCTAATAGCACCCCAAGTAAAATAGAAATCCTCTTCATTTAAAATCTTTTCAAGAGATAATAGCTCTCTCATGCTATTGCATAGTGGTTTTTCAACATGCATAGCTTTTACTCCAAAATCATAAGCCCTATGAATAATATGTGATCTAATATTTGTTCTTGTTGCTATAGTAATTAATTCTGGGTTAATAGCTTGAAGCATCTTGTTAAAATCTAAATATTTATTTTTAACTTGAAAATGATTTGCAACCTTATCAAGGGTTTCATTGTTTGTATCGCATAGTGCTTTTAAATTTAAATATTTATGTTGGTGTATAGCGTCTGCATGAGAAAGAGGGAAAAAATATTTGGGAGCATATTTTTTTACCCAATCAGAGGTAGTGCAACCCATACGGCCACAGCCGACTACTGCTGAGTCGATTATTCTTGCCATTTTATTAGAAAAGTAATAGGAGAACCTTTTCGAGTAGAAATATTATCATAAGCTTTAGTAATATCTTTATAAAAGTATGAACCACTAATTATTGTTTCAGGCTTAATTTTTTTTTCATTAATTAGTGATGCTATAAATTTCAAATTATCTATCTCGTTAAATCTCAAAAAACCTCTTTCATCAGGGAATTCAGGAGAGAGGCCTACGGCATTTATACTAAGTTGTTTTGTTTGAAAATATTGAGAGCTAAATGGATTGAAATTTATTTTTTCTTCACCTCTTCCTAAATGTCCCAGAATAGAAATATTTCCTTTTTGAGAAGCACTCTCAAGAGCAATTTTAAGATCAGTCCATTTATTAGTTGTTATCACAATCACATCAAATTCTAAAGCTTCTTCGATATTTTTTTTTAATATTTCATCTCTAGAATATGTTTCAATTGCTCCATTCTGAATTGCGATATCTTGGGCTGATTTGTTATCAGAAATAGCAGTAACAATTCCACCAGCTAATTTAGCCATGCAAACACTTGTTAGACCTAATAAACCTAATCCAATTACTAAAACTTTACTACCAAGTTTAATTCCCGATTTTAATACAGCATCATATCCAAGATGATAAAGATAAGAAGTACTTATTAAATCTGAATTAGAATGTTTAGGTAATATATATTTAATGTCACTTTCTTGAAGTAAAAAGCTGCTTCTATGAGTGGCGAATGAAAGAATCCTATCTCCTTTTTGAACAGAATTTACATCTTTACCGATTGCTTTTACTTCAGATACATTACAATAGCCAAGTTTTCTTGGGAAATTACTCTTTCTTGGAACAAGAGGGGGAAATCCTAAAAAATGACTTATTTCACTTCCTGTTGATATAGCAGTAACAATTGTTTTACATATAATTTCCTTTGATACTGGTGGAAATAATTGCTCACGCTTAATTGAAATATTACGTGGTGAGTCAAGCCAAATTACATCTGAATCATATAAATTAGACATTAATTATTTATAATTTTTCATTAATTGAATAAAAATAAATTAATTAGGAAATTAATTTATATTTCACTATAGCAACTTAAATATAATTATTTTATAGTTGAATTTATTCTGTAATTTTTTGGTTTTTAGATGGGATTTACTTTAGTTATATTTCGAAAATTTGATTTAATGGATAATTTTTTATTTAAATAGAAAAATAAAACTTTTAGATGATTTTCATCTTTTTCACGTTTTAGAATCAAATTTTTAAAACTTAATAAGTTATTTTATCTTAAAAGCTATGATCACCGAATAGACAACCTATTTTTTTATTAAATGTTAAACAATAAAGATCTTGCATCTCTCCATTAAGTAGCTCTATACGCCATGAAAAAGTAATTAATTCATTACTAATGTTATTTAAAATTGAATAAATTTCATCTTTGAAAATTTCGTTTAAATTTATTAAAAAAGATCTTGATTCAGAATTATCAAAATGGAAATTTTTTTCATGAAAAGTATTTGATTTTTCAATATTAAAAATAAGCCTAAATTTAAGATCTTGCTTATTATTAGAATCAAAACTTCTTCCCATAAATGAAGAGCCTAAAATTATATTTATATAATCTTTATCCAAAATATTGTTATACCAAAAA
The DNA here is from genome assembly GCF_017696205.1 of Prochlorococcus marinus XMU1402. Taxonomy (NCBI): domain Bacteria; kingdom Bacillati; phylum Cyanobacteriota; class Cyanophyceae; order Synechococcales; family Prochlorococcaceae; genus Prochlorococcus; species Prochlorococcus marinus. Next base: position 129,214 of record NZ_JAAORD010000002.1, on the reverse strand, counting down.
TTGATTTTTCTTTTTGCAAATTTTGTTCTCATTTGCAAAGCAATATCTGTATGAAGACTAGATTTAATATTTTTTAGTGAATAAAGTAAATTTACTGGAATTCTTGCGGGCAAGTTTTTAATTTCTGAATAAGATTGAGCAATAAGTCCAATCCCCAAATTTTGATTAATATTTGATGATTGAACAATAGGTTTTCCTTCTTTTGAAGATAAATCTTTTTGTGAATATCTTTTTAGCAAACTTAATGAGTTTAAATCAAATGCTCTAACTTCAACTTCTGTTTTCTCAGGTGATATAGTTGGATAAATAATTATTTTAAGGTCTATATCTTCATGTAAAACAGGCAACGCGATAGTAGATGAATTTTTTTCCTCATGTGTATATTGAATCTCGTCTTTATTAGTAATTTCTCTAAAAGTATGTGTCACACATGGATAATTATTATATAGATCATAATTCCCAACTATAAATCTTGGAAATATACTTTCACAAGTACCTTTAACCAAAATAATAGTATTATCATCAATAGCAATTTCTCTGCTTTTTGAAGACTCACTTCTTAAACATATAGTTTCTTTACTTTTATCAATATTAAAATAATTATCTATAAAAATAACTTCAGATTGAAAAGGTTTATCTAATCTCTTTATTGGCGATGAAATTGCTTCACCCTTGGACTTTATCTCTATTGATAAGTTATCAAGTTTTCCTTCTTTGCCATTAAATAAATGAATAAAAGGTTTATATTGATTACTAAATTTGGAATAAAAATTTGTTTCAGAGAATTTCTGTGAATTAAATCTATCAGTTGTTCTGCCTGCAGCATGTACTGATGAAAAGTGACCAGAATTTGACTTGAATAATCCTATTATTGCTGGAAATGGGAAGTATAAATTATCTCTTGAAATTATTTCAATCTCTACGGTGCCGTGCTCTAAATATGAAAAAGGAATCTTTTCTTTTTCGCAGATTTTTTTGACGGAGAAAGAATTAGTATTTGATAACTTTTTTATTTTTTGTGAAGTTATTAATTTACCAGATTTGTTTCTTAAGGAAATAATTCCAATAACTTCTATACCTCTTTTCCAATTCCAATAGTTTTGGAAAAGAAGATAAGTATCCACATAATTCAGATCAAATATTGTGAATAATGCTGCTGCTCTTTTTACAATATTTGACTCTAATAATTGACTATCTTTTATTAATCCTCTCGTTAAAGGAGACATTTAAACTAAAAAATTGTTATAAATGTAGCTCTACCTGTTAAATAAGTCAATTTTTGTAGAACAACCAATGATAATTGAATCTAAGCTGCTCATTCCATTGAGATTCTTTTAATTATTTAATATATCTTCTTATGACAATGGTTTTGGTTTGTAGTTTCATTATGATTAGGATTATGCAAATTAGTAAAGATTTATATTGAGAACAATTATATTTATTACTGAAATATTTTTCTATCGTAGATTATTAGGACTTGGAAAAACTTATTGGAAAAGCAAATTTATCAAATTAATTACCTAGGATTGTTCAAAAAAAATGACATTAATGATTAATCATTTAAACTTTTTTTTCTATATATTTATGAAATAATCTTATTGTTTTGGGACTAAATGAAGATTGGTTTAAAGCAGAAATAATGTTAAAGTCTATAAATTACTAAATAATAATGTTCAGCAAATTAAAAGTAAAAATTAGCCAAAAAATACATAATAATTTTTATTCTCACATTATAAATTTTAAAAATAAAAAAGTTCTTTATTCTTTTAATAAAATTATCACTAATAATTCAGTTAAAACAAATAATTTTAAGAGAATACTTATTGATGGAGGTTTTTATAACTTAGGATATTTTTATAGACTTCAGTTAATTAGAGCTGCAATAAGTTCTGAAAAAACTAAAGAAAAGGCATATATATGGGATTGTAATTACAAAATTTGTAAATACTTGCTTAATTTTATCGGTATAAAAGATATTACCTATTTAATAAGAGGTTTCAAAACAGACTTATATAGGGATGCTGATAATTTGGCTAAAAGTATTAAAAAAAAGGAAGATATATTAAATATTAAGTTACCTTTTGATGTTCCAGGTTCTTTCTTGTATGACGTTATTCTAAAAATGCAAAGATTACCAACTGTAGATTTAAATGATAAAAACTTAAAAAAATACATATATAAATTTCTTTATTCTATTAACTTCTCCAAAAACATTTTGGAAGATTATAAACCTGATCTCGTTATTTTGAGTCATTGCCTTTCATATCAATGCGCACCACTAGCTTGGATAAGTGCTCAAAAAAAAATCCCAGTGATTATTTTGGCTGGAGATTTTGGAGTATCAAGATTTTGGAAAGTAATTAATACTAAAGATATTTATTTTGGGTTTGGCCATCCTCAAAAGGAGGATTTGGATTCATTATCAGATCATCAAAGACAAAAAATACTTAAAACTGGTAAAGAATATATTAGAGATAGAGTTTCCGGTCAATCTTCTGACATTAGCGGTAGATTTGCCTTTCAAGGAAAAAATAAAAGTTTAGAAATTTTTGGAAATTCTAAAAACAAGAAAACAACAATTGCTATTTATTCAAATACTTTTTATGATTACCCGCATACTTTGGGAATGACAAGATTTATTGATGTTAAAGATTGGATATTAAGCACAATAAAGACAGCTAGTAATAATAAAAATGTAATTTGGTTATTAAAACCTCATCCATGTGATCAATGGCACGGTGGAATTACCTTGAAAGATATACTTCCAAAGAAATTACCTAGTAACGTTATCCTATTAAATTATGATTACTCAGGTAAAGATATCTTAGAAAAGTCTGATGCCTTAGTTACTCATCATGGGACAGCCGCTATTGAATTTGCTGCTTTGGGTAAGCCTGTTTTAGTTACAGATATTGGTTGGTTTCATGATTGCGAATTTGTTAAATTCCCTAAATCTAAAGATGACTATTTAGATTTACTTACAAAAAAATGGCATACATTAATAGATTTGAAAAAAGCTAAGTTAAGAGCAAGATTATTCGCTGGATTGTTTTTTGGAATACCTAACTGGCAGAAAAATTTAGTTATTCCAGATGATTGTGATAATGAAAAACTTAGAGAAAAATTACCAATAATTATTTCTAATAATCAGAAGTTAATCAAAAAAGAGATTAAATTAATAAGGGAATGGATTAATACAAATACAAACTGTTACCATACCTACAAAATGCTAAATAGTAGCAACTTTACAACTGTTATTAAGTAATAAATTAATTTTAAAAAATTAGCTTACTTTAAATATTGAAATTTATTAAACAATGAATTCATCTCCAATACCTAAAGTTTTAATTATCGGTCTTGGAAATATAGGTATGTTATATGACTTGAATTTTCAAGGTGAAGAAAAAATACTTACTCACTGCAAATCATTTTATCTTAATGAGAAATTCAAATTAGTAGGTGGGGTAGATATAAAGAAAGAGATTAGAGATTTATTTGAAAAACATTACAAATGTCTAGCTTTTAATGAAATTAAACAAGCTATGATTAACCTCTCCCCTGATATAGTAATTGTTTCAACTTCTTCTGAATCTCATCTTGACAATATAAAGAAGATTTTTAAATACGGTAAACCTAAAATAATAATTTGCGAAAAGCCTTTGTCTTATGAATTAAATGAGGCGATTGAAATAGTAGAAATATGTAAAAAGAATTCGAGCAAATTATTTGTTAATTACTTTAGAAGAGTACAACCAGCATTTTTAGAAATTTATAACCAATTAAAATTGAAAAATATACATTTACCTTTTCAAGGTATTTGCATTTATTCAAAGGGTATTTTTAATACTTCATCTCATTTTATTGATTTATTTCAATTTTATTTTGGTGATGTAAAAAAAGTGAGGATCATTAATATTAATAAAAAGAAAAAGGACCCTCAACCTGATTTTGAATTAATTTTCGAAGAGGGAAATATAGTTTTCTATTCAAATAAGAACAATGATATTTTTTTAAATAATATAGATTTAATATTTTCTAATGGTAAACTAACTTTCGAAAATGGCGGATCCCAAATAATATGGAGAAAATCCAAAAATGATCAAAGATTTGTTGGATATAAAGTATTAGAAGATGAACCAAAGCTTTATATAAATGATTTTGATAGAATACAATTCCATTTTACTGAGCAAATTAACAATGCTTTAAAAAATGAAAAAGTTACTTTATGTACTGGTAAAGATGCATTACTTACACAAAAGATTTTAAACCAAATCAAGTCAAATTTATGATTACTAACGAAGATAAAACACTTGCTCTATTTGGGGGCAAAAAAACAATATTAGAACCTTTTAAGAAGTATAACTCAATAGGCAAAGAAGAATCAGACGCAGTTAAGAAAGTTATGGATAGCGGTTTGTTATCAAAATATTTAGGTAAATGGGGAGAAGATTTTTTTGGGGGTCCTAAAGTAAAAGAATTTGAAAAAGATTGTGAGGCTTTTTTTAATGTTAAGCACGCAATAACAGTAAACTCTTGGACATCAGGACTTGTTACTGCGGTAGGTGCTTTAGAAATAGAACCTGGTGATGAAATCATTGTTCCAACTTGGACAATGTGCGCTACTGCTACTGCAATACTTCATTGGAATGCAATTCCTGTTTTTGCTGACATTGAAGAAGATACTTTTTGTATATCACCTGAATCAATAGAAAGAAATATTTCTCCTTATACTAGGGCAATAATAAGTGTAGATATAGGAGGACATCCTGCTAATACAAAAGAAATAAATAGAATTGCTGATAAATATAATTTAAGGGTTATTTCAGATGCTGCCCAAGCCCCCGGAGCATTGAATAGAGGGAAATTTGCAGGGACGTTAACTGATATTGGCGGTTACAGCCTTAATTACCATAAACATATTCATACTGGAGAAGGAGGAATATTAGTTACTAATGACGATTTTCTGGCCGAGAGGATGTATTTAATAAGAAATCATGCAGAGGCTTCAGTTGAGGCAATTGATTTGAAAAATATAAGTAATATGATTGGGCATAATTTTAGATTAGGAGAAATTGAATGCGCAATTGGAATTGAACAATTAAAAAAACTTAACTTTCTTGTTCAAACAAGAAGATTAGCAGCTAATAAATTATCTGAAAGTTTGTCTAAATTAAAAGGCTTAAAGACACCATTTGTTAAAGAGGATTGTACTCATTCTTACTATATGTTTTTCATGCAATTGGATATAACAATTATAGGAATATCCAGAGATAAAATATATGAAGCTTTGATTGCAGAGGGCGTACAAGGTCTAAGTAGACAATATGTCAATTTACACCTTCTACCCCTTTATCAGAAAAAAATAGCTTATGGATCTAAAGGTTTCCCTTGGAATTCTGAAATCTGTAAAAGAGAAATTAATTATAAAAAGGGGATATGTCCAATCGCAGAAAAACTACAAGATGAGACTTATTTGGGATTCGAAATGTGTTTGTTTGAATTATCAGATAAAGATATCAATAACATAGTTAAGGCGTTTAATAAAGTTTGGAGTAATTTAGAAAGTTTAAAATGAAATTGAATTTGTGAAATAATTATAAAATTAATCCGTAATCAAGCTGGTCCATAAAATTATCATTTAAAAAAAGATGTTTCTTTCTTATTCCTTCTAATTTAAAATTATTGTTTTCTAAAACTTTTTTACTCGCAATATTTTCACTAGCAACACCTGCATATAATTTTTTTAATTTATATTCTTCTTTTGCTTTTAATACAATTTTTTCTACTACTTGATTGCCTAAACCTTTACCCCAAAGCTGCTTAACTCCTATCATATAGGTTAACTCTGCTCGTTTATGTGTTGAATTTAGTCCTTTTAAGCATATATTTCCAACATGTTTTGAATTGATGAAAATACCATATAAAACTATATCCTTTTCTGAAAGACAATTTTTCACATAAATTTTTTGGCTCTTAATTGAAAATATTTTATATTGATTTTCTGAGTATTTAACTACTTCCTTATCTTGCATCCAATCAACATAAGCTTTTGTTACATCTTTAGGCGTTAATATACGAAGTTCCATGCTGAAGTGATTAAATTTTATTTAACAACATTATTTAATTAATAATAACTATTTTTGAATTAATAATTTTTAAATTATCTTTTGATTAAAAGTTCAAAAAGAAAGTATATTTTTTCTGTTATGACATTTTTTAAAAGTATATTCGTTCAATATTTTTTTAATACACATTTGATAACTTTTGATAATGAATTTTAAGGCTATGGATTCAATTAATAAATTTCATATAGAAAAAGCTAATATTCTTCACGCTAGAGTAACTTGGGAATGGAGAAATGATGATGAAACAAGATCTTTATCAAGAAATCCTAAAATTATTACTTGGGAAGAACATGAAAAATGGTTTAAAGATTCTCTTGAAGATCCTAATAAATTTATTTACTTAGGAATCTCTACAGATTTATCAGAAAAAAAATCAATTGGTGTTTTAAGGTTTGAATTAATTAATTTGAATAAAAGTCATTATGAAGTCAGTATAAATATATCTCCTATTTTCAGAGGGAAAGGCTATGGTTTAAAGCTTCTTTCTTCTGGTATTAGTTTCTTTAACAGCGAAATTAGAAAGAAAAGTCTTATATTTGCTGAAATAAAGAAAAATAACTACAGAAGCAGTAATTTATTTATTTCCGCAGGATTCTTACCCTGTCCTTCCACAAACGAAGGGTTCCATATGTATTCATTAGAAGTCTCGTGATTTCACTCATCTCTTTAAGTAATCCTCCAAATGAGAAAGAAATTAAATTCCTATATTTTCTTCTGAAAAATAGGAATGCTTCTATAAGTCATAAAAAGTTACCATCTTTTGAAGATCATCGGAAATTTGTATTAAACCACCCTTATAAAACTTGGAATATAGTAATTAAAGGAAATACACATATTGGAGCGCAATACATAGGCTTCAACAACACAGTTGGCATACATTTACTCCCTGAATACGTAGTTTATAGGAGAAATGTCATAACAAAAGTATTAGAAAACTTCTCTCCGGAACCTGGAATTACAAGTTTAATACCTAATCAATTCATTTTTAATGTTTCTGTTAGTGATTATGATTATGTAGATGATCTACTTAAACTAGGTGCAGAGCAAATTCAATCAACTTTTCAATTTAGGAAAAAAGATGTTTAAAAATTTGATTAGTCTTCCAATTTTACTTTAAATATCCAAATTCCATAAAAGAATATTCTTTTGCAAAAAATTTTCTTTGATGATCGCTAAAACTCTAAAATACATATTTGAATTTATTTTTTCTAAAAGTTTAATTAAATTAATAAATTAATTTCAACTAAGAAATTTATATCCCAATAAGATAGCTGATCATTAAATTAATTTATAGTAAAATATCTAAAAATTCTTAATATAAATGTTTAAGGAAGGCATTTCGATCTCTAATAGAAAAATTGGTAGAAATTATTCACCTTTCATAATAGCTGAAATGAGTGGTAACCATAATCAAAGTATAGAAAAGGCTTTAGAAATTGTTGATGCAGTTGCTGAAAGTGGAGCAGATGCAATTAAGTTGCAAACATATACGGCTGACTCATTGACTTTAAACGTTAAGGGAGGTGATTTTAAAATAAAAGATAAATCGAGCTTGTGGCAGGGCCAAAACTTGCATGAACTTTATAAAAAATCATATACACCTTGGGAATGGCATGAAGCAATATTTAAACGAGCCAAAGAAAAAAAAATTATTTGTTTTAGCTCTCCTTTTTCTGAAGAAGCTGTTGATTTCTTAGAGGAATTGGATACTCCCGCATATAAAATAGCAAGTTTTGAGAATAATCATCTGCCATTGATTAAAAAAGCATCTGCAACAGGTAAACCTTTGATTATTTCTACAGGTATGGCTTCCTTAGGAGAATTAGAACAAGCTGTTTTAACTGCCAAAGAGGCCGGATGTGAAAAAATAATCCTCCTAAAGTGCACAAGCACGTATCCTGCAAATGCTAAAGATACAAATATTTCTACTATTAAACACTTGAGGCAACTTTTTAATTGTGAAGTAGGCATTTCTGATCATACCTTTGGAATTGGGGTTTCTGTAGCATCCATAGCGTTTGGCTCAAGTGTGATCGAAAAGCATTTCACTTTAGCAAGGTCTGATGGTGGAGTTGATAGTCAATTCTCAATGGAACCAAAGGAGTTTTCTCAACTTGTAAATGAATCTAAAAGAGCTTGGGAAGCAATTGGTGAAATAAATTATGGCCCAACCAAATCTGAAGAGAAAAGTTTAATATTCAGAAGATCTATTTATGTTGCTAGAGATATTAAAAAGGGTGAGAAATTTACGTATAAAAATCTTAGAATTGTAAGACCGGGAATGGGGGCTCCACCATACCTTTTATCCTCTTTTATAGGTAAAACTGCTAATAAGAGTTTTAAAAAAGGTTCCCCTTTTAACTTTGATCAATTTCTTTAAATGTAATCCTATATTTTAAAATTTTTTAAATTAAATGATAAATAAATTAAATAGATTTTTAATAAAAAACTTTGATCATCAAATTACAATTTGTGCAAATGATGCAGGAGCTGCCAATCATCTTTTAGAAATTTTTAAAAATAATACAAAAAATACGAAATTATGCCTAGATGGTCCTGCTTTAGAAATTTTTAAAGATAATTTTAAAAAATTTAAAAACTATAAATTAGAAGAATCTCTAATTGATACAAAGTTTCTCATTAGTGGTACTGGCTGGAGTAGTGATTTAGAGCATAATTCAAGAAAAATAGCGCATGAAAGAGGAATTTTTAGTATCGCAATAATTGATCATTGGGTTAATTATTTTGAGAGATTTTGTAGAGGAAAGGAAGAAATTCTTCCAAATGAAATATGGGTAACTGATTGCGAAGCTTTTAAAATAGCAAATCAAGTTTTTTCAGAAACTCCAATTTTTAAAATACCTAATATTTGGTTAGAGAATATCAAGAAAAAGGTTAATTATTTAAAAAATTTAGAAACATATGAATCTTCTTTATTACCCTCAAAACTTCTTTATCTAACTGAGCCTATTAGATCAAGTTGGGGTAAATTTGAAAAAGGAGAGTTTCAAAGTATGAGATATTTTTTATCCAACCTAAATAGGTTATCCAGTTTGAATGTTATATGCCCTTTTGATGAAATTAGAGAAGTCAAAATAAAGCTTCATCCATCTGAGGAATTTTCTAAATACGATAATTTAATAAAGAATTTTGAAAATATTATTCCTGTAAAAAAAACAATAGAAAAAGATCTTGCAGAAGTTTTAGTTTATACTGATGCTTGTTTTGGATGTGAAACTCAAGCATTGGTAGTTTCTATGAATTGCGGATTGCCAACCTTTAGTAGCATGCCTCCATGGGCTCCAAAATGTAGATTACCCCATGAAAATATAATCCACTTAAGAAATATCCTCTAAATTATGAAATATTGCATTAGTTGTTTACAACCTAATACAAGACCAAATAGTTCATTCACCAATGATGGAGTATGTCCGGCTTGTAATTATTTTTCCAAATTAAAAAATGTTGATTGGCAAGAAAGATTTGACATATTATTAGACCTAATAGATAAGTATTCAATAAAAGGTTCCAATAAACATAATTGTATTATTGGGGTTAGTGGAGGTAAAGATAGCACTAGGCAAGCTTTATGGATAAGAGATAAATTAAAACTTAATCCTTTATTAGTCTGTATTTCATATCCTCCCGAACAGATAACTGAAAGAGGGGTTGATAATTTATCGAACTTGATAGAGTTAGGATTTGATGTGAGAACTATTGCTCCTGCACCTGAAACTTGGAGAAAATTAATGTCTCTATCGTTCTCAAAATTTACAAATTGGTGTAAGTCTACTGAATTAGCATTATTTAGTGCTGTGCCAAGATTAGCGATTCAATATGAAATTCCATTGATTTTTTGGGGAGAAAATCCTGGTTTACAGCTAGGAGATCTTAAGACTTTAGGAAAAACAGGTTATGACGGAAATAATTTAAGGTTCATGAATACTTTAAGTGGAGGAGGAATCGAATGGATTAAAGATGAAGGATTTGAAGAAAGAATATTATTACCCTACCTTTATCCAGATATTGATGAATTTGAAAATGCTAATTTGCAAATTGTCTATTTAGGCTGGTTTTTAGGAGATTGGTCTTTAGTTAACAATGGTCTCTATTCCTCTTTAAATGGTTTGGAGTTAAGAAGCGACGTACCAGAAAATTCTGGCGATCTCTATGGGCTTACTTCACTTGACGAGGATTGGGTAACACTAAATCAAATGATAAAATATTATAAATTTGGTTTTGGTAGGGCTACTGACTACGTGAACGAAGAAATTAGGGCAAAAAGAATAAACCGAAAGCAAGGTATTGAAATTATTGAGAAATATGATGGTTGTTGTGGAGAAGATTATATTAAAAGTTTCTGTGAGTATATTGAGATATCAGAAAATTACTTTTGGGATAAGGTTCATAACAATATGAATAAAAAATTGTTCACAATAGATAAAAATGGAAAAATCAAAAAAAAATTTAAAGTTGGATTTGGGCTTAAGTATTGAGTAGAATTTCTATTGCAATTCTCGATTACGGGGTTGGGAATCACATATCTGTATTGCGATCATTAAGAACTCTGGGCTATAGAGCAAAAATATGCAGAGACAAAAATGAACTTGATAAAGCAAATGTTATTGTTTTGCCGGGGGTAGGGGCATTCCCCACGGCAATGAATTATCTATATCAGTATGATCTTGTTTCTTACTTAAAAGATGCTCATAAGTCTAGTAAACCTTTAATTGGAATATGTCTTGGGATGCAATTGTTTGCTGATTGTTCAAAGGAAATAAAATTTACAGATGGTTTGGGATTAATCCCAGGTTCTATTGAGCCAATTAAAGGGCAAAGATGGCATATTGGTTGGAATTCAATTGAGGCTACTAGAAAAGATAATATTTTTAAATTAAGCGATAATGAACCAATGTTTTTTAATCATTCATATTGTTACGAAGGACCAAAGGAATTTATATTTGCTACTAGCAGGATTAATCAAGAAGATAACCCAATAGTAGCGGCTATAAGAAGAGGAAAAACAGTAGGTCTGCAATTTCACCCTGAAAAAAGTCAACAATCAGGAATGAAGTTGTTGGATAGAATAATTAATGAGATGGTAATTTAGATGCTAAAAAAAAGGATAATTGCAACTATAGTGGTAAAAAACAGCATGGCTGTTCAGTCTTTTTCTTATAAAGAATGGCTTCCTCTAGGAAAACCCTATTGTTTAGCAGAAAATTTTGATAGATGGGGAGCAGATGAAATAGTTTTGCTATCAACTGACAGACAAAACAATGGACCTGATTTTGAATTAATCAAATCAATAAGTGCTCTTGGCTTAACCACACCTTTTACTTATGGGGGAGGAATTAGGAATAGTAAAGATGCAATTGAAGTTATTAATTCAGGTGCTGAGAGAATAGTTTTGGATACTGTTATTTATGATAATATTTCTGAGATTAAACTTATTTCTGAAGCTGTTGGTAAGCAAGCAATCTTAGCTTCAATTCCTCTAATAAAAGAAAATAATGGAAAAATTTCGTACTATAATCATAGGTTAAACAAAAAAGAAGATATAAGCATATATTTAAAAAAAATTTCTGATTTACAAAGCTTATCTGAGATTATTTTAATTGATAAAGAAGGGGAGGGTTCACTTGGTGGTTTTAATGACGATTTTGTAAACGAGATTATTAATTATACTTCACTGCCAATATTAGTCTTTGGGGGTATAGTTAACGATCACCAAATTTCAAAGTTACTTTCTACACCACAAATATCTGGAATACTAATAGGTAATACCTTGAACTATAAAGAACATTCAATAAAAAAGATCAAAAATTCATTAAATTCTAAACAAATAAGATTTCATAAAAGTTGTGGATAAAATGAAAAAAGTTAGTTTCAAAACCTGTAAAAGATGCCTTTACGATTCAAATCATCCTTTGGGCTTAATTATTGATAATGAAGGAATTTGTAGCGGATGTAGAATTCATGAAGAAAAAGACAGTATTGATTGGGATGAAAGATGGAATAAGTTAGTTGAGTTAGTTAAGCCATATAAAAGTAAAGATTCAAGAAATTATGATTGTATTGTCCCCGTTACTGGAGCTGGAGATTCATTTTACATCTTACATAATGTTAAAAATAAATTAGGTTTAAATCCTCTTTTGGTTACATACAATCGTTACTACAACACTCCCCTTGGTATCCACAATTTAGCAACACTAAGGAGGAATTTTAACTGTGACATTTTGACTATGAATGTTAATCCAACTAGCGTTAAAAAAATAATTAAAACTACTTTGAGAAGACTAAAAAGTTTTCAATGGCCTGCGTTGGCAGGTCAGAGTGTATTCCCTGTGCAAACAGCAGTTACTCACAAAATACCATTGATAATATGGGGAGCTCATCAAGGCTTAGAGCAAGTAGGAATGTTTTCTCATCTTCATGATGTAGAGATGACTAGGAGATATAGAAAAGATCATGATTTAATGGGATATGAACCAGACGATCTTTTGCAAGTTTATGACTCTCTAAATGAAGAAGATATATGGCAGTATAGATACCCTAGTGAAGCGAAAATTGAAAGTATTGGGATTAGAGGTATTTATTTAGGAAACTATATAAGATGGGACCCTTTGATGCAACATAAAGAAATGATAAAAAAATTTGATTATAAATCATCGAAATTGAATAGGACTTTCGATACTTTTGATCATGTTGATGATTGGTTCTATATGAATATGCATGACATTATTAAACAAAAAAAACATGGGTTTAGCAAGGTTACTGATCATGCATGCAGAGAAATACGACACAAAAGGATTTCAAGAGAAGATGCCCGAAATCTCATTAAGTATTATTCTCAAATGCCATCTTTGTATAATCAATTATTTTGCGATTGGCTTGGTATAGAAAATGGAAGTATTAATTTTATATTAGATAGTCTTAAAATTAGAAATCCAAATGAAAAAAATAAAAAAAGTAAAATTATTACTATTGATATGAAAAAAATAGGGTTTAAAGCTAATAGTTCTATTGTGCGGAATATTGGAGAAAAATTAATAAATGTAGGGAAAGGATACCCTTAAAGCTTTATTTTAATCTAAAAAGATTCTTAAAAATTATTAAAAACAAAATCAATAATGAAAATAAGATTCAATCAATTAGATGTTTTTAAAACATCTCTTTCGCTTCTTAAAAAGAACGAAAAAATTAAATTAATTATCTACTGTTTAATTTGTTTTGTAAGTTTTTCATTTGATATTTTAACGGTTTTTTCTATCTTCCCTTTTGTTTCTGTAATTCTAAATCCAAACTTAATTTATGATGACAAAAATTACAATTATCTTTGGCATTTATTAGGTTCGCCAACTATAAACATATTCATTATTTACTTATCACTCTCAATAACATTAATAATAATTAGTTCATCTCTAATTAGTCTTTACTCTCAATATCGTTTAAATATTTTTGCAGCAAGATGTCAAAGTAGGTTGGGAAACGATATTGTAAGAAATTTTGCAATTATGGATTATGAATGGCATTTACAGAAAAACTCCATAAAATTAATGAATCTTTTTTCTAACCATTTAGCATACTGGAGTAGAGGGGTTATCAAACAAATTCCTCTTTTAATAGGATATATTTCTTGTCTAATAATTCCTCTTGTGAGTGTAGTTATATTATCTCCAAGATATGGCTTGTTTTTATTATTCCTGATTTCGTTTTTTATATTTTATTTTTTAAAGTACATAAGGATAAGAACAAATAGAATAACCAATTTGCAAAGAATTAAAATTGATGAAATAAATATTTTTCTCACAGAACTTCTGCAGGGGATAAAGGATATAAAACTTTCAAATAATAAAAATAATTTTCTAAAAAAATTTAATTATTTGTGGAAAGATTTTGCATATGGTCAAGCTCGAATAGAAAACTATAATCTTCTTCCGGCTAATTCAGTACTTATGTTAAGCCAATTGTCTGTTGTAATATTAGGCACCGCTTTATTCGTAAGTGATATTAGTCAGAGTAGGCTTGTTGGGATTATGACTGTCATAACTTTACTTGCTTTCAAAATTGTCCCCCTTTTGAACAAATTAGGGAATTCCTTAAATGCCGTTTCTAACGCACACGTCTTTTCTAAAAAATTGAAGGAGATATTTTTAGAAGTACATCATGAAAATTATTTGGATAAAACCAAAAATAATAATTTTTCTTCATTTTTATGGAATAAATTATCTTTAATAAATGTCTATTATAAATATCCCTCTTCTAAAAATTACTCTTTAAATAATATAAATCTTGAAATTGAAAAAGGATTACATTATGGTTTCGTAGGATTTTCTGGTGCAGGTAAATCAACGACAGTAGATATTTGCAATGGTCTATTGAATCCAACAAAGGGCAATGTTTTAGTGGATGGGGTAAATTTAGAAAAATTTGGTGTTGACAAATGGCAAAGTAAGATTGGATACGTACCTCAACAACCAAAGATAAATGATTTGACAATAAAAGAGAATATTGCTTTTGGTATTGAATTAGCAGATATTGATGAAGATAAAGTTTTAAAATGTCTTGAGATAGTTGGTTTAAAAAACTTCGTTTATAATTTACCTCAAGGTTTATTAACTAATTTAAAAGAAAGAGGCAAACTTCTTTCTGGAGGCCAGCAACAATTAATAGCAATAGCGAGAGCCCTTTATAAAGATCCTGAGATAATAATTTTAGATGAGGCAACTAATTCCCTAGATTCTATTTCTCAGGATTTAATAAGATCTGCATTTAATAAATTACATAGAAAAGTTACATTAATTTCTATATCTCATCAATTTTCAACTCTCAAATTTGTGGATCATATTTTCTTGTTCAGAAGCGGTAGATTAGTTGATCAAGGAGACTTAAATTATCTTTATGAAAATTCAATTTTATTTAAAAAATTTGCTGACTCACAAATAAATAATTAGCAATAATGAAAAGTTAATTTATAAAAATTATCTTTTATTCCACAAAACCTATGATATATAATTGATTTTTAACAAAATTGCATAAAGTGATAAATTATTTTTTTTCAAACTTTTAAATTAATATCTTATGATTAAAAATTTATGTAAAGAGATATATGTAACTGGGGGCGCTGGTTTAATAGGTTCTTTTTTATGTGAGATACTTCTTAAAAGTGGTTATAAAGTATTTGTTGTTGATGACTTTTCTAAAGGTCAGTTAAAGAACTTAAAACATATTGAAGACAAAATAGAAATTATCGAAGCTGATTTACAAGATTTATCACAAACCCAAAAATCTCTTGGTAAAGCTAAAAATTTATTTCATTTGGCAAGTAGAGCTTATGGAGTAGGTTATTCATCAAAAAATCATATAGAAACTTTGCTACATAATGAAAAAATAACAAATAATTTATTGGAGGTTTTTGAGAGTTCTAAACCTGAGAATTTGCTGATTACAAGTTCTTCATGTGTTTATATGGATAAGGGCCCCGATTTGATTGGAGAAAGAGAATTATTTGAAAATGATCCTGAGAGAGTAAATAGAGGTTATGGTTGGGCAAAAAGATTTTTAGAGCAAAAATTTATACTGTTATCAGAAATTGTTAATATAAATTTAAAAATAGTTAGGCCTTTTAATATATATGGCGAAAGGTATAGATGGGTAGGAGAATATTCAAGTGCAATACCGATGCTAGTTAAAAGAATATTGGATGATGAAGATCCACTTTATGCTTGGGGTTCTGGAAATCAAAGGAGAAGTTATATGCATGCATATGATTGTTCAAGGATAATGCTAAAAATAATGGAAAAGGTAGATAAAAATATTACTGTAAATATTGGCACCAATGAGACAGTTTCCATATCCGAAATGGTAAATTTAATTTGTAATGTTTCAGGTAAAAAGCCGCGCATAATTTTTGACACTTCGAAACCAGAAGGTCGTTTTATAAAAAGTTCAGACACTACATTACTTAATTCAATTCTTGAAGAAAAAATAACAACTATTGAAATAGAAGATGGTATTAAAAGAATGATAGGTTGGTATAAGGATAATTTCTAACCAGTAATGCCTAAAATTTTGATATTTGATAAGGGCGGAAGAAAAGAAAGAGAGGAATTAGTAAAAAATAATCAAGCGCCTAAAGATTTTTTTCAAAGCATAGATTTTCTTCGAGCAAAAGGATTTGATATAAATCATCTTTCATCTAGTGGAGAGTATAAGAAAAATTTATTTAATTTATTTGGACGAATAATAGAAGATTTTTTTTGTAAGATTTCTAATATTGGTTTAAGGCCTTTATCTGTAGCCAAGTTCAAAAGGATTATTAAAGTTTCTGATTATGTAGTAAGTTTAACCGATGGATTTAGTATTAGTTTAGCTTTTTATTATACTTTTATTGATACTAAAACCAAAATAAAATTAGTAGGTGCCTTTCATAAATTATCTGATTATGATACTAACCTTCCAAAATTTCTAAAGAAATTTTATTATAAATTATTTTTTAAAATTTTAAAAAGATTAGATTTTATAATATTTTATGGCAATGCAGATAGATTAAATTCTATTAAAAACTTCAATATCAAAAAAGAAAAAACATTTCTTATTAGATTTGGAGTTGATACTAAATTCTGGGAGCCAAATAAGAAAATAAATTTTAATTCAAATTATCTTTTTTCAATTGGACAAGATCCTGCAAGAGATTTCAATACACTTCTGAAAGTTTCTACAAAAAAGAAAATACACATCCACACTAGCTTACTTAATTTTAGAGATGATAGTAAATTTAAAATAACAAATGGTACCTATCATAAAAGTAAAAATTCCCTATCAGATTTGCAAATTAAAAAACTATATCAAGATTCTTTTGCTGTGATAGTACCTCTAAAAGATGTTTTCCAACCAAGTGGATATAGCGTCACTCTTCAGGCTATGGCTTGCGGAAAACCAGTAATAATTACATACACCAAAGGATTATGGGCCCCTGAGGTCTTTCATAATCTTAAAAATTGTATTTTTGTTAAACCTGGAGATGTAAGAGGAATTGAGAATGCTATTAAGCTTTTAGAAAATGATAGAAAGACTTATGAATATATTTCTAAGGAAGCAAGGAAAATAGTTGAGGAACATTTTTCACTGATAAACGCTAACATTTCAACTTTATCAATTTTTGAAAAATTTTTAATCTCTTAAAAGTCCTTCAGAAAATTTTACTCTAAAATCTTCTATCGTTTGTTTTAAACCTAGTTCTAGATCTATGGAAGTTACCCAACCTATTTTCTTGATTTTTTCATAATTTAGCTTTTTTCTAGGAGTGCCATCAGGTTTGTTTTTATCCCATATTATTGACCCCTTGTAACCAACAATTTTGGCAATTAATACAGCTAAATCTTTAATACTAATTTCATCCTCACTTCCAACATTTAAATATGTTAATTCTTCATTAGGTAATATCTTTGGAGAATCTTTATGACTGGGATTCCATGTTTCTAATGCAAAAATGCATGCTTTTGCTAGATCATCAACATTAAGAAGTTCTCTTAATGGGGCTCCTGTTCCCCAACATACTACAGATGAATTATTTTCTCTTTTTGCATCTACAAATCTCCTTATCATGGCTGGCACAACGTGACTATTTTTAAGATTGTAATTATCACCATAACCATACAAATTTGTTGGCATTAATGATATGCAATCAAATCCATATTGCTTTCTGAATGATTCAACAAGTTTTATTCCTGCGATTTTAGCAATTGCATAAGACTCATTAGTTTTCTCTAAAGGCCCAGTTAACAATTCCTCTTCAGATATGGGCTGATTAGCGAACTTTGGGTATATGCAACTACTCCCAAGAAATAGTAATCTTTTTACATTTTTTTTGTATGAGACCTCTATTAAATTTGATTGTATTTTGAGATTTTCTAATAAAAATTCTGCAGGAAAATTACTATTTGCAAATATTCCACCCACTTTGGCTGCAGCGATAATTACCACATCAGGTTTTTGTATTTCAAACCATTTTTCAACGGAGCTATAATCTAGTAAATTGAGAAAAGTTTTATTGTTGGCAAGGATATTCTTGTAGCCTTTTTGATTTAAATGTCTTATGATTGCGCTGCCAACCATTCCAGTAGATCCAGCAACAAATATCTTATCTTTTTTTTTAATAAGATTCATTTTAATTTTCAGCTTTTAATTTTATTTATGTAAATGAGCTTTTTTATCAATATAGTTATTTCTTAAGAATTTTTCTTGCCTAATTTCATCTAGATCATTTGCTACCATTTCCTTGACTATTTCCTCAATACTGATTTTTGGCTCCCATCCTAAATTTTTTTTAATTTTTTCAGGATTGCCAAGCAGATTATCTACTTCAGAAGGTCTATAGTATCTTTTATCTATTCTTATAACGACTTGGCCATTATCAGACCTTCTACCAATTTCATTTATGCCTTCACCCTCCCAGATAATTGCATTTATTGAATCATTTTTGTTCCATTTTAATTCTCTAGCAGTCATTTCAACAAAACTCCTTACGGAAAGTTGTCTTCCTGTTGCTACAACATAATCATCAGGTTTTTCTTTTTGAAGCATTAACCACATTAATTCACAATATTCTTTTGCATGCCCCCAATCGCGCATTGAGTCTAAATTTCCAAGATATAAAATGTTATCTAATTCTTCGCTAATTCTTGCTAAACCTCTTGTGATTTTTCTAGTAACGAAAGTTTCTCCTCTCCTTGGACTCTCATGATTAAATAAAATCCCATTACATGTATAAATTCCATAAGCTTCTCTATAATTTACTGCAATCCAGTAAGCATAAAGTTTTGCTACTGCATAAGGACTTCTAGGATAAAAAGGAGTTGTTTCTGTTTGAGGAACTTCCTGGACCAGACCATATAACTCACTTGTACTGGCTTGGTATATTTTAGTCTTCTTCTCTAAGTTTAACAACCTTACCGCCTCGAGAATTCTAAGAATTCCTAAGCCATCACAGTTAGCAGTATATTCAGGTTGTTCGAAACTTACTGAAACATGACTTTGAGCTCCTAGGTTATAAATTTCATCAGGTTGAGTTTCTTTTACTATTTTTATAATATTTGTGCTATCAGTTAAGTCACCATAATGCAATTTAAAGGAACAATCTTTATCATGAGGATCTTGATAAATATGATTAATCCTATAGGTATTAAAACTGCTCGATCTTCTCTTAATACCATGAACTTGATAACCTTTATTTAAAAGGAATTCAGCTAGATAACTACCATCTTGCCCAGTAATGCCAGTTATCAATGCGACCTTTTTCAAAGAAATAAAAAATATTTATCTATAAACATAACATATAGAAATTAATTAATTTTTAAAAAACTCAATGTTTAATAGCTATATAAATTTATAAATTTATGAATTTGATATTATTAATTAAATTAAAAATTAATTTCTAAAGGTTTGAAAGTCGCTATTGGATTTGATGTTAAAGATAGTTCTTGGGGTGGAGGCAACCAATTTGTTAAAACACTCGTAGAAGCTTTAAAAGTTAAAGGTCACGAAGTTACTAATACTCTTATTGACAAAGATATAGACATAATTCTCATGATAGATCCTCGCTCTTATAATGATGGAGTTACTTTTGGTTCATTAGAGATAATAAAATATTTAATCTTAAAAAATAAAAACGCATTGGTAATTCATAGGATTAATGAGTGTGATGAAAGAAAAAATACATTTCATATGAATAAATTACTCAAATGGTCTAATTACTGTGCTGACTTTACTGTTTTTATAGGGTCATGGTTGAAAAATTTAGATATTTACCTTACAGATAAACCCTCAAAAGTAATCCTTAATGGTGCGGATAAAAAAATATTTAATAGTCATAAAAAGAAAAGTTGGAATGGTACAAACCCCATAAGACTTGTAACTCATCATTGGAGTCCAAACAAAATGAAAGGTTTTGATGTATATCAAAAGTTGGATAGCTTACTTTCCACTTCTGATTGGAAAAACAAAGTGGAGTTTACTTATATTGGTAATTTGCCAAAAGGATTTAGTTTCAAAAATACAAAACATTTAAGTCCGATGAATGGTCGAAAACTTGCTTTAGAACTATCTAAAAATGATTTATACATTTCGGCTTCTATTAACGAACCAGCTGGTATGCACCATATAGAAGGGATACTATGTGGATTGCCAATTATTTATAGAAATAGTGGTGCGCTACCTGAGTATTGTCGCGATTTTGGTGTTTCTTTTGAAAATCAAGATTTTTTACCTGCTTTGAAGAAAATGATAAAAGATTACTCTAAATTTAAAAAAAATATAATTCAATATCCTCATGACTCTGAAAAGATGACTAGTGAATATTTAACGTTGTTTTCACAATTATTGAAAAATAGGAGAAAAATCATAGAAAAAAGATTTCTTTTGAAATCACCCTTTTATTTATTTTTGAATTTATTGTTTTTAATTTTGAAGTTTAGAAATATAGTAAAATTATTTTATAAGAAAAATCCCAATAAAAATTTATAATGAAAAAGATTTATCTAATATGCAGGGAATTAAAAGATTGGCTTGAATTTTTTATAAGAAATATCCCTGGCAGAGTAGGTTATTTTATAAGAGATAATTATTACAAAATAAGATTAAAAAAATCTTTTGGGAATAATAGATTTGAATCAGGCCTAAGAATTGAATTCCCTCAGAATATAAAAATAGGCTCAAAATCTTACTTTGGGATGGATTGCAAAATTTATGCTTCTGAATCTAGTCTAATCTCCATAGGTTCGAATGTTAGTTTTAACTCAAATGTGATGATTAATGCTAGAGGTAAGGGTAAAATTTTAATTGGAAATAATGTATTAATAGGTCCAAATGTTGTTCTAAGATCTAGTAATCATTCTTTTGAGACAATTAAATTACCCATAATTGAACAAGGAATGAAAGATGGAGAAATAATTGTAAACGATGATGTCTGGATAGGTTCAAATGCTGTAATCCTACCAAACTGTAAGATTGGTAAAGGGGTAGTAGTAGCTGCCGGTGCTGTTGTTACAAGCGATATTGAGTCACATACAGTCGTGGGTGGGATTCCTGCTAAGTTAATTAGAAAAAGAGATTTGAAGTTATGATTTTTACTTTAAGCATTATCTTGTAAATACTTGTTTATGAACATAAGAATAAATAAATTAAGATTATTTTTACTGAATTTACCTAGAGAAATTAGGTTGATAATCTCATTTGTTGTAGATACATTTTTATATGATAAAACTGTATGGCTGAAATTTTATTTAAGAATTGGGTTATTTAATTTTTCTAGCTTAAAATTGAAAAATAAAAATTATCTAAAAGCTCATATTGAAATATTGATAACTGGATTAAGACCTGTAGAAAAATTGTTTGAGGAACTTCTAATACAGGATAAATATTTACCTAAAAAATATCTAAAAATTTTTAAGGCTCAATATTGTTTTTTACCTTGGAAAGAATTGTCTATTGAGATTGATTCTTTAGGAAGATTTATTTATAAAAATTATGTAAAAAATATTACCCTAATACTTAGAAAATTAATAATAGGATATACTCCACGAAAAGAAATTGTTGATTGGATTTTTAATGAAAATATTAAAAAAAATTCTGAGCGGATTATATTTTAAAAATGTCATATAAATTTTATAGATATATATTTTTAATAAGGGTATTTTTGTAAATGTCTTGTATCCTAATATCTGGAGGTTTTGGATATATCGGATCTCATACTGCAACATTACTGTCGGAGAAGAATCAGAAATATGTCATAGTGGATAACTTTAGTAATTGTAAAAGAGAGATTGTAGATAAGATTAGGACAATCACCAAGAATAAAGTTTGCTTTTACGATTGTGATATAAGGGATAACAAGAACTTAATAAAAATAATTAATGAGAATAAAGTAACATCGGTAATACATTTTGCAGCTCTTAAATCAGTCTCCGAATCAATAGTTAATCCCCTCGAATACTACGAAGTTAATGTTAATGGGACTATAAGTTTATTAAAAGCTATGCAATTAACAGGCGTTAAAAAGTTTCTTTTTAGCAGTTCTGCAGCAGTATATGGAGAACCCGATTTTTGCCCAATTGATGAAAGTCATATCTTGAAACCATTAAATCCATACGCGCAAACAAAAATTATAATCGAAAATATCCTCAAAGATATTTATAAAGCTGAAAAAAATTGGTCGGTAGCTTGCTTGAGATATTTTAATCCAATTGGAGCCCATAAATCTGGCTTAATTGGAGACGATCCATTATCTGGTAAAAATGCAAATTTAATGCCTGAGATCATAAAAGTTGTAAGAGGTATAAAAGATTATTTAGAAGTATTTGGGGATGATTATCCTACTCCTGATGGTACTGGAATAAGAGACTATATTCATATTATGGATTTAGCAGAAGCTCATTATAAAGCATTAAATTTTATTGATAAAAAAAATGGAATAAATTTTTTCAATATTGGTACGGGTAAAGGTGTAAGTGTTTTGGAATTAAAAAAAGCCTTTGAAAATGTATCGGGATTAAATGTACCAATAAAAATATCTAAAAGAAGGGAAGGTGATTGTGCCGCCTGTTTTGCGAACCCTAAAAAAGCTAATGATATACTTAAATGGAGTGCAAAATATGATCTTAATCAAATGTGTGAAAGCTCATGGAAATTTGTAAATAGAAATTCAAAATGAAGAAAATTATAATCTTAGGCGTTGCAAAGCTCTTTTCTTATAGTTGGTTATTAATTCCAACTAAATTAAGAAGATATATATTTACAAGCTTTTTTATTTTAGAGTCAAGACAAAATAACCCATTAATTTCAATAAAAAACTTATTTTTAATAAAAGATAAACTAGATTGGATTATTAATGAAAGAGCATTGAAATATGGTGACGGAATTCATCCAAAACATCAATTAACTAATTATCATCAATTTTTTATTGATCGTATCATTAATGGCGAAAATGTCCTTGATGTAGGCTGCGGTAATGGATCAGTAGCTATCAGTATTGCAAAAAAACTTTCAAAAAGCTTTATAACTGGAATAGATATAAGTAAAAAAAATATTGATTTTGCTAAACAAAAACAAAAAGAAAGTAATTTAAAAAATTTGAATTTTATTAATGGAAATATTGATGATTATTCTGAAATAGGTTCGGAAGTTGTTATTCTTTCAAATGTATTAGAGCATATTGAAGATAGAGTTTTGTTTCTAAAAAATGTTCAAAAGTTAAGTGGTGCAAAAACTTTTTTGGTTAGAGTCCCATATTTTAAAAGGGATTGGCAAATTGCTTTTAGAAAGAAATTTGGGATTTACTATTTTTCTGACAATGATCATAAAATTGAACATACATTAGAAGAATTAGAAAAAGAGCTTGGGAAGGTAAATTTAATTATGAAAGAAACAATAACTGATTGGGGAGAGATTTGGACAAAATGCGAATATGATTTCTGAAAATCATAGAATGATTTCTGTTATTGTGCCTTGCTTTAATAGCGGAAAAACTTTAAGAAAAACTATTAATTCCATTAAGAATCAAACTTGGAATGAAAAAGAGGTAATATTAATTAATGATGGCTCGAATGATGAAGAAACCTTAAAAATTTTAAATAGTTTTAAAAATGACAGTTTAGTTAAATTAATAAATCAAAAAAATAAAGGTCTATCTGCAGCAAGAAATAAAGGTGTAAAGTTTTCAAAAGGTGATTATTTATTCTTTCTAGATGCAGATGATTGGATTGAAGAAAATACTCTTGAAGAATTATTTTTTAATATGCAGAATGAGAGAAAAATCTCATATGTTTTTACGGATTGTTTTTTAGAGGGTGAATCAAAAGGTAGGAGGAAAAAAATATTTAATTTATTCGAGCAAATGTTTATAAATCAAATACCATATTGTATTTTTATACCAAGAAAAGTATTTTTAGAAAATGGATTTTACGATGAAAACATGACGCTTGGATATGAGGATTGGGAGCTAAATATAAGACTTGCATCAAGGAAGGTTTATGGCAAAAGTATATCTAAACCTCTTTTTCACTATCATGTTTCTAATTCAGGCATGTTAATATCAAAATCAATTCGAAATCATATAAAAATCTGGAAATACATAAAATCTAAAAATAAAAGTTTTTATAAATTTAAAAACATAGTTAATGTTTTTTATAAATGGAGACTTGAAGAAAGTAATTACCCTTTAATTCTTGTTTTCATATGGTATTTGATGTTAAATTATCTACCAGAATTTTTAATGTTAAGAACTTTCCTATTTTTTAGGAAAATTAAATTTTTATTAAAAAATTAATTTACTTTTTTAATACCTAAGTATTACAAAATTGAAGATGATTAAAAAAAAAATTATTATTAATTTAACAGAAGATTGGTTTTTTGTTTCGCATTTTCTTGGAAGGGCTCTTGAAGCAAAAAAAGCTGGATATGATGTTTATATTTCTTGTAATGAAGAACATAGTAGAAAATATATAGAAGAAAATGGCATTAAATTTTTTTCTTTACCTTTAGATAGAAGAGGAATTAATCCTATATATGAGTTTTATTTGCTCTTAAAGTATTTATACATTTTTAATAAAATAAAGCCAGATATAATTCATAATGTAGGACCTAAACCAATTATTTATGGATCAATTATTGCAAAATTATTAAAAATTAAGTCGGTAATTAATGCCCCTATTGGAATGGGATTTGTATTCACTTCATCAAGTTTAAAAGCTAAATTACTAAAAAATATCTTACTTCTTTTGTTTAAATTTACTCTTAATAAACATCATGGTAGTAATCAAAACAATAGAGTTATTTTTGAAAATTCAGATGATATGAATTTTTTTATTAACGCAAAAATAGTAAATATTAATGAATCAATTTTAATTAGAGGGGCTGGAGTAGAGATTGATGAGAAATTGATTAAAAAAAAGAAAGAAAATAAAATTCCAACCATATCATTGGTAGCTAGAATGTTAAAAGATAAAGGCATATATGAATTTGTAGAAGCTGCAAAAATTTTACATTATAAAAAGATAAAGGCTAGATTTTTACTTATAGGGGATATTGACAAGAAAAATCCAACATCTCTCAAACAATCAAAATTAGAAGAATGGAATGATAAAAAAATTATAGAATGGTTAGGATGGGTAAATGATGTTAACAGGATATTATTGGAGACTGATATCCTATGTTTACCCTCTTATAGAGAGGGTCTTCCAAAGTGTCTCTTAGAAGGTGCTGCTATTGGATTGCCTTTAGTTACTACTAATACAGTAGGATGTAAAGAAGTGGTTTTAGAGGGAGTAAATGGATATTTGGTTCCTATAAAAGAATCTAAAAAATTATCTTTGGCAATCCAAAAATTGATTGAAGATAAAGAGTTGAGAATTAAAATGGGAAAAGAGAGTTTAAGAATTGCAAAATCAGAATTCTCATCTGAAATAATTAATTCGCAAACATTATCAATATATGATGAATTATAGATTTATACATTTATTCTAAATATATTTCTCCTTACTTTTTAATAAATATGTAGAGAAAAATCTTAAAAAGTTAAAGTTAAAAAGTTTTAGGAAATGAACAGGGATAAAAAATTTTTCAAAGTATTTTTATAATATTGAAAATTCCTCCGTTTGGGAAAATAAAAAAAGAAAAAATTCGATTAAATAAATTAGCTTCTTTAATTAAATTAGAAATGAATATAGTGGCCCTTAGATCATTTCTGGTCAATGAAAAAGAACTTATAAAATAAAAAGATCTTACTATTTTTTTAGTAAGTTAAATTATTGCTGAATTTTCTAAAATAAAGGATTGATATGTTTAATGTAAGACTTTTTTAGAAGAATAATTTAGCTTGACTAAAAGTTGTAAAATAAGAACTTTCGTTACTAATTAAGAACTTTATATGAGTGTGTTTTTGGGGAAAAATTTATAAAGGCTAGAAATTCTATTTCTATATTTTAGGTATATTTTTTTTCATTTTTCTTAAGCCTGCTAATAGGGTCCAACATAAAATACTAATTCTGCCATCAAAATATGTAATATCAAACATATGAATTATTATGAAATTAGCAAATGATATAATCCATGCTTTATCAATTAAAGATAAATCCTGACTATTATTAAAAAAATAATTTTTTGATGCAGTAATTAAAATACTAACCATTGTAAATAAAATTAAAAGCGCAACTAATAATCCATGATTAAAGGCAAGCTCTAAGAAAATATTATGTGTATGTTGCATTCCTTCAAAATTTCCATCAAATAGAACATACATATTTGGGAATGATCCAGCACCATATCCAAAAAATAAATTTTGATTTATGAAAGTTAGTGATTTACTCCAAATATCAAATCTTGGTAAAGTGTCTAAATTTGAAAATTTAAAATAAATTATTTTATTTAAAATTCCAGTTGGTAGATAGTCTGTTATGTATTTCTGAATATCAATATTAATAAGAAGTAAAATATTACCTAACAGAATTAATGAAAGGATAGAGATAAAAATTGCCAGAACTTTATTTCTAGTAAATTTTTCTAAATTTAAGTAAGAAATTAACATCGCTAATATTGCTGATCTAGATGTTGTTAAGATTATCATTGTTACAAATGAGGATACAACTGAGAAATTAATATAGTTCAGAAAAATTTTCTTATGTTTTTGTAATAAAAATCCTAGACAAAGTGGGAATATAATACATAACCAAGCACCAGCATAATTTTGATTATTAAATAATCCAGATACGCCTCCATCAGCTCCTAAAGGGCGTTGATACCAAATTATTAAATTGTTAAAAAATCTGTAGGGTCCATATAGACCAAGGAATTTTTGACAAAAACCACTTATTAAAACTGGTATTGATCCAATAACAAGTAATTTTGAAGCAACCAACCTGTCATTTTTTGTGTTTAGATAATTTTGAAAACCCCAGAAACACCAAAATAGAGGGATCCAATTTAGTAGCCCTAACCAGATAAGTGATTTATCTGATTCAGGTGTTTTAATTAAATCTGTTGTTATTAAAAAACAGTTAAAGATCATTAAAAATGAACTTAGAATTAATAACCGGCTATATTTATCTTCTAAAAATTTATTTTCTCTACTAAGTAATCCTCCAAAAGTTGAAAATAGCAAAAGCAAAAAGCTTAAAGAAGGAGCAGTAGCTAATAATAAAATACCTATTCTAAATAGCTTAAATCCTAATTTTTTTGGTTGATTATTAGTTAATTTATTCCGCAAATTAATGTGTTTAAATTTTTTTACTATCATTCATTAAAAAGTTTTAAAAATTTCGTGTTTTACTAAATTATTTATTAGAAAAATTAATTTTTGAATGATTCTTTAAGAAATAATAATGCGCTCCCTGCAAGATTCGAACTTGCGGCCCACTGCTTAGAAGGCAGTTGCTCTATCCAGCTGAGCTAAGGGAGCATTTCATTATTATATCCGAGAGCTTATGACTAAACAATTAAAATGACTTCTTTAAATATTTATTAAACTAAAGAAATAAAAGTTATACTTTTTTTTTGTCTTTTGTTTTCTTACAATAACTACTAAATATAATTACTTGATTTTGGCAAAAAGAATTTCAGAAAAACAAATAAGAGAAATAATTGATGCTTTTATTAAAAATCAATCTTTAGAAGAAATATCAAAGAAATATAATTTTACTAAACTAACAATAAGCAGACACCTTAAAAAAAATCTTGGCGAGGATAAGTTTACTGAAATAAATAAACTTAACAAATCTAATAAAAGATTTTCAGATCCCAATAAACTAGATGAAGAAAAGGTTATTGATAATAATTTTGATGGATCATCTAAAGAATTTATTTATGATTCATTCCCTGAGAATACATTTCTTGAAATTGCACCTTTAAATTTAGAAATAGAAAACACGCAACAAAAGGATTTATCTTCTGTGTCAATAAAGGAGGTTGAATTACCTAAAGTTGTCTATATGATTGTTGGTAAGCAAGTTGAATTGGAGACAAAATTTCTAAAAGAATATGTTGAGTGGAATTTTTTATCGGAAAAAGATTTGAGCAGAAAAACTATTGAAATCTTTTTCGACTTAAAGTCGGCAAAAAGATCAAGTAAAAAAGATCAAAGAGTAATAAAAGTGCCTAATAGCGATGTTTTTAAAATAACAGCGCCAATTTTGTTATCACGCGGAATATCTAGAATAGTTAGTTCTGAAGTTTTAATAGCTCTTTGACTATTTGCTGCTTTTGAAGAAATCTAAGGTTATAAATCCACCAAGCATAGAACCACTAATAAAACTTGCTCCTATGATGAAACTTATAGGTAATTTAATAGTCTCATTAATTAAGAAATTAATCTTCGCTTTATTCGAACTATTTTGAATACCAATAAGTAACATTAAAAAAAATGTAATGTTTAGAGATGTATTGAATAAAAATTTCTTTAATTCAAAAAACATTTTTAGTATTTTTAATATTTACTCTTAGTACAAATTATAAATCATATTTTTTGTTAAGTTTTTCTTTTTTGCTAAATATTTGGAGGCAGCTGAAAGACTTAGTCCGGCATTAATTAATTCCTGTAGTTCTTTTTTTAGATGAGATTTATTAAATTCTACAATATTACTTTTCTCGAGACCTTTAATAACAATGGTTATTTCACCAATTATTTCTCGCTGGTTGAAAATATCAATAATTTTATCAACCTTATTATTTATTTGTTCTTCATATTTTTTGGTTAATTCTCGTGAAACACAAATTTCCCTTCCGCCCCCGCAGTGTTCTTTTAATTCAATTAAAAGTTTTTTAAAACGATGCGGACTTTCGAAAATTATAGTTGTTTTTTCATTATTGCTAATTTCAGATAATATTTTTTTTCTTTCATTCTTCTTTTTTGGTAAAAATCCTTCAAAAATAAATTTTGAAGCGGAGAAACCGCTGGACAAAAGTGCAGTTAAAGCAGCAGATGGCCCAGGGATACAGATTGTCTCTAAATTATGTAACTTAACATTTCTTACTAGATTCTCTCCAGGATCACAAATGCTTGGCATACCTGCATCACTTACAAGGGCAACTGATTTACCTTCTTTGAGGAAATTAATTATTTTTGGAATTTTATTTAATGAATTGTTTTTGTTAAAGCTTATAAGTCTATTATTTATATCAAATCGGTTAGTAATTTTTTTTGTTTGTCTAGTATCCTCGCATGCAATTAATGAAACATTTCTAAGAATGTTTATTGCTCTTGAAGAAATATCATTTAAATTACCAATAGGTGTGCCAACTAAATATAAAACACCACTTTCAGGTTCTTCGCTTCTATGAGAAGATGAGGAATTAATATTCATATTGTGTTTAAATTACCAATTGGTGTTGATATTCATAATCTTATCGATGATCTTCGTGTTTTTAGCTGGGAAGCCTCAGATATTTTGCTTCATTACTCAAAAATACTAAAGAATCCAAATTATGCAAAAGAAATAATCAATATTAAAGATGATTCAGCACCTGTTACAGCAGCTGATTTAGCAGTTAATGATTTAATAATTAAAAGAATTAACAAAAACTACAAAGGAGTAGATTGGCATATATTAAGTGAGGAAAACGTAAAAATTGTATCAGATAACTCAGATGTTAATTCTAAATGGATGTGGGTTCTTGATCCATTAGATGGTACTAAGGATTTTATTCAGGGAACAGAAAATTATGCGATGCATTTAGCCTTAAATTATGAAAAAAAACCTTGCATTGGTGTAGTTTTGATCCCCGAGAAAGAAGAGCTTTGGATTACAGATAACGAAAATGTTTGGTGTGAAAACAAAGATGGATTGACAAAAAAAGCTACTCACCAAAATAATAAGCCGTTAAGAGAGAAGACAATTGTTACAAGTAAAAATCATAGAAACGCAACTTTAAGTGAGTTAATTAATAAGGTTGGATTTAAGAGAGTAAATGTAATGGGCAGTATAGGCTGTAAAGTAGCCTCTATTTTAAGAGGCGAAAGTGATATTTATATAAGTTGCAGTTTACCAGGCAAAAGCTCACCAAAAGATTGGGATTTTGCTGCACCAGAAGCTATTTTAAGAGCCGCTGGCGGCGAAATAACAAACATAGACAATAAGGAACTTTGTTATGGGACTAAGAACTATCATCAAGGCGGAATAATTATTGCTTCAAATAATAATCAAACACATGAAAATTTATGTTTACAAATTAAAGAAATAATTATGAAAAATGATTTATATCCCTTTGATTCCTAGTTTAAAGGCGCTACAGGTGTTGGAGTTGGTTCTGGATAAGACATTCCTCCATTTTGCGCAACTCCTCTAAGTGTAAGGTTAATCCTTCCTCTGCTATCAATTTCTCGAACCCTAACAGTTACATCATCACCTTGTCTAACAACGTCCTCAACCCTCTCAACTCTCGCTTCAGATAATTGGGAAATATGGACCATCCCCTCTTTCCCAGGAAGGATTTCAACGAAAGCACCTATTGGTATTATTCTCGTGACAACACCTGAGAAAATTTCACCTTCGTGTACTTTTCTTGTTAAACCTTCAATGATCTTCTGTGCTTCTTCAGCAGCGGCTCCATCATGTGAAGCGATGGTAACAATACCTCCATCCTCTATATCTATTTTAGTATTCGTTCTCTCTGTTATGCCTTTGATTGTTCTTCCTCCAGGCCCAATTACAGTTCCAATTAATTCTGGATCAATTCTAAAGCTTAGTAGCCTTGGCGCATGTGGTGATAGAGATTCTTGAGGCTTGTCAATTGCGGCTTGCATTTTCTCTAATATATGTAGCCTTGCGGGGCGTGCTTTTTTTATCGCATCAGAAATGATAGAGACTGGTAGACCTGTTATTTTCATGTCCATTTGTAATGCAGTTATACCTTTAGCTGTGCCGGCTACTTTAAAATCCATATCACCAAGAAAATCCTCAATTCCTTGGATATCTGTAAGTATCCTAACTTCTTTGCCTTCTTTAATTAAACCCATTGCAGTCCCACTAACTGGAGCTTTTAGAGGTACACCAGCATCTAATAATGAAAGTGAGCTCCCGCATACCGACCCCATTGATGTTGATCCATTGGAGCTTAAAACTTCACTTACAACACGAAGGACATAAGGGAAAGTCTCTTTGCCAGGTAGAACTGGAATTATTGCTCTCTCAGCTAGAGCTCCATGACCAATTTCTCTTCTGCCGGGTGTTCTCATGGGTCTAGTTTCGCCAACCGAATATGGCGGGAAATTATAATGATGTAAGTATGTTTTCTCAGTACTTGGGTTTAAATCATCCATCTCCTGAGCATCACTTGGTGTGCCTAATGTTGTGGTAGATAGAACTTGTGTAAGTCCTCTCTGAAACAAGGCTGAACCGTGGACTCTTTTAGGTAAAATCCCTGCACTTGCAGTTATCTTTCTGACCTCATCAAGATCTCGCCCATCAACTCTTTTGCCATTAGTAATAATTTGGGCCCTCATTAACTTCTTAGTAAGTTTTTTAAAATCTGAGTGAATTAACTTTTCGTTCTCTGAGATTAAAACTTTTAATTGATTGTCATCTTTTAAGGATTCTATTTTACTTTGTGTATCAAGTTTTATTTTTTCAAGTTCAAGATCCCTTTCATCTTTTGTTTGTTCAAATTTCTTTAAAACAAGATTAATAGGTTTAGCGCAGTTTTTTTCCAAATATGAAGCTAGAGTTGGATCTTCTTCCTGTTCTAAGGGCTTAACCTGTTTTATTCCTAAATCTTTAAGTAAATCTTCTTGAGATTTAATAAGTTCAGAAACAGCCTCATACCCAAAATCTATTGCTTCAATAGTATCTTGCTCGGTTAACTGATTAGCACCAGCTTCAATCATTACGATACCGTCAGGTGAACCTGCTACAACAATGTCTAGATCACCTTTTTCTATTTCTCTATAGCTTGGATTTAAGATGAAATCATCACCTATAAGACCAACTCTAACAGCAGCCATAGGACCATAAAATGGTATTTCTCCAAGTAAAGTTGCAATTGATGCACCTGTAACTGCTAGCACATCTGCGGGGACCCTTTCATCAAGAGAAAGGCAGGAAGCTACAATCTGAATTTCATCTCTCATCCAAGAAGGGAAAAGAGGTCTCATTGGTCTGTCAATTAATCTTGAGATTAAAGTTGCTCTTTCAGGAGGACGACCCTCCCTTCTCATAAACCCGCCTGGAATTCTTCCTGCAGCATAAAGTTTTTCCTCATAATCACAAATTAGAGGTAGAAAGTCTGAAACTTCTTTTTTAGTAGTTTTTGTTGCTGTAACTAATAAAGAGGTGTCTCCACACTCAATCATTACTGATCCATTTGCTTGAGGAGCATATAGTCCTGTTGTTAGTCGTATCTCTCGTCCGTCAAACGTGATCGACTTATTTTGTCCTTCCACTTTTTAAATTATAAATCTATACATAATTTATTCTTACATTTTATAGGGACATATTGAGTAAATTATTTAGATAAGCTATAAAAAATTTTAAAAATGTCTCTTAATTAATCTTTAATCCCTATATGCCAATAATTTTTTGTAAAAAAATTTAAATAAAAAACTTTAACTACCAACTTGATTTAACCACCCCAGGGAGTTCACCGTTGTGAGCTCTTTGTCTTAACTGATTTCTGCAAAGTCCAAAATCTCTATAAACACCTCTTGGTTTACCAGTTGCCCAACATCTATTCCTAACTCTATTTGGGGCAGAATTTCTTGGAAGGCCTTGAATCTTTCTATGTATTTCTAACCTTTCCATTGGATCCTTTGCAGCATTAAATTCATCTAATAATGATTTTCTCTTCGCGGCATATTTTTTTACGAGCTTTTTGCGTTTGACTTCTCTCGCAATCATGGACTTTTTCGCCATTTAATTAAAAAATAAAAATATCCTTAATCTTAACATCTAGGTAATCAATTTTTTGAAACTTTTATTGGTTAAATAATTTTTGTACGATTAAAAGTTGACTAGTATCTCTAATAATGAGAAGTACACTTAATCCAACTAAAAGAAAAAAGCTGGACTGAGTTACAACCATTTGTACCTTTAATGGAACAGGTTTTCCTCTTAAACCTTCTATTAAAGTGAAAACGAGTTGTCCACCGTCCAATAATGGTAAAGGCAATGAATTGAGTACTGCCAAATTAATAGAAATTAAAGCAGCAAATAATAATATGCCTGTACCTCCTTGCTGCGACAGTTGAGCACCAATTTCAACGATTTTTACCGGCCCACTTAATTGTTGAGCTGTAGATGAGAAATTAGTTATTAATCCTTTATAACCTTGAATTGTTTTAACCAAGAGAGACGAAAATTCATTATTAGAGTATTTAAAAAGTTCGTAAACGTTTTTTGTCTTTTTAGTTTCTTTTTTTATATTAGGTTGTAATTGAGCCCCTATTGTTCCTTTCCCATTAACATTTTTTGGTATCAAAGTTAAATCTTTAAGAATTCCATCTCTTTCAATCTTTATAGAAATTGGATCATCTGAAGAATTTTGAATCTCTTTTACTAAAGTGGATACTGCCTGATCACCAGCTCCAAGAGTTATGGTTTCAATTTCTAAAATTTTATCTCCTGGTACTAAACCAGCAAGATAGGCAGCCTTCTCAGGTTGAGTAGCTAAAACTAAAATGCCAGGTTCCGGATCAAATGGAATGCCAACAGTAGTTACATTTATTATTAAGATTGTATAAGCAAGGATTAGGTTAGCAAATACTCCAGCAGATATTACAATAACTCTTTGAATTATTGGCCTGTTTTTTAAAAGATTTGGATCTTTAGGGTCAATATTATTTAAGTCTTCATCAGGAAAGGAAACAAAGCCACCTAAAGGGAAGGCCCTAAATGAATAAGTGATATCTTTATATTTTTTTTGAATAATTGATGGTCCAAAGCCAATTGAAAATCCATCAACATAAATGCCTTGTAAAATTGCTGCGAGAAAGTGCCCCATCTCATGAAAAAAAATCAGAAATCCAAGTACTGTTATTGAGGTTAAAACATTCATTTTTTTATATTAAGCAAGTTTTAAAATATTTGACCCAAAATATGGAACCAGAGCATCTGGAATCTTAACGCTTCCATCTGCTTGTTGGCCATTCTCAAGAATCGCGGCCATTGTTCTACCGATAGCAAGCCCACTGCCATTTAGGGTGTGTATATATGAATTTTTTTTATCAATTTTTGTTCTAATTGATGATCTACGAGCTTGAAAGTCGAGGCAGTTACTGCAACTTGAAATCTCCCTATAACATCTACTACTCGGAAGCCAGACTTCTAAATCAAAAGTTCTACTAGAAGAAAAGCCTAAGTCTCCTGTACAAATATCTACTAATCTATACGGTAAGTTGAGCTTTTTTAAAATGCTCTCTGCATCTGCAGTGATCTTTTTATGAGCTTCTGAAGATTTACTTGGATCGCAAAACCAATAAAGCTCAACCTTATTAAATTGATGAAGTCTTATTAAACCTTTAGTATCCCTTCCATAACTTCCAGCTTCTCTCCTGAAGCATGGACTATATGCAACATACTTAATAGGTAACTGCTTGGGATCAATAATTTCGTTTCTATGAAAAGCAGTAAGTGGAACTTCAGCTGTTGGAGAGAGCCATAAATCGTCATTTGAGCACTTAAAACTTTCATTTGAAAATTTAGGTAATTGTCCAGATCCCTTAAGACTTTCTGAATTTACTAAGGCGGGAGGCATTAACTCTAAATAACCATTTTTAGTATGCATATCTAGCATGAAATTGATTAATGCCCTCTCTAATCTTGCACCATTGCCTAAAAGAGTAATAAAACGACTTTTTGATGTTTTTGTTGATTTTACAGAGTCAAAAAGATTAAGACTTTCTCCTATTTCCCAGTGTGATTTAATATTCTCTTTTTTAAAAGGGTCCCCCCAAGTTTTTATTTCTACATTATCACTTTCATCTTTTCCGAGAGGAGCATCTTTGCTAGGAAAATTAGGCAAATTATAAATCTCATCATCTACTTGTTTATCTAATATTCTTTGTTTTTCTTCAAGTTCAGAAATTTTGATTCTGTATTTATTTCCCTTTTTTTTTAAATCATTGAGTTCTTGTGAATTATTATTTTGTGATTTACCAATTACTTGACCAATCGATTTGCTTAATTTTTTACTCTCAGATTGAAGACTAGATATTTCAACATCAATTTCTTTTTTTTTAACAGTTAATTCGTGTATGAGAGATATATTAAAAACTTTTCCTCTTAAGGATAGATTTTCTTCAACTAATGTTGGATTTTCTCTTATTAATTTTTGATCTAACACTCTTTTTTTTTTGATACCTTAATAAAGATAGTTAATCTCAGTTAATTATTAGGTATTTTTGATGAAAAATTAACTTAATTAATGATTCCTAACTTATGTAATATTTTAAAAATTAAATTTTAGCTAAGATGCTGAACGAGCTCGTCCTGTAGATGACCATGCTTTTAGTAAATCAATTTGCTCTTTAGCTGTTCTTGATAAGGGAACTAATTCAGAAACTGCCTTTATTAAGTCTTTCTCCATAAGTTCTCTATTTTCTGAGAATGAAATGTGCATCCCCTCTATTACTGCTTGTTCAAGTTCTGCGCCTGAGAATCCATCGGTTCGCCCTATTATGGTAGTGAGAGGGAAATTATAACTTGGTCTTCTTTTTTTTAAGTGCAAATCTAGAATACTCAACCTTTCTTCGGAATTCGGTAAATCAAGAAAAAATATCTCATCAAATCTGCCTTTCCTTAATAATTCAGCAGGAAGCTTATCTATAGCATTAGCAGTAGCAATTACAAATACGGGGGAATCTTTTTCAGACATCCAAGTGAGCAAACTTGCCAAAACTCTTTGACTTGTTCCTCCATCACTTCTTGCATCACCACCAAAGCCTTTGTCAATTTCATCGATCCAAAGGATACAAGGTGACATTGCCTCAGCTCTTGATATAGTTTCTCTCGTTCTTGCCTCACTTGAACCAACAAGGCTCGAAAATAGTCTTCCCACGTCCAACCTAAGTAGCGGCATCGACCAGCTCTTAGAAATTGATTTTGCGGTAAGTGATTTCCCCGTCCCTTGTGCTCCTACAAGTAAGACCCCCTTGGGAATAGGTAGCCCATATTCTCTAGCTTCTTTAGAAAAAGCCCTGTATCTTTGATTCAGCCAAACTTTTAAAACATTTAAACCACCAATATCATCTTGACTTGATTTGGCTTCGAAAAATTCTAAAATTTCACTTCTAGCTATAACTTGTTTTTTCTCTTCAAGAATATCTTTGATATCCTCTTTACTTATTTTCCCTCTTTGAGTAAGTGCCTTTGCGGTAACTTGCTTTACTTTTATTTCGGTTAATCCACTAGAAGCTATTGAAAGTTCGTTTAAGTCTTGATCATTAAGATTTGAGTCGGTATTTATAGCAATTGTCTTTATTAAATTTTTTAACTCTTTTTGATCTGGTAAGGGTAAGTTGATAATTGTCATTAATTCATCAAGATCCTCAGATGATGGGAATAGATGAGAACAAATAATTAAATTATGACAAGTTTCCTTAAGCGCTGAAGATAGTTCTTTAATAGTTCTATTGATAGATGGATCATCATAAAATTTATGAAAATCTTTAACTAATAGAATTGTTGAGACTTCAGAATTTTGTTCCTTAAGCCAATTAAGCACACCTAATGGGTTGTTCGAAAATTTACCTTCTTCATTTATTAATCCTTTAATACCGTTAACACAGTCCCAACAAATGAATCTTTTTACTTTTAATCTTTCACAAGAGAAATTAATTAATTTTTTTAATCTTTCCTCTTCTTTAGTCCTGATCCAAATTAATGAGGTTCTTGATTTTATAAGTAATTCTAAATTTCTAGACCAAGAATTCATTATCTAAGATTAAGACTATTTTTTACTATTAGGTTCAAAAGGTAATCTTTTATCTGAAATGGGTGTCGAAGAAGTTGTTATTACTTCATTTTTGGCTAATAATTGTTGATCTAATATTTTCTGTAGGTTTTCAGGAAGAGCTTCTTTGTTAAGAAGAAAAGTTTGAAATGCCTGAAATATATTGGCAACAACCATATATAGTAAAACGCCTGCAGGTAGTGGAAAGAAAAGAAACATTCCAGTAATCATGACTGGTGTAATTTTGTTTGCTGTTGATTGCTGTGGATTTGCTGGCATCCCTTGACTAGACAATACTTGAGAGAGAAGTAGTGTTAATCCAAAGGCACCAACTAGTGCTGCAATATCCCAATTAACAGCCCCATCTACATAAAAACCAACTTGGCCCAGAGCTTTAATAAATAGGAAACCACTTTTAGCAGCTAGACCAGGAATTTTTGCTTCAATTGTTGCATCACCTGGTTTAATCGCCGTTACTGTGCCGTCTTGAGAAACTTTTATATTTTCAGATCCTTTTGAAACTGACCATTTAGGAAGGAATTTTGAACCATTATCATAATTGGATAAAACTTCCGAGTAACTGTTCCCATTTGTTGTTTGCAAATTTACTTTAATTGATTCATCTGTTCCTAATTTTGTTCCACTAGGGATTGAAGCTATTACAGGGAAATGGGACTTTTCTGTAATAAAAATAGAGTGTCTCGGAGATTTATAAGGTTTTGGATCGATAGCGGCAATTTGATCTTGAGGAACGACTTTTAGATTTATGTTGTAAGGTACATCAGCAAATGGTGACCCCCTAAGTGTTGCAAACAATGCAAATAGAACTGGCATTTGAACTATTAATGGAAGGCAACCAGCAAGAGGGCTACCAAACTCATTCATTAGTTTTCCTAATTCCTCTTGTTGTTTCTTTGGATCACCTGAAAACTTAGATTTTATTTCTGCCTGTCTTTTTTGCATTACCGGTTGTGCAATTTTCATCCTTCTGGCACTTCTAATTGAACCTGCGCTTAAAGGGAAAAGTGCAATTCTAATAACAACCGTTAATGCAACAATTGCTAAACCATAACTTGGAACTAAACCGTAGAAAAAATCTAGAATCGGGATAAGTAGTTTTTCAGAAATGAACCCTATCACGATATTAAAAAGAATGTAATTTTAGTAGACATTTTATTTTACAAGAAAATAAGTTTTTTGTAATTAATTTAATTAGGATTTAGTAGCAAATCCTTCAACCTCATTAAGATTAGGTATTTGAAATCTTTTGTTTATATTTTCTTCAATAAATTTTTGCTTTTCTCTGAAAAGTGCTAGTGATTTCATCTCAACCTTTGATCCGTCATTAAGAATAAGAACCATATCACCATATGACCCAAATCCCCTAGGAATAGATCTAATTTCTTCAATATTACTTAAAGAGACTTGTGTCTTGTTCTTGCCAAACCATCCCCCATTTATTGAGATTCTCTTGTTGGTGATTTTATATCTCAACCATAAGGATCTAACAATTGCTGCAAAGGTAAAAGGCAAACCAAGAATAGTTATACCTGCTATAAGATTTATTATTAAATCACTTTTTGCAGGACCACCCTCATAAAAGGTTTCTTCATTCATGT
Organism: Prochlorococcus marinus XMU1402; assembly: GCF_017696205.1. Classification (NCBI taxonomy): domain Bacteria; kingdom Bacillati; phylum Cyanobacteriota; class Cyanophyceae; order Synechococcales; family Prochlorococcaceae; genus Prochlorococcus; species Prochlorococcus marinus. The sequence continues at coordinate 90,540 of NZ_JAAORD010000002.1, read as the reverse complement.
TAATCATTTGATTAGACGAGATTTGAACATTAAGTTTTGAAATTCCTCCAAAAGTCTTTTTTTATCATTGCAGAAATCTCCAATTTTAAGGTTAACAAGTAACCAATAAGGTTTGTGGTTATCAATTTTTTTATTATTGGATAATACCCACTCTTGTAGGATTCTTCTAATTTTATTTCTTTCTACAGCTTTTTTTGAAACTTTTTTACTAATAGCAATTGCAATCTTCAAATTGTTTGAGGTATTTTTGAGTTTATGGGATGATAAAATTTCAGGATTTGATTTTGCAAGTTTAAATGTCATTAATTTTCCATGATATTTTTTAGAATTTTTATGGATATAATTAAAAGCTCTATGACCTTTTAAGCGCATATCATAAGGTAAGGCCATTTTAAATTGTCTGTTAAACAGCTATTCTTTCTCTACCTTTTTGTCTTCTGCTTTTAATAACTCTCCTACCCGTATGAGAACGCATTCTTACCCTAAAACCAGAAACGCGTTTTCTTTTCCTTGATGTTCCACCAAATGTTCTTTTAGTCATTTTTTTTATTATCCTTAATTAATTTATCATTTAATCGATCACTATAGTCCAGCTACCTAAATAACTTGAAACTGATCCCCCTTTTGGTTGCCCATAAGAATGAAATTGATATAGCCCTGATTTTTTTGGATTGAAGACTTTTAGAAGAATCGCATAACTTTCTTTATTAGAGGGAATAGGTTTATAGGGATAGATATTTATAGAACGTAAAGATGATTCTTCAGAAATAATTTCAATATCAGCAGGAATATTTTCTAAACATTTAGTTCTATTTTCAAAACCACCTATTCTCACCTTGCAAAGGCTTATTTTTTCTTCTTTTAAATTTACTTTAAAGGTTTTAGGGATGGATAGATTTATCTTTAAAAGCTCAGCATTTCTATCAGATGGCCTTAAGAAAAAATAAATTTTATTTCTAAATCTTTTTTTATTTTCTTTTTGGAACCACTTTAATCTTTTGAAAGAAGGGTCCTCGTCCCATTGAAATTCTAAACCTGCTTTAGCTTCTTGTATCTTATTGAAAAATGGAACTGTTATTAATATTGTAGGAATAAGAAGTAATCTTAAAATTTTAAAATTTAGTGGAAGTTTCTTTGTTTTTTTTGACATTATATTGAGTTAATTTTTAAGTTGAAATAGAGTATATCCAAATTTAAAGTGGAAATTGTTTTATTAAGGTTAACATCTATCGGTCCTTAATTTTGATGCCCCTCTTAAATAGGGATGCTTTACAGAATTATTTGAAGGTAATAAAACTTGTGCCATTATTCTTATACAAAAATCAACATCATTAGGGACATACATTTGTTGACAGTCTAAAAATGCTACAGAATCAAGTCCATTACATTTCCTTGCAATTGAAGCAGGGAAACATGCATCCAAGTCTTTTGTCGAGGTAAACATAATAGATAATAAGTTGGTCTTAATTAGATTGTTGCGTAAGATTAATTCATCTATTAATTCCACTACGGCATCCTCTATTTCCTTAACAGTGTTTCCAGTTGCTGTTGTAGCTCCTCGAATAAATGTAATTTTATAATCATCTTTCATTTTTTCATTCATATTAATTTAAGGCTTATATAACCAAAGTATTTTATTGGATGAATCAATCTCAAAAAAGATATTATTAACAACTTTTTCAATAATTTTACTTCCTGGAATTAGGCCAAGTATTTTCTTTTTTTTCTTCCCAAATGTTAAGGGCTGAACTTTAGGATCAATATCAGCCATTTTTGCCGCAAGTTCTCTTGCAACGAATTCATCTCCAACCTCATCAACGAGGCCTAATTTTTTTGCTTGTGTACCAGTGAAAATTCTCCCGTCTGCAAATTTTCTTACTTCCTCTACAGGTAATTTTCTTCCTTCAGCAACAGCTTCAGTGAATTGTTTATAGCTTTCATCAATAAGGCCTTGAAGTAGTCCTCTGCCTTCCTCGCTTAAAGGTTTATCTGGAGAAAGTATATCTTTAAATACGCCGCTTTTAACAGTCTCGAATTTTATGCCAACCTTATCAAATAGTTCAGATAAATTGTTTCCTCTTATAATCACACCAATAGATCCTGTGATTGTGCCTGGATTCGCAACTATTTTGTCAGATGCAACACCAATATAAACTCCTCCAGAGGCCGATATGTTTCCAAAACTAGCTATAACTTTACATCCTTTATCTTTTAGTCTTTTAATAGCGGAGTATATTTCTTGGCTATCCCCAACAGTTCCTCCTGGTGAATCAATTCTCACGATTAAAGCAGGAAATTCCCTATCCTCAATTTGTTTAAGAGCTTTAAGGACGGAAACTCTTGTTGAACTTGTAATAGGCTCATCAATTACAATACGAGCCATTCTTTTTTTTGACTTTCGTCTAAAAGGCCAAATCATTCTTTTAAAGTAAAAACATAAAACTACTTTAAAAAGATTATCAGCAGACCTAATGAATTCAATCCTAAATTGGTTTTTAATGATACTACCTTTTGCACTATGGGGTACTTCAATGGCGGCTATGACCCCCTTAGTATCTAGTGCTGGGCCAGAGTTTGTTGCTTCTTTGAGGTTACTTCCTGCAGGAATTCTTGTTCTAATTACAACATATTTCTTTAAAAGAGATTTAAAAATTTATAAGTGTGATTTGAAGTGGTTTTTTGTTTTTACAATTGTAGACGCCACTTTCTTTCAGTTGTTTTTAACTTATGGGATTGAAAAAACTGGAGCAGGTCTTGGCTCTGTATTGATTGATTCTCAACCTCTTTTGGTAGCTATTTTAGCAAGGGCAATTTTTGGGAATTTAATTAATCCAATAGGATGGTTAGGATTACTTTTTGGCTTGGGAGGAATCGTATTTTTGGGTGTTCCTCAAGAATTTCTACAAAATTGGTGGTTAATGTCTGATACGGCTATTAATAATGTGGCTTTTAACTTTGGAGAACTTTGGATGCTAGCGGCTTCTCTGGCTATGGCAATAGGAACAATTTTAATTAGATTTACTTGCACAAAAAGTGATCCAGTTGCTGTTACAGGGTGGCACATGGTTTTTGGGAGTATACCTTTGATTATTAAGCATTGCTTAAAATCAAATGTTCAAATAATTCCAGATTGGTCAATTTTTGATTGGACTCTCATGTCATTTGCAAGTATTTTTGGAGGAGCAATAGCCTATGGGTTGTTTTTTTACTTTGCTAACAATAAAGAAATAACTGGATTTAGTACTCTTGCATTTTTAACTCCTGTATTTGCTCTTCTTAGTGGAGGTGTTTGGTTAGATGAAAGACTTACTATTATTCAATGGGTAGGAGTAGTTTTTGTTCTTATCTCGGTATTTTGTGTTAGTCAGAGAAGGTCTTTGTGGGAAAATAAATTGACAGATACTACTATTTAAATAGTTTTTTAGTGTAAAAAGTTCAATAATGCGAATAGTTTTGATTAGTACTCCAATAGGTTTTCTAGGAAGTGGCAAAGGTGGAGGAGTTGAGTTAACTTTAAATTCTTTAGTTTCAGGTTTTCTTTCTTTAGGTCACTCTGTAGATGTAATAGCCCCAAGAAATTCTAAATTACATAAAGGTAATGAAAAAGCAAATTTGCATTTTGCAGAAGGTGAAGATCAAATTAGTTGGCAGCATCAAGATTTCAATTCTCCTGTAATTATCCCAGACAATTCACTTCTTGCAGGAATGGTTGAAAAGGGGTTAGATATCGCCAATAAAGCAGATGTATTATTGAATATGTCTTATGATTGGTTGCCTATTTGGATTACTCTAAATTCGGATATACCGATTGCTCACATTATTAGTATGGGTTCTGAAAGTTCAGTAATAAGTAATTTAATTTCAAAGGTATATTCTAAACATCCATATAACTTTGCTTTTCATTCAAAAAATCAAGCTAATGATTATCCATTTATTAAAAAACCAATAATTATTGGAAATGGTTTTAAATTAGATAATTATATTTTTCAAGATTCAATGAAGGGGCCATTAGGCTGGGTTGGAAGGGTGGCACCGGAGAAAGGTTTAGAGGATGCAGCTTATGTAGCAAATAAACTTGGAGAAAAATTAAGAGTTTGGGGATTTATAGAGGATGAAAACTATGCATCAAAGATAGAACAATCATTCCCCAGGGGAACCATAGATTGGATGGGGTTTTTGGCAACCGATGAATTACAAAAAGAACTTGGTAAATGTAGGGTGTTGCTAAATACTCCGAAATGGAATGAGGCATATGGAAACGTGATTGTTGAAGCTTTAGCCTGTGGGGTTCCAGTTGTTGCTTATAATAGGGGTGGGCCAAGTGAAATTATTCGGCATGGGGAAACAGGGTATCTTGCTAATCCTGATGATAAAGAAGATCTTCTTTCCTATGTAGGGATTATCGAAAAGATAAAGCGTAAAAATTGTAGAAAATGGGTAGAAAATAATGCTTCTACAAATATATTTGCTAACAAGGTTGTGAACTGGCTTAATAAAGTAATTAATGAATATAAGTAACATAAATAATATTAAATGATTCTTTTAGATTCAAAAAAAAGGTTCATAACCTTATTGATAGTTTTAGTTTCTGGAATTATTATTTTTATTTTAGGTTTAGGAACTACAGGACTAGTGGATGAAACTCCTCCTTTATTTGCAGCTGCTGCACGGGCAATGAGTGAATCTGGCGATTGGTTAACTCCAAAAGTCAATGGTATGTTTCGTTTTGATAAGCCTCCACTAATATATTGGCTAATGGGTTTTTTTTACTCATTACCGAAAAACGAAATTTGGGATAGTTTGGGGACACTTTCAGCGAGACTTCCTTCAGCTTTGGGATCATTATTTTTAATGTTGATGATTGGAGATACTTTGTTTTGTTGGCCACAGAAAGGTGATAGGCAATTCCTTACTCCAATAGTTGCATCACTAGGATTTGCTCTGTCTCCATTGATCATTATCTGGAGTAGAACTGCTGTAAGTGATGCTTTATTAACAGGAACTCTAGGGATTAGTCTACTCTTGTTTTGGAGAAGAATGGCAAGTGACAATAATGATCAATGCATCTCAGCATGGGTTTTTTTGGGGCTTGCAATTTTAACTAAAGGACCTGTTGCTTTAATTTTAGCAACATTGACTGTTACATCTTTTTTATTTATTCAAAAGGATTGGAAAAGTTTGCTTGGCAAGATAAACCCCAAGAAGGGTTTTTTTATAACAACCTTAATAAGTGTTCCATGGTATTTTTTAGAACTAATAAAAGAAGGTAAGCCTTTCTGGGAAAACTTTTTTGGTTACCATAATTTTCAAAGATATACATCAGTTGTCAATAATCATGCAGAACCTTTCTGGTTTTTTCTTTACATAATGATATTGGCTTCATTACCATTCACCCCTTTTTTATATGACGGTATATTTAGGGCTTTTAAGGATTTCTTGAAAAGTTCAAAAGAAAGTTGCAATGTCACTGAAACTCTTTACACATATTCTCTATGTTGGTTAGTGTCAGTTTTAATCTTCTTTAGTATTTCTGCTACGAAACTTCCAAGCTATTGGTTGCCAGCAATTCCCGCAGCGGCAATTTTAATTAGTAATAGCTTTGTAAACTTAAAAAATTCGAATAAAAGTTATTTATATTTATGGATTTTTAATATTTTAATTTTGTTTGGCCTCTCAATAGCATTCTTTTTCTCAAATATTTGGCTAAGTACAATAAATGATCCTGAAATGCCCAATTTGGTATCTGAACTAATACTTTCTGGGATCATTTTTAAAGCTAAATTGTTATTCTCTTCGTTTACTATTCTTGCAATAATTTTATTTTCTTTCAAAGTCAAAAATATATTTCTTTATCTTCAAATTTTCTTTTTAATTGGACAATCTTTTTTGATGTCGCCAATAAGAAAATTAGCTGATACCTCTAGACAATTACCTTTGAGGAATATCTCAAAATTAATATTAGATATTCGTGAAGGGAAAGAAACTTTAGCAATGATCGGGATAAGAAAACCGTCATTACATTATTATTCTAGACAAATAGTTTTTTACGAACCAAATACTAAGGAAGGGTTAATTAATCTCTCAGACAGATTAAATACTGATAGGAGAGAAAATTATGAGGATCAACCTGATTATGAATACAAATCTTTATTAGTTGTTATAGATCAATACTCTTCGCGCGAACAGCACTGGTCAAATATCAAACATCAAAAATTGGGCGTATATGGGATTTATAATTTATGGCGAATTCAGAAAAGTGATTTACGTAAGTATTCGGAACTTTTAGTGAATAGTGGTTATAAATCAGACTGGAAAAATAGAAATGTTGAAAAATTCTAGCAAAGTCTTTTTTTAAGAAGAGCGTTTTTTAGATCATCAAGGCTACACTTGCTGGGGATTTCAATTTTATTTAAATCTTCAAGTAATTCGAGATCTACAACAGAATCTTCGGCTAAAAAACTAAAAACTTCGTTAATGCTTATTCCCATATCTTGAGCCATCTCTGAGATTAGCCTAAGAGTATCCCTCCTTACAGAAATCCTGAGATCTAAAGGAATGTATTCATTTTCAGGGTTCGCTGACTTCATAACCTAAATCTTAAGACATTATGTAGTTATCAGGACATTATCTTTACAATATTCAAAAATCATGCATTTTTAAATGCATTCATTAAGATTTTTAAAAGAGGAATTGTAACTATTGAAATTAAAGTGGAGGAAAATAGAATTTTTGATGCAATTTTTTGTTTCAGGCCGTAAGCCTCTGCCATTAAAATTGTGGATATCGCGGTTGGGGTTCCTGCCTGAAGTATTACAGCAGATGATTGATAGAAGTCAAAATTTAATAATTTGCTTATTACAAAAACAATAAAAGGTAGAATAAATAACTTTAATAAAATTGAGTATTTAATTTCTTCTTTTAGATCAAAAACTTCACCCTTTTGATTTGTTATCATGCCCAGTTTTGTTCCGACAATTATTATTGCGAATGCAATAACTATTCTCGCAGGTATCCAAAGATAATTGCCTAATAACTCGTTTAAATCAAAAAGATATGCCAAAAGTACACCAATAATCCCTCTTGAGGCAGGACTATTTATCAATGCGTTTAATAATCCTTCGATATTTGGAATTTTCTTGTTTACTGAATTTTCTTGAAGAAATAAAGGTCCAAATAGCCAAGCGAATAGTGTTGTACCTAAGTCATAACCTATTGTGAAATTAATAGTTGTTGAAGGTAGAAGAGCAATTGCAATTGGTATTCCAAGAAATGATGTATTACCTATTAGGCCTGCCAGCTGTAAAGTGTAATTTGGGAGCTTATTTTTGAATATTTGGAATATATTTATCAGAATAATTAAAAATCCAATTAGTGAGAATGCTAAAAATGAGCTTTTAATAAGGTTTATATCTATACCCTCTTTCAATAGAAGACCCATTACACTTAGTGGAATACCAAATCTAATAAGAGGCCTTGCAATATATTTAGAAATCTTTGGATTCTTTTTCCCGAGAAAAAAACCAAAAATTAATAAAGGGATAATATTTATAAAAAGAGAGTAGATAGTATTAATTAAATATTTAATAAAGCAATATTAACTTGCCGTCGAACAGTCAAAAAGTTTTTTTAACTCATGGATAAATTAAATTATCTTCCAAATTGCATTATCTGGAATTAAAGGAGATTTATATAGATCTTCTGGTTCTTTAGTTAGAACTCTCCAATTTGGAACTCTACAAGTGACATAAGCAGGACTTTCTATTAAAACCCCGGGTTTTTCATCAAAAGTACAAGTAAATCCCTCTTTCCAAAAACCACCATTGTTAAGGCTTCCTTTGAACCAAACCCAGCATTTTGAAGTTTTCAAGATAAGAAAAAAATTTAGTTTAATGATATATAGTATTTAACTAATATTTCTATAATTTAATAATATCAGGGTAATTATTGTTGACTTGAGATTTTTGAAAAATATAATTTTGAGGTTAATATCATAAGATTTAAAATTAAGGTAATCAAATTAGCAATCAATATAGGGATAGAAGAAATTTTATAACCGTAAATAATCCAGGATAAAACTCCAATAATGAACATTATTAAAGTTGTCAATGAAACATCATCTGCCTTTTTTGTTTTTAGAGTCTTTATCAATTGAGGAAGAAATGCAACTGTTGTTAAAATCGCGGCAAGATATCCAAATATGTCTTCATTCATAAAAGGTTAAAAAATTATTCTTTAATATAATCAGACAAAAAGCCTAAAGGATTTCTCATATTTGATGAATAACCAAGAACATCACTTGAAAAAAATTTATAAATAACTTGATTTTTATCATTTAATAAAAAGGAAGCTCCTCTTTGAGGAAGATATTTCGCATGAGGAATATAATCATCCCAATTTTGGATTATTTCATTCATGTTGTTTAATCTAAATGTTGCTAATTCAAATGGTCTCAAATAACCATCTCCGAAAACCTTGCTAAAAGAATTACCTGAAAAATTTAGTAATTTCAAAACGTCAATTTTGTCAATTTCTGAATAGATTTGTTTTGCCTTTCGGTCTCCTGTATAACCTCTTATAACTTCCTTGATTGTTTTAAAAGAATTGATTCCTGATAGCATCAAAAGCATATTCATCCAACCTCCTAAACCTATATCTAATCCTCTTGAAACATTTAAATTATTGTGGATTTGATTATCAGAAACAACTCTTAAATTTTCTACACCTAAACCTGTAAAGTTACAGAATTTTTCTTTTCCCCTTTGGGTACCAATAGCAATAGCAAAGATATCTAAATTTGTATCTTGATGATTATCTATAAAATTTTTCAAATTTATTGCATATTCAAAGCTATCAAAATCTCCTAATAAACCAAATAAAACAATTAATTTGAAATTTTTTTCTCCATTAAAATTAAATCCTTCAACGAGGTTTTTGATTTTAATTTGAAATTTGTCGGTCACGATATTTTAAATATTTTTTCTTAAATTATTTCAAAAAAATTTTCTTACTTTGATTAGTATAAAATTTTACATGAAAAAGTTTTTAAAGAAATTAATTTAACGTTTTTAGATTTTATTATTCTAATGTAAACATTTTTAAGTTATGACTGTAGGAATTTATTACGCAACTACAACTGGAAAAACTGAAGACGTAGCTGATCGTCTTCACAACTTTATTTCTTCAGCAGAAGCACCTAAAGATGTATCTGATGTGGATGATCTTTCAGAATTTGAAGGTCTTGAGGGAATTATCTGTGGGATACCAACTTGGAATACTGGTGCAGATGAAGAAAGATCAGGAACTGCATGGGATTCAATATTAGAGGATATTGGTGAACTAAGTTTATCAGGTAAAAAAGTCGCAATTTTTGGTTTAGGAGACTCTTCTACCTACACGGAAAATTATTGCGACGCCATGGAAGAACTTCATAGCTACTTCACAAAAGCAGGCGCGGAAATGGTGGGTTACGTAGATAAATCTACTTATACATTTGATGAGTCTAAAAGTGTAATTGGAGAAAGCTTTTGTGGATTACCTCTTGATGAGGATAGTGAATCCGATTTGACTGATTCACGTCTTGAAACATGGGCTTCTCAGCTTAAGAGCGAAATCCCATCATTGGCTTAAGCTTTCAAAGATATTAATTTCCCAAGTTGTAACATTTGTTCTTTCGATATATGTTTTTTTTACATAAGTAATTAAATCTGTAAAGAACATGTAAAAAAACAAACTAATAAGCAATATGCTCAACTTGCTGTTTATTTAAATCAAGTGTTACAAACTTACGGAAAATCTGATGTCACCTATGACTGGTATGCAGGAAATTCTGGTGTTGTTGGCCGTTCAGGTAAATTCATAGCAGCTCATGCTGCCCATGCAGGCTTAATGATGTTTTGGGCAGGAGCTTTTGGATTATTCGAATTGGCTCGTTACGACGCCAGTATTCCTATGGGTGCACAAAAAGCAATTGTTTTACCTCACTTAGCCGGTATTGGAATTGGCGGTATTGAAAATGGTGTTATCACAGAACCATATGGAATTGTTGTAATTTGCACATTACATCTAATTTTTTCAGCTGTATTAGGTGCTGGGGGATTATTACACTCCAATAAATTTGCAGGTGATCTTGGAGACTATCCGGAAAATAGTAAGCCACAAAAATTTGACTTTGAATGGGATGATCCTGATAAATTAACTTTTATTCTTGGTCATCATCTAATCTTTCTTGGTCTTGGAGCAATAATGTTCGTTGAATGGGCACGAATTCATGGAATTTATGACCCAGCTTTAGGATCTACAAGACAAGTTGTTTACAACTTAGATATTGCTGCTATTTGGAACCATCAATTTGACTTTTTAAAAATAGATAGTCTTGAAGATGTTATGGGAGGACATGCCTTCTTAGCTTTCCTTGAAATAATAGGAGGAGTTTTCCATATTTGTACAAAGCAATTTGGAGAATATACAGAATTTAAAGGAAAAGGATTACTTGGTGCTGAGGCTATTTTGTCTTATTCAGTAGTTGGTGTTTCTTATATGGCTTTTGTTGCTGCTTTTTGGTGTGCTTCAAATACAACCATATATCCAGTTGATTTATATGGAGAGCCCTTAAAGCTTCAATTTGAATTTGCACCTTATTTTGTTGATACGGTTGATTTAGGTTCGGGAGCATACAGCTCAAGAGCTTGGCTTGCTAATACTCATTTTTATTTGGGATTCTTTTTCTTACAAGGTCATCTTTGGCATGCATTAAGAGCAATGGGATTTGACTTTAAGAAAATTGGTCAAGCATTTGACAATATTGAAAATACAAAAATTACTCAAAACTAGTTCAATCTAATAAAAAAACTCTCCTCTAACAGGAGGGTTTTTTTTGTAGTATTACTAAATGTATTCAAAAAAATCAATGGAGAATCAAGGAGAAATTAATTGTAAGGAGATTTTTCGAGATGCTTATCAAAAAAGATATACATGGAATTCTGATTTCAGAGGATATAAAGGCAAATGTACTTATTTATTTGACAAACATGCTTATGAAGGTGAATTCTCACTAGGAGAAAATTTTAAACCTGAAATTAAATATATAGAAGATGAAAAGATCAAGAAAAGTATTGCCTCGCAATTGTTTGAAGTATGTATTCACAGGGTAAAAAGAGAATTTTATTCAGTTCATTCAGAAAATAATTTTAATTTACTTAAAAGTTCTGAAAATGGAATTGAAATAGTTGTTTCCGGGAAAAATGAAGGAGATAAGTATAGGGTTAAAGATGATTGTATTAATATGGTTTATAGAAGAATCCATGGAACAATTATTGAAATTTTTGTTGAGGAATTTTTTGATACTGGAGTTGGTTTCCTTAGTAAGAAATATACTTCTCAACAAATTAATTCAAAAACCCTGAAGACAGATACTCAAAAATTTGAATACAAAGATGAGTTTATAAATGTAGGTAAAAAGGATTATTGGATTTTAAATTCTAGATCGATAAGATATCTAAACCATAATAATGAAGAAGAAATACAAAAGTTTTTTTTCGAGGATTTAAGTTTATTAAAATAGGTTTTTATTCAACCAATCTAAATCCTTTGTCAAGTAGTTTTTGATAAAGAAGTCTTGCTCTGAAGGCTAAAATTTGTTCTTCATTTTCATTACTAATTACATGAAAATAATTATTGTCTAATTTATTTTTGCTAAAACATACGTGTGCATCACCTAATCTTAAAGTCCAGTTTTCTTCTTTAGCTAAATGCTGATTAGGTCCAAGATCCCAAGGGCATTTTTCAGGATATTTTTCTCTTTTAGAGCCCATATTATTATTTTTAACTATCCAATATTAGTAAAAATTTAAAAGTGTGGCTATAGATCTTTTTCATAGCTTTGTTTTAAAGGTAGTAAAAGTATTACTTACTATTTAGTTGCAATTAAACAATAAAATGGGTCTTTACTAAAAAAATTAAAGATATTCAAGGCTGGTTCATTAAACTTTTTAATTATTTTTGGCTCATTAAATCCGTTTGATATTAATACTTTTCTTACATATTTAATTCTTTCTTCTTCTGTAGATGAAGTCCATATGTTGGGAGCCTTATGCCAAAATGCTCTGTTTGAAAAAGATATTATGAACTTGCCGTGATTACTCAAAATTCTCGAGATTTCTTTAGTTAAATTTTCTGGATATTGTAAATATTGCCAAGCTGCGACCATTAAACAATAATCAACACTTTCATTATCTAAATGAATTTTTTGATTTAAATTGAAATTTTGTGTCCAAAAATTATCAAAAATTTTGTTTTTCTCAAGTTCTTGTTTGTTTAATCCATGCCCAATAACTTTTTTGTATTTTTTCTCTTCAGGTAAATAACTATCCCAACTGGACATTAAATCTAGGACAGTTGAATTATCTGAAATTTCTTTTTTATAAATATTTGATAAATATTGCCTGAAGTTAGCGTCTAGATGATAAACAAATTTTGGGTCAGAATAGAATTCTTCATCATTGCTTTCATCAAGTTTTTTTCTTTGATAATTTTTTAAAACTTCCAAAATGACTATGAATTTATGTAAATTAAATCTAGTAAATAGATATGCATATTGTGATTAAGAATATATTTTGCATTTAATTAAAGATTTTTAAAAAAGCTAGACATATACTTAAAAAAAGTTAAATTACTAATTAATAATTTAGTTGAAAATGATTGATTTCAAAAGGAGCAAAAAAAGTAGATCTAAAAATGCTCTTTTTAATCCATATAGAAACGGAATAAGTCAATATGATATTGCATATCTTTCATCAAAAAAAGTTTTGAAAAATAAAAATTTTAAACTTCAAAATGATTTGCAAAAAGATAATTTAGCTGCATAAATATGCCTTACATTAATATTTCTACTTCAGCAAAAATAGAGGATAAGAAAAAAATACTTGAAGAAATTTCAATATTAGTTTCTTCATTAACAAATAAATCAAAAAGATTTGTTATGGCTAAATTAGATAATAATTCCGAAATGTTTTTTGATGATGATAGCCCTTGTTGCTTCTTAGAGATTAAGTCAATAGGATCTTTAAATCCTTCAGAAATGGCAAAGCCAATATCTAATTTTGTGTATAAGAAAATGGGAATTCCAATAGATAAGATTTATATTTCATTCGAGGATGTGCCTGCTTCAATGTGGGCTTGGAATGGAAGAACCTTTGGATAATAGTTTTTGTTTTAGGTATTAATTAAATGGAAATAAATAAATTAAAAGAGTTAAATAGTCTTAGAACTGCTCCTAAATTAAGTGATAGTGAAGTAAAAAAATTATTAGAAGAATTAGAAACTAATATTTTTAATGCCGACTGGATAACAATAGGAATAATGGCACCTTGTGATACAAAGGCTATTGAATCATTAAAATCAATTTTAAAAAAATACTCCTCAATTAAATTTTGTAATTTAGATTCGCTTCATGCTGAAGGGAGTGTTTTTTTAAAAGGTAACCAAAAAACTGGTAATGTTTTTGTTAGATCTGAAAATGGTCTGGGAGAAGGAATTTTAATAACTTGTCAATTTGATGAAGATGCTAAAGGATCAAATACTTATGGACCATTCCCACTAGATTTTTTTAATTAATCTTTTTAAATTTTTTAATCATTAATATCAAATGTCGAGAATATATTTTTTTAGAATTTGATTAGTTAATCAGATTTGATCAACAATTTTGTTAATCAAAATTGATAAGTTTTTATTTTTGACATCTGAAAAAAGATTTTTTTAGGAAAGAAAATAATATTTTGAATGAATTATTTTTGTTCTTCTTCCTAAGAGGTTTGTTATTATGTTGTATGTTTATGCTATAGGTTTTAGATTTTTTAAATAGATGTTTTTTCAGGATATAATTCAAAACTTAAATAAATTTTGGTCTGAAGAAGGATGCTTAATAATGCAATCATATGATACTGAAAAGGGTGCTGGGACTATGAATCCTCATACTTTTTTGAGGGCTATTGGACCAGAACCATGGAGTGTTGCATATACAGAACCATGTAGAAGGCCGACTGATGGGAGATTTGGCGACAATCCAAATAGAGCTCAACATTACTTTCAATATCAAGTAATAATTAAGCCATCACCAGATGGAATACAGGAAAAATATTTGAATTCTTTGGAGTCATTAGGGATTAATCCTGAAAATCACGATATAAGATTTGTAGAAGATAATTGGGAATCACCAACTCTTGGTGCCTGGGGAGTAGGTTGGGAAGTTTGGTTGGATGGAATGGAAGTTACTCAATTTACCTATTTCCAACAATGCGGGGGGTTAGATTGTAGTCCAATACCGATTGAAATTACCTATGGATTAGAGAGAGTTGCAATGTTCTTGCAGGATAAAGAAAGTATTTGGGATTTAAATTGGAATAAAAATCTTAAATATAGTGATATCTGGCTTCAATTTGAAAAAAGTCAATGCTCATATAATTTTACTGATTCGAGTCCTATTAATCTAAGGAAATTATTTGAAATTTACCAAGAAGAAGCAAATTCCTTAATCCAAAAGAAGTTGACTTATCCAGCTCTTGATTATGTTTTAAAGTGTAGTCATACATTTAATTTGCTTGATGCGAGAGGAGTTATTTCAGTTACAGATCGTGCCCAATATATTGAAAAGATTCGAAAATTAGCTAGAGAAGTTGCGTCGTCTTGGGTGGCAGAAAGAGAATTCTTAGACTATCCATTAAGAAAGTTTTGAATTGTAGAGATTTTATATAAAGATGGAAACTAAAAGTATCAAAAGTTACACGTATTTGAAACTTATATTTCTTTCTTTTTTAGTTACGCTCGATACAGTATAGTTACCCATTTTATTTGGGTTTATTAAGTGTGAGGTAAAATGAAACTCTTCCAACAAATGTTGGTAGCTGGTGCAACTTTGAGCTTATTAGCTCCAATAGCTGCTCAAGCTTCCGATATAGTCAATATTGAGGAGATGAATAGCTACTCTCGTAGCAAAAAAAAGAAAACTCCAAGATTTGACCATAAAACATTCGCTAATGATTTTAGTGATGTTTCAAATAATAAAGGCGATATTAATGGCCTTGAGGTTCAACGAAATCAATTTGAAGCTGGAACCTTCTCTGAAACCACAACTATGGATGGTAAAGCTGTGATGTGGGCTGGTGCTGTTGATGGTGGAAACGAATTTGGTGGTTCTGAGGATACTCAAACAGGTTATACATTTACAATGAACTTGAATACAAGTTTTTCAGGTGATGATAATCTTTATGTTCGTCTTAAGACAGGTGAACAAGGAGATCAATGGAAAAACAAATACACATATCACATAGAGACTAAAGATAATAGTGATCTCCTAGAGGTGGATAAGATGTGGTATACGTTCCCTCTTGGTGAAAAAGTTACCGCTTTTGTAGGCCCAAGGATCGAAAACTACTACATGTACATTACTCCTTCTATCTATAAGCCAGGTGCACTTAAATCTTTTAAACTTGGTGGAAATAGTAACTTTGGAGCAAGTACAGATGTAGGTTACGGACTTAAGTATGAACTTGATAACGGAATTGGTTTCGCTACCAATGTTGTTGACAAGGGTGCTGACGAAGGCGAAGGTTGGTTTGCTCCTGGTAACGCAATTAAGTGGGATTCACAAATTGCCTATACAACTGATAGATGGCACGTTTCAGGAACTCTATCAAACGCACGTAACTGGAGTGCTCATGATTACAATGCAACTACAATGGGTAGGCAAGTAGCTAGAGACTCTATTGGTTATGCCCTAAGAGCTTATTGGATGCCAGAGGAAACAGGTACTACAGTGCCTGAAATCTCAGTGGGTTATGACACTAAATCATATGGAGGAGTATTTACAGCTGGTAACACTACACAAGCAAATAGTTACATGGTTGGATTTACTTGGAAAGATATGATCCAAGCAGATGACAGAATCGGCATTGCATTCACACAACCTTTATCAGCTACTGAAGTGCAAGGTGGAGGAGACACTGGCGAAGTTGGCGCCCAAGTTTGGGAAGCTTATTATTCTTTCAGGCCAAATGATTCAATGGAGATAACACCTGCAATTTTCGGTGGAAATGACATCGCAGCAGATGAAGATGACGACATCTTTGGTCTCCTTGTTACTTCAAAGTTCAAATTCTAAATATTAGCTTTACTTAAACTAATATTAAAAAAACACCCTATATGGGTGTTTTTTTTTGACTATTCAGCTTAAATTTACCAACAATTCTCTCCTTCACCGATGGGTATGCAGACACTTGATTCTGCAGCCTCGTCAGCCAATTCTTGAGCTTTAGCATCTAATTTGAAATCAGCGTCTAGGGGCATATCAGTATTCCATTCTTTTAAACCTCCCAACTCATTCTCTGATGCTATTAAGGTTGAATTTTCTGTAGATGAGATAGCAATAGCACTAGTTGCGGCTAAAAATATTGCAATTGAGCTTTTCTTGGGCATTGAAAACTCCGAAACATATTTTTTATTTTAAGTATTTAAAAAAAGTTTTTCTATCTAGTGTATAAAATGATTCATGGCTAATCGCC
Organism: Prochlorococcus marinus XMU1402; assembly: GCF_017696205.1. Lineage (NCBI taxonomy): Bacteria > Bacillati > Cyanobacteriota > Cyanophyceae > Synechococcales > Prochlorococcaceae > Prochlorococcus > Prochlorococcus marinus. The sequence goes on along the minus strand of NZ_JAAORD010000002.1, from coordinate 73,987 downwards.
TAATCTTCTTAAAAGATTTGAATATGATTTAAAGACAAGGTCAACCTCTTCTGATCTTCCATATTTAGTAAGTAATGATCTTGCTGCAGTATCTAGATCAAATAAATATTCTCTTTCTTCAATGCTTCTAACATAGCTTTCAATCCAACCAATAAATACTAATCTTTCACCAGACATAACTTCTTCTACTGAATGTATAAATGTACTTGGATAAATTATTATTTCCCCTGCATTAAGTTTAAATTTTTTTTCTGAGTCGAAACTCTCAATTGATAATGCACCACCCTCGTAGTTGTCTTTGCAACTTAAAAATGTTGTAAAAGATAAATCTGCTCTACCAGATGACATGTAAGGATTATCAATATGACGTCCATATTTCATCCCGCTCTTGGATTTTGAGAAGATTGTTCCATGAATCTTTTTGGGTAAGGCGAAGCTTTTAATTAAATCATTACTAAGAATCTTTTTTATGATTAATCCTGAAAATTTTTTTGAAAAATCTAAATCTCTCCTAAGTTGTAAATTATTTTTTTCCTTGGCAGCATGATTTCCAGCAGTATGTTTGCCATCTTCCCAAAATAATTCCTCTTTGTTTAATTCTTTTATAAGAATTTCTAGTTCTTCAGAATTCAATAGTTGATGAGTTAGATAATTCATTTTTGATATAAAAAATGATACAGATCGATGTATAGAAATTCTCTTTAAGAAGCCTTGTTATCAAGTTAGATATAAAGTAACCATAGATACTATTTTTGGAAAGTGCAAAATCTAAGAAGAATAATTTACTCTATATTAGCGTTTTCTTTTGTACTGAATTTTAATATTCCTGCTAATTCAAAGGAAAAGGAAGTCAAAGTTTATTCGGGTAGACATTACAACACTGATAGAAGTGTTTATAAAAAGTTTGCAGATGAAACGGGAATTAAAGTTAGACTTATCGAGGCTGCAGGAATATCATTACTTGAAAGATTGAAAAGAGAGGGGAAGAATTCCCAAGCGGATTTAATATTGCTAGTTGATGCAGCAAGAATTACTAATGCGGCTAAAGCTGGATTGCTTCAAAGTGTAGAATCAAAATCCTTAGAAAATGATGTTCCAATAGGGCTAAAGGATAAAAGCAAAGAATGGTATGCATTGACTAGAAGAGTGAGAGTTATGGTAGCCAATCCAAAAGTTGTAGATGTGAGCAAGATTAGGGACTACACTGATTTAGCTGATCCGTCTTTAAAAGGTAAAGTATGCTTAAGAAATAGAAAAAGTCCATATAATCAATCTTTAGTTGCCAATCAAATAGTTAACAAAGGTGAATTAATAACTAAAGCTTGGTTAAGTGGAATGATTTCTAATGTTTCTAAACCTTTCTTCCCAGGGGATATTTCAATAATAAGAGCTGTTTCTAAGAAAAAATGTGGAGTAGGGATTGTTAATCATTACTATGTCGCAAGAATGTTAGCAGGTGTTAATGGAAGAAGAGATGCTTTATATGCAAAACGAACATCAGTCATCACGCCAAATCCCGCTCATGTAAATATTAGTGCTGGTGGGGTAGCTAAATACGCAACAAACAAAAATGAAGCTATTAAACTTCTTGAATATCTGGCATCTCCTAAGGGAAGTAAAGGACTGGCTGCCCCTACTTTTGAACATCCATTAAAAGAGGTTAATCAAAATCCAATTGTTAAAGACTTTGGAGAATTCACTCCTGATAAGGTAACTGTTGAAGACCTTGGGGAAAATAACTCTCTTGCTATAAAATTAATGAAAGATGCAGGGTGGGATTAAAAATTAAGATAATTTGATTGAACGTAAATATATTTTAATTTTATGCATACTTATAAATAGAAGGAGAGGTGGCTGAGTGGTCGAAAGCGAACGACTCGAAATCGTTTAATAGGAAACTATTCGTGGGTTCGAATCCCACCCTCTCCGTTCATAAATACATTTAGTGACAAAGTACATAGTTAGAAAACTAAGTTAAGAAATACCAGATTTATTTTCAAAGAAAATAAAAAAGACAATACCTTATTAATTTATGTTTTGCTAAGTGTTACCTTTAAAAAGTGTTTTAAAAATTTTTTTTGTATTTATTTGGAATAATTGATCTTATATGAATAAAAATATGAATTTTAAATCAGTAATTTTTAAAATATTTTTCACCTATTTAGTGGTTTATTTTTTGGCACTAATATTTAAATATACCTATGATTTTGAATCGTTACTTGAAAATGTTCAATACAGTTATTTAATAGCTTTGAATATTATTTCTATATTTTTAGGCCTCCCTTTTTCAATAATTTTTGACTTTTTATTAATAAAGCTTTTTGGACTTTATTATATTTTATTTTTTTCTCCTGTATTAACAATCTTAAGTGTAATTCAAGTTCTTATCTTGAGAAAAATTAAATTCAGATTTTCTAAAAATATGTTGTTCTTGAAAAAGCCAGAAAATAATAATTTGTATAAATTTTTTGTAAAAATTAATTTTAAATCTTTCTATATTTTAATAATAAGATCTTTCCCAATCTTACCCCATGTTTTAGGAAGCTATATTATTGCCTCTACAAAAATCAGGAAAAAGATAATATTCTTAAACACGTTTTTAGGGTCACTTTTCTACTATATTTTTCTTTTTCTAATAATTGGTAATGTTTAGAAAAAGTTATTTTTCCCAGAATGGATCTGTAGTAAGAGAAACCTTTAACGTACATTTTTTTTTAATTTTAATATCACTTATACAAGCCCTCACTGTTTCACCATTTACATCTATTTCACAGGCTCCACAACTTCCAGTGAGACATCCAGTTGGGATTTCTAAACCTGCTTTTTCAGCAGATGAGAACCAATCATCTCCCTCTGAAACAAATGTTTCATTTTTATTTGGCCAAATAATTTTTATTTTTTTTTCTTTCAATTTAAAAATTGTTTAAGATTTAAATGTTTATCGAATTCGTTAGCAAGATTATCAATAATAGATTCTCTCTTCATTTTGTAAGATATTGATTTTTTACTTAATATTGGTAAATTTTTACTCTTTCTTATTAAATTAATATATTGATCTCTCCAGCTATCATTTTCAAAAATCCCATGTATATAAGTTCCTGCAATAGTACCTCCCCCATTATTTTCTTTATACCAACCTAGATTTAATTCCTTAAAAATAGGGTTAATTTTTAAAGCACTTTGCATTTTATTCAATTCGGTTTGACCATTATGAATTTCAAATCCATTAATTTTTGATTTGCATGGCCATACAGATTCAGAGTTAATTTGACGTGTTAATTTTTTTTCAAAGAAAGTTGTTTTTAATGGTAGTAATCCAATTCCTTTAATTTTTTGTTCGGAAATATTTTTGGAACCCTCTTTGAAATAAGGATCTTCGAGTGTTGTTCCTAACATTTGTAAACCTCCACAAATTCCAATAATATTTCCTTTGTTATTGGAATATTCCCTTATATCTTGAGCTATACCAGAATTTTCAAGAAAAATCTGATCTTTAATAGTTTGTTTACTCCCAGGCAGAATAATAAAGTCATACTTTCTCAAGTTCTGCGATTCTCTAATCCATTCAATTAATATTGATTCTTCATTTTCTAATGGATCAAAATCTGAGAAGTTACTTATAGAGGGTAATTTTATTATTCCAACTTTGATATCAGGATTTGTGAAACGTGATTTTTTTTCTAGTAAATCTAAAGAATCTTCTGGGGGGAATGAATCATTTAACCATGGGACAATTCCGATAACTGGTATTTGAGTTTTATCTTCTATCCATTTTTTCCCTTCTTCAAATAATGAAAGGTCTCCTCTGAATCTATTTATAATTATTCCCTTAATAAGTTTTTTTTCTTTAGGTTTCATTAATTCAAGGGTTCCGATTATTTGTGCAAAAACTCCTCCCCTTTCAATATCAGTAACCAAAATGCAATTTGCATTTAAATACTTAGCAACTCTTAAATTTGTAAGGTCTCTATGAATCAAATTCATCTCTACTGGACTTCCAGCTCCTTCGATAATTAAACGGCAATTTGGTTTTTTTTTATAAATAGAATTAAGACTTTTTTTAATTACTTCCCAGCCAGGAATAAACCAATCTTGGTAGTAATTTTTGGCGGTTGTTATCCCTACACTTTTACCAAGGTGAATGACCTCGCTTTTTGAGTTGCCCTGTGGTTTTAATAAAATTGGATTCATCTCTGCAGAGGGATTAATACCACAAGCAAAAGCTTGAAGAGCTTGTGAATATGCCATCTCTCCACCTTCCCAATCAACCCAAGCGTTGTTACTCATATTTTGTCCTTTAAAAGGGATTGGTTCTTCTCCTAAATTTTTAAGAATCCTGCAAATAGCAGTAACCGTTAAAGATTTCCCTGCTCCACTGGAAGTGCCTAGTACCATTATTGGTTTCTTTATTTCATATAATTTTGCTTCTAACTCCATAAGTAATTTGTATTAATTTAAAAATTTATTAATTAAGTAAATTGAATTATAATTTGGAAAAAAATTTGTGTTAATTCTAGCCTCTGCTTCTCAATCTAGAAAGAAATTACTAGAAAATTGTCAAATTGAATTTATCCAAAAATCAAGTGACTTTGATGAAACTACTATTCAAGAAAAGAATATATTTAATTTAGCTTTGGAATTATCTTTTCAAAAGGCTAATAATTTATCTGAAAATATTCAAAACATATCATTTCCAGAAGAATTTAATTATGGTCCAGTGGAAATACTTGGGTGCGATTCAATTTTTGAATTTAAAGGAGAAGCTTATGGAAAACCATCTAATAAAGAGGAGGCATTTATTAGATGGAAAAAAATGTCTGGAGAATTTGGATTTTTACATACTGGTCATACTCTAATAATTGGGAATTTTGATTCAACTTCCAAAATTTTTAAAATTGCTGAAATAATAAAAAAAACAGTAAGTTCAAGAGTTTATTTTTCTAAGTTGGAAGATTGGGAAATCAAGAGTTATGTAGATACAAATGAACCTTTATATTGCGCCGGAGGATTTGCCTTGGAAGGTATAGGCGGGAAATATATAGAAAAAATAGAGGGTTGTTTCAGTAATGTAATGGGTTTAAGCCTGCCATGGCTCAGAGAAAATTTGTATAGATAGTAAAATTGAGCAAAAAAAAACCCTATCAAAAGATAGGGCTTTTTGTAATTGAGATAGAAATTAATCTAAATCAGGCAATTCAAGAGCTGGTTCACTCTTTCTGTCGATTCCTTTTTCGAAACCAGCAGCGGCTGCTCTAGCACGTCCAGCATGCCAAAGGTGACCGATAAATGTAAACCATCCTAGGAAGAATTGAGCTGCAGCTAACCACTGTCTTAAGTTAACGAAGTTAACAGCATTAGGCTCTGTAATAATTCCACCAACAGAGTTGATAGAAGCGTTAGGAGCATGAGTCATATATTCAGCAGCTCTTCTTACCTGCCAAGGCTGAATATCATTCTGGATTTTCTCAAGGCTCAATCCGTTAGGTCCTCTTAAAGGCTCTAACCATGGACCTCTGAAATCCCAGAATCTCATTGTTTCACCACCAAATATAATTTCGCCAGTAGGAGATCTCATGAGATACTTACCTAAACCTGTTGGCCCCATTGTTGAACCTACGTTAGCTCCAATTCTTTGATCTCTCACTAGGAAAGTAAAGCTTTGGGCCTGTGAAGCTTCAGCATTTGTAGGACCATAAAATTCGGAAGGGTAAGCAGTGTTGTTAAACCAAATGAATGTTGAAGCGATAAAACTTGCTACACAAATTCCACCAAGAGCATAACTTAATAGTCCTTCACCATTCCAAATAAATGCTCTTCTTGCCCATCCAAAAGGTTTAGTAAAGATATGGAATATTCCTCCAATAATTGCAGTAATACCCACATAAACATGTCCACCAACAATATCTTCTATGGAGTTGACACCGATTATTGAACCAGCTCCTCCCCATGGAGATCTGAATAGATAACCAAGAATAACTCTTGGATCTAACGTTGGGTTTACAAGTCTAACTTCACCACCACCGGGTGCCCATGTGTCGTATGCACCGCCAATAAAACACCAGTTTACTGACCATGCTAGAGCACCTACACCTAGAACAATCAAATGATATCCAAGGATATTAGTCATTTGATTTTTGTCTCTCCAATCTGTGGAGAAAAATGGAAAATCTTCTTCAAGCTTTTCTGGACCTGCTAATGAATGGTAGATACCACCAAAACCAAGAACAGCGGAAGCTATCAAGTGAACCACGCCTGCTTGGAAGAAAGGCATGATATCAGTAACTTCACCACCAGGGCCTATTCCATAGCCAAACATTGCAACGTGTGGCATACAGATTAAACCTTGCTCCCACATTGGTTTATCAAAAGTAAAATGATTAACCTCAAAGAGCATCATTGCTCCCGCCCAAAAGACTATTAGTCCAGAGTGAGCAATGTGAGCTCCTAATAAACGTCCAGATAAATTGATTAATCTAGCGTTGCCTACATACCAGGCATAACCAGTTTCCTCAATACTTTGGTTTGGAGCTCTTAATAGATTATTAAAGGGCGTTTCCACGTGGAAGAACCTCCTCAGGGAATACAAAGTTTTCGTGTGGTTGATCCACAGAAGACATCCATGCTCGCATACCTTCGTTCAAAAGTATATTTTTTGTATAGAAAGTTTCAAATTCTGGATCTTCTGCTGCACGGATTTCTTGGCTTACGAAATCATAAGCCCTCAGGTTTAGTGCTAAGCCTACAATACCAATTGAAGATGTCCACATACCCATAACAGGTACAAATAGCATCAAGAAATGTAAGAAACGCTTATTTGAGAAAGCAATACCGAAGATTTGACTCCAGAATCTATTCGCTGTAATCATTGAATAGGTTTCTTCTTCTTGTGTTGGATCAAAAGCTCTAAATGTTGAACTTTGAACCTTACCATCTGTATATATACTTGTATCTTCATACAAAGTATTTTGTACTGTAGCTCCATGGATAGCGCAAAGTAGAGCACCACCAAGAATTCCAGCAACTCCCATCATGTGGAAAGGGTTTAAAGTGATATTGTGAAAACCTTGAATGAACAGGATATAACGGAAGATTGCTGCAACACCGAATGAAGGCGCGAAGAACCAACTATGCTGTCCTAAAGGATAAATAAGGAAGATACTTGTGAATACTGCGATTACTGCTGAGAAAGCTAACGCGTTGTATGGTCTAATTCCAACAAGGCCAGCAATTTCAAACTGACGAAGCATAAAACCAATTAGGCCAAATACTCCATGTAATGCAACGAAGTTCCAAAGACCTCCAAGTTGTAGCCATCTTACAAAACTACCTTGGGCTTCAGGACCCCATAAAAATAAAAGACTGTGTCCCATGGCATCACCAGGGGTGCTTACAGCTGCTGTTAAAAAGTTACAACCTTCAAGGTATGAGCTTGCAACTCCGTGTGTGTACCAAGAGGTAACAAATGTTGTTCCGACGAACCAACCACCAATAGCAAGATATGCACAAGGAAGTAGAAGTAGTCCGGACCAACCAATAAATACAAAGCGGTCGCGCTTCAACCAATCATCGAGGACATCAAACCATCCTCTTTGTGGGGCGCTACCAACTGCGATCGTCATGAGAATCGTTTTTAGCTTCGGGATACGCAGTGACTGTAACAAAGATTGTGAGTAATGTGGGGAAATATTTGTATATCTGAAACGCCTTGTAAAGCTTTCCTGACTTTTTTATTAAAAATTAGGTAAGAATACTCCCTTAGTTTGTTAAATTATCTGAATTAGGCTCTAAAAAAGATAAAAATGAATTCAGACCTCACTTCTTTCGATAAAATCGAACAAAAAATTGGTGGATCAAGAAAAATTTCAAATTATATTATTGGAGGAATGCTAACCATAGGAGGTATTGGTTTTCTTTTAGCCTCTATATCTAGCTACACAGGTAGGGATTTATTACCTTTGGGGAATCCTTCCACTTTATTGTTTATCCCTCAAGGAATCATAATGGGAGCATACGGAGTTATTGCCAATCTATTAAATTTTTACTTGTGGTATTTGGTTTACATAAATTTTGGTTCAGGGAGTAATTATTTTGATAAATCATCAAAATCTGTGGAAATAAAAAGAAAAGGATTATTTAAAGAAATTGAAGTTAAATTAAATTTTGATGAAATTAAATCGGTTAAGTTAGATATTAGTGAGGGATTTAACCCTAGAAGAAGAATTACTTTGGTTTTAAAGGGTAGAAAAAAACCTCTTCCCCTAAGCGGAGCAGGTGAACTTAAACCACTGCTTCAAGTTGAAGAAGAAGGAGCTCGGCTGGCTAAATTTTTGGGTGTTAATTTGGAGGGTCTAAAATAAAAAATAACCTTTTAAGAGCATTATCTTTTTTCCAGGTCTCGCTTTTGGTAGTAGCTTGTAGTCTTAAAAACGAAATTGATTCAAATTATTACTGCCAAAAATTCAAATTCAATTGTATCCAAGGTAATAAAATAGTTTTTTTTAAAACTTCAAAAGGTGATTTTGAGGTTGAATTATTTGGGAAAGATAATCCAGTAACAGTGTCAAACTTTTTAGAGAATATAGAAAAAAATATTTATGAAAACCAAAAGTTTTATAAAATAGTAAATCATCCCCAACTAAAATTTATACATGGAGGTATTAATCCAGAAAACAAATTTTATTTTGAACGAATTCAAACTCTAAATAAAAAAAGTCATTCAATACCTTTAGAAATAAAATTTAAAGAAGAAATTAATCCGAGATATAATTACCAAACCAAAAATCCTTATGAAACTGAAAAATTAGTTAATACTTTTGTGAGTGGTTCAATATCTATGGTTAAGAGCGGTAAAAATAATTCTTCTTCTACTGAATTTTTTTTTGTAACTAATAATATTCCTGAACTAGACGGAAGATATTCAATTTTCGGAAAAATCATAAAAGGATTAGATACTCTTAAAAAAATTGAGAATGGCGACTATATCAAAGAAGTCAAGATATCTAATTAAATTTCTAGAGAAAATTTGTTTATTTTCAGCATTTCTGTATTAACTCCTGAAGAGCGTTTAAGAGCTACCTTACCAGTTCTTGCTATTTCGAGAATTCCGTAAGGTTCGAGTAATTTCTCTAAAGCAACTAACTTACCTGGATCTCCTACCACTTCAAGTGTTAAGGCTATATCTGAAACGTCAACAACCTTTGCACGGAATATCTGAACTATATCTAAAATATTACTTCTAGTATCTTCTTTCGATGAAACTTTAAGTAGCATTAATTCCCTCTCAACAGCTGCGAGATTAGTAAAATCTACAACTCCTAGGACATTAAATAACTTATTCAATTGCTTAGTCATTTGTTGAAGAGTTTCATCGTCACCTTCTACAACCATCGTTAACCTTGAAATCCCTTTGGATTCTGCAGGGCCTACTGCGAGGCTATCTATGTTGAATCCCCTCCTAGCAAAGAGACCTGAGATTCTACTCAATGCTCCAGATTCATCTTCTACAAGAACTGACAATGTATGTTTCATATTTTTTTAAAAAGTTTTTAAATCTCTAATCCATTCATAAGAGATTTTATTGAATACTGAAGGATCTTCATCATGGATACAATGCCCTGAATTGGATACTATTTTTAATTTTACCCATCTATGGAAATTTGCAATCTTTTTACCAACAAACAAAGGTATGAAATTATCTTTTTCTCCCCAAATTAATAAAAAGGGAACTTTTCTTGAGGCGCTGAGTTTTCTCAAAAGGTAAGAGGCTTTAAATTTTTCATCTCTTGAAGACATCCCAATACACATTGCTCGTAATGATCTAGCTGAAGTTTTCCTTAAAACTGGTTTTGTCACTAAATCTATTAGTTCCCGATCAACATTATCTTTTTTGAAATAAGCAGAATTTAGTCCCAGTTTTATGACTCCTAATTTGGTTATTAAAAATAAAATGATCTCCAAAGGGAAAAATATAAAAAATATTCTTATGAATTTATTTTGAAATTTTATAAGTGATGATTTTTTTGTTATCGACTTTTTATTTTCTTGAATTTGATCTGGCAACGGGGATGCAATAACTTTTGCAATCTGATCCTCCAATGAAACAGCACATGTTAAAGCAACTAGTGATCCCAGAGAATTGCCAATAAGAATTACTTTCCCAGAATTCTTTGGTCTTATCACCTGTGCAATAAAGTCTTTCACTTGATTAGACCAAATCTCATTATCTAGTTTTCCAATTTGTCTAATCCCAGGTTGATCTGAATCTCCAAATCCTATTAAATCTAGCGAATATGTGGCGCAATTCCTTTTCGCAAAATATTCTAAATTGTTTCTCCAATGTTTTCGATTGGCGCCAAATCCGTGGAGAAAAATAATTGGAATTTCATTATCTTCGCCTGCAACACTCCAGCAAATTTTAAAACCATTCCAATTCCAGTAATTAGGGAAGTTTATATTTTTTGCAAAATTATTATTCATTTACTTAAAAATTTTCAAGATATTTGCATTATCTACTTTTTTAACAAATAAATGTATATTGAATGTAAATTATATTAATCATAAAATTTTACTATGGCAAAAGAAATTTTTAGTATTGCAGCAGTTTTTTGGATACTGATACCAATTGGATTGGTTGGTGGCGCTTTGTTATTAAAGTTTCAGGGAGATTGATTCTCACGAATACATCACAATTTGAGTTATGGTCTACAAGTTAAGCAAATCTTAAATATGAAGATTCTTTTAGTAGGAGCAACAGGTACACTTGGTAGACAAATAGCGAAGCAAGCTATAGAAGATGGACATGAAGTCAGATGCTTTGTAAGAAACCCAAGAAAAGCTTCCTTTCTGCAAGAGTGGGGTTGTGAACTAACAAAAGGTAATTTATTAAATTCATCTGATATTGAATATGCATTGCAAGATATTGAAGTAGTTATTGATGCGGCGACTAGCAGGCCTGATGATCCAAAAAGTATTTATGAGATAGACTGGGATGGAAAACTTAATTTATTTAATGCTTGCGAATCTTTAAATGTAAAAAGGGTAATATTTCTTTCCATCCTTCTAACTGAAAAGTTTAGAAATGTTCCTTTGATGGACATTAAATTTTGCACTGAAAAACTTCTTGAGAAGTCTAATTTAAACTATACAATCTTCAAATGTGCGGCATTTATGCAAGGAGTTATTGGCCAATTCGCCATCCCAATCTTGGATAGTCAAGCAGTTTGGATGAGTGGAACCCCAACTAAAATTGCGTATATGAATACTCAAGATATGGCGAAAGTTGTTGTGGCAGCACTAGATAATCCTCAAACTCACAGAACATCATTACCGTTAGTAGGTCCCAAAGCATGGGATTCAAACGAAGTTATATCTTTATGTGAAAAATTTAGTGAAAAAAAGGCGAAAATTTTTAGAGTTTCCCCCTTCCTAATTACTGTTACTCAAAAAGTAGTTTCCTTTTTCCAAGATTCTTTAAATGTTGCTGAAAGATTGGCTTTCGCTGAAGTAACTAGTAGTGGTGAATCATTAGATGCCGACATGAGCAAAACTTATGAAATTTTGGAACTTAAAAAAGAAGATATGACATCACTAGAGAGTTATATAAAGGAGTACTACCAACAAATACTTAAAAGGTTAAGGGAAATGGAAGCAGATCTAAATATTGAGGAAAAAAAGAGATTACCTTTTTAATATTGCAATCTTAGATTTGTATAGTATATTTGTACTATATAAATAGTATTGACTATGTCTGTTTCTAAGTCTAAAAATCTTGAGCGAAAACTAGATAATTTTGCAAAAGAAGCAAAAAATGAATTGAATAATGTTTGCGGATCTTCATTATGGGAAAGTCTTGGGTTTGTTTTTTTTGATCAATTAGAAGATTCTGAAAAAATTGCGAAAGCAAATTTTTACTATGGTCAACTTCAAATAATTAATGAAATTAAATTTTCTATTTGAATTGAATTTCATATTTTTACGTATGTAATTTTTCTTAAATCAATTTTGGCCAATCTTTTTCTGATAATATGAAATTAGTAAAAGATTAATTAATGATTGAAACTTCAGGTGTAATAGAAAAAGAACAGGGAAATGGATTTTATTTGGTTACCTTGGAACAACCTGAAGGACATCAATGTTTATGCAGAGCCGCAGGCAAATTGACTAAATTTAGAATTAAATTATTAGCTGGAGATAAAGTTTTAGTTGAGATAAGCCCTTATGATCTTTCTAGGGGGAGGATAACTTATAGAGAAAGAAACGCAGGGAATGCTAGACCTACAACTAATAAAAATAATCCTAAAAGGAATAATAAGTAAAAAGTTTCTTTAGAGAATATTTTTTATAGCTTCTTTAAACTCACTTCTTTGTTTGACGCCTTGCCATTGTTTTTTTAATAGCTTTTCTTTAAAGAGTTGAACTGTTGGGGTGCCATTTATACCAGCTTGTTTTGCAATATCTTGATCTTTATCAATATCTATTTCAACCCCGAGCACTGCACCATCAAGTTCTTTAATTACCCTTTTTAATTGAGGTTTCAGGACATGACATGGGCCGCAGCTTGGGGAGCTAAAAATAACTAAGAGAGGTTTTTTACTCTCGTGATAGAGCTTTCTTAATGCATAACTGCCTTTTTGCCATTCAGAGTTTGAATCGAAGGTGTCTTCATTAACCTCTTCTTCATTGAAATCTGATGAATTAAGTTTTTTTTCTGGTTCGGGTGTTTCTCTGACTATAGTTTTTGCTAAGTTCTTTTCGGCCAGCCACCTTTCAGTGGCTAATGCTGCCATGCAGCCTGTTCCTGCGGCAGTAACTCCTTGCCTCCATTCTGAATCAACAACGTCACCTGCAGCGAAAATGCCTTCAATAGATGTTTCTGGTCTTCCTGATTTGCAAGCAATATATCCTTTATTATCTAAATCAATTTTGTTTTCTAAGAACTTCGTATTTGGCGTGTGTCCTATAGCGTAAAAAAGACCCTTTATATTAATTTCCCCTTGACCTTCTTGAGAGTGAATAGTTTCTATTCTCTCAAGCCATTCAGAACCATCAGCTTTATCAACTTTTGTGTTCCAATGGATTTCTATCTTTGGATTAGCTTTTACTCTATCAACCATTGCTGCACTGGCCCTTAATTTTCCTGATCTAACAATCAGATGCACTTTGCTGCCATACTTTGTGAGGTATGCTGCTTCTTCACATGCAGAGTCTCCTCCTCCAATAACAGCTAATTCTTCATCTCTAAATTGTGGGGTAGCTCCATCACATATTGCACAAGCACTTATTCCTTTACTCCAAAATTTATCTTCATTTATAACGCCCAATCTGTTTGCACTTGCACCAGTTGCAATAATAATTGCGTTTGCTTTTATAGTCCCTTCTAAAGTTTTTAATTCAAAGGGATGTGAATCAGTATTTATTGAGACAACATCACTTTCGTATAGATTAGTACCCCATCTTTCTGCTTGAGCTTTCATTAAATCCATCAATTCAGGACCTAGTACTCCATCTGGGAAACCTGGATAATTTTCAACAAATGTTGTAGTCATTAATTGACCACCAGGAATTCCTCCAGAATTAAATCCTGTTACGAGCAAAGGCTGAAGATTTGCTCTTGCTGCATATATAGCAGCTGTATAACCCGCAGGTCCCGAGCCTATAATTACAACATTTTCTACGTTTGAAATCTGCTCTCTATTTTCCATTTATTTGCTAATTTCACTTCTAATGATAATAAACAAACCCAAATAATGTAGGGCGGATTTCACTCGATAGATTTATGACTCAATCGTTGACTTTTTGGTCTAATAATTTTTTTAATTCCTTTGGGAAGTTTAAAACAGAATCTTTTAAATTTTCGTTCTTTTCTCCAATATGTAGTATCCACTCTCTAAATTCTTCTGCGATTGCGTAACTGTCTTCATACCTTTCTAAAGTGTCCATTGCAGAAATTCTGTTAGTAGCCCAACAGGTCGCTATATCGATCCTTTTTCTAATGAAATTGTCCATTGAAACATAAAAGTTGTATATAGATAAACACATCGGACAACCTATATATTGTCTAATAAGTTACAACTTTGTACTTCCAAACAATAATTTAATCTTTAGTTTATATTTGAGCCAATTTTTGGGTTAATTATAAAGAAAATATAAAGAAATAGAGTTAGACTGCCTCGCTGTGATTTGCAAGTAGCCTTTCAACTTCCTCAAAACCCTCTTTAGCTGAATTTATTGCAAGTTCCTCGCTAACTTTTTCTTCTGATATTAATTTTGCGGATATTTTCTTTAAAAGAGTTTCTTTCTTTTCTCTAAGTGAACTAACAATTTCTTCTTCGATGATAGATTTTATTGCTTTAGAAATTATTTTTTTATCATTTGCTTCCTCGAATGTGCCCTGAACTAATTCCTGAATAAATAATCGATGCACCTCACTACTCCTTAGAAAGCTTTCTGTGGCATTAATAATTCCTTCAACAAGAGCTTCGTCAGGTTCAGAATCATTTTCTGCCAGCTTAAATTCCCAGTCTAAATGCCTTCTTTGCCAACCTGCCGAGTGGAGACTGGGCATGACTGTCTGTGAATAAGTATCAACTGACATTTCATAAATTCTCTCTGCTAATTTCTCGCACCAGTCTTTGCCATGCTTTTCTAGATTTTTCTGCATAGCTTGCCTTGGAACAGCATGACCACCATGATGACTGTGGCAAACTCCATCAGGACATTCGATTGCTTTTATACTCATTGGATTATTTAGTACTTATATATTCTAGATAGCTATTTTTTATAGAAAAGAAAATATATTTTTAACAAAAATCCAAGACTTTTGACTTTCTTCAATTTATATTTAGTATGTTAAAAAAATAAATAAATTGACAAAGATACTTATTCCTTCCGAAACGAGCTCTGGTGAAAGGAGAGTTTCAGCAACACCAGAAGCGGTAAAGAAATTAAAAAGCCTTGGATGTGATATTTATATTGAAAGTTCAGCAGGAGAATTATCAGGATTTAGTGACTTATCATATGAAGAATCGGGCGGAACAATAATAAAAAACCTAGATCAAAAAATTTGGGGTGAAGCTGACTTAATATTTTGTGTTCAAACTCCATCAGAGAATAATTTAACTAAGTTAAAGAAAGGCGCTGTTCTTCTTGGTCTTCTTAACCCATATGGTAATAAAGAGCTTCTTAGAATTATAAATAGTAATAAGATTTCAGCTTTATCACTAGAGTTGCTTCCGAGGATTAGTAGAGCTCAGTCTTCTGATGTTCTTTCTTCACAGGCCAATATTGCTGGATATAAAGCAGTTCTTTTGGCTGCAAGTGAGTTAGATAGATATTTTCCAATGCTTATGACTGCAGCAGGGACAGTCCAACCTGCAAAAGTAGTGGTTCTTGGTGGAGGAGTTGCAGGATTACAGGCAGTTGCGACGGCGAAAAGACTTGGAGCAATAGTATTTGTATCTGATATTAGACCTGCTGTTAAAGAACAAGTAGAGTCCCTTGGAGCAAGATTTATAGAACTTCCTGAAGTTGAGGAAAAGCCTGGTGAGGCAGGAGGTTATGCAAAAGCTGTAACACCCGAATTTCTCTCAAAACAGAAGGCAACTTTAACTAAATATTTATCTGAAGCTGATGTTGCTATATGTACTGCGCAAGTTCTAGGTAAAAAGGCCCCTGTTTTAATAGACTCACCCATGATTGAAAAAATGAGGCCTGGAGCAGTAGTTATTGATTTAGCTGTTTCTCAGGGAGGGAACTGCGAAGGAACAAAATCTAATGAAACTATTATCAAAGATGGGGTAAAACTTATAGGAGCGGGCGAATTACCCTCTTCAGTTCCTTATGATGCAAGTTCACTTTATGCTAAGAACTTAACATCTTTGATTACACCATTTGTAAAAGATGGTGTAATTAAATTAGATAAAGAGGATGAACTCATTTCTGGATGTTTATTAAGCGATGAAGGAGTTGTTCTTCAAAATAAAGTTTTTGAAAATTGAGGTTTTAAAATTATGTCTTTTATCAGTCTTCTTTGGGTTCTTTTACTTGGTAGTTTATTAGGCCTCGAGTTAATTGGAAAAGTTCCTCCTACTCTTCATACACCTCTAATGAGTGGAGCAAATGCAATTTCAGGAATAACAATGCTTGCAGCCTTGACTTTAATTGTAAAAGCAGAAGGTAACGTACCACTTTTAATCATTGGTTCAGTTTCTCTTGGATTTGCTCTTTTCAACGTTGTGGGAGGTTTCTTTGTGACTGATCGAATGCTCGCGATGTTTAGTCGTAAACCATCAAATAAGAAGTAAGTTTTAACATGAATCTACCTGTAATCATTAAATTCGTTATTGACCTTCTAGCAGTACTTTTACTGGCTTTGGGAATAAAAGGATTGTCAAAAGTAAAATCAGCAAGGGATGCCAATAGATTAGCTGCATTTGCAATGTCGCTATCAGTATTAGGATTACTTTCTTATTATTTAGGTACTTCTGGAATTGCTATTCAGTCTTGGATTTGGATAATAATTGGATCAATCATAGGTAGTTTATTTGGAGCAATTCTTGCAAAAAAAGTACCTATGACCTCCATGCCTGAAACAGTGGCATTGTTCAATGGTTGTGGAGGAATGTCATCACTTTTAGTTGCTTTAGGAGTGGCAATTTTTCCTATATCTGGTGGACAAGAAAATTTTGATTTTTTTAAGTCACTGATTAACGAAGTTTCAATATCTGTTTCTATATTTGTTGGTGCCATAACTTTCACAGGTTCAATTGTCGCGATGGCAAAGTTACAGGGTTGGTTGTCAACTCCAGGATGGACTCAGAGCAAAGTTAGACATTTTGTAAATATTGTTTTTGCAGTTGCTTCCTTGATAGCCTTTTTTGATTTGATAAACGGCAATACAAGTTCTATTTGGCTTTTAGTTATAGTTTCTTCTTTATTAGGTATTGGAGTTACTTTGCCAATTGGTGGAGCTGATATGCCAGTCGTTATATCTTTATTAAATAGCTATTCAGGTATTGCAGCAGCAGCAGCAGGTTTCGTTGTAGATAGTCAGCTTTTGATAGTAGCAGGCGCAATGGTTGGAGCAGCAGGTCTAATACTTACTCAGGTAATGTGCAAGGGTATGAATAGATCATTGGTCTCAGTTCTTTTTGGAGGGTCTTTGTCTGCGCAAAGTACGACCTCTTCTGGTTCAGGAGAATACACAAATATAACTTCTTGCAGTGTTGAAGAATGTGCATTGACTTTAGAGGCAGCTAACAAGGTAATTATTGTTCCTGGTTATGGTCTAGCGGTAGCTCAAGCACAACATACTTTAAGGGAAGTGACAAAAAAACTAGAGCAAAATGGTATTGAAGTTGTTTACGCAATTCATCCTGTAGCAGGGAGGATGCCTGGACATATGAATGTACTTTTAGCAGAAGCAGATGTTCCTTACGAACAACTTAAAGAGATGGACGTTGTAAATCCTGATTTTCCAGCAACGGATGTTGTTTTAGTTTTAGGAGCAAATGATGTGGTTAATCCTCAAGCTAAAAATGATAGCTCTTCTCCTTTATATGGCATGCCAGTTCTTGATGTGCAGGAAGCAAGAACTGTATTTGTAATTAAACGTGGTATGAGTGCAGGTTACTCCGGAATTAAAAATGATTTATTTGATCTGCCAAATACCTCAATGGTCTTTGGTGATGCAAAAAAGGTACTGAATGATTTGATTGGAGAATTAAAGGATCTTGGAGTTGGGGAGAAATAATAGTATATCTTTTAGTTTCTTAGATTACATAAAAAATAAGCCATTTCGAGAAGTCTTACCTTGGATAGGTGGCGACTTACAAACTTTGAGAGATACTTTTGTTATTGATTTTGGTAAATCAAAAAAAAATAAAAAAATATTCTTTCCGATTAATAAAATTCTTTCTAAAAAATTTGAATGTGATTATCTTTTAGGTTTTTTAGAATTACCTGAAAACTTAAACTCACTTAGGGGTTTTGTAATCGTTACACATGGTTTAGGGGGCTCAACTAAACGGTTTGGTTTAAGAAGAATATCTAGGAAATTAGCAAATAATGGTTTTGGAGTTCTTAAATTAAATCTAAGAGGATCTGGATCAGCGAGATATTTAGCTAAAGGAAATTATTGTGCTAGATGCTCCAGTGATGTAATTTCAGCAATTAATTATTTTAAAAAATTGATTAATTTAGAGTTCAAAGATCTTATCAAAAGGAATAATAATCTTCCAATTTACGGAGTTGGATTATCTTTAGGTGGAACAATTCTTTTAAATGCCTGCCTAGATTACGACAAAAACAAAGGAGAAAAACTTTTAGATGGCCTTGCCTGCGTGAGTACCCCTTTAGATTTGTCTTCATGCAGTCTGTGTATTGAAAAACCTAGAAATTCTATCTACCAAAAATGGCTACTTCACCGCTTAAAAAATCAGTTATGGGAGGGATTTAATGATGAGGGCAAACTCCTTGATAACGAGAAATTAAGAATTAAAATTAAAAATTTAAAAAGTATAAGAGAATTTGATCAGAAATTTACAGCTCCTTGTTGGGGATTTAATTCTTTAGAGGATTATTATATTAAAGCTTCTCCAATATTTAGAATTCAAAACTCAATAAAAAAATTACCTCCAATGCTTTTTATTCATGCCAAGGATGATCCCTGGGTTCCATATAAGGATACTTTGAATTTAGGAAAAGAATCTATTGATAAATTTACTATTTTAATAACTGAAAAAGGAGGTCATAATGGTTTTCATTCGATTAATGGCTGCTGGTCAGACGAAGTCGTAAAGAACTGGTTTATGAGTATCTAGGACTATTTAAAAATGGTGTTTTTTTGAAAATCCATTTTTCTATTGGCTTACCGTTAATAATATGTGAGGTAAAAATTTCTGAAATTTTTTCTGGAGAAACTTTCTCATACCAAATACCATCAGGCCAAATAAGAAGAATTGGGCCGTTCTTACATACCCTTAAACAGTCAGCTTTTGATCTTAATATATGAACGTTTTTTGTAGAGGGATCATTCTCAAATTTTTTTAAAGTCTTTTTCAGACATTCCCATGTTTTTTGCCCTTCGTTGCCTTTAAAGCATTTCTGTTTTGTGGGTGTTGCGCATAGTAGAAGATGTTTTTTTATATTCACTTTTATCCAATACTTACGTATTTTTTCCCTTTTTTAATTTCTTGCTTAACAAAAAGTCTGGCCCAATTGTCTACGTCAAGAATATCCTCCAATTCGGGACTCAAATTCAAATTCTCCATATGTGATTCACAAGCTTTACTTATAAATGTTGGAATTTCTTGAAAAGAAATTTTTTCTTTGAGGAATTGTTCAACAGCCATTTCATTAGCAGCATTTAAGACTGCAGGCATAGTCCCAGATGATTTTCCTGCAGCATAGGCAAGTCCCATGCATGGATATTTAAACTCATCTGGCTCTCTAAAAGTTAATTTTCCAATTTCACTTAAGTTTAATCTTTTCCAATTTGTTTTAAATCTTTCAGGCCAACTCATCGCATATAAAATCGGTAGTTTCATATCTGGCCAACCTAATTGAGCTAATACTGAAGAATCTTCCATCTCAATCATTGAATGAATAATACTTTGAGGGTGGATAACTATTTCGATATTTTCGTAAGAGGTCCCAAATAAATAATGAGCTTCTATAACTTCTAATCCTTTATTCATAAGAGTTGCAGAATCTACAGTTATTTTTTTTCCCATATCCCAATTAGGATGTGAAGTCGCATCTTCCACTGTGACATGCTTTAAATCCTCAACGGCCCAATCTCTGAAAGCACCACCTGAAGCTGTTAAATGTATGGCTTTTAAACCCTTAGGCATCTCTCCTGTTGAAAAATCTGCATTTTCATAATTAGGTAATCCCTGTAAACATTGAAAGATAGCAGAGTGTTCTGAATCAGCAGGTAAAAGCCTACTATTATTTTTCTTTAATGCAGGAATAACAATTGGTCCTGCAGCAATTAAAGTTTCTTTGTTAGCAAGTGCAATATTTTTCCCCGCATTAATTGCTGACATTGTTGGAATTAAGCCTGCACAGCCTACTATCCCTGTTACCACAGTATCTGCCTTGTCCCATGCCGCAACTGCGTTAATCCCCTGCTTTCCACCTAGAACCAAGGGAGCAACATCTAAATCTAAGTTATTAATATTATCTTTTAAATCTTCTATAAGACTTTCATCCTCAATTGCAACCACCTCTGGTTTATGTGTTTTAACTTGTTCAGTTAATAAACTAATATTTCTTCCTGCGGAAAGAGCTACGGCTTTAAACTTATCAGGCTGCTCACTAGCTATTTCGAGAGTTTGAGTCCCTATTGAACCAGTAGAACCGAGCACAGTAATGTATTTCAATTTTCTCTGATATTTCTATTATCTTCCCATCTAAAGGTGTATTTAAAAAACAAAAATTTCAAATTGGTTTTTTTCTTAAAATTTATACCCTTATCCATGTGGTTATTTCCTTTGATTGATCAATAAGTTCAATACCTTTTTCTTTTAACAAATTCCTGATTTCATCTGCCTTCGCATAATTCTTTTCCATTTTTGCTTTCAACCTTTCATCAATAAGCGATGATATTTCGTCTTCTTTTATTTTACTTTCTTTTACTAAAACCTCTTTTTTAAGACCAAGTACCTCAGTCAACTTTTCTAGAGTTTTAAAATTCTCAAGTAGAAAGAATTTTTCATTTAGGTCTATTTTAAAACCTTCAACCCTTTGAAATTGGTTTAAAAAGTTTTTTAATGGTTTCGCTAAATCGTAAATAATTGCAATAGCACCTGCTGTATTAAGGTCATTTCCAAGAGCCTCAGAAAATTTAAGCTTTTTTTGAGATAATTCAAAACTTATTTTCTCTTTATATTCTTCTTCGAGAGATTCATTTTTTTCAATAGATCTAAAAGCACCTTTTGTAAGGTCCATAAAAGAAAGGGCTACATTAATGTTTTTCCAAGCTTCTGAAGCACTCCTTAAAGCTTCTTCAGTAAAATCAAGTGGTTTTCTATAATTCACAGTCATAACAAAATATCGCAAAGTCATAGGGCTTATACCTGACTTAATTAGCTCTCTGATAGTTTTAAAATTTTTAAGAGATTTACTCATCTTTTGTCCATTTACATTGACCATCCCATTGTGTAACCAATAGTTCGCTAGCTTTTTGCCATTGGCTGCTTCTGACTGGGCGATTTCATTCTCATGATGTGGAAAAATCAAATCAGAACCACCTAAATGGATATCAATAGTATCTCCTAATTCATCTTTAACCATCGCCGAACATTCAATATGCCATCCTGGCCTACCTTTACCCCATGGTGAATCAAAAAATGGTTCATCATCTTTGGCTTTTTTCCATAGTGCAAAGTCTTGCGGATTAAGTTTTTTACTATTTTCATCATTAGCCATTCTTCCTTGCTGATTGATATTTTGTTCTTGTATGTTTTGGTTACTAAGCTTTCCATAATTTCTATTTTTAAAAACAGAATAATAAACATCTCCATCCCTAGAGTATGCATAACCTTTGTCCTCAAGGATTTTTATGAAGGAGCAGATATTGCATATATGATTCGTTGCTCTTGGCATACTATCTGGACGCATTATTCCTAACGAATCCATATCTTTATGAAATTCAATAATATTTTTTTCAGATACTTCCTTCATTGAACTGCTTTCTTCTTTAGCTCTTTTTAAGATCTTGTCATCAATATCTGTAAAATTTTGAACATACTTAACTTTGAAATCACTGTAAATAAAAAATCTTCTCAATACATCCCAAGCTATATAACTTCTGGCATGACCAAGATGACATAAATCATATACAGTTACTCCACAACAATAAATTTTTACCACATCATCAATAGGCTTAAAAACCTCAACTCTTTTGCTTAAAGTATTAAAAAGTTTGATCATCTTAAATTAAGTATTTCATAAGGTTTATTTTGTCTCCATCCAATTGTCTCCAATTCCAATATCAACTAAAAGAGGTACACTCAATTTTACACAACCTTCCATTGTTTCCTTAATTAATTTGGTTGTTTTTTCTAAAGAATTTGGTTCAACCTCAAATAATAATTCATCATGTACTTGTAAAAGCATTTTTGCTGGGACGCTCATTTCTATAAATTTTCTATTGAGTTGAACCATGGCTACCTTAATAATGTCTGCACTTGAACCCTGAATTGGGGCATTTGCGGCGGCTAATAACGATAGGGCTTCCATTCCAGCTTTCCTAGCACTTTGTAAATCTATTTCATTTGGATCTTTCCCTAATAATCTACCTAATCCATTTTTATCAAATTTGAATTCTCTTTTCCTTCCAAAAATTGTTTCTACATAACCTTTGGAAAGAGAAAGACGTTGTTGAAGTTCTAAAAATGTAAAAACTTTTGCGTATCTTTTTTTATATTTTATTAGGAAATCTTTTGCTTCTTCCGTACTTACTCCTGTTGAACGAGCTAGTTTTCTAGGTCCCATTCCATAAATAATTCCGAAATTTATGGTTTTACCAACCCTCCTCTCCTCAGGAGATATTTCTTCTTTCTCAAAAATTAGTCTTGCAGTTAAAGAATGAATATCATCATTTTGTTGGAATGCATTAATTAGTATTTCTTCTTTTGCTAAGTGAGCAAGTATTCTTAACTCTATTTGTGAATAATCAGCTGATAATAGTTTCCAGCCTTTTTCCGGCAAGAAGGCTTTCCTTATCCTCCTACTAAACTCAGTTCTGACTGGAATATTTTGAAGATTAGGATTGCTACTGCTTAGTCTTCCAGTAGCAGTGGCTGCCTGATTAAAGTTTGTATGAACTCTTCCAGTCTTTTCGTTAATAAGATTTGGAAGTGCATCAATATAAGTACTAAGTAATTTGCTGAGAGTTCTATGTTTTATTAAATGTTGGATTATTTCGTGTTCGTCGACTAATTTTTCAAGAACCACTGCATCTGTACTCCATCCGGTCTTTGTTTTTCTTGATTTCCTTTTGTCTAAAGATAACTTCTCAAATAAAATTTCACCAAGTTGTTTGGGTGAGGACAAATTAAAAATTTCTTCTGCCATTTCATAAACTTTAGCTTCAATATTTTCTAATGTACTTTTCAACTCTTTTGAAAGTTCCTCTAAATAAGAGACATCAATTATGATTCCATTCATCTCCATTTGGGACAACACTGGCTCTAAAGGAAGCTCGATTTCTTCGAACAATTTGATTAATTTATCTTTTTCTGTTGAAAATCTTTCTTTGAAAATTTTGACAATCTTAAAAGTTAGAAATACATCATAACCGCAGTAAATACTTGCTTCATTAATATCAACAAATGAAAAGTCTTTATCCTTTCCAACAGTTTCCTTAAATGAAGGAGGTTTAAATCCAAATAATCTATAACTAATTTCACTTAACCCATGCTTCTCCTGATTATTGAGAAGGTAGTCTGCTAGTAGGGTGTCAAAGGTTACCCCTTTAAGATCGAGTCCATGATTAAAAAATATTTGCCTATCAAATTTAGAATTCTGGAGAGCCTTTTCTTTTTTTGGATCTTCTATCCAAGTTCTTAGTTTTGAGAAAACATCTTCAATTGATAATTGATTGGGAGTCTCTTTTTTTGTTTGATGACCAAGAGGTATATAAAATAAATCATCAATTTCTTCTCCAAGACATAATCCTATCCCAACAAGTTCCGCATCGATTGGATTTAAACTATTAGTCTCTGTATCTAGAGAAACTATCGAATTCGTCTTGTCTAGTCTTTGAACTAATTTATCAAGTAATTTATGATCATTAATAACATTTACTTTGATTTTAGGAATTTTATTTTCACTATTTTCTAATTCAACTTTTTTTGAGATTTTGGATTCTTTTCCCTCTTCTTTATTATGATCATTTTTTTGAAAACCACCTTCACTAAAGGTTGAATTGAATATATCTATTTGTTTTAAAAGAGAATTAAGCTCTAATTTCTTAAGTTTTTCATACAAATTATCCGAATCTACTTCAGATAAAGAATAATTATCATTTTCTATTTTCAGGTTAGTTTTGATAGTCGCTAGAAACTGAGATTTATAAGCAGAATCTCTACCATTCTCCAATTTCTTTAAGACTGAACCTTTTATGAAACCATCATAATTGGTTTTTATACCTGAATTTATTTCATCAAGGGTTTCAAATATACACTCCAAATCATTATTTTCACTTAGTAAATTAATGGCTGTTTTTGGACCAATACCCTTAACTCCTGGAATATTATCAGAACTATCTCCCATTAATGCTTTTAGATCAACAACTTTCTCAGGTAAAACTCCTAATTTATCTAAAACACCGTCTTCATTCATAAGAATTGGCTCAGAACTTTTTGCAAAGGGACCGCCACTTCCCATATATAAGACATAAATATCTTTTTTTGAATCAACCAATTGAAATAGATCCTTATCTCCTGAAAGAATTTTGATGTACCAGTTATCTTTTGATGCTTTTTGAGATATTGTTCCAAGAATGTCATCAGCCTCAAAACCTGGAACTTTAAATATAGGCAGGTTTAATTGATTTTTAAGAATATTTTCTAACCTCTTTATATCCTCTAAAAAAATACTTGGAGGTGCTCCCCTATTTGCTTTATATGATGGGTCAAGCTCCTGTCTGAATGTAAGTTCTTTAGTATCAAATGCTATACAAACTCCTTGAGGAGAATGTTTTTTGCAATTTTCTAAAAGGCTTTTCAGGAATCCGTAGGTAATATTTGTAGGGATTCCAGAATTGGTGGTTAATCTATTGGCAGGAACAAGTTCAGCAAAAAATTCAAAATTATTATTTTGTAAATCTAAACTTATAGTTATTGCTTTTCTTAATTCTTTTTCATCATCTTTTGATAAGGAAGGTGAAAACTTAAGGGTAAATTGAAAGAATTTATCTTTTTCGCTTGAATTTTCTGGATAGAAATAACTTATATCTTCATAGTTTAAAACTCTTGAGTATATTTTATTTATTTGAACGTTAAATTTCTTTTCATCCGGATTCTCAATTATTAATTCTCCGGCAAGGCCTTCCTTGATTTCACTTTTTAATTTTAAATTCGCTGTTACAAGAATTTCAAAACTTCTACTGTAAGCGTAATAACTTCTAAAAGCTAGAGAGTGACCATCGACTAAAAGTAAAATTGGTTTTTTAGAGTTTTCTGATTGGAAACTCATTTTCTCTTCTTAGCCCAAGGTGGAATATCAATAAAGATTTGCTCTCCCGGTTCTAATCCATCAATTACTGAAGTTTGATTTCCACTACTAATACCAATTTCAATTTTTTCAAATTTGGGAGAATTGTTTTTATCAACTTTCAAAATTCCCTTTTCACCTTTTTCAGTGACAATAGAAACTGTTGGCACTAAGATTTTCTCTTCATTACCTTCGACTCTAAATTCAAGATCTGCAGTCATTCCAATTTTAATTTCTTCAGAAATATCTTTAAAATTTAAAGTTACTTCGAATGAGGTTACATTATTATCTTTTACAGCTCTTGTAGCTATTTTTTTAACTATGGCACTATATTTTTTTGAGGGATAAGCCTCAATTCTTACTGAGGCTTCTTGACCTATTTTTATTCTGCCAATGTCACTCTCAGGAACTTTAGCCACAATTTCTAGGCCCTCTGATAGTTCAAAAATAAAGTTTTTGGTTTTAGGGTCTGAACTTAAGTTTGTACTTGGTGTGACATAAGATCCTATCTCAGCATATTTTGCAGTTATCTTTCCTCCATAAGGAGCTTTAATTAGATAGAAACTTTTTTCAGCTTTTGCATCATTAAGTTTTGCGCTACTAATGTTGTAGTTATTTTTATAACTTTCATAGTCTTCTTTACTTACTGCGCCTTCTTGATATAAATATTCCCTTCTTAAAAATTCAGATTTTTGTTTTTCTACATTTAATTCAAGTTCTTTAATTTTATAGATAAAGTCTTCATCATCAAGAGAAGCTAAAACCTGATCTTTTTTTACAAGATCGCCCTCATCTACTTTGATTTCTTTTATTACGCCTTGCTTCCGAGGCCCAATATTGCTTGCCCTTATTGCTTTTACTTCACCACTAGTATTAATTGAATCTGAGAGGATTCCTTTTTCAACTTGAACTACAAAATCAGAAATATCTTTTGACTTATTTTTCTTGAAGGAATTGGTTATAAAAACGAAAAATATAGCTAGAGAAAGCAATATAATTCCACTTCTTAGATTTATATTTTTTTTTATTAAATCAAACATTTCTTTTTAAAAGCAGAAGTAGAGAATATTTAGGAACTAAATAAATAATCAAGACGATTATAATTAACTTATCCAAGATTGGTTAAGTAAATACTATATTACTAGAAGATGTTTTCTTGATAATTTTTCCATAAGTTTTTTCAAATGTTAAAAGCAGGTATTATTGGATTACCAAATGTTGGAAAATCAACTCTATTTAATGCACTTGTAGAAAATGCTAAGGCCCAAGCGGCTAATTTTCCCTTTTGTACTATAGAACCTAATAAAGGCATAGTTTCAGTCCCTGATCAAAGGTTGCAAGAGTTAGGTGATTTAAGTTCTAGCCAAAATATTATCCCAACAAAAATTGAATTTGTAGATATCGCAGGACTAGTAAAAGGAGCTAGTAAAGGCGAAGGTTTGGGAAATAAATTTTTATCAAATATTAGGGAGGTTGATGCAATAGTTCATGTTGTAAGGTGCTTTGAAGATAGTGATGTAATTCATGTTTCTGGAAAGGTAGATCCCCTGGATGACATTGAGATAATTAATCTGGAATTGAATTTAGCTGATTTATCTCAACTCCAAAAAAGAAGAGAAAGAATTAAAAAACAGGTTAGAACTAGTAAAGAGGCAGCTAAAGAAGATACCTTACTAGAAAAAATTGAACAAGAGCTAGAGAAAGGCCTTTCAGTTAGATCAATATCTTTGAATGAAGAAGAAAATTTAATAATTAAGCAATTAGGCTTCCTTACTGCTAAACCAATTATTTACGCAACTAATTTGAATGAAAATGATTTAGCTGAAGGTAATGATTTTTCATCAACAGTTCAGAGTTTTGCAAGCAATGAAAATACAGAATGTATAAAAATATCAGCGCAAGTCGAATCTGAATTAATAGAGTTAGAACCAGAAGATAAAAAAGACTACCTTATTGGCTTAGGAGTAGAAGAAGGGGGATTAAGTTCATTAATTAGATCAACATATAAATTATTGGGGTTAAAAACTTATTTCACTACCGGAGAAAAGGAGACAAAAGCTTGGACAATAAAAGATGGGATGACTGCTCCACAGGCAGCAGGAGTAATTCATACTGATTTTGAAAAAGGATTTATAAGAGCTCAGACTATTTCGTATCAAAATTTAATTGATTCAGGTTCAATTGCCAATGCAAAAACTAAAGGTCTTTTAAGAAGTGAAGGTAAGGAATATATTGTTAACGAAGGTGATGTAATGGAGTTCTTATTTAACGTTTAGTAAGTCTCTTAAGGCTTACTATTTTGCTTTTTGAATTTAAATTCAAAAAATGAAATTAATAAAATTAAGATACATCCTAAGCAACTTCCTATTAAACCAAAAACAATGGTTGTAAAGCCATCATCGTAGCCATATTGTAGTTGTGGTAAGTGAGGAGGTATTGGCATTATTTTTCAACAGAATTTTCAATATCTTCCAGTAAATGTTTAGTTGATCTACTAAAACCATTAGTTTTTAAATAGTTTTGAGCCTCTCTAAATTTTTCAGCTACTCTTTTTGCATAAGGAGTATTCATGGAATTTTGAGTCATGTTGAAAATGCGACTAATTTTATAATCTGATTTAGGTAACCCCTTGATAAGTATTCAAAAATACAAGAATATAAAAATAGGATTTTTTACTTACTAAGAAATTTATTGTGAAAAGTTCTTGATTCTCCAAATAAAGTGTTTTCAAATTAGAAAAATTGACAATGACAAATATATTATTAATTCTTTTTTTTGTACTTTTATTTTTATTACTTTTTTATTCAAAACGAAATAGAGGATTAGCCCAAAAAACAACAATTAGTCCAACTTATGTACCTTTCTTAAAAGAACAAGAATTTAATCCTGACATAACTACTGATAATTGGGATTTACACAAACTTAGATTAGATAAATTTAAAAGATCACAATATAAGGGATTAACTTTCTTCGTAAGTTCAGAAAATAAAATTTACTATCTTTCGGAAGAAGGGGATAAGGTTTATTGCTAACTGGTGAAATTAATTTTATAAATAAGAAAAGCCGATAGAAATTAATAATATTAATGAAGTATTTTTTTTTATTATCAGAAAAGTTCTATAGGTTTATCAAATGGGAGTGGAATACTTTAAAAAATCTAAGAAGAACAAAAAGAAAGAATTTCTTTCTAAGAGGATCATTTGCATTATTTAGTTTATTCTCTATTCTTTTTTTAATATTTTCTCCTCCTATCGCTTTTGGATTGTTATTTGGCGAGGGATTGAAATTTAGTACTTTTTTTATTTGGATATGGATTTTAAATTTGAAGTTTTTTTGAAAAATGTATAATTTATTTCCCGAGATTATTTAAAATTAAGAATATAAAAAATTACCTTATGCCAAAAATATTCAAACAAAATAAGTTCGCTTTGTTGGGAGCAAATATATTAATAATTTTACTTTGGGTAACTATATCTTCCTTTTTGATGCATTTATTTCAAAGTGAAAATGCCCCATTTTATATATATAAAATTTCTTTTTTAATCAGATTCCTTCCTCCTATTTGGGTTACATGGTTCCTTTGGATCAAAAGAGGTGGCTTAAAAAGATAAATTACAAAAGCATTTTTACGGATTTACTATGAAAACAAATGAGTTAAGATCTGAAAGCTTACTTGAAATTTTCATGTAAGAATTAGGTAATTGAGAGATTGTTTTTAGCTAAGAAACAATCTCTTTTTTTTACAAATATTTTTTCTCATAAAAAAGTGCTTGTCAGTATCCCTATTGACAAACACTCATGACGATCAATTTTTAAAAATTAAACAGGCAATCTATTATCAATTTCGACTACTCCAGAATCCATAAGACGGCCGATTTTAATAACTAAAGCCATATCTAGCCTTGAAAATTCAGATTGATGGTTAGTTATCCAATCAAGTTCAGAAAGAGTTATAACTCCCAAAGTATTTACTTTAAGAAAAAGTAAGCCTAAATTCATTTTAAAAAATTCCTGGAATTATCCATCCGAATAAGCCATAATTTACAACTAATGCAAATAAGCCCATCATTGCCATTCTTCCATTAGTTCTCTCGGCGTTTTGCCAATAAGTTGTTTTTGAATTTTCCATTTTTCTGATTTGTAGAAATGTTAAATAGTAGGTTTTTAAACGAAACCAGGAATTATTTGACCTGTTGTTAGGTATGCTCCAACAGCAGCAATTAGTCCAAGCATTGCGAATCTGCCGTTAAGAGTTTCAGCAACAACTTTTTCTTTTTCGATTGTTTTGACTTTTGTGTTTGTGTTTTTCATTTGATTAGAAGATGAATAGTTTAAATTTTCATTTTGAAATTGCTTGGTTAGATAAGCAACGAGGGTGGCTGTAAAGAATACAATTACGGCTAAAAAACCTGAAAGTGGACTCATTAAAAAATGCCAGGAATAATTTGTCCAGTTGAAACGTAAGCACCTACTAGTGCAACAAGACCAATCATTGCCCAACGACCATTAACTTTTTCCGCATTTTGTGGGTAGCTGTCGTAAGAAACAGACTCATCTATGTAAGGACGTGTCTCAGTAGGAAACATATTCTGTCTGCCGCCTGATTCAGTAGTAACGTTTGAATTAGCCATTGAAGTTGTGTAATTGTTAACTAATGTAACACTACTATTAACAAATGTAAAGTATTAAGCCGAAATTAAGTTATATTCAAGATATTTACTACATAAATGTAGCATAAACGTTACATATTTTGTTAAATAGTTGTTTTTAGACTTGCCACGCTTTACAGATTGGCTGGCACTCTATTAAGAGTTCAATTCGTTGTTTAAGTGTTTTTAATCCTTAGAAAGATATCAATTTGGTAGAAAAAACTACATCACTCTGAAATTTGAATAGTTATTTTTTAGATATAATATATTTCACTTTATTATGGAATTCGCAAAAAAAATCATGACCGAAAAAGCTGAAAAGCTTAATGGTAAAGCAGCAATGCTTGGAATGTTTGCTCTTGTAGGAGCCTACTATTTTACTGGTCAAATTCTTCCAGGTATTTTCTAGTAAAAATCCTTTTTAAATTTTTTCAGGGGCTTTATCAAGCCCTTTTTTACTGGATTATTATGCTCTTTTTAATTATCTAATAATTCAAATAATTTATTTATTAGAAGCTTTCTTTTTAAAAAAGTTTTATCAATATATTTTTTATTCTCTTCTTTTAAAGTTTCCTGACCATTTAAGCCTAATCCTTTAAGGACAAACTCTTTATCTTCTTTAATCCAGTTATTTATCATTCCCCCCGTCGTCTCTATATGGAATTGTAATCCGTAAGCAAAATTACCAATCCTAAAAAACTGTTCCTTACAACGTGAACTACTAGCAATAAGTACTGCTTTATTAGGTAATAAAATCCTATCTCCATGCCAATGCAGTACATGAAAAGGGTCTTCAAACAGTGCTTTAAAGTCTTTATTTGATTTATTAATAAAAATTTGAGACCATCCAATTTCCGGTAATGCTTTTGGAGGTGATCCATATTTAAGAATTTCTACATCTCCTCCAGCAGCACTCGCAAGCAACTGAGCACCCAAGCAAACACCGATTATAGGTCTTTTATTTTCTAATTCTTTTTTTATAAAATCTCTTTCTAACTTAAGCCAGGGATATCTTTCGCTTCCAATATCTTTAACTCCCATTGGCCCACCCATAATTAGAATTAAGTCACCTTTTTTTGTTTGCGGCAGAGCATTTTTATTATCTAAACGAATAATTTCGATTTTCAAATCTCTTTCTTTAGCAAATTGTTCAAAAAGACCTGGCCCCTCTATTTCTAAATGCTGCAAAACTAATAGGCGTTTTATTTCCTTCATTCACTTTCCATCATTTCAGCTGATTCAGAACAGACATTAACGCTAAACCACTTCATTGCCGACCAAGTATCTTCTTGATATGTACCTGCTGCAATACTTACAAAACAATCATTTTCATACCAACTTCGATAACTGGGAGTTACTCCTGTTCCTTTTAATCTATTTTCTAAGCCTTTTCCATATTTTTTAATAACAAGATTTATAGCTTCATTCTCAATTTCTCTTTGCTTTTCATCAGCAAAACCTCCTATTGGAGTAAAAAAAAGAATTGATGCAATAAGTAAACGTATCATTGAGTCTTTAGTTTATATGTAGCTGATTTCATATCGATTAATTAATTTTTTAAAATCATCTACTCTCTTTTGTCCATTTTTTAATGGTCTTGAGGAGTCAAGAACGGCTGCACAACATAATTGCCAGCAAGATTTTTCATCTAGTCCCAATTTCTTGCATATATTTTTTGGAGCTTTAATAACTGTATTTATTTCTGCAATATGTTGAGTGGTTTCCCATAATTCTCCTTCAAGAAAATCAATTTCAATACTTGATAATAATTCTGTAGCAACGTAATCCTTAATTAGCTCAGTTAATTCCACGATATTTTATTAAAGCAGATAAGTTAAATAATCTCTTAGTATTTTTATAGCAGGATAAAAAAAAAAGGAACTAGTTTCTACCTCATCTTGAATATCCTGTAGATTTTAAGAGACTACATCATTTCGTATTGATCAAGTTTGGTTTTTAATTTTGTTGCTTGTTTAATCAATGACAAAGCTTCTTTTCTGCCTGTTGAATTATTAGCCTGGACTATAAGATCGGCGTATTTCTTTGCGATTTTTTTTTCCATAATTTAAGATATATAAATACCGTTTTTGAATCTTGAAACTAGCGAGTCACAACTAGAAGTAGATAAGGAGTCAACGGTTAAAACCTCAGAGTCAACAAATTGGAACGGGTTAACTCGTGTTTTTAATTTATAATCAATTAATAAAAAAGCTGTTGGTATCTACGATTACATTGTTTTCAAACCCTGATTTAATTTATAGTTATCCATGAATTGGATTGAAAATTTTCAGACCATCTTTCTCCGCCTTTTGCTTTTCAATCTTATTTAATTTTTTATCATTTAAATAATATTGCATATTAATTTTTATTCTTTTATTCTTATGAGATTTTAGACAATTTAATGTTTCCTCATATACAAATGTCAATAAATATTGATTATTTATTTTTAACACCGAATTCCATACTTTAGGAAACTCTTAAGCTCATAAAACATAAAGGCTTTTTCTTGGCCGGACCATTTATCCGTAATTATGAGATACTTCTGTCCATCCTTTTTGGTGAAGTTCGTGCCACTTTTCCCAAGCTGAATCTATGTTGAGTTTCTCAGAGGATTTGTACCCTCCAGGTTCTCCAAGGTGATTTGTGTAGAAAAGATGAGTATGAATTTTAAAATTAGGTTTAGGAGAATTTTTGCATTCTTCGAAAAAGATCATTCTGCTGCCTTCGGGATTTAGTAGGCATCCGTTGGGTTTGCTAGTGCTACAACCAAATGAGTACTTAGGATCCATACTTTACCTTTAATCGGCCGGTGAATTATTGATACGTTTGTACTATAAATTATATCCTCCTTGTTTTGCTGTCAATCCTTTTAAGGTTAAGTACTTATTTACTAATAATTATTTTGTTTTTTAATAAATATGATAATTTCTTTAAGTTTATGAATTACAGGGAAGATCTAGAAATCAAACTACAAAAAGTAACACTTGCAATGCAGGAAGTTTTAGATGATATCCATAAAACTGATCCTGAGAAGCAAAGAATAATTTCCAAACTTATTGAATTTAAAGAAGCAATCATTTCAAAGGGAATTGAACTTAATATTGAATTAGAGGCAGCCTAGAAAAATTCCAAATCTCATGAATGTTTAATAACTTTTAGAATAATGTTATTAACAAAGAAGGGTTATTTATCAAATGCAGCCTGGTACTTTTGAATTATTGATCCTAGTATTTATCTTTTTAGGTCTTCAAGCCTGGTGGATTATCCCAATAGTTATTAAAAATAATAAATTAAATAAGAGAGGTAAAGATTTAAGAGAGGAAATTAAGCAATTAGAAAAGTTATATAAGAAATAAATTAGTTTATTATTTTTTGCAAACTACCTATTATTAGTGAAACTTAAATATCTAATGAAAATAAAAACATTTATTCCATTTTGTTTACTTTTTATTGGGACTTTAGCTTCACCACAACCTTCTCTTGCTGAAGAAAAGATTGAAGTTATACCTATTATTCAAAGTTCAAAAGGACTTAGTGGTAAAAATTTTAATTATCTCG
The DNA here is from genome assembly GCF_017696205.1 of Prochlorococcus marinus XMU1402. NCBI lineage: Bacteria > Bacillati > Cyanobacteriota > Cyanophyceae > Synechococcales > Prochlorococcaceae > Prochlorococcus > Prochlorococcus marinus. The sequence goes on along the minus strand of NZ_JAAORD010000002.1, from coordinate 40,559 downwards.
AGGGTAAGCCTGAATTAAGACTCTTAAAAGTCAAGATTCCAGTTGGCTTGAAAACTCCAATTCATACTCATCCTTCCCCAATGTTGATTCATGTCACCAGAGGAAGATTAAAACATGTTAGGGGTGAAGAAATTAATTTCTTTAAAGCGGGTGATGCATTTATAGAGAGTAATAATGGGGCCCCTCACTATGTGAAAAATGTTGGAAAGAAGCCGGCCATACTTCATGTGGGAGTTGTATCAGTAGTTGGAATGCCTACGGCCATAAATGAATAAAATTTTCTCTAAGTTATTCAATCTGCATTTTTAGGATTTACCTTTTACGAAGAACAACTGTAATGAGATACTCCTCCATAGTTAAAATACTGGCTTGGCTTTAGTCGATTATATTTTTGATCTATTTCTGGGGGTTGTTCTACATATGGATTGCTAAAGATATCCTGTAACTCTTTTATTTTCTTGTAATTTCCCTTTTCAGCTTCTTCATATGCAGGAACAACCATCCATTCGCGCCAAGTATAGACTGGATTAAGGGATTTCATTGATGCTGATTTCGCTTTAATATTTCCCTCTTTCTTCAAGATTGATTGCCAGTTTTGAAGCCATACTTCCCACCTATTATTGAGCTCGTCATTAATTGGTAGATAGAAACAGTCTTTTAAAGAATCTAAGTTATCAGGGATTTCAGATAGTTTGCGGAACAAAATTGTATAGTCTGCTTTTGAAATGACCATGAGATTAAAAAAATCATTTATTAGAGCTTCGTTGTAATGTTCTAAACCAAGCTTGTTTGCCCACATTTTCATCAATTCCTTATTCATTAATTCAGAAAAATCCTTTTCGATTTGATCTAACTTTTCTTGATCTTGTTTGCTTCGTGAAAGTAACGGGCTAAGAGATGAACAGAATGTTTTAAAGTTGATTGCGGCTGCAGAAGGCTGGTTAAAAAATGAGAAATGTTCACCTCCACCTGTCCATGGTTGAAATCTTGGATCAAATAATTCACAGAATCCAAAGGGGCCATAATCCAAGGTATAACCACCAGCAGCACAATTATCACTATTGAAATTACCCTGGCAATAACCAACTCTCATCCAGTTGGCTATAAGTGATATAAGTCTTGATCTGTATAAAGAAGCCAGTTTTATTACTTTACTTTCAATTGAAATCTCATATTCAATTTCATCTTTATAATTTCTATCAATTAGATGTTGAACTATCATTTTTAGTTCATTGAGGGCCTCATCATGCGCATTATTACGAACTCGTCTTGCAAAAAGTTCAATCTGGCCTACACGTAAAAAAGATGGAGCGACTCTCGTAGTAATTGCCGCTTGATTATCAATCATGATATCAGGTTCAAAATATCTGGACCCTTTGGAATACCACGGTCTTCTAACTATTTCTGAACGTGAGACATAAAGTGTTAAAGATCTTGAGGTAGGGATTCCCAATGCATCCATTAATTCCTGTGCGAGAAATTCTCGTACGCTAGACCTTAAGACAGTTCTGCCATCTGCTCCACGACAGTAGGGAGTTGGACCTCCTCCTTTAAGTTGCATTTCCATTCTTTTCCCATTGAATAAACCTTCAAAAACAGAAATTGCTCTGCCATCGCCATAACCATTGCCGGTGCCAAAGGGACATTGTTGGGTATATTCAGTTCCGTAAATTGATAATGCATAACCTGTTGCCCAACCAACAGGACTCATTGGATAATTAGCAACAGAAATATCACCTGAGAAAAAACGACAAAAATTCTCGTCTTTAGTAAGATCTGAGCTTAGCCTTAGTTCTTTAAAAAGTTTGTTGCTATGGGAAATATATTCTGGTTCTGGAATAGCAGTTGGCACAACTGGTACATAATGACCTGAATATATTGAACGCGGCTTGTGATCATTTCCATCTTTTGTTGATTGAGGATCTGCTTTAAGAGAATTCATAAAAGAATAGTCAGATAGTTGAGAAAATTCAGAAAAATTTTCTGTAAGCTTTCCTTTTAATGAATCAGATTTGGTTGACATCAAATTTGTTATCTATTCTTTTAGGCGCTCTAATTTCTTTAAATTAAACACCTAAATGTATCTTATATAGATTCTATTAGGGATGGTTTTTGGCGATACATTTGAGATTAAATATAAGTTAAAAGTTAATACTTAATTAAAAAAAAGGATCCGCGGTAAAACATTTTTTTGGAAAAAATTTTTTGGCTTTTAAAAAATAAAAAAGAACTTCTCCAACACATCAACTTTTTAAACAAGAACGACTGCAAATACTAATATTTTGACAAGTTTTTTTTAAGCTTGCTTTCAAATAATGCGAAAAAAGGTTCACGATTTAATTTGTTAATCGACTTATACCACCCCCCCTTATTTCCGCACTATATTACTTGTAAAAATTTTCTAACTTACCCAGCCTTTAAGCAAATCAAACACACTAATAAATAGTCCAAAACCAATAATTGGGGGCGCAACCCATCTTGTCATGAATTTCAAATAACGTGTCGTTTTGATTCCAACTTTTGAATCACTAAGTTCTTCATTAAACTTTCCAGGTACTACCCATCCCATAAAGAAAGTAACCAAGAATCCACCAAAGATAAGTAATACACCTCCAAAAATCGAATCAATAGTTCCAAGAATGTTTAAGTTTAATGCAGAAGGAATGCCTGCTAAGAATAAGAAAAGAGTTATCAGCCAAACAGATTTTTCTCTTTTAAAACCAAATTTGTCCATTAAAGAGGAAACTGGAACTTCCAATAATGAAACAGAGGAAGTTATTGCTGCAATATAAGCTAGCGCGAAAAATGCAACAGCTACAATTCTTCCGACCGCTCCATATGAACCCAATCCCGTAGGTATTGATATAAATAATGCACCAACTGTTGACTCAGAAATAGCATCACTTAAACCAAACGTTAGAACAATTGGGAAAGTAATAAGTCCTGCCATAAGACCCACCAGAGTATCTAATGATGCGACCCCTACACTAAGTTTTGGAAGATTACTCTTTTTATTTAGATATGAAGCATACGTCACCATAACTCCAATTCCTAAACTTAATGAAAAGAATGCTTGTGTAAAAGCATTTCTAATTGTTTGAGGATTCCTTAATTCATCAAAGTCAAACTTGAACAAAAATGTTTTATATCCTTCCCATGCACCAGAAAGTGAAGTTGCCCATATTGCTAGAAATAGAAGAATTATAAAAAGTATAGGCATAAAGAATCGTGTTACCTTTTCGATTCCTTTTTTTATTCCTGATGAAACAATTATTGCTGTAAGAACAAGACTTAATAGGTGCCCCAACAAAACACTGCTACCACTACTAATTGATCCAAAGAAAGTTTCTGCTTCAGTCAAATTTTTTGGTAATCCAAAAAATAATGAATGGAATAAGGTGTCTGCTGTCCATCCCATTATTACCGAATAATATGATGCAATTCCCAAGGGAGCTATGAAGAAAAGAATTCCTAATGGATACCAATTCTTTCCTGCTAACTTTACTGGTGCAAGCAATGTACTGGCAGTAGTGTTTCTTCCTAAAGCCATTTCAGCAACAAATACGGGAAGACATACAATCAAAACGATTAGTATATATAAAAGTACAAAAGCAGCACCTCCCCCTTGAGATGCTCTGTAGGCAAAACCCCAAAGGTTGCCAAGACCTACTGCGCTACCAGCAGCAGCAAGAATGAATCCTAACTTACTAGTCCACTGTTCTCTTTGAGAAATTTTTGAGTCCAAAATTAAAATCTGTTTTTTATAGTTGATTTATAACCTATAAATAAAAATTAGTTAATACTTTGCTTAATAAAAACTAATCTTTGTTCAATAATTATTTTGAAAAAAAAGATTTAGAATCAAATAACATCTCTTAAATTGTTATGGCGACTGAAATAACTATTCTAGATTTTCAACTAAGTAATACTTTTGAACAATATGAATCACATATTAACGCAAAGGAATAGTAGAGGATGTTTAAAGAAATGGGAGTCACAACTTTTTATATTGGTAATTAATTAGATAATCCCCATAGAGCAACTGTAATTTTTCAAGGACCGGAAAATGTTTTATATGATGTTTTTATGAATTACCAACTTTTAATTGAATCATATTCTTTTGGGACATCCCTCTCTGAGCAAGAAATACAACTATTGATTCTAGAACTACAAACTCAAATAATGAATATTAATATTTCAACAGAATTTGGTTGTTTTAAATCGGCTCCCTCTCATATTTGTGAAAGGCTTAATTTAAAAAAAGGTACTTATTGGATTATGTGTCTTGCTGAAATATTAGATTTACATAAGCCAACTAAATTAGGGAAAACAAAAAGCGCAGAAGTTTTTGATTTGCTTCTTGAAAAAGGACTAGTTATTGGTTAATTATTTAACTATTTGATTATTAAAAAAAATAAGTTGTTTTTTCTTTATTCTGGTAGGATTATTCCATAGCAAAAAAAAAAATGGATGAGTCTGGTGAATTGATATTGGGGAATATTATTAAGCTAACCAGATCAAGCGAAAAGAAATTTAAACTAGGAAATTATAAAGACGCTTTAGAAGACAAAATGAAGGCTAATGAAATATTGAAATCTAAATCTTGTGATAAAAAAATTATTGAAAAATATAGAGAAGAATTATCTATTTTGTATTCCTCGAAATTCGATCTTATATTCGATCATAAGTTGAAAATCGATGAAATTAAGATAAATGAAATAGTAAAAATGTTGGAACGTAAAAGTAAGGAAAAATTAAAAAATCTTGATTATAGAGGAGCAATAAAAGCCTTAAGAAGAGCAGAAAAATACATATCAATTTAAAAACAATCTAAACTTCAATAAATTTTAAGAAGTTTTGCTCATTGTGTTTTTTTTAATTCATTTTAAAGTTGAAATACTTAAGTGATAATTTATGCAAAAAAAAAATAATAAGAAACTAAAAAAGGTAGATAAAAAGGAAGTAGATATTTTAGATAGGTTTTTGAGGATTTTATGGAGAAAAGAGGTTGAATACAAAATAAATCTCTGATAAAGCATATTTGAAAGAATTATCTCATGAAAGTTCGAATAGGATTCCTAATTATACTTATTATTTTTCACTCATTATCTAATAATGTATTGAAAAAAGGAGTATTAAAAAATAAGTTTATGAGGGCTCAAAAAATAAATTAAATCATCTGATTAAAAACATGAATTTATCAAAAGGAATACAAAAAAGTTTGGGTCCAGGAATTTTGCTAGCTGGAGCTGCAATTGGAGGTTCTCATTTATTGTCATCAACTACCGCGGGTGCGAGGTTTGGATTTTCATTAGTTGGCCTAATCCTTCTTACTAATCTTTTAAAATATCCATTCTTATTGGTTGGGACTAGATTTACAGCATCAACTGGTAAATCATTATTAGAAGGTTTCAAAGAAAGGAATTCTTTATATCTTCCTGTATTTCTAATAGTTAGTCTAATTACAGGTACTTTTACAATAGCGGCTGTAAGTTTTGTTTCTGGTGTTCTTTTAACTAATATCCCCTTTTTTTCAGTTTTTCCAGCTATGGATTTGTCTATAGGAATTCTGATTTTTTCTGGAATGATATTAATTCTTGGTAAATATAAAGCCCTTGATAGAATTTCAAAATTTTTAGTATCTCTTCTAACTTTTTTAACATTGTTCGCAGTTTTATCACTGTTATTCAAAGTTTCAATAAGTCAGTCTCTAAATATAAGTTTTTTTGAACCAGAAATCAGCCCATGGAAGTTAACAAATTTAGCTTTTTTGATCCCTTTAATGGGATGGATGCCTTGCCCAGTAGAGTTATGCGTTTGGCCTTCTTTATGGATGTTTTCTCGAGCAAATGATTCAAACTATAAACCAAATATCAGTGAAGCAGAATTTGATTTTAATCTCGGTTACGTAATAACTGTTGTTACGGCAATTTTCTTCCTTACTCTTGGCGCAATAACAATGTATGGTACTGGCGATGGAATGCTTTCCGGAAGTGGAGTTTCCTTCGCTCAAAAATTAATACTCCTTTATACAAAATCTATTGGCAATTGGGCTCAATGGATCATAATACCTGCAGCGTTTGCCGCAATGTTTAGTACTACAATTACTTGTATAGATGCATATCCAAGAAGTATCTCTGCTATTCAAGGTTTATTGAGTGGTACTGATTTAGGACATATGGATTCCAAAGGAGAGCGAAATAGATTTCAACTTTGGATGATTGTACATATCTTTGCATCATTAATAGCTTTGCTGATTGCAAGGTCTGGAGGTATAGGAGTAAAAGATTTTGTATTTGCTGCAATGACTGGAAGTTTTTTAACTGCACCTTTATTTGCATGGATGGCAATGGATACTATAAATAGCAAATTAGTACCAATTAAGTATAGATATGGATTTTTTCTAAAAACAATAAGTTGGATAGGATTAATTTTCTTAACTTTATTTAGTTTATTGTTTATTGCAAATTCATTTTTTGGGATTGGTTAATTTTTAATTATTAAAAAATTTTTATATATTATGATTTTACTCTCTTAAATTTATTAATTTGAAAATAAAAAATAATAAAAGGGTTGATTTTTCTTCAGAATTCGTTTCTCTAGAAATGTATTATTTTTGGTACTAATTATGGTTATGCCTCAATCTACTTTGGAGAGCTTATTATTTTTTTTAATACTTTCTCTTGTTGCAACTTACATTGTGAATTTAAAATATTCTTCAAAGTTAAAAATACAAAAGTAGATTTTTTATATTTATCTTTTTTTAATTGATTTTATTTACTTGGATCACTCCAAGTTTCTTTGTATAACCAACTCAAAAAAGTGAGAGCGAGTACATTACCAAATGCATAAATTATTCCTAATAATGGGTCATAAATATTGGCAATAATTGTTGACATAATTAAGATTATTAATCCTGAAAAAAACAAATCCTTAATAGGCAAATGATTAAAATTTACGGAATTTATCATTTTAAAATTGTTTATAATAATTTAAATAAATTATAAAACTAAAAAGTAAATTATTTTGTTATCAGGGAATATCATCTAAAATATGGAGAGTTTTAGAATTGCTAAGCTAGTTGTATTTATTTCATCATTATCATATTTGGGTGTTACTTTTTTAAAAAATTATAATTCCCCAGAAAATATAGAAAAAAGATGTATGTTAAAGTTTGAAAAAGATTTTAAAAATCCTTTGGATACATCTAGAGAAGAATGGGATCAAATCTTAGATTTAGCCGATAAAAATTATTTTAAATGCATGGGAAAAAATCAGTATTAATTATGGGAGAAGCAAAGAGAAGAAAAAATTTAGGTATTCCACCTAGAGATAAAAATAAAGATATAAATTTGCCTCAACTCGACAAAAAAGCTATACAACAAAAAGTTAGGTCCACATTATATAGATATCCAATAATACCTTTTCTTTTTTATGGAGCTGCAATATTGATCCTAGTTGGAGGATTATTTTTTGTTTTTAAATTCTTTAATATTGCCTAATTACGAGGATTAATAATTTTTATAATAATTTCTCTATGGTTTTTTTTTATTTCAAATTCTTTTAAAGCATCCAATTAAAAACACTTTAAGGACAATAAATGAACAATTTTAGTTTTTCAATAAATTATCAAACAAATAATATAAGGGAATTATTTACGATTGACATCATCTTATAGTGTTGTAATTTTGGATTAAATTAAAACTTTTTATGAAAAAAATAAATAAAAAATATGCTGAAATTATGCGTCAAGCTGATAATGCAGTTGGAAGAAAAGAAGTAGTTAGTTTATTAAAAAAAGCTGCAATGATTATTTCTGAATCTGATGAAAACTTAGCTGCTTAAATTAGGTAACTATTTTATAAGAATAAATAAAATACCATAAAGAACGATAGATGAGGATGCAGCCATAAATATAAATGGTAATATCATGCCTGAATTTAACCACCTTAAAAGTCTAATTTTTTTGTTAATTACTCTTGGCATTTTTCCTGAATCTCTTCTTTGCAACTTAACAAGTAAATAAATTGTGTAAATAATTAATTAATCTTTTTAAATATTATTCTTTTGGTATTTTGAAATTAAATTTTCTAAAGAAAAATATTTTAATTTCATCCGAAATTTTTATTTTGGAAGAAATTTTAGGTAATTAATACCTTGTATTCTTCACATTTTTCAAGCAAGATTTAGAAATATAAGATTTCTAAATAATGACTAAAAATTTCAAAGAGAGTGCTAAAGAATTTAGAGATTATGATTCCGAATTGTTACTTAAGATCCTAAATAAGATTTCAGTAGATACAAAAAAAAGAGATGATGAAGAACTATTTGTAGATGAAAATTGGAAAATTAATTCAAAAATTATGGATAATAAAATTGCCTCAGATAATTCAAATTTGAAGAAAATATTATCAGATATATTCCCAAATAAAAAAATAGTTATTCAAAATAAAAATGATGGTTCTCAGACTATTTTCTTATCCTAATGTACTCAATATTAAAGTTTTTTTTTCAATTTATATAATCTTTATTTTTGGGAAAAATAATTAGTAAAAATTACTCTCGCGTTATTTTTTAGGAGGTGTTATTGTTCATTTACGTTCATCCAAGTTTATAATTCTGGACGCATGACATGGGAATAGGGAACGGGATTCTCATTAACTGCACAAAACCATGTATAACCTCTTACAAATAAGAGAAAAAATCAAAAAGGCCAATAGGCTGCACCAAGCCCAACTTTTGGCAACTAAAAATGGAGAAGTAATTCCATACAGAAGATCCGTTTTTGAAGAAAGAATCAGGCAAACACAAAAAGGTATGAAATTGAAAGACTAAAATCTTAAATTTCTTTTTTGGAACTTATCAAAAAGAGAGGGATTGAACCCTCTTTTTTTGTTTTTATAAAAAAAAGGTAATTATTAATTTGTTTTTTCAATTATCGATTATTAAAAAGAACATGATTTTGATGCTTTTACTATTGATTTAAATTATATAAATGGCAAATTTAATTCAGTAATTAAGAAGTAAATAAATATGTTTTCAAAGAAATATAAACAAATTAAAACTTCAACCAATAAATCAAATTTAGATCAAGTTTTATGGTTTATAGAAAATTTTTTACCACAGAAGAAAAATCGAGGTGTTCAAAAAAATTTGTATATGGATAATCTAGAAGCAGAGGCTATTAAGAATTTTTCTAAATTAGCCTCTATGCGTTCTAAAACATTACTACCAACTACAAAAAATACGACAATCTCTTTTACCTTTGGTAAGTGGGCCTTGCCTTACCTAAAATTGCTTAAGAAAATAGGAATAGCTAAGTAGGAAAATTGTGATCGGCTAGAACTAGATTTATCCCTCAAATAAAAATATATAAAGATTATAGAGTCTCAGAAATTTCTTTTCGAAATTTAAGGAGGATACTTACTTTACATAAAAAGTAAAATTGCTAAATTTAAAATAAGAGATCTATTGATTATGTTTCTAAATTATCTGCCTAGTGAAATGGTTGAAGTTGTTGGTTTAACCATGATTTTTTCATTTTTAGTTGGGACTATATTAATTTTGTTATTTACATCAGATCAGGCAAATACAAAGAATCTATATTTAAAAAAGGCCAAATAAATTTTAAATAATTTACCCATATTTAAAGAACTAATTTTTTATAAAATTGACTCGCAGGTTTAGAACATAATTTTTAGTATTTGTATATAGATAAATTTATTATTATGGGTGAAGCAAAAAGAAGAGAAGAATTAGGATTGCCACCTAGACAAAAAAAAGTTGAATTGAATAAATCTGATAGATACCTTTCATGGCTTCCAATTACCAAATCAAGAATTAAGAAATATCCTTATATGGGTGTAGCAACAATGGTTCTAGGAACGATAATTTTCTTAGTAAGTGGAGGAGCAAATAGTATTAATTAGTTAGATTTTGGCCTAGCTTTGAATTTATCTAAGGTTTTTCTTGTAATATTTTAATGCCAGATATTATTGAGATTATTGAAGCTACACCAAGAAATATCGAGTAAAAAGGTTTCAAATTAATAATGCCAAAATTACCCGTATGCCATTTTATTAACCAAAAAGCATCTACTCCTAATGGTTGAAGAATACTATAAATAGTCCCTGATACAATAGTAATTAATAATGGTATTGCTGAAATTGCGGTTATTTTTCTGTGAATTTTTCTTTTATTGGTTTTTAATCTTTCCATCTATTTCCTCAAATAAATATGTAATTCTTTTTCGTTTTTGCATGGCATCCATTTATCCTGGTTTTTATGAATTCCTTCACAACCAAGTTCTAAAGACCTTTTTTCAGCTTCCTCTTCAGAAAGAAATGTACCCCTCATATGTGAAAGAGAATAATTATTGAAATTTAGAGATAAGAAAAATAAAAAAATAAAAAATTTAAAATTTCTAAGAATAATTCGCATTTTTAACTTTTTAGGATAGAGCTACAAATACTAGATGGATTTGCTTGTTTAACTATTTTTAGTTTTTTGATAAGTTTATCTCGATCTATTTGATGTTTTAAGTATTTAATACATAAATTTTTTTCCTTATATATCGCTGCTATTGGAGTAATCTTTAAAGCAATTGCAAAAGTACCAATAACTAGAAGAATGTTTGTAGCTAGTCGAATGTTTGGTCGAAAATTAGATCTCATTCGTATTCTTTATTTCGGTCAATAACTTCCCTTAAATATATATCTTTTAGCTCGTCTTTGTATCCATTTTCTTTTGCAAATTTCTCTAATTCCTGCAAATCTTTTTCTGTCATTCAGCAGATTTGGATATATTGTTTTTCATATCTTCAATTTGGTTGATTAATTCATCTAACCATTTTGTATTATTTTCGGATCTTTTCTGAAAATATTTAATTTTAGGTTGATTGATTTCTAGTGTCTCATAATCTCCACTCATAAATTCCCCCAAAATTTATACTCTGCATAATTTATCTAGAGAAATTATGCCCATCAATAGGCTCTAATACTTATTTGACGGTTGCCATGGGTAACAAGTCACTTTTTGAATAGTATAAATATCTAAGAATTTATCTTTTAAAAAAATGGCAACTAATGAAGAACTAGAAAAAAGAATTGAAACTTTAGAAAAAGAAGTACAACATCTAAAAGCTGTTCTGCAATATCAAATGAGAAATAAGAAAAAGTGACTTATTCTAATTAAGTAGAAATTACTTTTGGTCAAATATGCATTTTCTCTTTTTTGTTTGGGTATCTAATGTCAAAGCAAAAAATTAAAAGTCAGTACATAATTAGTCACTTTTTGAAAAAAAAACTTTATTCATTGATATTTAGAACATATTTGTTTTTATATATATAAAACTACTTTATATGATTAACTCAATAGTTATTACATTGTTATTTATAGGCACTTTAGTCGCTTACAAAAGACTCAAAAGAAAGAAACGGCAATTTCACGCACCACCTACAAATCAGCTTCCTAGTTGAATATAAAATTCAGTCTTCGTCTTCTCCAAAAGGATTGTATCTAATATCCCAGATGAGAATTACTGATATAGATAAGAGCAATAGCCCAAAAATAACTTGAGGAGGTGGGAATAACATCAGCGAAGTACAACAATTATCAATAAGCTTTGCTTATGAAAATTTTAAAGGGTAATCGATATTGTTTGGTTCTAAATGTTTTACATAACAAGCTGTTGTGCAATCTAATCCCTCACTATTGATGCTATAAGAAGTTAAACATTCGAAAAAACTTTCCAAAGCATCTGTATCTTTAATATTTGAAAAAATGTCTTTTTTCATGTTCAATCTTCCATTTTGAGGCTTTTCTAGTAATTAATTTTTAATAATGTCAAATTTTAGGTAAAGTACCTACTAACCATTTTTTTATATTCGTTTCTCGCTTCTTCTATATATTAAACCCTAGAGCCTTTCATGACTGGCTTACCTGATCGCTTAAAAACACAATAATAAGAGATTAAAATTTCATTAACTATAGAAGAGTTCTTTGAACTATCTTCAAAAGGTTCAAATACTTTAATCCACGATCTCGTTTTATTGATTAAAGTAAATTTTTCCATAAAAAAAGGGCGTTAGCTTCGCCCCAATTAAAAAAGCGGGACAATCCCCATCACCCAGCCTTTTGTAAATCCTAGCACTACATATGGTGTTTGTAAGTAATAAAAATTACCTATTGATGGGGTTGTTTGTTTTTATTTAATTTGTCATTATAGGAGTCCCCATCACCTAGGCTCGTAAGAGTCTTTTTTTTTGTTCTTTTGCCTTTTAGGCTTATATCTTTTTAATTAGTGTTTAAAGACTTTTTATTTTATTTTTAAATTAGATAATTAATAATAAAAAAAAATTAAATCATGCAAACTTACATCGTACATTGGCAATTTCCAGATCAAGAAAGTCACATGCAGGGGGCTGAAGCTTTTGCTGGTTTTGTGGAAGGAGGTTGCGAAGGTGATGAATTTGATGGGTTTAAAGTTCTTAATCGAGTAGTAAATCCTGAGGGGGCTAATGGTTGGGCAATAGTTGAATCTTCAAATCATCAGAACATTTGGAAATGGAGTAGTATTTGGGTCGATAATTTTGGAGTAGAAATTGAAGTTACACCAGTTCTAACAGATAAAGAATTTCTTTCCGTCCATAAAGAACTTGCAGCAACCTCTAACTAATAGTTAATCTTTGGAGTGCTTGAATTTTGATCTAAAATAAAAGGTTAGTACATATTTTTATGGGAAGATTCTCTTCTGAAGAAATTGAAAGTCAATACAATTCAAAAAAATGCTTTTGGCGGAACTTGGAAAGTATAGAGATGAGATTAATGCAATAAAGAAAGATATTGCATATATGCCTGTGGAGCTAAAAAACTTGAGGAAGAAAATTTTATCTTATGAATGAAACGAAAATGGCATTCATCATTATCATTAATTAATAAAATTAGTAAATAGCCATTCTCGTAAACTAACCTAGAGAGTCTAAATCTCTACGATGGTGAACTGTATTTCCCTCATCTTGTGGAAGATTCTGTTCTCTCATTAAATCTGCAATTGTTGGGTAATCTTTTGCATTATCAAGATCTCTTGCATTTTTATCTTGAATTGCGAATGGTGATTTTTTAAAATTCATAATTAATTTCCTCAAAATTTTTGTTGAATTCTGACTACAGATCCTGGATTGTCATGTACATAAGAGTTGAATTCTCTCGCAAGCATTAGGCAATCGTATGCATCACGTGCGTAGAAACCAACTTCGTGTGTGTTATTTGATGAATCTTTGTAACTCAATACATATTTATTACAAGATTTGATCGGTGTTGAAGGCATTTAATTTATTTCTGTTACCACTATGTTCTAACTATGCATGCTAATCAATCGACTAATTAAAATGTACGGTTTAAGGTACAAACATATACGGAAAGAGGACCAACAACTAAATTTAAAAATCAATATAATAGAAAATGGAATTATTTGAAGTTAGATAATATTTCACTTTAAAAAAATTTAATTACATTATTGTTCAGCAGGAAGCTTTCTTTTAAAAATATTGCTTAATGAACACATCAATTATCCCCTTATATTAGTGTATTCAAAATTAAAAATATATTTTTCCCCATCATCGTCACCATCGTCGTCATCATGAAAGGAAGAGATTAATACATAAACTCCTCCTAGTCCTAGTATCATAGATAAATAGAGAATTGGATCTGTCATATACTCAGTTTGAAATATGTAAATTAAATTTGAGGAAACTTTTCAATATCTATATTTTCTTTTAATTATTAAGATGAAAACTTTCTGCGATCAAAAAATTGTTTTTTTATTTGAGAAAACTGAAATTAGATTTAAAATAAGGAAAATTAGCTGCTTTGTTTAAGTGAGTTTAAAAAATATTTTAGAAATCAATGTGCGGAAGATTTGAGCTGAAAACTAAATTTGAGAAGTTGCCAAAGATTTTGAAACAAGATTATCCAAGTGGACTTGAATCTAAATACGAGACTCAAAATCTAATAAAACCTAATGATCCTGTGATTGTAATTAAAAACGAAGGAAGAATTAAAACTACTTTTATGACATGGGGCTTTATTTCCCCTTGGGCTACAACCCCATTTGATAAAAAGAGGCCAAGACCATTTAATGCAAGATCAGAAACCGTAGAAGAAAAAAAATTATTTAGTGGAAGTTGGAAACATAAAAGGTGCCTAATACCTGCGAGTGGTTTTTTTGAAAAAAAGTATCGTGTTCGAAAAGCGAATTATGAAACTTTTTGGTTGGGAGGAATTTGGAGTAAGTGGACCTCACTAGATGGAGCCGAACTTGAGAGTTGCTGCATTTTGACAACTAAACCGAATGAATTAGTTAAGCCTTTACATAACCGCATGCCTGTAATTATCCCCGATGGATACGAGGTGGAATGGACAGAGCAAGTTAAAGACTCTAGTAAATTAAAAGGATTACTTCCAATAATGATGGGTTGGCCTTCTGATGGTTGGATAGTAGAAAATGTTAACGTAAAAAAAACTAATCAAATGAGTTTGTTTTAAATAAAATATTTAGCATTTTCATAAATTAACGTTGTCAGGAATTTTTCAAAACATTTCATTCACTAATCAGCTAGATTTTTTCTGCTTTAAAGGACTTTAAGCTAAGACCGTTTTAAAATCTTTATGATTTATGAGGATCCTCGAAAATCTATTTTCACAAAAGGAAATGATTTCCCATAAAAACAATCTCGAAATTCCTCTGCTAATTGCAAGGATTTTGAAATCAGTATTCCAAACTGCACCCTTTTGATTTAAAAGAAATAGTAATTGTGAAATAAATTTTTAATTCAATTATTAATAGAGTATATTTTTAGATATTAGTCATAGAAGATAATTATGTATTTGAGATCACTTTGGAAGCCTTTTTTGGTTTCATTGCTAGTTTTTCCGCAATCTTTAGCTATTGTTAGGTCATCTCATCTTAATGAATCTCAATTCAAAAAACTTTCAGATGAATATTTAATATCTGGTTGGAGACCATCATCAGATAAAAAAAATAAAGATATAAAAGCTAGCGATAAAACGATGAAGGCATTAAATAAATTTAAAAATACCTCTTCTTTAAAAACTTACTTTAAAAAAGCAAGAGGCTATGCTGTTTTCCCAAATGTTGGAAAAGGAGGAATTGGTATTGGAGGCGCTAGAGGTAAGGGTGAGGTGTTTGAAAAAGGGAATGTTATTGGATCAACCACTTTAACTCAGGTTTCTATCGGTCTCCAGTTAGGAGGACAAGCATTTAGCCAGATTATCTTTTTTAAAGACAAGAAATCCCTCGATAGGTTTACTCAAGGTAATTTTGAATTTGGAGCATCGGCTAGTGCAGCGTTAATCTCAGAGGGAGCTAATGCATCTGCGGATTATAGTGACGGAGTTGCAGTTCTTACATTTTCAAAAGGAGGACTTATGTATGAAGCAAGCATAGGAGGACAAAAATTTAGCTATAAAGAATACTAAAATTTTATTTATATTTTAAATTACAAAATAAGCCTAAAGAAAAATTATTTGAGGAACTTTTGAGGGAAATTTTTCCTGTAAAAAATATTATTATCTAGGATTTACTGCTATTACTAGATGGCCCGAAAGTATCTGAAGATGCAATCTAGCAAGTTCCAAAGTTACCCTCGAATTTGAGAAAGAAGTTAAAACAAATGTTTAAAGCCTATTATTTTAGATATCTAAGAAATTAGGGGATCTCAGAACTACGATATAGGTTTTTATCATTAGCTTTAGATATAAACTCAACCAATAAATACCAGTTAATTTATAAAAATTATTTCTTTCTACTTTTTTTCAGAGTTAAATACAAATTTGTATAAGCTGCAATAACAAGCAGAATTAGAAGGAAGGTATTTAGATTCATTTATTATTTAATTCCAAGATTAATTTTACTCTTTAGGAAAACATTTAAAAATTCTTTTTCATCATCTTTAAGATTTGGAAGATTATTAGGATTATTTGTACATGAAAAAATTATTGCCTCTCTTAAATTATTATTTCTTTGTCTTGGGCGATGATGCATAACTTTACCACTAAAGATTACCGCGTCTCCAATAGATAATCTTGGATGAATAGATAAGAAAGAAGATAAGTATGCAAAAATAGTGTCGATATATCTATTTTTAAATCTGGGAGATATGAATTTTGGGATAAAGCCAGTTACTCCATTATTTTTATCCGTATCCTGCAAATAAATTGCTAACTTATATAGTTTAAATTTTGGCCCTATAAAATCTTTACCATGAAAATATTGGTCTCTATGCCATATAAGTTCCTTAGTATTTTTATCATTTAACATATGCATTACAACATAGGGATAGATTTTATCTTTAACAAGTTCCTCTGCAATTTTTATGTATCCGGACCTCAAAAGTAAATCAGCATAAAAATTATAGTTCTTCTGAAGATCTTCTTTTTTTACTTTTAATGCTCCAGCATCTTTTTTATCTTTAATAAGCAAATCTTTATTTTTCTTAAAGGATATCTTCTCAAAAAAAACTCTCTTGTTTTTAATCTTTGGGGAGATACTAGTAAAACCAAACTTGCTAAATTTAAATTTTATAGCGGACAATTCAAGCACTTTTCAAGGTCTTTTGTATTGATTTTAAATATACCATTATAAATAAATAAGAATATTCACCTAAGTGAAAAATAGGTTCAAAAACCTCTTTTTAAGGGTTTAGATGATTATACGTTTTTTTAAAATTTTCCTAAAAACTAATAATATTTCCAAATACTAAAGTTAAACAAATAATAGCCACGACTTGTGTAATAGGTAATTTTGAGTTTATAGATAATTCAATAAACTGTGGCATAAAGAAATATTATGGATATTAATTAAATTAGTTATTTCTTGACTTATGGAATTGTTTAAGATTTGTAGTTTAAATATTTGAAAAAATTGTCCATTATCTGTCCGAAATTTGTCCGGATATTTAAAATAAATAATAAGGTAACTTCGACAAAAATGGCTACCAGAATAAATAAATACTTAAGTGAATTAGGTTACTGTTCTAGAAGAAGAGCAGATAAACTAATTGAAGAAGGAAAAATAACCATTAATGGCAAAATTCCCGAAATAGGAACCAAGATAGAGGAAGGGGATCAAGTAGAAGTTCAAGGTCAAATAATAGAAAAATCAAAGAGACAAAAAAAGATATATTTAGCCTTTAATAAACCTGTTGGAATTGTTTGCACAACTGATAGAGGAGTAGAAACTGACAATATTATAGATTTCATTAAATATCCTAAAAGAATATTTCCTATTGGAAGATTGGACAAACCAAGTGAGGGATTGATTTTTTTAACCAATGATGGAGATATCGTAAATAAAATACTTAGAGCAAGAAATAATCATGAAAAAGAATACATCGTAAGTGTAAATCTTCCGATTAATAGAGAATTTATTCAAACCATGAGTAATGGAGTTGAAATATTAGAAACCAAAACTAAGAATTGTTTCGTAAAACAATTGGGACCAAAAAAATTTAAAATCATACTTACTCAAGGACTTAACCGTCAGATTAGGAGAATGTGTGAGTCCTTAGGTTACAAAGTTCAATCATTAAAGCGTGTAAGGATTATGAATATTAAATTAGACGTGCCTCTAGGTAAATATCGTGAATTTACCAAAAAAGAACTCATACAACTAAATAAACTACTTGAAAACTCTTCAAAAACAATTGACTAGTCAAAAATCTCTTTTTTTCTTTAGTAATTACATTTGACTATTTAATTTGAGAAAATTTATTGACCTATTTTGGAAATTTTTTGGCAATAATTTCACTTTATTTTTTGAATTTAAGATTAAGTTTTTTTTAGAATAACTATAAGTGTTAGAACAAATTACATTATTCTTTTTTTTAGGAGACAAAGATAATTATTGCTTTGGGGAATTTCATATTAATTAGTATTGATTTATTGGATATACTTAAGATGATTATTTAGAAATTAAAATAAATTTTTAAAATGAGGTTGATAGTTTATATATTTTTGATTAGTCAGTCATTAAATTTTCTAGGAGTCTTTGCAGAAAAAGTAAAAGAAGATTCATCTGAAATAAATAATATTATTTGGGAAAAGGTTGAAGAAAATAAATCTAAACCATTGAAAAAGATTATTTGGAAATTTTACAAAGGCGAAGAAAATTATTTTAAAAATGCAAATGAAGAAGGTTCTTCAATAAACCAGCTTGAGGGTGGAAAAAACGCATTAAGGGAGCCTCTAATTTGGCGCAATCGCTCCCTGCGGTTTTCTTTTGAGGAAATTGATATGCCAGATGAGGGTGAAAATATGGGTTTGTATAGTATAGGGGCTTACAATCTGTTTAATCCTTGGATGTACGGCGGTATAACACTTTTTGGTGCCGCGAGAGGACGCCGAGGTGGGTTCTTTACTGGAGGCTATACCTTAGGTATAGAACGTAAATTAACCGAAAACTGGAGCCTAGATACTGGAGGTTATGTTGGTGCCGGTGGCGGAGGTTCCGCCGCGCAAGGAGGAGGGTTGATGATTCGCCCTCATATCGGTCTCAAGTACGACTTTAGCTGGAGCACAGTAGGCCTGAATTATACTTACGTAGATTTTCCTAACGGAGATATTTCCAGCGATGCAATTGCTCTTTCACTGGAATTTCCCTTCAGTTCACCGATATTCAATTTGGAAGATGATGAGCTGACCGTGGCCAATCATTTCGGGTCAGAATACAGAAATGTTAGCAGCCACCGATCTCACCTAGCTGTACGCACTCGCGCCTATTCTCCCTCCAGCGGCAGCAGAACCACCTCTGGTGGCCCCCTTGATGAATCATTGGGGCTGGTCGGCGTTGAGTACTCTTATTTTCTTGATGAAAACTGGTTTGCAACTTTTGAAACTGCAGGTGCCGTATCAGGAGGTGTTGGTGGGTACGCTGAACTTTTGGCGGGGTTAGGCTATCGGATACCACTAACAAAGAGTGATCGTCTGGCTTTACTCCCTGCCTTAACCATTGGTGGCGCGGGTGGCGGTGCCGTCGAGACCGGAGGAGGATTTGTTGCTCGAGCAAATATAGGATTGGAATACCGACTTTCTCCTGATCTCAGCCTAATTACTGACGGCGGCTATCTCACCGCCCCAGATGGCAATTTTGATACCCCTTATTTTGGTTTAAATTTGACGCACGTAATGAAAACTTTTGCTCAGGATCAAAAAGGAGCACCTCTGACAAGAAAAGACCGTATAGAAACTACCAAATGGCGTTTTCGTCCAGCACATCAATGGTATTTTAATGCGCAACGTAGGGATACCCTTTCACGCGATATGCAACTGTTGGGAGGTAAAATTGACTGGATGAAAGGAGATTGGTGGTATCTTACAGGACAAGGATTAAGCGCGTATGCAGGAGGGGCTGGTGGCTATTCGGAGGGGCACTGGGGTGTAGGTGTTTTTAGCCCAAAATGGATGAACTGGAAAATCTATGGCGAAATGCTTATAGGTGCCGGAGGGGGAGGGGGCGTTGATAGTGGTAACGCCTTATTATATAAACCGAGTGTCGGGTTAGAGTACATTCTAAATAATGACTTCAGCTTTCAAACTGGCATAGGAAAAGTGATTTCTAATGATGGGAATTTGGATGCCAATACCTTGGATGCAAGTCTGGTTTGGCGTTTTAGGACCTCAAAATAAGCCTGTTTAAAACTTTTTATCTTTAATCTATTTGAGTTAACGAATCTGTAAGATCTAGCCATTACTTTTTAAGGATAAAAGTCTACTTTCTAACGCATTAAGCAATAACTTAGAGGGTTATATCCATTGCAATTCCATAATTTGAAAATTTTTACAGCTAAAAGATAAAATTCGCATCAATGAAAAATGCTCAACTAAAATAAATAGAAAGTACTGTTACAACAAAGGCAGCATATTGAAACCAATGCGTTCTTGAGTTATATGTACCATTTTTATCAAAATTAGAATACTCATTTAAAGGATTGGATATGCTATCCATCCAAATAATGTGTAGTTAATAATTACAGCCATGAAGCCTATCATTGCAAGCCTTCCATTTGTTCTTTCCGCAATGAACCAATAAGTATTTGGCCATTCAAAATTTTCCCCCATATTAAGTATTTGATCTCTTAATAGAGAATTCTTTTGAGAAGTATTGGCCTTATCAGAAATATCATTTTCTTTATTATCAATGTAGAAATTAGAATCGGGGTAGTAACTTTCGCTTCTAATATTATCTTCTTTTTTTTCAATCATTTTTTTAGAAATTGGAACTTTCTACATTTTAAAAACAAAAAAGGCTAAATAGGTTCAAAAGAGTAATCAAAAGTGCAAACGATAAATAACTTTTCTTTTAATACAGACTCTTGATATTAATTGTAATAGCATGATCTTAGTCAAGAGGTATTCTCATAGGGTCTCCTCATCGACCTAGTGTCAAATGGAATTTAGGAAGTAAAATCTCCTCAAATTTAATGAATGAAATCTATTCAATCTCGAATTAATATAGATTTAAATTTTAAATCCTTGACAAAAGATTTTCGCAATATTAAATATCATACAAATCAAGATGGAGATGGAGTTAGATATTATGCTTGCTCAACATTGTATAAGAAACGGAAAGAATTGATATTTCACAAGAATAAAGGTGCTTTTGTTCTAATCAATTGGGAAGTCCAAATAGGTAAAGATATTAAAAATCTCAGTGAAACTTTCAGCTTCACTCCCGAATTTGGAGATTTTATTGAATATAAAAATTTATTCGATTACATAAATCAAGTATGTCGCAAAGAAAAAAATATGAATATGAAAATTGTTGATCTTCAAATTGCTTGGCAGAAAGATTTTGTATTCAAAATAAACCCTCTAACTTTAGAACTAGGATCCCTATGGATAAGTGACTTAGAACAAAAAACGAAGAGCTATAAACTGGATAATAATGAATGGATTGAAATTTAATTTGCATTAATCTCAGAATTTGTTTATAAAAGTTTCCACCAAAAAATAATATGAGCAAAAGTAGCTTAAGCAATTAAAGCTTCAATTCATTCCCTCTAAGAAAGATTCAGAAGATATAAAAAAACTTGGCGGCCAATATTTCGAAATTAATTACAATATTACCCATACAGATCAAGAACTTTTACATAGATAAAGACTATTCACTGAACAAAAAAAAAGAGGGGCAAAGCTGGATTAGAAGTGCTAGTTTCTCATAAATGGCCTAAAGATTAATAACTAATTTTCTAACCACCCGCTACTTTTTCTTCCGCTAGTCGTTTTTTTAGAATCGAATAAGTTTGTGTAGCCCATTTTCGAGAAATATCAAGTTCAAAATCTAATTTCTCTCTAAGTGATTTGCCTATTTTAAATACTTCTTCGAAGCCTAGATAAATTATTACAAGCACCTTAGTTATATTTATCGCAACAGCCGATATGTTCTCAATTCTTTGATCTTGCATTTGAACTTATTCAATTCCACTAAAATTAACAGAGGAAAGAAATTATGCAAATGCAATGGCCTAAAGATTAAAAATAAATAGCAGAAAATTACAATAAATTAGAGAAAAATCTTATGGATGTTATCCTCATTGGGCAATGGCTATTAAGTATTGAAGGATTTTTTAAAAGAGCTTTGGCAGAATCATCACGACCCTTCCCATGCTATTTATGGAATAGTTGGGGTAATAGTATTGTTGGTAATCTATAATCGATTACTTAATAAATATCAGTAACAAGAAACCCTCCCAGAAATTCCAACTACTGAAAGGGTTATTAAATCGACTCGCAACTATATAAAGTCAATTTATGTCTTGCAGCAAACGTAAAGTGTGCTGACGAGGTTTGGCCTCAATTAATTTATAGCAAAAATATTAAAAATTACTTTTAAAGATTAAGATGGCTAAGTCTTTATGGTTGGTTAACTCAAATAGATCAAGGGTAAAAAGGTTTTTTGAAAATACAAATAATAAGGACCAACTGTTATGAATTGATTTTAAAGAGTCGGGGCGACAGGATTAGAACATGCGACCTAGTGCTCCCAAAGCACTCAACAGCCATAGTTCAGCACTAGGTTTTCAAACTATATCTGATCTTTTGTTGAGTTCTGTGAGGATTTTTGTGACAAATAAAGTAATATTTTTCATGAAAATATTAGTTAAGAAAAATTTAGCTAGCTTTTTATACAAGATATTGAATTATTTAAATCAATAAAAATTTTAGAGATGAAATATAGTTTTAGGAAATTAAGAACAAAAATTTTGGAATCATTTGATTACTTCGAATATCTAAATTCAATTTCATTTCATCCACCTGTTATGCTAATAACTTCATTGGTATTTTTCTATATAAGAAGAAAGATTTTATTAGCTGGCAAAAAACATTAGCAATCTATTTTATATTTATATTTTTTAAGGAGTCAAAAATTATATAAACAAAGCAAGTAATAAAAACAATTACATATATAGATTCCATTTAACTTATCTTTGTTATTGAACTGCTGAATCCATAAGTGAGAAAAATAAAACTTGCAAAAGTAACTCCAATCATTACTGTTGTGTAGAGTTTGTTTAGTTTGAAATTATTACTTGCTGATGAAAAGTCTGCAATAACAAAATTTTTCATTGAATATTTGTCTCTATTTTTGAAATTATTGCTGTTAACCAAACTGCCTAATATTGGATCTGTTGAAACTTTTATTTCTTGATTGACAACAGCATTTAAACCTTTATCTTCATTGAAAAATCTTGGAAACATATATGCATGCCATAAAGCTATTATTGCCACCCAAAAAACTACACTAACTCCTGCTAAACCAAAAAGTAAGAATCTAAAGGTTTCCATATTTGTTCTTTAATTAACTAAAATCTACATCAAAAAAAATATCTAAATATCGCAATCAAAAAAAATATACTTTAAATAAATCAATTAATCATTTCATGATGTTACTAATGATTAGAGACTATGTTATTAAAAGTTTTTCTTTAAATATAAGTTAATGATCGAATAATTTATTTTACTAAAAAAGACAAAATAATAATCACATTTATTATTACTTTTTAGAAATGGATTTTAGGATTTTACTTGTTATTACTCCAATAATATTCTCATGGATATTCACAGTCTTTTGGTTAGGTAGGTGGGATGTATTTAGATTAACACCACTAGGATTACCAAAGAAGGGAGTAGCTCCTTTTAAAAATTATCAAGTATGGAAAGATTCAGCATTAATTCCTGACACTGGTAGACCAGCAGAAGGTTATCCAGTATTTACTGTAAGAACCGCAGCAGTCAATGCACTAGGGATTCCAACTGTTTTCTTCCTTGGAGCAATATTGGCAATGCAGTTTAAAACTTATTAATAAAAATTTGATGGACATTAGATTTTTAATTGTTGGAGCACCATTTTTAATCGCATTTTTTTATACCTTGTTTTGGCTAAAAAAATGGGGTGCTTTTAATTCTGCGAATAATAATTTGCCAAAAAATATTTCTATTAAAAATGAATCAATAGAAGAAAGTTATATTTTTGAGAATATCTTTTTAACAAAAAATTAATCAAATTTACTTACCCTTTTAATTAATACATTCTCATGATTCCAATAGAACAGTATTTGTTTTTTGCAGTTTCTCTTTATGCATTTTTTTATCTTTCAATAACTATAGTAAGTACATTAATTAGTTTTTCCTAAGCAATAATCACATAAAATATTAAACACTTACTTGTATAAAATTAATCTTCCTGTATTTTAAAACTCATTATATAAATATATAAGTAGATATTAGGGCAATCTACTAACCGCTAGCTTTGATAAAGCGGTTCGTAATGAGAACCTCCCTTTGACCTCATTTTCTTTTTCGCAATCTTAGAAAATGAGGTTTAAATATTTTTTAATAGTCATGAATATTAAATTAAATTCTTAATTAAAACTCTAAATTATTAAATATTATTCCTTCTTATGTATATTATTTACTTTTTAAAAAAGAGTTTTTTCTTTATAAAGAATATGTAGATATTTGGCGAATCTGCAACGGTATAGATTCCGTCTCTATGAACCTAGCCAACGAAAATATTCCTAACTACGTTTTAGTTATTTTAGTAGTTAGGAATATTTTTATTTATTACACCTTTTAAAGTAATTTTTTCTGAAAATCAAATGATCAATAAATCAAGTAATGAGTCTACATTAGAAAAAATTTATAAGAATTTGGAATCTGGAATGCCAGAGAATAAATCTATTAAAGAGTATGCTCTCCCTAATGCGAGACAGTGGCTTGGTGGAAGATTCGTTGCTATATGGGTTTTACCTATTTATTTTTTAAGAAAAATCGCAAAGTTTTCTGCTTCTTCAGCCTTTGTCAAGCCATATTCTCCTTCTGTAAATGGGCCATCTTATAAACAACCTGAAACTCTATTTACTTCTTTACGAAGTGTTTTCAGGGGTGAAGATCATTTAAGATTTTTTGATCATAGATTTATTGGTATTTGGGTATTGCCTATTGGTTTGACTGGAATTGTTTTTGAAGTACTTTTTATATCTCCTACTAAGAATACTTTCCCTTTCAATTAAGCATATTTTGTCCGCAATCATTGAGGACAGAATATAAGAAATTAAAAAGACAGACTGGAAAAACTCTCTAAGAATTGGATTATTATAGTCGGGGGCTGCAGGATTTTAACCTTCGACCTAGTGCTCCCAAAGCACTTAATAGGAAAATAGAGCACTTATTCTACAGATCATTCCTATTCTTTGAAGAATTAACTAAAGTTATTAATTAAGTTAATAAACACAATTTGTTGGTTATTTGTTGGCGAATATTTGATTACTTATTTCGAAAAAAGTTTTAAAGGAAAAAAAAACTTTGAAAATGCTAAATTTAAAATAAATACTTACTTGAAATTTAATGAACATAAAATCATTTTTGATTTTTGGTACCATTTTGGCTACTCCAGTATCATGCTTGGCAGAAGAATTTTCCATTTCTTTTGAATGGGGAGATATAAAAAAATGTACAACTGGTTATCCAAACAAAGTATCAAATCCAATTTTTACTCTCAATAATGTACCTAAAGGCACAAAATTTATCAAATTTAAAATGAAAGACAAGAATGCTCCAAGTTTTAATCATGGCGGAGGAAAAATTGAATACTTTGGAGAAAATGTAATAGAGCCAGGTGCATTTATATACAAATCTCCTTGCCCACCAAGCGGAACACATACCTATGAGTGGACAGTTACTGCGCAATCTAAAAAAAGTGGCGGGAAATTAGCTGTTGCGAAAGCAAGAAAAGAATATCCTTGAAATTCTTGAAATTATTAAATTTGTTGGCTATTTGTTGGTAGCGATGAGCCAACAAGTAAAAGCAATAAAAAAGCAGGTCTGGGTAACTCGCTAGTATGAACTTGATTTGATAGAGTCGGAGCAATAGGATTAGATCCTGCAACCTAGTGCTCCTAAAGCATTTAACAAATCTATTAGGACACTTTGTCTACACGCAATGACTAAATAGATGCGGGGTTTGCTTAATTTGACATGACAAACTTGCATATATTTGACGGCATATTGACGGCCATTTGAATTTGTTAATTGAACTTGTTGCCACAAGAGTTTAACTTCATTTCTAAGGCTTCTAGCCCACCAGGTCTTCTCACTTTAAGTTGTTGCATTATATCAACTATTGAAACAGCAAAATTCAAACCTTCGCTGGAGGTTTTACCAAATGTATTTACTCCAATAACTTCTCCATTCTCGTTTAAAAGAGGCCCTCCACTATTACCGGGATTTATTGCAGCATCAGTTTGAATTAATGAAGAGCCACTCATAACAATTGAATCAAAGTCACTTCCTGATCTTCTCAAAGCGCTTACAATCCCCCTAGTAACTGTGTTTGACAAACCAAGAGGAG
The DNA here is from genome assembly GCF_017696205.1 of Prochlorococcus marinus XMU1402. Taxonomy (NCBI): domain Bacteria; kingdom Bacillati; phylum Cyanobacteriota; class Cyanophyceae; order Synechococcales; family Prochlorococcaceae; genus Prochlorococcus; species Prochlorococcus marinus. Next base: position 14,632 of record NZ_JAAORD010000002.1, on the reverse strand, counting down.
AGCCTAATGCAACCACATCTTCTCCTGCCATTGGATAATTTGAATAGCAGATAGGCAATGCTTTTGGAAGATCAGTGCCCTTTACATCAATGATTGCAAAATCATCTTCTCTACTTATAAAAGTAACTTTACCTTTATATTGTCTTCCGGAAACAGTATCAATAAGGATTTCTTTATTGGATGCTCCACTAACAACATGCCTATTGGTAAGTATAGTACCTCCGTCAGTAATAAAAAAACCAGTCCCTTGCCCACTTCCAGCTCTTACAGTAACTACACTGGGAAGTGAGCTTCCTGCAATTTCTTTAATTGAGGGATTCTTTTTTATGTTTTTTATGTTTATAGCAATCTTTGGTAAATCCCATTTTTTAATTGATTTTTTATAAAGAAGAGATAGTTTTTCAACAGTTTTTTCTCCTATAGGAACTACAGTACGTCGTACTCTTATTGATAATCCATCATAGGTTTTTGCGTTTTTGATATCGTTTACAAATCTATTAGGAAGCATAAATTTGCCATCATCTCCGTACAAAGAATAAGTTCTCCCAGCGAATTTTACTTCTAGAGGGGAAGGTAAATCTCCACCATCTGTTTCATATCCTGCAGTGCAAGCTATAAGACCGCAACCTGCTTTTAAAGTCCAAATGCCTCTTACATAATCTGATGACCACTTTGTAAAAACGGTGGATTCATATGGATAACTAAATTTATAATTCCGATCATAAACAACATACTCAGTACTCCCATCAAAACTAGATGTGGATTTAACTATCTGCTCATAAGGAACTTTATTTCTTCTTGGGATTCTGTTCCACAATATGTCACTTTCCATTTCAACAACAGAAAGGCCAGTATCAGGATCAATTAGTTCTTTTCTCTTAGGTCGGCCATCTTTATCAACACAATCCTTATGTTTACCTCTGTGAACTGGAGATTCACAATTAATTTTCGCTGCAATTGAACTTTCTGATAAAGAGGAGAAGGTGGATAGACCAAAGAAGCTCCCAAAAGAAATTATTGAGATTATTGATTTTTTTAAACGCATTAACAAAAGCATCGTTGCTAAATAATAATGTGATTGTCATATGTTTTCCACCTTTCTTAAAAATAGTTCTAATAAAAAATTGTTTTGACGGTAATTTGACGGCTCTAGCTGCCGTCGTATTTTTCCGATAAGAAAGAGAGTCTGGGAAACTCTCTAGTATGACTTGGTTTTTAAGAGTCGGAGCGACAGGATTCGAACTTGCGACCTAGTGCTCCCAAAGCACTGGGCGTTATTTTTAAGAAAGTACTGAGACTTTACTTATAGCTTTAATAAAAACAATAATTTTGGTAATTTTGATATGTAATCAGTCTCATTATTCATACTTGTTATTACATGTATTTACCCTCTAGCTCCCCCTCCAAAACATAATTAAGTTTCCAAAGAACTGCTGTAAGTTCATAATAGTCTTAGATAAGAAAATACTTTTAGTACTGAAGCTAAAAATGTATGAAAAATAACCTTTCTAAATATTTATATAAAAAAGCAAATAATATAGGTTTAAATAGTCTCTCATCAAATTCAATAGTTCTTTTTAATAAGACAATTCTTTGTATATTTAATCAAAAATTTGAAGAGGCCCAATTAGCATACAAAGAATTGGTTTATGAGTTACATAATCAATATAAAAATGGCCAAATTAATCTCGTAGGAAATTCTGCTCTTAAACATTTCATTCAATTATTAAATGACATCTCTCAAAGAAGACTTAATCCAGAGGCTCTCAAATCAATAAAACTTAAAGGTTCAGAAATTACTGGGTTTCAATTAACACAAATATTGAGTGTTATTTATGAAAAGGCTAATCAAAAACTTCTTAAAGAAAAAGAAGAAAAAGAGTTAAGAGAGAAACGAGAAAGACAGATAAAGATAGAAAAAGAGAAAGAAGCAAAATTAAAAATAAGGAAAATTTTAAATACAACTAGAAATGGGATAAGGATAAATTGGAACTTGAATATCAAAAAAATTGCAGAAGAAATTGGTCAGAATTTGGAATTAAGCGACTTGATTGAGATCAAAAAAGAAATAGCTACTGAATGGATTAAAGAAATTGGATTAAGAGCGCCAACTGAAGAACAAATTAAATTCATTATTGATACTGATTCTTCTATAAGAATGACCGCAAGAGCGGGTAGTGGTAAAACCGAAATGGTAGCAACAAAAATTATTTTCTTAATTTACTATCTTGGGTATTCTCATGATGAATTACTTGCATTAACATTCAATGTTTCAGCTAGGGAAGATTTAAAAAATAGAGTTTTAAAACTTATAAATAAGGCTGAATTAAAAAATAAACAATATTTCCCAATTATGAATTTTGACAGATTATCAAATTCATTTTCTAAAAGGGATAAAAAAATAGCTAGGGATCTTGAGCAAAATCAAATAATAAAAAGGATCGTTAAGGAATTTCTTAATAAAGAAAATGTAAATTCTTCAAAGTTAAAAAGTTTATTATTAAAATCATTTAGATCAGATTGGGAGAAATGGATTAATGCCACTGAAAAATATACTCAAAAAGAGTTAAATCAACTCAGGTATAAATTAAAAAATGAAACGATTAATGGAGTTGTTATTAAATCAAGGGGAGAGAAAAGAATTGGCGATTTCTTATTTGAACATGATATAGATTTTATCTATGAGAGACCTTTTAGTTTTAAAGGAAAGAAAATTTATCCTGATTTTTATCTGCCTAAAGAGAAATTAATAATTGAATATTATGGACTATTAGGAAATAAAGAGTATGAAGAGGAAGTTGAATATAAACAAGAATTTTACGGAAGAAATAAATATTTGATACTTGAGCTTACAAAAGAAGACTTCCAAACTTTTGGAGCTGATTTCATGGAAGGACGAGAAGAGGATTACTTTATGCTCACGAAGAAGCTCAAGAATATTTGCGAAGAAAATAATTTAAATCTTAAAATTAAGAGACTATCTGATGAAGAAATTATTGAAAAAATTAGGAGAAAAATAGAATTAGCTTTTGAAGAACTTGTTGAACAATCTGTAAATAGATTAAATACAATTTCGAATGATCTAAATGAAATTGATGACTTTATATTTAACTACGAACCTATTACTGATGAAGAAAAAGACTTTATTGATCTTTTACCAAGCATTTATAAAAAATATAAACACTATTTGAAAGAACAAAAAATGACTAATTTCCCTGAAATTATGTGGAATTGTATTTCAAAGATAGAAAGTGGGGAAACAAATTTTGAAACTGAAAAGGGGAATATTAAAGTAAATTTCAAAAAATTAAAATTCCTTTTTATTGATGAATTTCAAGACTTTTCTTTCATTTATCAGGAATTGATAAAAACTATCCTAAAAGTTTCAAATAACTTATTAATAAATGCTGTAGGTGATGATTGGCAAATGATTTATAGGTTTATGGGTTCAGATTTGAAATATTTTAATAATTTCGCAAATTATTTTAAAAACCCAAAAGAACTTTTTTTAACGACAAACTTCAGAAGCGCAAAGCCCATAGTAGATTTTTGTAATTCAATAATGGAAAATAATGGGGTAATTTCAAAATATAGTGATTCAAACCATAAATTAAAGGGTGAGATTTTTAACTTTAAATTAAATGAATTAGAGATGGTTGAATCTGAAAGTTTCTTATTTAATTCCGACATTATCATCTCCTCATTGTTAAGAGTTATACCTTTCCTAATCAAAATTACAAATTTTGAATCAAGATTTAGAAGTCAAGTTGAAAAACGTATAGAAGAAAAAATTAAATTCTCTTATGTCTTATCACGTGTTAAAAATCTATCGCTAAGGTTAAGGAGAGATGATAATAATCTAAAATTTATAGAAGAGAAAAAAGATAATGGTATAAAACTTCTTGAAGAGTTTCTAGCTAAGGTTTATCAAAAACATCTTTATTCTTATGCAGTAAAGGCATCAACTGCACATAGTGCTAAAGGCGGTGAAGCTGACACTGTAATAATTATCAATCCTCACAATTTTGGTAAAATTCATCCAAGTTCTCAATTTATGAGAATATTTGGTGATTATCCTGAAGTTCTAATTGAAGATGAAAGGAAACTTTTTTATGTTGCCTGTTCTCGAGCGAAGGAAAAACTGATTTTTTTGTCTGAAAAAGATAATTCTATTTCTGAATTTATTAAAGATGAAAAAATAATTCCAACAGAAAAATGGGCTAAATTTCCATACAAAAGAAAAGTTATTCCAAATCTTTTTAGAATTGATATTAGAAACATACCCAACCAAAAATCATTTCTATATGAGAAAAGGAATGAGTTAGAAGCCTATGGTTTTAAACTAGAATATCTAAATGAAATAGCTATAAGGAGAAAAGTTCTGAAAACTTCATTGAAAGAGGCTGCAGAAGAGATTATAGAACTAATCGATAAACTAAAAGGCTGTGATCTATATTTCATACTTTTAGATTCTGCTGACCGTAAAATATTTGATTGGCCTGGCAATCTTTCTACTAAGGATTTCTACGATTCATTGGAAAAATAACTTTTTTTAAAAAGTTAAAAAAAGAAAAGATGTTTAGTATTCTTTTATAAATCCCTTTTTTTTTAAAAAATTTTTTGGGAAGATTTTATTGATCTATTAATGATAGATACGTAATTAAAATGGAAAAAATAAACAAATCTACAATGAGTAATTTTTTTATGGAATATTTAACTAATCTTTGGAATAATCAACCAAATATATTTATTGGAGGAGGTTTAGCAACATTAGTATTGTTAGGAATTTATATAAAATTACTCGATATTTATCAATGAAAATTAACTCGCAAGGGTGGAGCTTAATTTTTAGTATGGGAGCAATTATTTGCTTATTGCTTATCTAATGGAAGAAGAAAGAAAAAAACTGGAAAAGATGTATCAAGAGTTAAACGAAGAAGATACAAATATAAAGAAATGGAATCAGGCGCTAATTCCAAAAACAATATTATTATTCCCTCCAATAGCTTTTGCTTTAACTTTTCTAAAAATAAATACTGATAAATCATTAATAGATTTACTTGGATTTGTTGCTATGGGATGTTTATTAGTTTCGGGAGGTATTTTTTTAAATTATCTTTTATCTAAAGGCAAGTAATGGAGAGATTTATTCTTATAAATAATGAAAGAAATAGGATAAAAGTATTTGAACCATTTGAGGATGTATCGAAGCCTAGTCCCAGTATTGATGCAATGATGATTAGTTATGGATGCGTATATAAAAGGAGTAGTAAACCAGTTATGAAGGGAAGCAGAGTTGAAACTATCGAAGCAGCTAGGAAGGAATATAAACAACTACTGGATGAGGGATGGAAGAAAACAAGTATCTTCAGGAGTTATTTCTAGTTATTAGTAGGCACATTTTAGATCAAAGTACTTCAAACGAGTGCCCCCTAGAGTGCCCCTTTCGCAAGATGAGACAGTAAGAAATAAAAAAGCGAGTTGGGAGACTCGCTAGTATGACTTTGTTTTTAAGAGTATAAGCGACAGGATTCGAACCTGCGACCTAGTGCTCCCAAAGCACTCGTGACTATTTCTCTAATATTCTTGAGACTTTTGTTATGGCTTGAATAAATAGTAGTTATAGTAACCAATTTGAGACAGAGTATTGCAAACTGCTATTGCATGACATTAAATGATATTAGTCAGGAGGGGCTCTTCAACTTCACGAGTGCTATATGAAAGCCAGGGCAGAAGCTAACCAGTGGAGCTATTAATACTATATATAAGGAATAATTTCGAAATGAATAAAGATAAAAAAGTATTTAAGAGCTTTTTATTAATAATGGGTGGAGCTTTTATTTTTCCTATTGTTCAGAACCTGTTTGAGGAAGTTTTTAATTTTATATTGATGAGGTTTTATTTCTTCCAGGTTCAATACCTACCTTTTAGGCTTTTCCGTGATGATTTTCCTTATTGGGGGTCTATTTATATGTTGCAGGATATTCTTGCTTTTGTCACTACAGTTAGCTTAGTGGTTTTTCCTATCTACATTTATTTAAAATATAGACTCTGGAAATAAGGAGTAATTATTAGAGGGCTGATAGATATTCAGTTGATTATTTTTTTAATTTTTTCTAAATTCCATTTATCAAATATTAATTTCATTTCTCTTTCGTAGTATCTTACCTTCTTTGCGAAAGGTAGTGCTTGAATAATTATCCCAAAGGGAAATTTTAAAAAAGAAGAAACATAAACAATATAAAACTCTACGAATGAAGGTTTGGGAGGAAGAGGTAAATTTTTTATATATGCCCAATCAATGCAAGGTTTTAGTTGCTTATCACTAGCGATAATATTTTTTTTACATCTCCACCAAGAGAATAGATAAATGCAAATAAAAATCGGTAAAGGAAGAAGTCGCAACATTAAATATCAAAGATTATTTTTCTTCTCTTTAATTCTATAAATGATATTTGATTTTTATTCGAAATTCGTTTCTATATATATAGAGAAGTTTTTAACATGCAAGATCGAAAAACTATAGCTATCTCCGAGATAGTAAAAATAATTGAAGAGTGCAGATATAATGATGAGCTTGCTGAGGGTTATAAGAGGGAGATATTAGACCAGGAAAAAGTATATGACTAGAGGGGCAAAAGGAGCACCAATAGGTGCAAGTAATAGCAAGCTATAGCTCAGGAGGGGCTACTAGAGGGGCAAATCTAAATATGAGACTACTTACAAAATAAAAAAGACAGCTTAAGAATGCTTTCTATGACTTGGTTTTAGAGAGTCGGGGCGACAGGATTCGAACCTGCGACCTAGTGCTCCCAAAGCACTTAACAAGCCCAGTTGGGCACTATGTCTACAGACCATGTCTAAATAGTTGCGGGGTATTGCGTATTTTCTCCTGAAAAATTGGGCATTATTTGTCGGCAATTTGTCGGCAATTTATATATTCGGAACGATTCCATGTAATATTTAATTGATTGACAGTCGATCTAAACTTAGAGGGATAAAACCCTCTTTTTTTATGAAAAGATTTTATTTATTACCTCTTTCCCTGATAATGCTAACAGGCTGTAAATATGGATCTTATTACGAAGCAAAAGAGGCTTGCAATGAATGGTCTAATAAAGTTCCTAATTATGCAATAGGCAATAGTAGCTTTAAATTTAGATATTGTCGTAAAGAGGAAGAAACAAGTCAAGTTCTTGGATTTGAATACATAAATATAAAACCTATTATTTATAAATATTCAGATTTTTACAAAATTAAAGATCCAAGTGCAACCAAAATTAAAAAAAGATTTAAGTATTAAATGAAACGCTTCTTATTTCTTAGCCATATCATTTCTCAATTTTTAGTACCAGTTGTTGCTCACCCATTTGATTTCTCAAAACCTATAGAAACTACATGTCTTCAAATGACATCAAATCAATATGCAGTAGGTGGACTTGGAGAGGGTATTAAGTGGGAAATTTTAGGAGCATGTGATGTAGAAATAGATCCTCGTAATAAAGGATTCGTCAAAAGTCTTACTGTTTATCCTTACCAAAAAGAAAGATCATCTTTTTATTTAGAACGAATTGAAAATGGACTGCACCAAGGACTAAAACCATACCAAAATCCAAGTGGCAGATTGGTTCACTGTCTTTGGAGAACTAAGAAGCACCTCAAATCTATTTGTGCAATTAATAATTGGCACTAGATCAAAAGATTAATAGATAAAAAAAGAGGATAAATCTGCACCAAAACTTCAAAATGTTTTTCTAATTTCGTAATTGTCGTATTGAATAACTCAGAATATCTATGAATAACTAAGAAAAATCAGGCATTTGTCGGCTTTTTGTCGGCTGAAGTAACCGACATAATTTCCAATAAAAAAGCGAGTCTGGGTAACTCGCTAGGATGACTTGGTTTTTAAGAGTCGGGGCGACAGGATTCGAACCTGCGACCTAGTGCTCCCAAAGCACTCGATCAGCAAAATGCGACAGCACCCATGAGAACGAAGTGAGGCTATGACTTTAGTTTGAAATATTTGTTATCAAAATGAGTCTCAAGAATTGTCTTATATGCAGCAAAGTGTTGCAAAGTTAAGCATTTGATCGCCCGAGGATCGCCCGCTTGCGACCTAGTGTTTAAAAATGTAATCCAAATCCATTTTTTTTCTTTACTGATTGATATCCAGCCCTTACGAATTGAGTATTATCAGTCCCTACATCATAGAGAGTATAATTTTTGCCTGCTCCAACACCAATGACAGCTTTTTGAGGAACCTTCTGCTCCTTCTTATGATTTCCGGTTAAATCGTGTACTTCCGAATTAAGAATCCCCTCTGTTAATTCCAAATGAAATTGTTGTGTACTTCTCGCAGTAAATAATCTGTTTACTTGAAGACGTGTAAGTCTATCCAGGAGTGTTAATGGCGGGGTATCTAATGTTAAATCGTCGCCAACATCTTTTGAGCTCCCGTGAATTAAACCACAATCAAGTTCAACAAATCCAAATTGAAGTGCTGCTATCCAATCAAGAAATGATTTATCAACAGCATTTATTAGAGATTTGACCACTTCTTCACCTTTATTTATTCTCAAAGCTTCAGCTCTTTGATTGCCACGGTAACCACTTTCTAAGAGGATTTGTTCTTCCCACCAACCATATATGCACCATGGTTGTAAATCATTACTTTTTGGATTAATTAATCTGTGTAGAAGTTTATTACAGTTTTTTTCAGGGCCTATCATATCCCCCAAAACAAAGAGGGTTATGTTCCCAGGAGTTTTTTTTAAATCTTTTTGAATAAGTTCATAAGTATCTAGATCCCCTTTTAACCCACTTATAAGTGCCCAGCGTTCTATCATCTTTCACAAACATGAGAAGCATCTTCAGCTCGTTCGGCAAATTCAAATCCGTTTTTTAAACGCCATGCAAAAATCGGAGGAAGACCAGCATTTATTATTGCTTTGCAGGTAAGTTCGATATCATATTCAACTTCTCTAATTTTTACGTCATTAGTGATGTCGTTATAAACCACATAAGTAGCTTTAGTTCCTCCATGCCGTGGCTCTCCCACTGAACCTGCATTTACTATTCTTCGCATCGGCAAATTCATTTCTTTCTTTTGAATATCTTTCGAACCACTGTTTTTGACCTTTACGGCAATTGAACCATTTGCTAGTTCACGTATATAAGGTTGATGAGTATGTCCACAAAATAGAATCTCGGCTTTGGCATTTTCAACTCTCTCAAGAGCTGCGAATGCATCCATATCGGGCAGCAGATATTCATGTTGACTATTAGGACTACCATGAACAAAAAGACATTTATCTTTACGAATTGAGTAGGGTAAATTAGCTAAAAAATCCTTATTTTCTTTTGTTAATTTTTCCGTAGTCCATTGATGAGCGAAATGACCTCTCCTTTCAGCGATCTGAGAAGGGTAACTACAATCGCAGGCATCTAATCCATCAACTACATCTTCGTCCCAACAACCCTGACAAGTGGCAATTTTTTTCTCTTTGATTAACTCAATAACCTCATTAGGTTGAGGACCATAACCTACTAAATCTCCAAGGCAGGTAATATTCGTAATCCCTTGTAATTCAATATCTTTTAATACGGCTTCTACTGCAGGTAGATTTGCATGTAAACATGAAATAACAGCTTGATTCATTTTTAATTAATTTCGAGAAGTTTGTAATTGTGAATTTCTAAGTGTGGCTTGATGATGCTCTAGAACAGCATCACTAAGAAGGCAATTATTGATAGTTGATTTTATTAATTGGAAGTTTAAGTTTTTCCCCTGTATGACAATTTCAGAGTGTCTTTCTGGTCTTCCATTAAGAGGAGCAACTTGATTTAAGGTTTGATATTGAGAACCTTTCTGAGTCAATATCCAGTTAAACAAGATATAACGACCATCTGGTAAGTTCATTAATGCTTTTGCTCTATATACGTCTCCATAAGCACCGTTCACTAATTCGAACCAAAAAGTATTTAAACTTGCAGGATCCCAAATATTTTTTTTGAGGTCAATACTACATGATTCAATTGCTTTAAAATCTAAAGTATCCTTTATTGGTAATTCTAGATCTCTGCCAAAATGCAAATATTTATTTGGTTGAAGATTATTTATTTCAAGCTCTTTTATAACTCTCAAATCAATACCACTAATACCCTGAAATTTAGGTATGAAAAATTGAGGAAATTCAATAATAATCAAAATATTCTCTTTCTCTACCTCTAAGGGCAATTTTGAACTTGACAAATCTAATAAATTAGGAATTTGATCTTTCAAAAAAGCAAAATCAATTTTTGAATTTATTGCTTGCTCTAAATTAATTTCTGAATATCCGCCAAGACGTACATAACCACAATTTCCAGAGTGATTCTTAAAAGTATTTAGTATCCAACTTGTCTTACCGCATCCTGGAGGCCCTGATATTATCCAAGTTTGACTCATAAAAAACTACCTGATGTATAAAATTTACACCAAAATGAAAATGAAAATCATTTTTGTTTGTGTTTTTAGATATTTCTTATGAGAGGAAATAAAAAAATTCAGAGAAATTACGCAGCTAATAAAGTGAGAACATTATGGAATGCTTGTTATTGAATTAAAAAATAATTAATCTATGTACTAAGTGTATTTAAAAATTGAGTTCTTTAACTATTACCAAGGCTGCTTCAAATGAATTGCTCAGGCAATCAATTTATCGTGGTACACCTGGAGAAATATTCCTATATTTGCAACCTGATATTCTTGATGATGGATGGATGTTTCTGAGAGTTAATATCTGGGAAAAATCAGGAATTCCGATTGCAAGAACTGATGGCTTAACTGTCTACGCTCCAGAATCTCAAAAAAGTTTACTAGATGAACTATCACTTGATCATTATCAGGATTTATCCGGAGGAGGATTCTTGATTAGTACTCCAAAAGGCGCGACAAAAAGTTCTTGTGGTTCGGGTTTTAAATTTAATAAATAAAAACCTATTTAAAATGAAAAAATGATTATTTTGAAAGACTATTAACTCGCAAGGGTAGATCTTAATTTTTAGTATTGGAGCAATGGTCTGTTTAATATTGCTTATTTAGTTGTTTTAGCGGGCGTTGCAGTATGCAAAGCTATGCAAGGTATAGCAAATGATCGCCCAGGGATCGCCCAAGGACTATTTAAGAATCGTGAGAAGTCAATCGGGGCGACAGGATTCGAACCTGCGACCTAGTGCTCCCAAAGCACCGCACACCCCATTAGCATCACTAGGTTTTTAAGCTATAACTTATTTCTTGCGTGATGTTGCGTTGTTTCTCCAGATAAAGTTTGATATATTTGTCCGCAATTTGTCCGTAATTAAAAACAAATTTTTTTATTGAGGTAGGATAAATTAAGATTTTTTTATCTTTTTAATAGTAAATAAAGATTGTTGATCAGTTATGAAATTGAAATCTGAAATTGCTTTTTCTAATTTCTTGAGAAATTTTTCTTATGAATCTGATAATTCTCCAGCGACACAATATGTATTAAAGAAAATCAGCTTTGAAGTTGATCCTCTTCTTAATTTTGATAATAAAAAACCTCACTTAAATCATATCTTAGATTTTTATAGAAAAATTGAAAGCGAATTACTATTAAGAAACTATTTAAGTGATTCAATAAATAAAGAAGAATATCAGAAAGCATTTGAAGAATATGAATCATCTTTTAGCAATCTTAATGAGATTTTTGGGACTTCAGGATCAAAAACTTATGAATACAAAGATGCAAAATCTTTTTGGAAAGACTTGGATATTAAATGTTGCTTGAAAGTAATTGTTAAATCTATGAATAAAGCTTTGACAATTGAATCTGATGAATCTTTTGAAGATTATAAAAGTCTCATTAAACATAAAAAATGGTTGGAAGAATCTGAGAATATTTCTGAGGGAAGTCTTGAAATACCTGAATTTGATCAAGCGTCTAAGAATGAATTAGATATACAACAAATCGAATTTGAAGATGAAAACAACAAATATGATTTAAGTAAGAAATATTATGAAAATCCTTTTTCTCCTATTGATGAAGTAGACGATAAAGAAAATAATTATTTTGATATTTCTGATGAAGACGCTTATCAAAATGCTGTAGATGCTGCGGAAGATAGAGCTAATTATATTAACGAGGAGTCTCTTAGAGAAATTGCTCAAGAGGTAGAAGAGCAAATGTCCTTGAAATCTGAATCCGGTGAAATTGAAGAACAGATATTTGATTTAGCTGATTCAGATGATTTTCAGAAAGAAGTTAATGATAATGATTCTTTTAATGATAGAAATAATCATACTTTTATTGATTAAAAACCTAATAAAGGTTTTAAAAATAACTCAAAAAGTAAACTCATTTCTAATAAAAAAGATATTAATATCTAATCTTTTATGCGCTTTAAAGGGTTTTTGTCCGCTATTTGTCCGTTTTTTCTGCGGACATAATTTAGCCAATAAAAAAGACAGGCTGGGAAACCTGTCTATAACTTGGATTCTAAGAGTCGGGGCGACAGGATTCGAACCTGCGACCTAGTGCTCCCAAAGCACCCGCGCTACCAAGCTGCGCCACGCCCCGCTCATAAGATATTAATTCATAAGCAGCTTTTATAAAAGACCTTTTATAAAATATTATGAATGATTAATTATCTTATTTAGTTTTGCTAACCGCCGCTAACTTTTGCAGCTAAAAAACTTTTTTTATAAATTATTCCAGAAACATATTAAAGATTTAATTATCTAAGGATTGATATTTTTTTAAAGAGCTCGATTTTTTTGATTTTTGTCTTTTGTCCTATCTTTCATCTTCTTAATGAATTCATTGATTTGTCTCGAGGAGAGACTGAACCATTCTTTAACACTTCAAATTTTTATAAAAATCTTATTTCCTCACATTTATTAAATCTATCTTTTTACAAAAAAGATCATTTGAAAATAAAATAAAACATCTTTATTTTGAAAATAATAAATTTATGTAGTTTTTTCATAATATTATTACTTTAAGCAATTAATTTTTAACCTTCATCATTAGATTTAAAGAATGAAAAAATTCGAAGATTTAATTAATACCTATAAAGATTTTCCTGAAAAAGGAATCGATTTTAAAGATGTTCTTGGAATTCTTCATGAGCCTAAAGTTTTCAATGAAATAATTATGAGTATGAGTGCAAGTAAAATTATTCAAAATTCTGAAGCAATAATTTCTATTGATGCTAGAGGTTTTATTTTTGGTTCTGCAGTTTCTCTAATATCTTCAAAACCAATGATTGTCGCTAGAAAACCTGGAAAACTTCCAGGAGAAATAGTAAAACAAAACTACAATTTAGAATATGGAGAGGATTCTCTTTCGATTCAAAAAAGTTCTCTAGATAAATTCAATAATTTCGCAATTATTGATGATATTCTTGCTACTGGAGGAACGGTTGGGTGTGTTGCAAGTCTACTATCAAAAAATGATAAACAAATTAAAGGATTTTTAACAGTAATTGAATTGATAAATTTGGGAGGAAGATCGAAATTTAATTTTCCTATTGAATCATTATTAAAAATGTGAAAATTCATAATAACGATATAGTTTGGAAGGATTTTAAATATTTTATGTAGTTAGATTCCAAAAATTAATCAAAAACTAAATTTTGACTTCGTATTAAAAAAATTGTTTAGTTTAAATTAAACCAATAGATCCGGCAGTGAAACCAACTATTAAGAAAAAGGCAAATTCAGTTAAGTCTCTAGGCAGTGAATTTACAAGAAAGTTAATTTGAGTCATTTAACCTTGTGCTCCTCAGGTATTTAAGTTTTAAAAAATATAACTAAATATTTTTTTTGTTGAGGTAAAAATCATCTTTTTTTTCTTTTTTCTAAAGAATTGGGCATAAGTAATTCTTAAAGACATAATCTTTTTTTAGTCTTCCTAACTCAAATATCTTAAAAGTTAAAATTTTTTTTAATGCTATATTTATTAGGGTTAATTAGTATTAGGTTATGGATTATAAAAAAAAGTCTATTAAAAAAATGAACCTTGCTGGTTCATACGAAGAAATAGATACTAGACTTGCCTCCGGTTGGTACGTTGATTCAGTGGGATCTAACAAGAAAAAAAACTATAAAACTAAGGAAGTCGCATTTAAGATATCTAAAAAATCTAATTAAATTTTCAAATTAATTATTAATTTATTGAGTCAAGATATTTGAAATTACCAATAAAAAGTAATGTTTAGGTTAAAAAAGTGTCACATTTATCTAAAACTGTACTACTTAATACTTGATTTTTCTTGCTTAAATGCACTATCTTAAGGTGTACTCTAAATTTCGTGTGAGGAAATTTATGAAGCTATTTAAAAGCTTACTTGTAGCTCCTGCGACATTAGGTCTTCTAGCTCCTATGTCTGCTACAGCTAACGAAGTTACTATTAGTGACTTCACGCCTGCTGAACAACTTGCTATTACTAACAGCCGTGTAGACGGATTAGAAGCAAGAATGAACAATATCGAAGCAGGTAGTTTTTCTGAAACTACAACTGCAACATTCAGCGCTAACTTCTACGCTGGTATGTTCTATGACGACGACGGTGGTAACGATCGCGATGACAACCTTACAACAGGTTATGATTTCGGAATCGCTTTAAA